>NZ_CP020042.1:2794306-3492882 GCF_002028425.1 Streptomyces katrae | reverse complement strand
AAGACCCGGATGTGGTCGAGGGCCCCCTCCCACGACGCGCTCCAGATCCCGTGGTGGCGGGCCCGGCCCAGCTGGAGCGGGCCGGGGCCGGCCCAGATGCCGGAGACCTGCGCCTGGCCGGCCTGCTTGTCGTCCACCCACAGCGCGATGGTCTTCTTCTCCGCGTCGTAGGTCCCCGTCAGCAGCGCCCACTTCTTCGTGGTGTCCACGTTGTCCACGACGACCTGCTGGGCCGTGGCCGCCTGGCCCTTGTCGCCGGTCTGCACCCGGAACACCCAGGCCTTCTTGCCGTTCACCACCTCGAAGCCCAGCTCGAACGAGTACGAGTCCCCGTCGCCCTGGCTGATCGCCATGTGTGAGCCGCCCTCGGTGGTGTTGTAGACGCGGGTGGAGACGCTGAAGCTCTTCGTGACGTCCACGGCCGCCTCGGCGCCCTGCGCGTACGAGTCCGGCGCGCCCTTGAAGCGGACCTCGGTGCGCATGGACAGTTCGCCCAGCGAGGCGCCCGGGCCCAGGGCGATGCCCGTCTTGCCGTTGTAGTCGCGCAGGACGTTCGGCTCGCCGGGGAGGGTCGGGTAGTCGTCGTCGGGGTTGTGGGTCGGGGACTTCGCCCCGCCCGAGGGGGTGGGGGAGCCCGAGGAGGAGGCCGCCGGCTTGTCCGGCTTGTCACCGCCCTGCAGTACGAAGAACGTCGCGCCCCCCGCCACCAGCAGCACGGCGAGCACCCCGCCGCCGATGGTGAGCATCCGGCGCTTCTTGCGCTGCGACTCGGAGGCGTCGGCCATCGCCTGCCAGTCCGGGGTGGGGCCGGCGGCGAAGGTCTCCGGTATCGGGGGCGGGAACGTTTCCCCGGCGGTGGGCGGCGGCCCGAAGCCCTGCCCCGGCTGCCCCGGCACGGGCTCCGGCTGGTAGGGGTTGGACGGCCCGGGCTGGGGATAGCCGTACCCGCCGGAGGCGGGGCCGGGCTGGGGGCTGTCAGGGCGATCCGTACCGTCAGTCATGGCACGGATGCTAGAACATCACCGCGAACCCGGAAGCCCCCGGACCGACACTGCCGGGGGTCAGCCCGGGAGCTGGACGATCGGGAAGCTGCCCGTCGTCGTCGGGGCGTGTTCCGGGAGCCACAGGACCGCCACCGCCCCGGCCGCCGCCCCCTCGGTGTCCGCGCCGCCCGGGGCCGCGACGTTGCGGAAGGTGAGGCGGGCGCCCAGGACGCGGGCCTGCCCCTCGGCGATGGTCAGGCCGAGCCCGTGCCCGACCCCCGCCCGGTCCGTCGAACCGGTGCGGAACCGGCTCGGGCCCTCGCGCAGCAGGGCCTCGGGGAAGCCCGGCCCGTGGTCCCGGACGCGGACGACGCGGCCCTCGACGTCGACCTGGATCGGCGCCTGCCCGTACCGCGCGGCGTTGGCCAGCAGGTTGCCGAGGATCCGCTCCAGGCGGCGCGGGTCGGTGCTGACGATCTCGTCCGCGACCACCCGTACCGAGGCCTCCGGCATCAGCGCCGTCACCCGGCGGTTGACGAACTCGCCCAGCGCCACCTCCTGCAGCTCGGCACGCTCGGACGCGCCGTCCAGCCGGGCCACCTCCAGGACGTCCTCGACCAGGGCCCGCATCGCCTGCGCCCGGTCGCGCACCAGCTCCGTCGGCCTCCCCGGCGGCAGCAGCTCCGCGGCGGTGAGCAGCCCCGTCACCGGGGTGCGCAGTTCGTGCGCGATGTCGGCGGTGACCCGCCGCTCGGCCTCCAGCCGCTGCTGGAGGGCGTCGGCCATGGCGTCCACCGCCCGGGCGAGGTCGTCCGTCTCGTCGCGCACGACGCCGCCCACCGCGTCCCGCACGCGGACCTCGGGGTCGCCGTGCGCCACCCGCTGGGCGGCGGCCGCGGCCTTGCGCAGCCGGCTGGAGATCTGCCCGCCGATGAGCACGCCGAGGGCCGAGCCGCCGATCACGACGGCGAGGGAGCCGATGACGAGGGCCCGGTCCAGGTCGCGCACCATGTTGGCGCTCTCGCGGAACTCGTGGTGCATGGAGAGCACCTGCCCGTTGCCGAGGGGTACGGCCGCCCACACCTCGGGGGCCCGCTTGGGGGCCTCCTGGATGTAGGTGCCGCGCCGCCCCGAGCGGGCCTTCTCGCGCAGTTGGGCGGGGAGGTCGGGGTCGTTGAGCTTGGCGCCCCAGATGGGCTTGCGGCCGGCGTCGGGGGTGCGGGCGATGTACTGCACCCGTTCCAGCTCGGAGTCGCGGGCGCTCTCCAGCATCGACACGCGGGCGGCGCTGTGCACCACCAGGCTCAGGGCGAGCGCGGTGAGGGCGCCGACGGCGGCGATGGCGAGCGTGATCTTCCAGCGGATCCCCGTGCGCAGGGTGAAACGCCTCATGCTGTGGTTCTCATGCCTTGAGCTTGTATCCGAAGCCGCGGACCGTCTCGATCCGGTCCTGCCCGATCTTGGTGCGCAGCCGCTGGACGTGGACGTCCACGACGCGGGTGTCGCCGCCCCAGTCGTAGTCCCAGACCCGCTCCAGGAGCCGGTCGCGGGACAGGACGGTGCCGGGAGCGGAGGAGAACTCCAGCAGCAGCCGCATCTCGGTGGGGGTCAGGGCGACGGGGGCGCCCGCCCGGCGGACCTCCATGCCCTCGGTGTCGACCTCCAGGTCGCCGAAGGACAGCACCCCGCGCTCGTCGGCGCCGTCGTCGTCCCCCGGCCCGTTGCCGCCGTTCTGCGCGCCGCCCGCGTGTCCGAAGCGGCGCAGGACCGCGCGGATCCGGGCGACGAGGACCGAGCCGTCGAAGGGCTTGGTGACGTAGTCGTCCGCGCCCGCCTCCAGGCCCAGGACCACGTCGATGGAGTCGGCGCGCGCCGAGAGCATGATCACCGGGACGGTGGACTCGTCACGGATGCGCCGGCACAGGCTCACGCCGTCCATGCCGGGCACCATGACGTCCAGCAGGGCGATGTCGGGCCGGTTCGCCCGGAAGGACTCCAGTCCGGACAGGCCGTCGGGCATGGCGGTGACCATGAACCCGTCGCGCTCCAGCGCCAGGGTCGTGGCCTCGCGGATGACGTCGTCGTCCTCCACGAACAGCACGTGGGTCTCGGCCATGCCCAGCCTCACTCCGGTCTTGTGCGTGTGCTTGTGCGGTCAGTTCTTCGGGGGGGTGACGGCGGGGGCCGGCTGGGCCCCGCCGTCACCGACGTTGCTGAACTCCGAGTGGACGCGGTCCTGCTCGGCGAAATTCTCCCCGTTCCAGCGGTACGTGATCACGTCCTCGCCGGAGGGGTAGGAGAGGGCGTCGCTCTTGCCGTAGACCGGCTTGCTGACCACCAGGTCGCCCCGGTCGATCTCGGCGTAGACGGGCGGCTGCTCGTCGGCGAAGACATTCTCGTACTTCCCGCCGTCCGACCGGTACACGTAGGAGCCCCGGCCCAGGGCGTCGGCGCAGGACAGGACGTTGACGACGATGTCGGCCACGCTGTTCCCGGTCACCTTCCCGTAGCTGACGTCGACCGGGTACTCCTTGCCCGTGCAGGGCTTGAGGTCCCGCTTGATCTCGGCGCTGACCTTGGGGTCCGCCTTCAGCAGGGCCACCGGGTCGACCTTCTTGAGGGGGTTGCCCGTCCCCGCGGCGGGGGTGTGGCCCAGGGCCACCGGGCCGCTCGGCGCGGCGGTGGGCTGGTTGTTGCGGGACACCGAGTCCGTACGGGCGGGGCCGCCGTCGCGCAGGCCGGTGCCGCCGGCGGAACAGCCGGCCGCGAACAGCACTGTGCCGACGAGGACGACCGTCCCCGCCGACGTCAGTACCAGCGAGTTTCTGCCGCTCAGGCTCGGGCCGTTCAGGCCGCGCACCGCTCCCGCCTCTCGTACCGCGTGGTGTGGTCACCGCGTTCGAGCGCACGCATGTCCAGGTCCCGGCTCTCCAGCTCCTGGCGGAGCCGGGCCAGCGCGCGGTGCAAGGTGCTCTTCACGGTTCCCGCCGACATTCCGAGCGCCGCGGCCGTCTCCTCGGTGCTCATCTGCTCCCAGTGTCGCAGCACCACGACACTGCGCTGCTTGGGCGCGAGGACCTTGAGGATGTCCATGAGCAGGGCCCGGTCGGCGCGCTGGTCGGAGCCGTCCTCGACGGAGGCGTCCGGGAGCTGCTCGGTGGGGACCTCGTCGAGCTTGCGGGCCCGCCACCACTCGGTCCGCGTGTTGATCATGACGCGCCGCAGGTAGGCGTCGGCCAGGGACTTGTCGGCGATGCCCTCCCAGCGGCCGTAGGTGCGCACGAGGGCGGTCTGCAGGAGGTCCTGCGCGTCGGTGGGGTCCGGGACCAGGCGCCGGGCGCTGCGCAGCAGGGCGTCCTGCCGGGTGCGTACGTACTCCTCGAACTCGAGTACATCTCCGTGCGCCATCCAGACCGCCTCCGCTGCCGTCCCCGTCACCCGCTGCGTCACCGCCGCCTTACGGATCCGAAGGTACGGACGGGTTGTCACGGCACTGTGCGGGTCAGCCTGCGGTGGGCGCACGGACACCCGTAGGTTGTGTAACAGTGCCCGTGAACTGCGGTTTCCCGGCACGAAGCGGAATGTCCCGGTCAACTTCGCGGGGTGCCGGGGAGGGCCCGTCCGGCCTGCGGATTCCGGCGTGCGGGCCTGCGGATTCCGGCGTGCGGGACTTTGACGACAGGCCCTAGCCCTGCGGGAGGCGGTACATCCCGCGGGCGAGCGGCTCCACCAGCCCGTCCGACACCAGTCCGTCCAGCGCCCTGGCCCGTTGCACCGGCTCGTCCCACACCGCGTCGAGCTGCGCCTGCGCCACCGGCCCCGTCGCCTCGCGCAGGACGGCCAGCAGCCGGCCGCGCACCTGGCGGTCGGTGCCCGCGTACGTCTGCCCGCGCCGCGGCGGCCCGTCGTGCGCCGGCTTCCCGGCCAGCCGCCAGGCGCACAGCTCCGCCACCGGGCAACGGACGCAGTCCGGGCTCTTGGCCGTGCAGACCAGCGCGCCCAGCTCCATCGAGGCCGCCGCCCAGCGGGCCGCCGTGGCCTCGTCCTCGGGCAGCAGGGCCCGGGCCAGGCGCCGCTCGGCGGCGGTGGTGGCGTTCGGCGGGTACTCCACGCCGGTGGAGGTGCGGGCGAAGACCCGGCGCACGTTGGTGTCGAGCACCGCGTGCCGCTGCCCGTACGCGAAGGAGGCCACCGCCGCGGCCGTGTACTCGCCGATCCCCGGCAGCGCGAGCAGCTGCGCGTGGTCGCGCGGCACGTCACCGCCGTGGCGTTCCGTTATCGCCGCGGCCGCGCCGTGCAGGCGCAGCGCCCGGCGCGGGTAGCCCAGGCGCCCCCAGGCCCGTACCGCCTCGCCCGGCGCCTCGGCTGCCAGGTCGGCGGGCCGGGGCCAGCGGGCGAGCCACTGCTCGTACACCGGCAGGACCCGGCTGACGGGGGTCTGCTGGAGCATGAACTCGCTGACCATGACCCCCCAGGGGCCGGCCTCGGGGCGGCGCCAGGGCAGGTCGCGGGCGTGCTCGTCGAACCACGCGATGACCGGCTCGTGCAGGGCGCGGGCGGAAGCGGGCGACGGGGGTGCGGGGGCCGCGGAAGCGGAGAAAGCGGCGGATTCGGCGGATGCAGTCATGTCAGAGGCATCCTGGCACGTTCTACGGGTGGCGCGCCGGGCCCGGACCGGTGAACCAGACGGCCGCTCTGATCCCGCTCCCCTGCACGGCGGCGATCACCCGGCTCATCGGCCCGGTCAGCAGGGCCACGGCCAGCGCGCCCAGCGAGGCGCCGAGCAGCAGGCCCATCCCCACGTCGTGCGGGTAGTGCACGCCCACGAACACCCGGGAGAAGGCCATGAGCACGGCCATCGGCAGGGTCAGCACCGCCAGGCGCGGCACGGCCAGTGCCAGTGCGACGGCCGCGGCGCCCGCGATGGCGGAGTGGTTGCTGGGGAAGGACCAGTCCCCGTAGGGCGGACACGGGACCAGTGACGCGGCCGCCCGGGCCACCGCCCGGCAGGGCCGCTCCTCGTCGATGGTCGACTTCACCAGCTCGGAGGCGACGTACACCAGCGCGGTGGCCAGCGGTGCGAGCACGGCGCGCGCCACGTCCCGCGGATCGCGCCGGCCGCGCGCACGCCACCAGGCGGCTATGTAGAGCAACCCGAATACGAGGAGCCCGTATTCGGTCCAGACCTCGAAGGCCGACTGCACCCAGGGGGGCGTGTCGTGGGCGAAGTCGGTGATGTGGCGGTAGAGGTCGGAGGTGTCCATGGTGACTGACCGTACTCAACCCCAGGTCGAGGCCGTGTCAGCCCCTGGCCTGATCTCGCCGCTCCCGCCCCGGGCCCCAAGATGATCATCGGCAAAACCCGCCGTATGCGCGGCATGTGGGGCACGGATCGCGGCGCGAGTTCTCGTAAGGTTCGGTACGTGGGATCTCTGCGCAATCCGGTCGGGCCGCTTCCCTCCTCCATTTACTGGCGGCGGAGGGCTGTTCTGGCGTCCGTCGCCGCGCTCGCGGCGCTGCTCGCCGTATGGTTCGTCAGTTCCGGCGGGGGCGGCACGAGTACGAACGGCAAGGGCGGCGGCGACGGCTCCGGCCCGGTCCGCACGATCACCCCCGGCCCCTCCGGCTCCGGCCCGGCGATCAGTCAGGCCCCGGGCGGACGCGCGGAGTCGGGCGCCGGCGCCGGCTCGGCCTCCGGCTCGGACGGCGGCACGCCGAAGGACCCCGGCCAGGGCGGCGGTGCGGCCTCCGGCTCCTCCGGCGGCCCCGCGGGCGCCCCGGCGGCCCTCCCGGCGGACTCCCCCCTACCGACCTGCGCGCCGAGCGCGGTGCAGTGGGAGGTCAAGAGCGTGAAGAACGAGTACGAGACCAACGAGAAGCCGCGCCTCGAACTGATCGTCCGCAACATCTCGGGCAGCACCTGCAAGTTCGGGCTCGGCCCGAGGCAGGCGGTCGTGACGATCTTCCAGACGACCGGCGCCAAGCAGGTCTGGTCCTCGGCCGACTGCCCGACGGGCCCGGCCAACGCGTACTTCCGCCTGCCCGCCCAGGGCGAGGCGAAGCAGTCGCTGGAATGGGACCGCAAGCCGAGCGCGGCCGACCAGTGCCAGTCGCCTCCGGCGGGCACCCCGGCCCCGGACACCTACGTGGTGGAAGCCCGCACCCCGGGCCTCCCGGTGGCCCGCACGTCCTTCGTCCTGAAGCAGGACTAGGGGCCGCTGCGGGGGGCCGCTGCGGGGGCCGGGAGGCGGCCCCGCGCGGCGGTCAGACGTAGCGTTCGAGGATCGAGGACTCCGCCAGGCGGGACAGGCCCTCGCGGACGCTCCGGGCGCGGGCCTCGCCGACACCGTCCACGGTCTGGAGATCGTCCACGCTGGCGGCCAACAGCTTCTGCAGCCCCCCGAAGTGCTCCACCAGCCGCTCGATGATCGCCCCCGGCAGCCGCGGCACCTTCGCCAGCAGCCGGTAACCGCGGGGCGAGACCGCCGAGTCCAGGGTCTCCGGCGAGCCGGTGTACCCCAGCGCCTTCGCCACGATCGCCAGCTCCAGCAGTTCCGGATGCGTCAGCGCGTCCAGCGCCGGCAGCGCCTCCTCCACCGTGCGGGAACGCTTCGCCGTCGGTTCCGGAACGTAGTCCCGGATCACCAGCTCCCGCTCCTGCTCGATGCCCACCGTCAGCTCGTCCAGCTGGAGCGACAGCAGTCGCCCGTCCGTGCCCAGTTCGACCACGTACTCGGCGATCTCGGTCGCGATCCGGCGGACCATTTCCAGCCGCTGCGCGACCGCCGTCACGTCGCGCACCGTGACCAGGTCCTCGATCTCCAGCGCCGACAGCGTGCCCGCGACCTCGTCCAGCCGCAGCTTGTACCGCTCCAGCGTGGCCAGCGCCTGGTTCGCACGGGAGAGGATCGCCCCGGACTCCTCCAGGACCCGCCGCTCCCCGTCCACGTACAGCGCGATCAGCCGCATCGACTGGGACACCGACACCACCGGGAACCCGCACTGCTTCGACACCCGGTCCGCCGTGCGGTGCCGGGTGCCCGTCTCCTCCGTGGGGATCGACGCGTCCGGCACCAGCTGCACGCCGGCCCGCAGGATCTTCGTCAGGTCCTTGTCCAGGATCAGCGCGCCGTCGAGCTTGCACAGCTCCCGCAGCCGGGTCGCGGTGAACTCCACGTCCAGGACGAAGCCGCCGGTGCACATGGCCTCGACCGTCTTGTCCATGCCGAGGACGATGAGCCCGCCCGTGTTGCCGCGGACGATCCGCTCCAGACCGTCACGCAGCGGCTGACCAGGTGCGACCGCGGTGAGGGAGGCGCGCATCAACGCCTCGTGCTTGGAGCTCGCGCCCGACTTCCCGGATGCTGCTGCCCCGTCCTTGGCTGCCACTGCACTCCTCCGGTCGCGGGTTGCGCCGCCTGCCTAGGCCGGGCGGACCAGCACAAAGTCTACCGGCGCCGCCTGTGCGCCCGCCGGGCGTCGACCTGCAGCGCCGCGGCGGCAGCCCGTACGGCCCCGCTGACCTGCCTACCCGCCCCGCGCACCGGAGCCTCTCATTCCGCCGGGGCGGCTCCGGCTCACTCCGCCGGGGCGGCCGCGGCCCGCTCCCTGGCCGGGGTACGGGACCGGCCGCGCGGCAGGACCCGCAGCGCGTCCCCCATGTCCGCGACCTCGGTGACCTTCATCCCCGGCGGGACCTTCCCCGGGTCCGCCGGCACCAGCGCGTGCGTGAACCCGAGCCGGTGCGCCTCCGCGAGGCGCCGCTGCACCCCCGTCACCCGCCGCACCTCGCCGGCCAGTCCGACCTCCCCGATGGCGACCAGGTTCTTCGGCAGCGGCACGTCACTCGCGGCGGAGGCCAGCGCCAGCGCGATCGCCAGGTCGGCGGCCGGCTCCGTCAGCTTCACCCCGCCCACCGTCGCGCTGTAGATGTCCCGCTTGCCCAGCGCCGTGATCCGGCCGCGCTGCTCCAGCACCGCCAGCATCATCGAGACGCGCGAGGTCTCCAGGCCGGAGGTGGTGCGCCGCGGGGAGGGGATCTGGGAGTCCACGGTCAGCGCCTGCACCTCCGCGACCAGCGGACGCTTGCCCTCCAGGGCCACGGTCAGACACGTCCCCGGCACCGCCTCGGCGCGCCGGGTCAGGAACAGGCCGCTGGGATCGGCGAGCCCGGTGATGCCCTCGTCGTGCAGCTCGAAGCAGCCGACCTCGTCGGTCGCGCCGTACCGGTTCTTCACGCCGCGCACCAGGCGCAGCCGTGCGTGCCGGTCGCCCTCGAAGCTCAGCACCACGTCCACCAGGTGCTCCAGCAGGCGGGGGCCGGCGATGGCCCCGTCCTTGGTGACGTGGCCGACGAGGAGGGTGGCCATGCCCCGCTCCTTCGAGGCGCGGATCAGCGCGCCCGCCACCTCCCGGACCTGGGCCATGCCGCCGGGCGCGCCGTCGATCTCGGGGGAGGCGATGGTCTGTACGGAGTCCAGCACCAACAGCGAGGGCCGCACCGCGTCGAGGTGGCCGAGGACGGCGGACAGGTCGGTCTCGGCGGCGAGGTAGAGGTGGTCGTCCAGGGCGTTGATCCGGTCGGCCCGCAGCCGCACCTGGCTCGCCGACTCCTCGCCGGTGACGTACAGGGTGCGGTGGTCGCCGGAGGCCGCCTTCGCCGCGACGTCGAGCAGCAGCGTCGACTTGCCGACGCCCGGCTCGCCCGCGAGGAGCACCACCGCGCCGGGGACGAGGCCGCCGCCCAGGACGCGGTCCAGCTCGTCCACGCCGGTGCTGCGGGCCGTCGCCGTCTTGCCGTCGACCTGTGCGATGGGCAGGGCGGCGGCGGTGACGCGGCCGGCCGCCGTGGTGCGCACGGCGGGGGCGCCCATCTCCTCGACGGTTCCCCACGCCTGGCACTCCGGGCAGCGGCCGAGCCACTTCACCGTCGTCCAGCCGCACTCGGAGCAGCGGAAGGACGGACGGTCCTTGGCGGATGAGCGAGAGGTACGGGCAGCCATGCCGCCACGGTATCCGGCGCCACTGACAACGCGGTGCGGGCCGGGTGTCCGCGGCCGTCCCCGGGTGTCCGCAGGCATCCCGGGGCATCCCGGGGCATACCCAGGCATCTGTCGGCGTCAGGGCCGCGGTCAGCGCGATGGCGATCTGTTCACCCGTAAGGGCTAAAACCGGTGAAGGCTTCCGGAGGGCCACGGGCCTGCCGCCTACCTTCGCCAGGTGGACAGCAGCGACCAGGGAGACCCCGCATCACGCACCGGCGCACACCCGGCGCACAGGCGCACGCCCCGTGCAGGGGCGCCGGAGGACAGGGCGGTGACGCCGGGTGCGCCCGGGACGTCAGGTGCGCCCGGGACATCGGGTGCGCCCGGGACCTCGGGTGCGTTCGGGGCGCCGTGGGACACCGGGGCCGCCGGGGGCGACGAGACGCCGCAGGAGAGCACGACCGTCCGCATGCCCTCGGCGGCAGGACCGGCACGGCCGCATCCCCCCGCGGGCCGTACGGGCACGGGGGCTCCCTGGCCCCCACCGCCGGGGGAGCCGGGAGAGCCGGGGGAGCCCTGGGCGCAGGGCCCGCGGGCCGGTGACGCGGCCGCCGCGCACCCGGGGGCAGGGGGCCCGGAGAGCCGCCGCGACCGGGCCGCCGGCCCCGAGGCGCCGCCCTCCCGGTACGAGCCCTACCTCGACGGCCTGTTCACCTACTGCCTCTCCGTCCTGTGCGACCACGACGCCGCCACCGACGTGCTCGGCGACGTCCTCGCCGTCGCCGACCGGCACCCCGGCCGATGTCCCGGCGAGGGCGACCGCCGGGCCTGGCTGTACGCCCTCGCCCGCTGGGCCTGCCTGCGCCGGCTCGCCGAGCAGCGGCGCGCCCGGCAGGGGGCGCATTCCGCCCGGCGCACGCCGGAGCACACAGAAGCCGAGCGTGCGCCCCAGGCGCACCGCCCGCACGGCTCCCTCGACGTGAACGCCTACCGCCGCACCGAACTCGCCCGCCTCGCCTGGCCCGAGGCCGCCGGCACCACCCCCGAGCAGCGCGAGGCCCTCGAACTCGCCGTCCGCCACCGCCTCGGCGTCACCGAACTCGCCGCCGTCCTCGGCACCGCTCCCGACACCGCCCGCGAGCTGCTGTCCGCCGCCGCCTGCGAGGTGGAACGCACCCGCGCGGCCCTCGCCGTCGTCGAGACCGGCCACTGCCCCGCCGTCTCCCGCCTCACCGGCGAGGGCGGCGACCGCGACGTCCTGCTGTCCAGCACCCTGCGCGCCGAGCTCGTGCGCCACGTCGACGACTGCCCGCGCTGCCGCCGCGTCGCCGAACGCGTCGGCGCCGGCGCACCCTGGCCCGGCTCCGGCGGCCTGCACGCCGCGCTCCCCCTGGTCGCCGCCCCCCGCGGCGCCGTCCGCGCGGCCATGCTGCGCTCCGGCCGGCGCCGCGGCGGCCGCCCCGGCCCGCGCTTCGACCGCACCGGCTTCCCCATGGACCCCAAGGACCGGGCCGCCCGCCGCGACCGGTTCCGGGCCCGGGCCGTGACCACCACGGTCGTCGCCACCGTCGTCGCCGCCCCCGTCATCGCCCTGTGGGCCGCCTACCGGGGCGCCCCCACCGTCGGCGAACCCGTCGGCGACGGCACCCGCATCTCCGCCGGCGAATCGCGGATCCCGCCCCCGCTCGCCGAGGGCCGCCCGCTCACCGCGTACGAGAACACCGGCAACACCGCCCGCACCACCGGCGAACCCGGCTTCGCCTCCGCCAGCGCCGCCCCCGACGTCTCCGTCGAGGTCATCAGCAGCGGCGCCCCCGCCACCCCCGACGCCGCCGGCCCCGGCGCCCCCGGCCGGCTCACGGTCTCCGCCGCCACCCGCGGCGGCACCACCCTGCTCACCCTCAGCGCCTCCGGCGGCAGCCCCGTCGCCTGGCGGCTCTGGTCCGACGCGCCCTGGCTGCGCGCGAGCCAGAGGGCGGGCATCCTCGCCCCCGGAGAATCGGTCACCCTGCGGATCACCGTCGACGCCGAAGCCCAGCCCGTCGGAGCCTGGAGCGCCCGCGTGGGCATCGAGCCGAGCGGGGCCGTCGTCTCCCTCTCCGGCCGGGGCCGCCCCGCCCCCGAACCGACCCCGCCGGCCCCGGACCCCACCCCGACGCCGACCCCCACGCCCACACCGACCCCCACACCGACGCCCCCGACGGACCCCACTCCGACCCCGACGCCCACTCCGACCCCGACCCCGACCCAGCCCACGGACCCGGGAGGGTCGGCGGGCCCAGGAGGAACGGTTCCCTCTGACCCGGCGCCCCCCACGCCGTAAGGCGGGGCGGGGGCGCCGGGCCCCCGGCGCAGGGGGAGCGGGGGCCGTGGAGCTACGCCGGATCGGCGGGGTGCGGGGCCATCGGCAGCAGCGACGCCAGCCGCGCCTCGCACAGCTTCACCAGCTCCGCGTACGCCTGCGGCCCCATCAGCTCCGTCAGCTCCGCCCGGTAGGACACGTACACCGGCTCACCGGCCCCGTGCGCGGACGTCGCCGACGTGCACCACCAGTGCAGGTCGTGCCCGCCCGGCCCCCAGCCACGCCGGTCGTACTCCCCGATCGACACCTGGAGCACCCGCGTGTCGTCCGGCCGGTCGATCCAGTCGTACGTACGCCGGATCGGCAGCTGCCAGCACACGTCCGGCTTGGTCTCCAGCGGCTCCTGCCCGCTCTTGAGCGCCAGGATGTGCAGCGAGCAGCCCGCCCCGGCCGGGAAGCCGGGCCGGTTCAGGAAGATGCACGCCCCGTCCCAGCGGCGGGTCTGCTTCTCCCCGTCGTCGTCGAGCTGCGTCCAGCCGCTCTCGCTGCCGACGTCGTGGAACTGCCACAGCTCCGGTGTGAGCCGCGCCACGTGCTCGGCGACCCGCTGCTCGTCGTCCTCGTCGGAGAAGTGCGCGCCCAGCGTGCAGCAGCCGTCCGAGGCCCGGCCCGCCTGGATGCCCTGGCAGCCGCTGCCGAAAATGCACGTCCAGCGGGAGGTCAGCCAGGTCAGGTCACAGCGGAAGACCTGCTCCTCGTCGGCGGGATCGGGGAACTCCACCCAGGCCCGGGGGAAGTCGAGCCCCTTCTCGTCCGCCACTTTGTCCTTGTTCTTCTTCGACTGGTTCTTGCTGGCCTTCTTCGTATTTGGCACAAACACCAGCCTAAGCGCCCCTTACTCCACTGCCCCGCGTCCGGCCCAGTAGCGTTTCCCGTATGAGACTCGGTGTCCTGGATGTGGGTTCGAACACGGTCCACCTGCTGGTGGTGGACGCGCACCCCGGCGCGCGCCCGCTGCCCGCGCACTCCCACAAGGAGCAGCTGCGGCTCGCGGAGCTGCTCGACGAGCGCGGAGCGATCACCCCGGAGGGCGTCGAGCGCCTGGTCTCCGTCATCGGTGAGGCCGTGCAGGCGGCCGAGGACAAGGGCTGCGAGGACGTCCTCCCCTTCGCGACCAGTGCCGTCCGCGAGGCTCCCAACGCCGACGAGGTCCTGGCCCGCGTCAAGGCCGAGACCGGCGTCGAGCTGCCGGTGCTCAGCGGGGAGGACGAGGCCCGGCTGACCTTCCTCGCCGTCCGGCGGTGGTTCGGCTGGTCGGCGGGCAAGCTGCTGGTCCTCGACATCGGCGGGGGCTCGCTGGAGATCGCGTTCGGCATCGACGAGGACCCCGACGCCGCCGTCTCCCTCCCCCTCGGCGCGGGCCGCCTCACCTCCGCCTGGCTCCCGGCCGACCCGCCGGACCCGGCGGACGTGAAGGCGCTGCGGCGGCACGTGCGGGCCCAGATCGCCCGGACGGTCGGCGAGTTCAGCCGCTTCGGGGTGCCGGACCACGTGGTGGCCACGTCCAAGACCTTCAAGCAGCTGGCCCGCATCGCCGGCGCGGCCCGCGAGGCCGACGGCCTGTACGTCCAGCGCGACCTGACGCGGAAGTCCCTGGAGGAATGGGTCCCCCGCCTGACGGCGATGACGACGGCGGAACGTTCCACCCTGCCGGGCGTCTCGGACGGCCGCGCCTCCCAGCTCCTGGCGGGCGCCCTGGTCGCGGAGGCGGCGATGGACCTCTTCGGCGTGGACACCCTGGAGATCTGCCCCTGGGCCCTCCGCGAGGGCGTCATCCTCCGCCGCCTGGACCACCTGCCGTAGGGCCGGGCCGGCGGCCCGGGCCCTCGCGGCGTGGGCCCGCCGCCGATACGGAGCTCGCGGCGCGGGCCCGCCATCTCCCCCTCGACGGGCCGGGGGCCGGGCGGTGGCTGCCCACCCGCCTCCCCGGGTGCGGGGCGGCGCGGGGCGCCGACCCCGCCGGACGGCAGCGGAGGGCCGGGCGGGACCTGGGGTGGGCGGGGTCCCGGCCGGGCGGTCTCAGAGAGGGGCTGGGGCTTCCCGTCAGTCCCACTGTCCTTCCGGTCCGGGCCGCCCTGTCAAGGGCGCTCCTTCGTCGCGTCGCTGCGCGATCGCCTGCGGCGACCCTTGACAGGGCGTCCCGGACCGAAAAGACAAGGACTGCCGGGAAGCCCCCAGAGGAACGGTCCGGTCCAGAGTCGGACATTCGGCGGGATCAGCGCCCAGGCGGGGAGGTCGGGGGCCGCCTCGCCGGGCATCCGGGCCCTCGGCCCAAGCGCCGGGGCCGGGGGCCCGGCCGTCCCGCCGCAGATCGCTACGCGCTCCTCCCGTCCCGGCGTCCGACGGCCGTCGGGGCTGATACCTGCACCAAATGCCGATGAGAGGCCCATCCGGCCACCCCAGGCGCCCAAGATCGCTACGCGCTTCTGTTTCCTCGGCGTCCGGCGGCCGTCTTGGGCCGGGATGCCCTGCGGTCCGGCATTTGGTGCCGCCACCGGCCCAAGACGGCGCCCGGACGCCGAGATCTCGGCAGCGCGTAGCGATCTTGGGCGCCTATTGCTTCCGGTTGTTCCTCTGGTTGGCATTTGGTGCAGGCAGCGGCCCCAGACGGGCAGCGGACGCCGAGGAGAGAGGCGCGCGTAGCGATCTGCCGCGCCCATCGGCCCCGGATGACGGCCCAGTTGGCATTTCGTGCGGGCAGCGGCCCCGGACGGTCGTCGGACGCCGGAATTCGAGGCGCGCGTAGCGATCTGGGGCGCCTGCCGTGCCCCGGTGCCGATCCCGTCGCCCTTGGGTGCAGGCATCAGCCCCAGACGGGTCGCGGACGCCGGAATCCGAGGAGCGCGTAGCGATCTGCCGCGCCCACCAGTCCTGGATGACGAATCTGTCGCCCTTTCCTGCGGGCAGAGACCCCGGACGGCCGCCGGACGCCGAGGAGAGAGGAGCGCGTAGCGATTTGCCGCGCCTGCCGGACCCCGATACCGATTCCGTCGCCCTTGGGTGCGGGCAACGACCCCAGACAGGCGGCGGACGCTGAGACGGGAGGAGCGCGTAGCGATCTGTCGCGGATCGCGGCCCCGGATGGCAATCCTGTCGGCCCGGACGCTTGGCGTGGCGGCCCCCGACCGCCCGGCTGGTCGCTGAGTCCGCCGTATGTCCTATGAACGTCCGTCCCGTTCGTTTGGGGGTTTCCCGGCAGTCTTCGTTTTTCCGTGGCGGGACGGCCTGTCAAGGGTCGCCGCAGGCGATCGCGAAGCGACGCGACGAAGGAGCGCCCTTGACAGGGCGGCCCGACGCGGAAGGACGATGAGACTGACGGGAAAGCCCCAACCCGTCCCTGAGACCGCCAGGCTCAGACCCCGCCCTCCCCCGGCCCCGTCCCGCCGCCCATCCCCGGGTCAGGCAGGTACGACGTTGGCCGCCGCTGTGGTGAACTCGCGGCCTGAGGCGTTGCGGATGTAGGCCAGTTCCACCCAGTGCTCCTGGAGCGGTGAGTTCGAGACGTCTTCGTTGATCACGGCCATCAGCTCCCCCTCCACCCCCGACGCGATGTCGCGCACCCGACGACGCAGCAGGCGGTGGGGCACGTATTCGTACCGCTCAGCGCTCATCGGACGTCGCCCCCTCCTCCAGGGAGGCGACGAAGCGGACCCAGCCGCGCCGCGCCCGCTCGAGGAGGTCATGGCTCGGCTCGGGGCCGTCCGACGTGTCGATGCCGAGTACGCCCCGGGAGTGGCCTTCGGTGGTGCGGCTGGTCATGGGTGGGTTGCTCCCTGCCCTCGTCGGTGGGACGGCCAACTTCCGTCCCGTCACTGCGTGATGTGAAGAGGTAACCGCGCGCACCCCCGGCGCGAGTACCGTGGAGGAGTCGGAGAAGCATGCATGTCATGCACGTGTGGGGAGTTGTCATGGCTCGACGCTCACGTACGCCCAACACCGGTCTGAACCTCCTGCTCGAGCAGGCCGGATGGTCGAGAAGCCAGTTCGCCTCGATCGTGAACCGCGTCGGCGCGGAGGCCGGGCTCACCCTCAAGTACGGGCAGCCGGCCGTCTCCCAGTGGGTGGCGGGGCACCAGCCCCGCCCACAGGTCAGGGCTCTGATCATCGAGGTGTTCGAGCGCAAGCTCGCCCGCCCGGTCAGCTACGCCGAGGCCGGTCTCACGCCGCCGGGCGCGGTGGAGGACGAGGACACCGTGCGGGAACTGGTCGACCTGGGGCGGGCCGACATGGACCCCTCGCGGCGGCGGGTGATCGCGGCGGGTGTCTTCTCCGCCGCCCTCGCCATCCCCCTCTTCCCGACCCTGGCACGGGCCGACAGCCCCGAGCCGGTAAGGCCCGGCAAGGCAACGACCCGGGTCGGGCAGGCGCAGGTGGATGCCGTGGCGGCGATGACGGACCGGATCGCCGACATCCTCGACGAGCTCGGCGCCGGGCACGCCCGGCCGATGGCGGCGGCCTTCCTGGTGAACACGGTCGGGCCCTGGCTGAAGGCGGAGGCCGCGGCGCCGGTGCGGCGGAGCCTGCTCGCGGCTGCCTCCGACCTCGTGTACCTGACCGGGTGGATGGCGATGTACGAGCGCCGGCACCGGCTCGGGCAGGACTACTACGTGTCCGCACTCAAGCTCGCCGGGGAGGCGGAGGACCACGTCACGTACTGCCGCACCCTGCGCGGGATGTCCCTCCAGGCCTCCAACCTCGGCTACGGCCGCCGGGCCCTGGAGCTCGCGGACTCGGCGGCCGAGGCCGCCCCCGTCGCCGGGCCGCGCCTGGTCGCGTTCCTGCGCGGGCAGCAGGCGCACGGGGCGGCGATGGTGGGGGACAAGCGGCAGGCCTTCGCCCGGCTGCGGGAGGCCGAGGAGGCGCTGGCCCGGGCCGACGACCGGCGGGAGTCGGTGGGCGGGTACGACCGGACGGCGTATCTCTTCCACGTCGCGCACGTGCTGAACGAGACCAAGGACGTCCCGGGGTCGGTCCGTACACTCCGGGAGTCGATCCGGGTCCAGCCGGCGCAGGAGCGGCAGGGCCGCCTGCACGCGTACGGGCTGCTCGCCCAGCGGCAGTTGTCGATCGGGCACGTGGAGGCGGCCTGCGAGTCGTGGGCGAGGTTCCTCGACGAGTACGAGGTGCTCTCGTCGGCGCGCGGGGACGAGCACTTCGAGGTGATGAACCTCCGCCTGCGCCCCCACGCCTCCGTCCGCGCGGTCCGCGACCTCCGCGAACGCGCCCGGGCGGTGGGCGCGCTCAAGGGGTGATGGGGGAGCGGGACTCCCTAGGAGGAAGGGGTCTGGGCCACGAACTCGGCCGTCGGGATCGCGAAGTGCCGGGCCAGGTCGCGGGTCTGGCAGGCGGCGAGGACCGTCCCGGGGGTTTCGGTCACCCGTACGCCGAGGGTGTGGCCCTCGGGGCCGAACTCGAACGACAGTGGACCACGGCGTCGAAGGGGATCAGGGGGGCCATGGGTTGCTCCGTCCCGGTGGCTGGTCAGGGGCTCCAGGACGGTGGGCGCGGCCGCAGGGAGGGGGCGGATCGTCGCAGACTGCTCGATTCCGCCGTGCGTGGCCGATTCCCTCACCGGGGCCGCAGGCACGGGCGGCGGGTCGATGTGAAAAGTATGACGAGAGTGGGTTTGTGTGCCGGGGCGCGGGCGGCAGGACCGTAATCTGGCTCCGTGGTCCGTAATCCGAGCAGCAGTGCCCCGAAAGTCGCCCTGTCCACCGCCTCCGTCTACCCGGAGTCCACGGCGACGGCCTTCGAGATCGCCGCCCGCCTCGGCTACGACGGCGTCGAGGTCATGGTCTGGACGGACCCGGTCAGTCAGGACATCGAAGCCCTGCGCCGGCTGTCGGACCACCACCAGGTGCCGATCCTCGCCGTGCACGCGCCCTGCCTGCTGATCACCCAGCGGGTGTGGTCCACCGACCCCTGGACCAAGCTGCAGCGCGCCCAGGCCGCCGCCGAGAAGCTGGGGGCGTCCACCGTCGTCGTGCACCCGCCGTTCCGGTGGCAGCGCCAGTACGCGCGGGACTTCGTGACCGGGATCTGGCGGATGGCGGACGAGACCGACGTCCGGTTCGCCGTCGAGAACATGTACCCCTGGCGCTACCGCGACCGCGAGATGCTCGCCTACGCGCCCGAGTGGGACGTGACCAAGGACGACTACCGGCACTTCACCGTCGACCTGTCGCACACCGCCACCGCCCGCACCGACGCCACCGCCATGATCGACCGCATGGGCGACCGCCTCGCCCACATCCACCTCGCCGACGGCAACGGCTCCGCCAAGGACGAGCACCTCGTCCCCGGGCGCGGTACGCAGCCCTGCGCCGAGCTGCTGGCCGGCCTGGCCCGCAGTACCTTCGACGGGCACATCGTCATCGAGGTCAACACGCGGCGCGCCATGTCCGCCGCCGAGCGCGAGGCCGATCTCGCCGAGGCCCTGGCCTTCACGCGCCGGCACCTGGCGGTCGGGCCCCGATGAGCGGCGCCGAGCCGGTCCGGCGGCGGCGCGGGCCCGGGCGGCCCCGGCAGGACGAGGCGGAGGAGGGGCCGGGCACGCAGGAGCGGATCCGGCTCGCCGCCCGCGAGGTGTTCGCGGAGCGCGGGTACGACAAGACCTCCGTGCGCGGCATCGCGAAGGTGGCCGGGGTGGACCCGGCGCTGGTGCACCACTACTTCGGCAGCAAGGACGACCTGTTCGCCGCCGCCATCGAGGTCACCATGGAGCCCGCCCTTGTGGTCCCGGCCGTCGTCGGCGAGGGCCCGGACGGCATCGGGGAGCGGCTGGCCCGCTACTTCCTCGGGGTGTGGGAGAACCCGGCCACGCGCGCCCCCCTCCTCGCCGTGATCCGCTCCGCGCTCACCCACGAGGCGGCCGCGAAGGTGCTGCGGGGGCTGATCCTGCGGCGGGTCCTGGAGCGGGTCGCCGCCGACCTCGACGTCCCGGAGCCGACCTTCCGCGCCGAGCTGGCGGCCTCGCACCTGATCGGGATCGCCTTCGTGCGGTACGTGGTGCAGATCGAGCCCCTCGCGTCGGCGGACCCGGAGGAGATCGTGGCCCTGGTGGCCCCGACCCTCCAGCGCTACCTCACCGAGGCCTGAGCGGGACGGTGACCGAGGAGCGACCCCGCCGTCCCGGCATCCGGACCAGGTGTCCGGATCGCGGGCGTTGGGCGTAGCCTCGTAACCGAGCCATATCCGCAGTCGCGGCTGACCGTACGCGCAGCCGCACTCATGGGGAGTGAAACCGCATGCCCGAGCTGAGGTCCCGCACCGTCACCCACGGCCGCAACATGGCAGGCGCTCGTGCGCTGATGCGCGCGTCGGGCGTAGCGAGCGAGGACATCGGCAAGCCGATCATCGCGGTCGCCAACTCCTTCACCGAGTTCGTCCCCGGCCACACCCACCTGGCCCCCGTCGGACGCATCGTCTCCGACGCCATCCGCGCCGCCGGCGCCATCCCGCGCGAGTTCAACACGATCGCCGTCGACGACGGCATCGCCATGGGCCACGCCGGCATGCTGTACTCCCTGCCCTCCCGCGACCTGATCGCGGACAGCGTCGAGTACATGGTCGAGGCGCACTGCGCGGACGCGCTGATCTGCATCTCCAACTGCGACAAGATCACCCCGGGCATGCTGATGGCCGCGATGCGCCTCAACATCCCCGTCGTGTTCGTCTCCGGCGGCCCGATGGAGGCCGGCCAGGCCACCCTCGTCGACGGCACCGTCCGCAAGCTCGACCTGATCGACGCCATGGTCGACGCCTCCAACGAGAACGTCTCGGACGCGGACATCCTGCGCATCGAGGAGAACGCCTGCCCGACCTGCGGCTCCTGTTCCGGCATGTTCACCGCCAACTCGATGAACTGCCTCGCCGAGGCCATCGGCCTCGCCCTCCCCGGCAACGGCTCCGTCCTCGCCACGCACACCGCCCGCCGCGCCCTGTACGAGGACGCCGGCCGCACGGTCGTGGAGATCACCAAGCGCTACTACGAGGACGGCGACGAGTCGGTCCTGCCGCGCAACATCGCCACCCGCGAGGCCTTCGAGAACGCGATGGCCCTGGACATCGCCATGGGCGGCTCGACCAACACGATCCTGCACCTGCTGGCCGCCGCGCAGGAGGCGGGCCTGGACTACGACCTCAAGGACATCGACGCCGTCTCGCGCCGCGTCCCCTGCCTGGCCAAGGTCGCCCCGAACGTCGCCCCCGGCGGCACGTACTACATGGAGGACGTGCACCGCGCCGGCGGCATCCCCGCCATCCTCGGCGAGCTGCACCGCGGCGGGCTCCTCAACAAGGACGTCACCACCGTCCACTCGAAGGGCCTGGAGGACTGGCTCGCGAAGTGGGACGCCCGCTCCGGCACGGCGTCCGAGGAGGCCATGGAGCTGTGGCACGCGGCCCCCGGCTGCAAGCGCTCCGCGACCGCCTTCTCCCAGTCCGAGCGCTGGGAGACCCTCGACCTCGACGCCGAGGGCGGCTGCATCCGCTCCGTGCAGCACGCCTACTCCAAGGACGGCGGCCTCGCCGTCCTGCGCGGCAACATCGCCGCCGACGGCTGCGTGGTCAAGACGGCCGGCGTCGACGAGTCCATCTGGACCTTCGAGGGCCCGGCCGTGGTCTGCGAGTCCCAGGACGAGGCCGTGGAGAAGATCCTCACGAAGCAGATCCAGCCCGGTGACGTCGTCGTCATCCGTTACGAGGGCCCGCGCGGCGGCCCCGGCATGCAGGAGATGCTCTACCCGACCTCCTTCCTCAAGGGCCGCGGCCTGGGCAAGGTCTGCGCGCTGGTGACGGACGGGCGCTTCTCCGGCGGCACCTCGGGCCTGTCCATCGGCCACGCCTCCCCGGAGGCGGCCTCGGGCGGCGACATCGCGGTCGTCGAGGACGGCGACCGGATCCGCATCGACATCCCGAACCGGTCGATCGAGCTCCTGGTGGACGAGGCCACGCTGGCCGCCCGCCACGCGGCCCTCGGCGGCGTCTACGCCCCGAAGACCCGCGAGCGCACGGTCTCGGCGGCCCTGCGCGCGTACGCGGCGATGGCCACCAGCGCCGACAAGGGCGCGGTCCGGGACGTCTCGAAGCTGGGCTGACCGTCGCGGACCCCGGCTCCGGGCGGGCGGCTCACGCCCCCGCCCGCAGCCGGGGTTCCGCGTTTCCGGCACCCGGGGCGCCGGGGAAGGCCCCGCCGCCCGTCACCACCCGGCGGGGCCGCCCGCGTCCAGGGCGAAGACCGTCCCGTCGGGGGCGGAGGCGTAGATGCGGCCGTCCGCCACGACGGGCGCGGGGAGGGTGGCGCTGAAGGTGCCCTGCGCGGCGGGCATGCGCGGCTTGGTCTGGCCGACGAGCCTCCCGGCGGAGGCGTCGACAGCCAGGAGGCGGCCGTCGCCGGCCATCAGGTAGACCCGGCCGTCCGCTGCCACGGGCCGGGAGCCGCTGGCCGCCCCGGTCTCCAGCCGCCACAGCTCGCGTTCGGGCCCGACGGCGACGAGCCCGCCCCCGGTGCCGAAGGCGTAGACCGTGCCGTCGGGGCCGACGGTGGCCTCCGCGTCGAAGAGCGGCGTCGGCAGCTGTACCCGGCGCACGGTACGGGTCGCCGCGTCCACGCGGACGACGCCGCCGGCCTTGCCCGCCGCATCGCTGTCCAGCAGGTGCACGGCGCCGCGGGCGGTACCGACCGGCCGCAGCCGGCCCGTGGCCCGGGTCTGCCAGCGCACGGCTCCGGTCGCCGGGTCGACTTCCGCGAGCTGCGTCGACCCGCCGTCGGCGGCCGCCGACGACACGTAGAACACGGGCGAGCCCGAGGCCCCCGGTCCGCCCCACCACATCGAGCCCGCGCCGCCGATCCGCCGGGTCCAGCGCGGGGCACCGCTCGCCCCGTCGAGACCGGTGACGCTCCCGTCGGCGGCGACCGTGACCACGTACGGGCCCGCGGCCACGGCCTGCGCGCCGCCGGGCAGCGTGTGCTGCCAGCGTTCCCGGCCCGTGGCGGGGTCGAGGGCCTGGAGCAGTCCGGTGCCGGGCACCGCCACGAGGACCGATCCGCCCGCGTGCAGCGGGGCGCCGACGGCCGTGACGCCCTGTCCCGGGGTCTTCGCGGGCACCGACCAGCCCACCGAGCCGTCGCCCAGGGCGAGACGGGCGGCCGCCAGGCCCCGCCCCGAGCAGTACAAGGCACCGGCTCCGCCCGAGCCGCCGGCTCCGGCGGCCCCGAGGGTGCAGGAGACCGGCGCGCCGCCGGGGGAGACCGTCCACGGTGCGAGGCCCTTGCCCGGCGTCCCGGCGGTGCCGGCGGCGGGCCGCCCCGGGGGCTCGGCACCAGATCCCAGCAGGAGGTAGCCGCCGACTGCCCCCGCCGACAGCAACAGGGCGAGCCCCGCCGCCGCCAGCAACAGCCGCCCGCGACGGCGCGGGCGCTGCGCGGGGGGCGCGCCGGGGGGTGCGTCCGCAGGTGCGTCCAGCCGCCGCTGGTGGGTGGGCTCCTCGTCCGCCACCGGACGCCGGGGCTGCGGTATGAACGCCTGGGTGTCCTCACCGGTCGGGTACGCCAGGGCCCGCATCTCCGCGATCAGCGCCTCGGCGGTCGGCCGCTCGGCCGGATCCTTGGCCAGGCACCGCGCCACCACGGGCACCAGCCGGGCCGGGAGCCCCGTCAGGTCGGGCTCGCTGTGCACGACCTGGTACGCCACGAGGTAATGGCTGTCCGAGTCGAACGGCCCGCGTCCGGTCGCCGCGTGCACCAGCACCGCACCCAGCGCGAACACGTCCGCCGCCGTCCCCACCTCCCGCGGCCGCTGGAACTGCTCGGGCGCCATGAACGGCGGCGTGCCGATCAGCTTCCCGGTCTCGGTCCGCAGATCACTGTCCGCCGGGCGCGAGATGCCGAAGTCGATGACCCTCACCCCGTCCGGCGCCATCAGCACGTTGCTCGGCTTCAGGTCCCGGTGCACCACCCCGGCCCGGTGGATGTCCCGCAGCGCCTCCGCCAGCCCGGCCGCGAGCCGGGTCAGCTCCCCGGCGTCGAGCACCCGCTCCCGTACCCGCTCGGACAGGGTCGGGGCGTCGATGAACAGGGTGGCCATCCAGGGCCGCTCGGCATCCGGATCGGCGTCCACGACGGGGGCGGTGAAAGCACCGCTCACCCTCCGCGCAGCCGCGACCTCCTGCCGGAACCGCGCCCGGAACTCCGGGTCCACCGCGTGCTGCGCGTGCACGACCTTGACGGCGAGTTTCAGCCCCGAACTGGAGGTGGCCAGGTGGACGACGCCCATGCCGCCGGAACCGAGCACGGATTCGAGCCGGTACTGCCCGGCGTACTCCGGAAACCCGGCGTAGTCCGCGCGCATCGACGGCACCGCTCACCACCCCCGACGGAGCCTAGTCGATGGCCCGTGGCAACATCCAAGGGCTTGCTACCCTGCGCGCGTTGCAGGGAGCAACACCCATGGGGGGAGATTCCATATGTCCGTAGAGAACGATTCCAGCCAGGTCGAGAGCCTCGCGGCCGCCGACGCGGGCTTCCAGTCCTACCCGACGGCCCCGGGGTACCGGGTCAACATCCGCAGCGGCCCCGGCACGGGCTACGCGATCATCGACGCCGTGCCCATCGGCGGTTCCGTCACCATCCGCTGCCAGTGCCCCGGCACGACCGTCTCGGGCCCGTACGGGACCACGGACGTGTGGGACTGCATAGGCAACGGCCGCTTCGTCTCCGACGCCTACGTCCACACCGGCTCCGACGGTTACGTGGCGGGCCGCTGCGGCTGAGCCGTTCACCGTTCTGCCAGGTGAGACACCCCCCGGCGGGCCGCGCCGCCGGTGGGGGTCCCCCCAGCGGTAGCTGGGGGAGATAATCGCGGACGTGAGCGAAGAGCAGCAGCGAGACCAGGGCCAGAGCCAGAGCCAGGACCAGAGCCAGAGCCAGAGCCAGGGTCAGGGCCCCGCATCCCCGGCCGGGCCGCCCGCCGGGCCGCAGCCCGAGCCGATCCGGTTCTTCGGCACCAGCTGGGTGGACCACGGCAACGGCTACGCCCTGCGCCGGGCCGCCCTCGCGGCCGGCTCGCTCGTCGCCGCCGCTGCCGGCGCCTACCTCCTGCGCCTCGCCTACGAGGGCCTGGAGATCGGCAACGTCGGCCCCTTCCTCAGCATCTCCGTGATCGTGCTCTTCGCGATCGCCACCGCCATCGCCTTCGCCAAGACCTGGGAGTCCTTCGGCCGCCGCCCCGCCCCGTCCTCCGACGAGGCCGCCCTCAAGGGCCTGAAGGCGATCGGTTTCATCGGCTCCCTCCTGGCGTACTTCCTGCGCTGCCTCACCGAGGCCCCCGGCGAGAAGCTCCACCGCGCCGAGTACGAGCGCGCCGCCGCCGAGTACGAGCGCCGCCGCAGCTCCCGCACGGGCAACCCGGCGGGCCGCCGCCGCCCCAAGCGCAAGAAGTAGCCGAAGCAGGCGCAGTAGCCGAAGCGGCCCCCTTGACGATCGGCTTCGGCCGATTGACGCCCGGCACCCCCAGGAGCATTATTCATCACATGATGAATAACGAGCCGGAGGACCCCCCTCACCCTCCCGCCATCCACGCCCGCGGCCTCACCGTCCGCCGCGGCACCGGCCGCACCCCCCGCACCGTCCTCGACGCCATCGCCTTCGACGTCCCCCGCGGCCGCATCACCGGCCTCCTCGGCCCCTCCGGCTGCGGCAAGTCCACCCTCATGCGGACCGTC
This sequence comes from Streptomyces katrae, assembly GCF_002028425.1. Taxonomy (GTDB): domain Bacteria; phylum Actinomycetota; class Actinomycetes; order Streptomycetales; family Streptomycetaceae; genus Streptomyces; species Streptomyces katrae_A. The sequence goes on along the minus strand of NZ_CP020042.1, from coordinate 3,467,830 downwards.
GTCGGCACCCAGGCCCACGTCACCGGCACCCTCGACGTCCTCGGCCGCCCCGCCGGCCACCCCGAGCTCCGCTCCCGCGTCGGCTACGTCACCCAGGCCCCCTCCGTCTACGACGACCTCACCGTCCGGCAGAACCTCGACTACTTCGCCGCGGTCCTCGACCCCGGCCGCGCCGCCGCGGACCGCCGCCGGGCCGCCGTCGAACGGGCCATCGCCGACGTCGACCTCACCAGCCGCACCACCGCCCTCGCCGGCGACCTCTCCGGCGGCCAGCGCAGCCGCGTCTCCCTCGCCGTCGCCCTCCTCGGCCGGCCCGAACTGCTCGTCCTCGACGAACCCACCGTCGGCCTCGACCCCGTCCTGCGCCGCGACCTGTGGAACCTCTTCCACGAGATCACCGACACCCGCGGCGTCACGATCCTCGTCTCCTCCCACGTCATGGACGAGGCCGAGCGCTGCCACGACCTGCTCCTCATGCGCGAGGGCCGCATCCTCGCCCAGGACACCCCCCAGGCCCTCCGCACCCGCACCCAGAGCGCCACCGTCGAAGAAGGCTTCCTGCGCCTCGTCGACGAGGCGAACGCGAACGCGCACGCCCACGAACCGAACGAACCCACCCGGGAGACCCAGCGATGAACGGCGCCCGCACCCTCGCCACCGCCGCCCGCGTCCTGCGCCAGCTGCGCCACGACCCGCGCTCCATCGCCCTGATGCTGCTGGTCCCCGTCCTGATGCTGACCCTGCTCCGCTACGTCTTCGACGGCAGCCCGCGCACCTTCGACAGCATCGGCGCGTCCCTCCTCGGCATCTTCCCCCTCATCACGATGTTCCTCGTGACCTCGATCGCCACCCTCCGCGAACGCACCTCCGGCACCCTCGAACGCCTCCTCGCCATGCCGCTCGGCAAGGGTGACCTCATCGCCGGCTACGCCCTCGCCTTCGGCGCCGTCGCCGTCGTCCAGTCCCTCCTCGCCACCGGCCTCGCCCTCTGGGCCCTCGGCCTCGACATCACCGGCTCCGCCTGGCTGCTGCTCCTGGTCGCCCTGCTCGACGCCCTCCTCGGCACCGCCCTCGGCCTGTTCGTCTCCGCCTTCGCCGCGTCCGAGTTCCAGGCCGTCCAGTTCATGCCGGCCGTGATCTTCCCGCAGCTGCTCCTGTGCGGACTCTTCGCCCCGCGGGCCACCATGCAGCCCGTCCTCGAAGCCCTCTCCGACGTCCTGCCCATGTCCTACGCCGTCGACGGCATGACCCAGGTCCTCACCCACACCGACATGACCGCCGACTTCGTGCGCGACACCGCCATCGTGGCCGCCTGCGCCCTGCTCGTCCTCGCCCTCGGCGCCGCCACCCTCCGCCGCCGCACGCCCTGACCACGGAGCGGACACCCCCTCTCCCGCGGGCGCACGGGTGCAAGGATGAGGGCGTAAGTGACGGGGGCGCACGTCCTCAAGGTTCGTTCGGCGAGGTGAATCGGGCATGACCCAGACAGTCGCAGTCCTCGGTACCGGCAAGATCGGCGAGGCCCTGCTCAGCGGGATGATCCGCGGCGGCTGGCCCGCGGCCAAGCTGCTCGTCACCGCCCGCCGTCCCGAGCGCGCCGCCGAGCTCCACACCCGCTACGGCGTCGAGGCCGTCAGCAACGCCGAAGCCGCCAAGCGCGCCGACACCCTCATCCTCACCGTCAAGCCGCAGGACATGGGCAAGCTCCTCGAAGAGCTCGCCCCGCACGTCCCCGCCGACCGCCTCGTCATCAGCGGCGCCGCCGGCATCCCCACCGCCTTCTTCGAGGAGCGGCTGGCCCCCGGCACCCCCGTGGTCCGCGTCATGACGAACACCCCCGCCCTCGTGGACGAGGCCATGTCCGTCATCTCGGCCGGCAGCCACGCCACCGCCGAGCACCTCGCCCACGCCGAGGAGATCTTCGGCGGCGTCGGCAAGACCCTGCGCGTCCCGGAGTCCCAGCAGGACGCGGCCACCGCCCTCTCCGGCTCCGGCCCGGCCTACTTCTACTTCCTCGTGGAGGCCATGACCGACGCGGGCATCCTGCTCGGCCTGCCCCGCGCCCAGGCCCACGACCTCATCGTCCAGGCCGCCATCGGCGCCGCCGTCATGCTCCGCGACAGCGGCGAACACCCGGTCAAGCTCCGCGAGGCCGTCACCTCCCCGGCCGGTACGACGATCAACGCCATCGTCGAGCTGGAGAAGCACGGCGTACGGGCGGCCCTCATCGCCGCCCTCGAAGCGGCCCGCGACCGCAGCCGCGAACTCGCCTCCGGCAACAGCTGAAACAGGGGAGGGGCCCCTGACCAGGGGCCCCTCCCTCCGCATTCACGGGGCCAGCAGCCCGATGGCCTCGTACGCCCGGTCCACCACCGGCCGCGCGATGCCCCGCGCCCGCTCGGCGCCCTCGCGCAGCACCCGCTCCACCTCGCCCGGATCGGCCGCCAGCCCGGCGTGCCGCTCCCGCAGCGGCCGCAGCAGCTCCACCACGGCCTCGGCCACGTCCCGCTTCAGCGGCCCGTACCGGTCGTAGTCCCCGGCCAGCTTCTCCGGTTCACCCCCGGTACAGGCGGCCAGGATGTTGAGCAGGTTCGCCACCCCGGGCCGCGTGGCCCGGTCGTAGAGCACCCCGCCCTCGCCGCTGTCCGTCACGGCCCGCATCACCTTCTTGGTGATCACGGCGGGCTCGTCCAGCAGATAGACGATGCCGGCGGTGTTCGCACTGGACTTGCCCATCTTCGACGTCGGGTCCTGGAGGTCCATGACCCGCGCACCCACGGCCGGCAGCGTCGCCCTCGGCACGGTGAAGGTGTGCCCGTACCGCTGGTTGAACCGCACCGCCAGGTCCCGGGCCAGCTCGACGTGCTGCCGCTGGTCCTCGCCGACCGGCACCTCGTCCGCCGCGTAGGCCAGGATGTCGGCGGCCATCAGCACGGGATACGTCAGCAGGGAGAGCCGCACGCCCTGACCGGCCGCCTCCGCCTTCGCCGCCTTCTCCCGGTACTGGATCATCCGCCGGAGCTCCCCGTCGGTGGCGGTGCACTCCAGCAGGTAGGACAGCCGGGTGTGCTCGCCGACATGGCTCTGGACGAAGAGGGTGCACCGCCGTGGATCCAGCCCGGCGGCGAGGAAGAGCGTGGCGTTCTGCCGGCTGAGCCGGCGCAACCGCGCGGGATCGTGCTCCACGGTCAGGGCGTGCAGGTCGACGACGCAGAACAGGGCGTCCGTCGGCGACTGCTCGGCCGCGACCCACTGCCGCAGGGCCCCCAGGTAGTTGCCCAGCGTCAGGTGCCCGGACGGGGTGATCCCGCTGAAGATCCTCGTCATGTCCTGTCTCTCCCTCGTGTCCTGCGGTGTGGTGTCGGGACCGCCGCGCGGGGCGGCCCGCCACTCCCGGGAGGGGAGAAAACAGAAACGGCCGCCGTAGCGGCGGCCGTGAGCGCATGCGTGCTCGTGTGATGGTCGGCCGCCGTCAGGCGGGCCACCAACGAAGGCTGAGCTTGGGTGCATGCGTGGTCATGGGAAGCAGCGTAGCCCCAGGGGGGATGAGGACGGGGTGAGTTCCACCAGAGCGGTCCCGACGGCCGGCCGAGGGTTGACACGTCCGTTCCAGGTCCGTAAGGTTCTTCGAGTTGTCCGACGTGAGCGCCGACCCCGGTCGGTCCCCGGACAGCCATCCCGCACTACTCATTCGAACGAACGACGCATCCTGTCGTCTCGTTTTCATGCGTATTTGCGAATGAGGAATCCGCGTTCCAGAACGCAGCCGCCGATTGGCTTCGGGGGCAAGGAATCCGCTACTGTCTCACTCGCCGGAAGGGCCCAAGGGCCCGGAACGCAAAGCAACAACTTCCGCTTCGCGGGAAGCCGCTGACTGGCAGTCAGGCCCGAAAGGATCTGATAGAGTCGGAACCGCCGGAAAGGGAAAGCGCGAAAGCGCAGGACCTGGAAAGCAAGCGAGAAAGACTCTGATAGAGTCTGAATCGCAAGAACGAAAGCCCGGAGGAAAGCCCCAGTAAGTGTTACTGAGGGTGAGTACAAAGGAAGCGTCCGTTCCTTGAGAACTCAACAGCGTGCCAAAAATCAACGCCAGAAGTTGATACCCCGTCCACTCCGGTGGATGAGGTTCCTTTGAAAAAGACCTGTCGGGCCTTCGGGCACTGGCAGGCGACAAACACAGCGAGGACGTTGTGGTCAGTCGGTCTTATTCCGACCGTGACTGGCCCGCTCTTTCGTGCGTGTGCACCGGATTACCGGTAAACATTCATGGAGAGTTTGATCCTGGCTCAGGACGAACGCTGGCGGCGTGCTTAACACATGCAAGTCGAACGATGAACCTCCTTCGGGAGGGGATTAGTGGCGAACGGGTGAGTAACACGTGGGCAATCTGCCCTTCACTCTGGGACAAGCCCTGGAAACGGGGTCTAATACCGGATACGACTGCGGGAGGCATCTCCTGTGGTGGAAAGCTCCGGCGGTGAAGGATGAGCCCGCGGCCTATCAGCTTGTTGGTGGGGTAACGGCCCACCAAGGCGACGACGGGTAGCCGGCCTGAGAGGGCGACCGGCCACACTGGGACTGAGACACGGCCCAGACTCCTACGGGAGGCAGCAGTGGGGAATATTGCACAATGGGCGAAAGCCTGATGCAGCGACGCCGCGTGAGGGATGACGGCCTTCGGGTTGTAAACCTCTTTCAGCAGGGAAGAAGCGAAAGTGACGGTACCTGCAGAAGAAGCGCCGGCTAACTACGTGCCAGCAGCCGCGGTAATACGTAGGGCGCAAGCGTTGTCCGGAATTATTGGGCGTAAAGAGCTCGTAGGCGGCTTGTCACGTCGGATGTGAAAGCCCGAGGCTTAACCTCGGGTCTGCATTCGATACGGGCTAGCTAGAGTGTGGTAGGGGAGATCGGAATTCCTGGTGTAGCGGTGAAATGCGCAGATATCAGGAGGAACACCGGTGGCGAAGGCGGATCTCTGGGCCATTACTGACGCTGAGGAGCGAAAGCGTGGGGAGCGAACAGGATTAGATACCCTGGTAGTCCACGCCGTAAACGTTGGGAACTAGGTGTTGGCGACATTCCACGTCGTCGGTGCCGCAGCTAACGCATTAAGTTCCCCGCCTGGGGAGTACGGCCGCAAGGCTAAAACTCAAAGGAATTGACGGGGGCCCGCACAAGCGGCGGAGCATGTGGCTTAATTCGACGCAACGCGAAGAACCTTACCAAGGCTTGACATATACCGGAAAGCATTAGAGATAGTGCCCCCTTGTGGTCGGTATACAGGTGGTGCATGGCTGTCGTCAGCTCGTGTCGTGAGATGTTGGGTTAAGTCCCGCAACGAGCGCAACCCTTGTCCTGTGTTGCCAGCATGCCCTTCGGGGTGATGGGGACTCACAGGAGACCGCCGGGGTCAACTCGGAGGAAGGTGGGGACGACGTCAAGTCATCATGCCCCTTATGTCTTGGGCTGCACACGTGCTACAATGGCCGGTACAATGAGCTGCGATACCGTGAGGTGGAGCGAATCTCAAAAAGCCGGTCTCAGTTCGGATTGGGGTCTGCAACTCGACCCCATGAAGTCGGAGTCGCTAGTAATCGCAGATCAGCATTGCTGCGGTGAATACGTTCCCGGGCCTTGTACACACCGCCCGTCACGTCACGAAAGTCGGTAACACCCGAAGCCGGTGGCCCAACCCTTGTGGAGGGAGCTGTCGAAGGTGGGACTGGCGATTGGGACGAAGTCGTAACAAGGTAGCCGTACCGGAAGGTGCGGCTGGATCACCTCCTTTCTAAGGAGCACAGTACCGATTGCAGGCAAATGTTCTGCACGGTCAGCTCATGGGTGGAACGTTGATTAGTTGGCACAGTCAGATCTGAGAAGTCGTGAGTACTGCTTCGGCGTGGAAAGCGTGATTCGATGAGTGACTGTGCTTGGCACGTTGTTGGGTCCTGAAGGCACGGCCGTCTGGTCAGTCTTCAGTGCCGGCCCCGGTAAAGCTCTGTTTCGGCAGGGTGTGACGGGTGGCTGGTCGTTATTTGAGAACTACACAGTGGACGCGAGCATCTGTGGCCAAGTTTTTAAGGGCGCACGGTGGATGCCTTGGCACCAGGAACCGATGAAGGACGTGAGAGGCCGCGATAGGCCCCGGGGAGCTGCCAACTGAGCTTTGATCCGGGGGTGTCCGAATGGGGAAACCCGGCAGTCGTCATGGGCTGTCACCCATGCCTGAACACATAGGGCATGTGGAGGGAACGAGGGGAAGTGAAACATCTCAGTACCCTCAGGAAGAGAAAACAACCGTGATTCCGGGAGTAGTGGCGAGCGAAACCGGATGAGGCCAAACCGTATGCGTGTGATACCCGGCAGGGGTTGCGCATGCGGGGTTGTGGGAATGAGCTTTCACAGTCTGCCGGCTGTGAGGCGAGTCAGAAACCGTATGGATAGGCGAAGGACATGCGAAAGGTCCGGCGTAGAGGGTAAGACCCCCGTAGCTGAAATCTGTACGGCTTGCTTGCTCATCTCCCAAGTAGCACGGGGCCCGAGAAATCCCGTGTGAATCTGGCGGGACCACCCGCTAAGCCTAAATATTCCCTGGTGACCGATAGCGGATAGTACCGTGAGGGAATGGTGAAAAGTACCGCGGGAGCGGAGTGAAATAGTACCTGAAACCGTGTGCCTACAAGCCGTGGGAGCGTCGGGATCTTCGGATCCTCGTGACTGCGTGCCTTTTGAAGAATGAGCCTGCGAGTTAGCGGTGTGTAGCGAGGTTAACCCGTGTGGGGAAGCCGTAGCGAAAGCGAGTCCGAATAGGGCGATTGAGTTGCACGCTCTAGACCCGAAGCGGAGTGATCTAGCCATGGGCAGGTTGAAGCGGAGGTAAGACTTCGTGGAGGACCGAACCCACCAGGGTTGAAAACCTGGGGGATGACCTGTGGTTAGGGGTGAAAGGCCAATCAAACTCCGTGATAGCTGGTTCTCCCCGAAATGCATTTAGGTGCAGCGTCGTGTGTTTCTTGCCGGAGGTAGAGCACTGGATAGGCGATGGGCCCTACCGGGTTACTGACCTTAGCCAAACTCCGAATGCCGGTAAGTGAGAGCACGGCAGTGAGACTGTGGGGGATAAGCTCCATGGTCGAGAGGGAAACAGCCCAGAGCATCGACTAAGGCCCCTAAGCGTACGCTAAGTGGGAAAGGATGTGGAGTCGCAGAGACAACCAGGAGGTTGGCTTAGAAGCAGCCACCCTTGAAAGAGTGCGTAATAGCTCACTGGTCAAGTGATTCCGCGCCGACAATGTAGCGGGGCTCAAGCGTACCGCCGAAGTCGTGTCATTGCAGCAATAGGGCCAACGCCTGCTGTGATGGGTAGGGGAGCGTCGTGTGCCGGGTGAAGCAGCAGCGGAAGCTAGTTGTGGACGGTTCACGAGTGAGAATGCAGGCATGAGTAGCGATACACACGTGAGAAACGTGTGCGCCGATTGACTAAGGGTTCCTGGGTCAAGCTGATCTGCCCAGGGTAAGTCGGGACCTAAGGCGAGGCCGACAGGCGTAGTCGATGGACAACCGGTTGATATTCCGGTACCCGCTTTGAAACGCCCAATATCGAATCCTCTGATGCTAAGGCCGTGAAGCCGTTCCGGACCCTTCGGGGAAAGGAAAGTGGTGGAGCCGCCGGCCCAAGGTGGTAGTAGGTAAGCGATGGGGTGACGCAGGAAGGTAGTCCAGCCCGGGCGGTGGTTGTCCCGGGGTAAGGGTGTAGGCCGAGGGGTAGGCAAATCCGTCCCTCATATAAGGCTGAGACCTGATGCCGAGCCGATTGTGGTGAAGTGGATGATCCTATGCTGTCGAGAAAAGCCTCTAGCGAGTTTCATGGCGGCCCGTACCCTAAACCGACTCAGGTGGTCAGGTAGAGAATACCGAGGCGTTCGGGTGAACTATGGTTAAGGAACTCGGCAAAATGCCCCCGTAACTTCGGGAGAAGGGGGGCCATTCCTGGTGATGAGACTTGCTCTCTGAGCTGGGGGTGGCCGCAGAGACCAGCGAGAAGCGACTGTTTACTAAAAACACAGGTCCGTGCGAAGCCGTAAGGCGATGTATACGGACTGACGCCTGCCCGGTGCTGGAACGTTAAGGGGACCGGTTAGTGACCTTTCGGGGTTGCGAAGCTGAGAACTTAAGCGCCAGTAAACGGCGGTGGTAACTATAACCATCCTAAGGTAGCGAAATTCCTTGTCGGGTAAGTTCCGACCTGCACGAATGGCGTAACGACTTCTCGACTGTCTCAACCATAGGCCCGGTGAAATTGCACTACGAGTAAAGATGCTCGTTTCGCGCAGCAGGACGGAAAGACCCCGGGACCTTTACTACAGTTTGATATTGGTGTTCGGTTCGGCTTGTGTAGGATAGGTGGGAGACTTTGAAGCAGCCACGCCAGTGGTTGTGGAGTCGCCGTTGAAATACCACTCTGGTCGTGCTGGATGTCTAACCTCGGTCCGTGATCCGGATCAGGGACAGTGTCTGATGGGTAGTTTAACTGGGGCGGTTGCCTCCCAAAGGGTAACGGAGGCGCCCAAAGGTTCCCTCAGCCTGGTTGGCAATCAGGTGTTGAGTGTAAGTGCACAAGGGAGCTTGACTGTGAGACCGACGGGTCGAGCAGGGACGAAAGTCGGGACTAGTGATCCGGCGGTGGCTTGTGGAAGCGCCGTCGCTCAACGGATAAAAGGTACCCCGGGGATAACAGGCTGATCTTCCCCAAGAGTCCATATCGACGGGATGGTTTGGCACCTCGATGTCGGCTCGTCGCATCCTGGGGCTGGAGTCGGTCCCAAGGGTTGGGCTGTTCGCCCATTAAAGCGGTACGCGAGCTGGGTTTAGAACGTCGTGAGACAGTTCGGTCCCTATCCGCTGTGCGCGTAGGAATATTGAGAAGGGCTGTCCCTAGTACGAGAGGACCGGGACGGACGAACCTCTGGTGTGCCAGTTGTCCTGCCAAGGGCATGGCTGGTTGGCTACGTTCGGGAGGGATAACCGCTGAAAGCATCTAAGCGGGAAGCCTGCTTCAAGATGAGTATTCCCACCTCCTTGAGAGGGTAAGGCTCCCAGTAGACGACTGGGTTGATAGGCCAGATGTGGAAGCCCGGTAACGGGTGGAGCTGACTGGTACTAATAGGCCGAGGGCTTGTCCTCAGTTGCTCGCGTCCACTGTGTTAGTTCTGAAGTAACGAACTCGCCTTGCCGGCTTGAGTTCAACTTCATAGTGTTTCGGTGGTCATAGCGTTAGGGAAACGCCCGGTTACATTCCGAACCCGGAAGCTAAGCCTTTCAGCGCCGATGGTACTGCAGGGGGGACCCTGTGGGAGAGTAGGACGCCGCCGAACAATCATTGTGGGAAAGCCCCGCACCAGTCATGGTGCGGGGCTTTTCTGCGTTTTCAGCCGTTTACCCGCACCGCCCTGCGGGGAACGTGCGGCGGACACTCGTATGGTGGGCTGATGGTCTACCAGCTGGTCATCTTCGACAACGACGGCGTCCTCGTGGACAGCGAGCCGCTCTCGAACACCATCCTCGCCGAGTACCTGACGGAGGTGGGGCACCCCACCACGTACGAGGACTCCCTGCGCGACTACATGGGCGGCGCCGTGCACCGGGTGCACGACCTCGTCCTCGAGCGCACCGGGCAGCGGCTGCCGGAGGACTTCGACCGGGTGCTCCACGAGCGGATCTTCGCCGCGTTCGCGCGCGAGCTCCAGCCCGTACCCGGGGTGACCGACGTGCTCGGGGAGCTGTCCGCGCACGGCATGCCGTACTGCGTCGCCTCCTCCAGCAGCCACGAGCGGATCCGCGCCGCCCACCGCAGTGCCGGTCTGGACGAGTGGTTCGAAGAAGAGTGGATCTTCAGTGCCGAGGAGGTCGGCCGGGGCAAGCCGGCGCCGGACCTGTTCCTGCACGCAGCCGACATGATGGGCGTCAACCCCTCGCAGTGCGTGGTCGTGGAGGACAGCCCGCTCGGGATCGAGGCCGCCCGGGCCGCAGGCATGGACGCCTTCGGCTTCACCTCCATGGTCCCCGCGTCGAAGCTCACCGGCGCCACCGCCTGCTTCGGGGAGATGAAGGAGCTGTCCGCCCTCCTCGGATTCGCCGTGTGATCTCTCTACCCACGGGTAGCCGCGGGGCCTACGCTGTGCCGCCATGACAGATGACGTGCGGCTGCGGCGGGGCCGCGGTGCCCTCGGGTTCAGTTTCCTGACTCAAGGGGTCACCTTCGCCCTGCTCGTGACCCGCATCCCGGCCATCCAGGACCAGTACGGGATATCCGACGGGCTGCTGCCCGCCTTCCTCGCCGCCGTGCCCGTCCTCGCCGGGGTGTCCAGCGTCGCCACCGAGCACCTGGTGAAGCGGGTCGCGCCCGGCACGGTGCTGCGGTGGGCGCAGCCCGTCGTGCTGCTGGCGCTGCTCGGCGTCGGGGCCGGCAGCCGGATGTGGCACGTGGCCGTGGCCCTCGGGGTGTTCGGGCTGGCGGTCGGGGCGCTGGACGCCTCGATGAACATGCTCGGGGTCAGTCTGCAGCGGGCGTACGGGCGTTCCATCATGCTGGGGTTCCACGCCGCGTACAGCCTGGGCGGGATCGTCGGGGCGTCGGCGGCCTGGGCGGGGGCGCACTGGCACCTGGCGCTGTTCACCGGGTACCTGCCGGCGGTGGTCGTCCTGCTGCCGGCTGCCCTGGTGGGGAGCCGGTACTACGTGGACGCGAAGGGCGGCGGTGCGGGGCAGGAGGCCGCCGAGGGGTGGCCGGCCCGGGGCGGGCGGCTGCTGCTGCCGCTGTGCCTGGTGATGGCGTGCGCGTACATCGGGGACTCGACGGTGGCGAACTGGAGTGCCAAGTACCTCCAGGACGTGCTGGGGAGCTCCGAGCAGCTGTCGACCGTGCCGTACAACGTGTACATGGTGACCACGCTCGTCGGGCGGGCCGTGGGGGACCTCGGGGTGCGGCGGTTCGGGGCGGTGGCCGTGGTGCGCTGTGGTGCGGTGGTGGCCGCGGTCGGGTTCGGGGTGGTGGCGGCGGCGCCCGGGGCGTGGACCGGGATGCTGGGGTTCACCTTGCTGGGGATCGGGCTGTGCGTGATCGTGCCGCAGACTTTCGCCGCGGCGGGGCGGCTGTTCCCGAACGCCTCGGACACGGCGGTGGCGCGGCTGAACATCTTCAACTACGTGGGGTTCCTGGTCGGTTCGCCGCTGGTCGGGGGGATCGGGGACGCCTGGAACTACCGGGGTGCCATGGTGGTGCCGATGGTGCTGGTCCTCGTCACGCTGGTCCATGCCCGCTCGTTCGGCGCTGTGGACCGGGCCCGATACGGTGTGCGGCATGAGCGGCGAGCCGGTGACCGGGCTGTTGATGTGGGACGAGGCGGTAACGAGGTATGACTTCGGGCCGGGCCATCCGATGGACCCGGTGCGCCTGGCGCTGACCATGGGCCTGGTGCGTGCCTTCGGGCTGGACCGGGAGATGGAGGTGCGGGCGGCGCCGGCGGCCGGGGACTCGACGCTGAGGCTGGTGCACCGCGAGGACTACGTGGCGGCGGTGCGGGAGGTGTCGGCGGATCCCGGGGTGGCCGACGGTTCGTACGGGCTGGGGACGGTGGACGATCCGGCGTTCCACGGGATCCACGAGGCGTCCGCGCTGATCGCCGGGCAGTCGGTGGCGGGGGCGGAGGCCGTGTGGCGGGGTGAGGCCGGGCATGCGGTGAACTTCGCGGGCGGGCTGCACCACGCCATGCCGGGCGGGGCGGCCGGGTTCTGCGTGTACAACGACGCGGCCCTGGCGATCGCCCGGCTGCTGGAGCTGGGGGCCGAGCGGGTCGCGTACGTGGATGTGGACGTGCACCACGGGGACGGGGTGCAGACGGCGTTCTGGGACGACCCCCGGGTGCTGACGGTGTCGTTGCACGAGCATCCTCGGACGCTGTTCCCGCAGACGGGCTGGCCGCAGGAGACGGGCGGGCCGGATGCCGAGGGGAGCGCGGTGAACGTGGCGCTGCCGGCCGGGACCGGGGACGAGGGGTGGCTGCGGGCCTTCCACGCGACGGTGCCGGAGCTGCTGGCCGATTTCCGGCCGCAGGTGCTGGTGACGCAGCACGGGGCGGACACGCACTTCGAGGACCCGCTCGCGCACTTGGCGGTGTCGCTGGACGCGCAGCGGGCGGTGCAGGAGGCCTGTCACGCTCTGGCGCACGAGTACGCGGGCGGGCGGTGGCTGGCGTTGGGCGGTGGCGGGTACGCGGTGGTGGACGTCGTGCCGCGGTCGTGGACGCATCTGGTGGGGATCGCGGCGCACCGGCCGGTGGACCCGGCGGCGCTGGTGCCGCAGGAGTGGCGGGACGAGGCGTACGCGCGGACGCGGCAGCACGGGCCGGCCCGGATGACGGACGGGCGCGAGGTCGTGTGGCGGGACTGGGGCGCGGGTTACGATCCGGCGGACCGTACGGATCAGGCCGTTCTCGCGACGCGTCGGGCGGTGTTCCCGTTGCGGGGGATGCTGATGTGACGGATGGTCATGCCATGGCGTGGTTAGGCCAACTGTGCGGCGCTCACGGATAACTGATGATGCGGCAGGTTCCGTGCGGCAGCATCGGAGGGTGTTGAGCGAGGGCGCGTTGCGCGCGCATCTGCTGGCGGCCCGGCTGGCCGGGCCCGTCGCCACCACGCGGGAGGAGAGCCTGCGCAGCTACCGGCTGTTCGCGGCGCGGGATCCGCGGGTGCTGCTGGGGCTGGACCCGGAGGGCCGCTGGGACGAGGGTGCGCTGCTGGGGCTGATGGCGGACCGGTGCGGGGTCTCCGCGGATCCGGCGCAGGTCGGCGGGTGTGACGTGATCGATCCGGAGCGGACGGTGGCGGCGCTGGGAGTGTTCGCGGAGCGGCTGCGGGAGGCGGCCGGGGCGCGGTCGCCGGTGTTGCTGGGTACGGGGCACCCGCATCGGCTGCTGGGGTTCTACGCCGGTTTGGCGGGGGCGTTGTCGGCGGCGGGATGTGTTGTCCTCACCCCGGCGCAGGGGGTGCATGTCGACATGGCGACCCGGTTCGGCGTACGTGGGCACCGGATCGATTACGTAGGGGGAGTCGCACTGGTGCGGGAACCCGGCGCGCGGGGGGCGGCGAGTGTCACCGGCGCACACACCCATTCGCCGCTCCCGGTTCGGGTCGCGCTCGGGGCGCTGGCGGAGTCCGGGGGGCCGCTGCCGGAGCTGGTCGTGGGTGATCACGGGTGGGTCTGCGGTGCAGGTCAGCTGGGTGTGGAGGCGATCGGGCTGGCTGATACGGACGATCCCGCGCTGTTCGTGGGTGAGGCCGAGGGGCGGGTGGCGGCGGTGGTTCCGCTTGATGACGCGGTGCCTTCGGCGGCCTATGGGCCGCTCGCGCGCTTCGTGTTGCAGCGGGCGGGGCTGCCGGTGCGTCAGGAGTGGCCGTAGCTCCTCTTCCCCAGCCGTATCACGCGCCCCTACTCTGGGGAGTGAGCGTGCGACGACGAGGAGTAACCGGAGGGGAAGCCGGTGCCCGTCATGCGCGGAAGGTCAAGGTGGGTGTCATGGCTGCTGGCGAGAGGCCTCTCAGTGAGGTTCAGTTCCTGACCGTGGCGGAGGTCGCCTCGGTGATGCGAGTGTCGAAGATGACCGTGTACCGCCTGGTGCACAACGGTCATCTGCCCGCGATCCGGGTGGGCCGGTCCTTCCGGGTCCCCGAGAACGCGGTCCACGAGTACCTTCGGGAGTCCTACGTGGGGGTGGAGTCGGCCTGAGAATGAGGCTCGGGCAACGCCGCGGAAGCCTCGGATTACAAGCTCGGAGCTTGGGCGGGTAGGCTAGGCCGACGTAGGTCGTGTGGGCCCAGACGCCCCGCACCGATCCCCGCTGGCGCGGGGATGTTCCGAGAAGTGAGCGAGGGTAGTCGTGGGCTCTGTTATCAAGAAGCGGCGCAAGCGGATGGCCAAGAAGAAGCACCGCAAGCTGCTCAAGCGCACCCGCGTTCAGCGTCGTAACAAGAAGTAAACGGCAGCTGTACGTGTTTTCCGCAGCCCCTCCACCATCCTGGTGGGGGGGCTGCGGTGCAGCCGGGGTACTTCTTCGAGGGAGGCGCTGAGCTCGTGGGGAAGGTCGTGCTCGTCACCGGGGCTGCCCGGCAGCTGGGGGGCCGCTTCGTGCGCCGTATCCAGCGGGACCCGGAGGTGGAGCGGGTCATCGCGGTGGACGCGGTGACCCCGCCGCACCGGCTCGGCTCGGCCGAGTTCGTGCACGCGGACATCAGACAGTCGGCGATCGCCCGGGTGCTCGCCGAGCACGCGGTGGACACGGTGATCCACCTGGCGGTCACCGGAGGCGCGCCGGGGACGCCGGGCGGCCGCAGCGCCGTCAAGGAGACCAACGTCATCGGGACGATGCAGCTCCTGGGCGCGTGCCAGAAGTCGCCGACGGTGCGGCGGCTCGTGGTGAAGTCGAGCACCAGCGTGTACGGGGGCACGGCGCGGGATCCGGCCGTCTTCACCGAGACCACGCAGCCGAAGTCGCTGCCGTCGGCCGGCTTCGCGAAGGAGGCCGCGGAGGTCGAGGGGTACGTACGGGGCTTCGCGCGCCGGCGTCCGGACGTGGCGGTGTGCGTGCTGCGTTTCGCGAACATCCTGGGGCCGTTCGCGGACTCGGCGTTGGCGGAGTACTTCTCGATGCCGGTGGTGCCGACGGTCCTCGGCTACGACCCGCGGCTCCAGTTCGTCCACGAGGACGACGTGGTGGAGGTGCTGCGGCTGGCGGCCGGGGAGCCGCGGCGGGGGACGCTCAACAGCGGGACGTTCAACATCGCGGGGGACGGGGTGCTGCTGCTGTCGCAGTGCGCGCGGCGGCTGGGCCGTCCGGCGGTGCCGCTGCTGCTGCCGGCGGTGACGTGGGTGGGGCAGGCGCTGCGGGCGGTGGGGGCGACGGATTTCTCGCCGGAGCAGATCAGGCTGCTGACGCACGGGCGGGTCGTGGAGACGGCGCAGATGCGGGAGGTCCTGGGGTTCCGGCCGCGGTACACGACGGCGGAGACCTTCGCGGACTTCGCGCGGAGCCGGGGGAGCGGGCTGCTGCCGCCGGAGCGTGTGGGGCGGGCCGTGGACCGGGTGGCCGGGCTGTTGAAGGTGGACGAGAGAGTGGAGCGGTAGTGGCGGACGCCAAGGTCATTCCGTTCGGCGAGGACCGGCCGCGGCGGCGCGGTGGCGGTGCGCGCGGGGCGCGGGCGGTGGACGCGGTGGCGGCGCCCGCGCAGCCGCCGGGTCCGGCGCAGGAGTCCGGGCCCGTGGAGCTGCTCGCGCCCGTGGAGGCGCCGGCGGGCCGGGCGGGCGGTGCGGGGGAGTGGGACCGGCGGATCGCCGGCGGGCTGGCGTTCCTGCGGCGGCGGATCACGGGCGAGTACGAGGTCGACGAGTTCGGCTACGACAAGGAGCTGACGGACCAGGTCCTGATGTCCCTGATGCGGCCCCTGTTCGACAAGTACTTCCGGGTCGAGGTCAAGGGCGTGGAGAACATCCCCAAGGAGGGTGGGGCGCTGATCGTGGCGAACCACTCGGGGACGCTGCCGCTGGACGGGCTGATGCTCCAGGTCGCGGTGCACGACCACCATCCGGCGGAGCGGCACCTGCGGCTGCTGGCGGCGGACCTGGTGTTCATGCTGCCGGGGGTCAACGAGCTGGCGCGCAAGGCCGGTCACACGCTGGCGTGCGCGGAGGACGCGCAGCGGCTGCTGGAGGCCGGGGAGCTCGTCGGGGTGATGCCGGAGGGCTTCAAGGGGATAGGGAAGCCGTTCGGTGAGCGGTACAAGCTGCAGCGGTTCGGGCGGGGCGGGTTCGTCTCGACGGCGCTGCGGGCAGGAACTCCGATCGTGCCGTGTTCGATCGTGGGGGCGGAGGAGATCTACCCCATGATCGGCAACGCGAAGACGCTGGCGCGGCTGCTGGGGCTGCCGTACTTCCCGATCACGCCGACGTTCCCGTGGCTGGGGCCGCTGGGGGCGGTGCCGCTGCCGACGAAGTGGACGATCCAGTTCGGGGAGCCGATCGCGACGGACGGGTACGCGGCGGAGGCGGCCGAGGATCCGATGCTGATGTTCAACCTGACGGACGAGGTGCGGGAGCGGATCCAGCACACGCTGTACAAGTTGCTGGTGCAGCGGAGGTCCGTGTTCTTCTGACCGGGGGTGGTGCCGGGGGGCTCCGCCCCCAGACCCCCGCGCCTCAGACGCCGGCGGGGCTGTGAACAGCCCCGCCGGCGTCTGTCCTATTCGGCGTCTTCCGCCTTGATGCCCAGACCCGGGAGCAGGTTGGGGAGGAGGGGCGGGATGGTGATGTCCGGCCGGGGGAGGCCGGGGGCCACCGGGGCGGCCGGGGTGGACTGGCCGCCCTGTGCCGGCGGGTGGAGCAGGTCGCCCGTGCCGCCCAGGAGGCCGGTGCCGGGCGCCGCGGGGGCCTGGCTGCCCTGGGAGCTGGGTGCGGCCGGGGCGGACGGCTGTGCGGGGGCGCCCGACGCGGGGGCGGGCTGCTGGTGCTTGCCCGGGGTCGCGGGGGTGTCCGCCGTGGCCGCGCCGGAGCCCGGTCCGCCGCGGTTCTGCTCCGGGGGCTTCGGCAGCAGGCCCTGGAGCGGCTCCACGTCTTCGTCTATGGCCTGGAAGACCGAGGTCACCTGGTCGCCGACGTCGTGGAGCTGGGGCGGGAGGTTGGAGCGGAGCCGGCCCCAGGCGTCGCGGTGGGAGCGGGAGAACGAGGACAGCGTCTGGATCGGGCCGAGCGAGCCGTCCCGTTCGTAGGCCGCCTGGAGGAGCCGGTGTCCCTCCGCCGCGTCGTGCTGCATGCCCGCGAGGGCACGCCGGATCTCGCCCAGGACCTCGTGGTCCAGAGGGCCGGAGCGGCCGCGCTCCATCAGCCTGCGCGCTTCCGACAGGCGGTTGGAGGCCTGGTCGAGGTAGAGCTCGCCCCGGTCCGCGTCCTCGTCGGCCAGGCCCAGCTTGAGGTCTTCCATGCCCAGCTTGACCGGGTAGAGGGAGTCACCCGGCAGGGCGTCGGTGCTGGCAGCGGCCACTCCGCTGAAGGCCCCTGCGGCCACACCCACGGTGAGGCCGCCCGCTGCGATGCCCTTGGACCAGCGGGAGCGGGGCCGCAATTTCCGGAGCGAGGTCGCCCGGTGGGCGCCGCGGCCGGTCCGCTGCTCGGGCACCTGAGGGTCCGCGGCGGCACCGCCCCCGGCCCTCTCCTCCATCACCATGGCCTCCATGGCGGCTACGAGCTGGGCTCGTTGCACCACTTTGACCTCGGGGTCCAGCACCGGGCGCGGCATTCTTTCGCCGAGCACGCTCGCCAGGGCCAACAGCCGGTCGTGGTCGGCAGGTTCGGCAGGTGCCTCGGACTGCTCGGCCGCCGGTTCCGGTTCCGAAAGGTCGGAAGGGGTCCGATCTTCCAGGGCCTGGGCGAAGGCGTTCGCCCGCCGGTGCGGGGTCACGTTCGCGATCACTGGCGGCACCTCCTCTCGTCATGACGATCGACTCCCCCAGGTGTCCGGAAGGTTGCCTTCCTTGAGCACATCCACACTTTCGAGTGAGCGGCTTCGGGCAGGGCGTGTCCACAGGGAGCCTGCATTCCGCACAACGAGCGTCGCGGCACTTGGGTTACGGACGAAGGATGATCGGACCACAGCGTCATCGAGGGGTCACCGGGTGTGAGGTCGTCGTGTGGGACGCGGGCGTGATCGCCCGTGTCAGCGGGCGTCGTCGGGGAGCAGGCGGGCCAGGGTGCGGACCGCGCGGTACTGGAGCGTTTTGATCGCGCCCTCGTTCTTCCCCATGACCCGGGCGGTCTCGGCGACCGAGAGGCCCTGGAGGAAGCGCAGGGTCACGCACTCCTGCTGCTGCGGGTTGAGCTTGCGCACGGCTTCGAGCAGGGCCGCGTTGGACAGGGACTCCAGGACCGAGTCCTCGGGGCTGCGCTCCACCTCGTTGGCGTCGAGCATCTCGCCGGTGGTGACCTCCAGGCGGAAGCGGCTGGACTTGAAGTGGTCCGCCACCAGGTTCCGCGCGATGGTCACCAGCCAGGCGCCGAAGTCGCGCCCCTGCCAGGTGAAGGTGGAGATGCGGCGCAGCGCGCGCAGGAAGGTCTCGCTGGTGAGATCCTCCGCGGTCGCCTTGCCGCCGACGCGGTAGTAGATGTAGCGGTACACCGTGTCGCTGTACTGGTCGTAGAGGCGGCCGAAGGCCTCGGCCTCGCCCGCCTGGGCGCGTTCGACCAGGTCCATCATGCGGGCCTGGTCGCTGTCCGCCGTGGGGCGGCGGGCGGCGGGTGCGCTCGTGCCGCCGCCGGCGGCGGGCGCCGCGCTGCGACCGCGTCTGCCCACCGTCGCTCCGCCGTCGGTCAGGGCGTAGCAGGGACCGGCCGGGCCGAGTCCGGCGGGGACCGCGGCGGCGAGGGCGGGGACGGCGTACGCGGTGGGGACGAAGCCGCGCAGGTGGTCGAGGACCGTTGCGCGCAGCGTAGCCAGGCCCGAGGCGTCAACCCCGACAGGTGGGTACACGGGACTCCCAGAGGCAGAGCTTCCATCACGTGCAGTGCGGGACCGTTCACCCGTCGTGGCGACAGGCGGGCGGCGGCATGCGTTTGAGGAGAATAACGCTTCGTACAGGCAGCGCTACACCCAGTTGCTGAAATCACCGGTTCCGACACTTCCGTTGCGTGTCGAGGGCATATTCAGTCCTGGTTGGTGATCGGTTATTGATCACTTGGGTGCGCGGAATGGACGCTTCCAGGGTGTCCGGCGACCGAGTCGGGCAGGCCGGAGTGCCGCGCCGACGGCGCGGGTAGAGGGGAGCGAATGGCCGCCGGGCCGCCCGGGCAACGGGCGGGGCCCGGCGTTGCTACTTGCGGCGGCGGTGCAGGGCGATCGCGGCGGCCGCGCCGCCCGCGATCGCGCCGACGCCGGCGGCGGCCGGGACGCCGACCTTCACGGCCTTGCGTCCGGTCCGATAGTCGCGCAGCCGCCAGTCGTGTGCACGGGCATGCTTGCGCAGTTTTGTGTCGGGATTGATCGCGTACGGATGCCCGACCAGCGACAGCATCGGGATGTCGTTGTGCGAATCGCTGTACGCCGCGCAGTGCGTGAGGTCCAGGTCCTCGGCGGCGGCCAGGGCGCGCACCGCCTCCGCCTTGGCGGGGCCGTGCAGCGGCTCGCCGACCAGGCGGCCGGTGTAGACGCCGTCGACGGACTCGGCGACGGTGCCCAGGGCGCCGGTCAGGCCGAGGCGGCGGGCGATGATCGTGGCGGTCTCGACGGGGGCGGCGGTCACCAGCCAGACCTTCTGGCCGGCGTCGAGGTGGGCCTGGGCCAGGGCGCGGGTGCCCGGCCAGATCCGCTCGGCCATGTACTCGTCGTAGATCTCCTCGCCGATCGCCATGAGTTCGGAGACCTTGTGGCCCTTGACGATGGACAGGGCGCTGTCGCGGGCGTCCTGCATGTGGTCGGGGTCCTCGACCCCGGCGAGCCGGAACCAGGCCTGCTGCCAGGCGAAGCGGGCCAGTTCGCGGCGGCGGAAGAACTCGCGCTTGTAGAGGCCGCGGCCGAAGTGGAAGATCGCGGCGCCCTGCATGACGGTGTTGTCGAGGTCGAAGAAGGCGGCGGCGAGGTCGTCGCCGGGGACGGGGAACGCGGGCTCGGCCGCCGCTTCCCCGCCGGCCGTCCCGTCAGCCGTTCCGCCGGTCGTCCCGGCTGCCGTCGTGGTGTCGGTTCCGGTTCCGCTTGCGGTCCCGGGGGCCTCCGGCGCCGCCGGTTCGGCGTGCGGTGGGGTGTCGGGCCGCGCGGTCTTGCGTGCGGCCTCGGCCGAGGCCTCGCCTGCCAGCACGCTCCGCGCTGTCGCGGAGCGTCTACGGGGGGTGAGCCATCCCAGAGCGGCCATGACGCGAGCATAGCCACTGTGTTCGGGAGTTCCCGAACCGTCGGGAAACGGGGCGGTTAACTCTTCGGGCACGTGGGCCCGGCGCGGGACAATGGCGGCATGAGCCCTTTGCTGCGACGTAAGGAAAAGAAGCGTCCCGAGGAGCGGATGGTGACGCTCATCGGGAAGCCGGGGTGCCATCTGTGCGACGACGCCCAGGAAGTGATCGAGAAGGTGTGCGCCGAGACGGGTGCGCAATGGGAGAAGAAGGACATTTCGCAGGACGAAGAGCTCTACCGCCGGCACTGGGAGCAGATTCCGGTCGTGCTGGTGGACGGCGAGCAGCACACCTTCTGGAGGGTGAACCCGGACCGTCTTCGGCGGGCGTTGGGGGTCTGACCCTCCGGGCCGTTACCATCATGGGCGATTTATGGGGACTCGGGGGCGTATCGATGAGGAGTGTGTACCGTTTTGCCCCCCTCGGGATTTGAACGGGTTCGGCCCGTTCCCGGATCAGGCCCCGTACGTCCAGCCTGCGTGACCCCGGTCACTTTGCTCGGACAAAGCGGACACAATCTTTGTGCACGCGTTCACAAAGACATAGCCTGCTTCCGACGGGGCGGTCCTGGGACACGAGGCCGCCTGCAGCCCCGCTCATCCCGCAGGAGCATCGTGGCAACTGGCCGAACTCACCGACCGGCGACCCGCAGCCGAGGTATTCCCGAGGCCACTGTCGCCCGGCTTCCGCTGTACCTGCGCGCGCTCACCGCGCTCTCCGAGCGATCGGTGCCCACGGTGTCCTCCGAGGAGCTCGCGGCCGCCGCCGGAGTCAACTCCGCGAAGCTGCGCAAGGACTTCTCCTACCTCGGCTCCTACGGGACGCGGGGCGTGGGCTACGACGTCGAGTACCTCGTCTACCAGATCTCCCGCGAGCTCGGGCTGACCCAGGACTGGCCCGTCGTCATCGTCGGCATCGGCAACCTCGGCGCCGCCCTGGCCAACTACGGCGGTTTCGCCTCCCGCGGGTTCCGCGTGGCCGCGCTGATCGACGCCGATCCGGCGATGGCCGGGAAGCCGGTGGCGGGCATGCCCGTGCAGCACACCGACGACCTGGAGAAGATCATCGAGGAGAACGGCGTCTCCATCGGGGTCATCGCGACCCCGGCGGGCGCCGCGCAGCAGGTCAGCGAGCGGCTGATCGCGGCGGGGGTCACCTCCATCCTGAACTTCGCGCCCACCGTGCTGTCCGTGCCGGACGGGGTGGACGTGCGGAAGGTCGACCTGTCGATCGAGCTGCAGATCCTCGCGTTCCACGAGCAGCGCAAGGCCGGCGAGGAGACCGGCGGCGGTGCCGCCGAGGGCGTCGGCGCGCCCGCCGAGGGCGGTGCCGGCGGGACCGGCGCCGCTCCGGCCGCGGCCGTCGAGCCGCCGGCCGGGCGGGGCGCGGCCTCCGCGCGTAAGGGCGGCCCCGAGGGCGACGTCCCGGCGGTGATGCCGGCATGAGTCTGCTCGTCGTTGGCCTGAGCCACCGCAGCGCGCCGGTGAGCGTGCTGGAGCGGGCCTCGCTGTCCGCCGACGCCAAGGTCAAGCTGCTGCACGACACCCTGGCCGCCGAGCCGGCGGCCGAGGCGACCGTGCTGGCCACGTGCAACCGGATCGAGCTGTACGCCGACGTGGACAAGTTCCACGCCGGTGTCGCCGAGCTGTCCACGCTGCTGGCCCAGCACAGCGGGGTCGCGCTGGAGGAGCTCACCCCCTACCTGTACGTCCACTACGAGGACCGGGCGGTGCACCACCTGTTCTCGGTGGCGTGCGGGCTGGACTCGATGGTGGTCGGCGAGGGACAGATCCTCGGGCAGATCAAGGACGCCCTGGCGCTGGGGCAGGAGCTCCACACCGCCGGGCGGCTGATCAACGACCTCTTCCAGCAGGCGCTGCGGGTCGGCAAGCGGGCGCACTCCGAGACCGGGATCGACCGGGCCGGGCAGTCGCTGGTGACCTTCGGCCTGGAGCAGCTGGCCGTGCGCGAGCCGGTCGCGGACTGGGCCGCGGGCAAGCGGGCGCTGGTGATCGGCGCCGGGTCGATGTCCTCGCTGGCCGCCGCGACGCTGGCGCGGGTCGGGGTCGCGGAGATCGCCGTCGCGAACCGGACCGCGGAGCGGGCGGAACGTCTCGCGGAGATCCTGGTTGCCTCGGGCACCGGTGTGGGGGCGCGGGCCGTTCCGATGTCCGCCGTCGCGGATGAGCTGGCGCTCGCGGACGTGGTGGTGTCCTGTACCGGGGCCACGGGGCTGGTGCTGACCGGTGACGATGTCGCGGCCGCGGTCTCGGGTGGCCCTGGGGGGCATTCCCCCACCCCGCCCCTTCTCCCCCAGCTACCGCTGGGGGGACCCCCAGAAACCGGGGCTGCGCCCCGGACCCCCTCCCAGGGCTCCGCCCCGGACCCCGTGGCCGGGGCTGCGCCCCAGGCCTCCTGGGGGCTCCGCCCCCAGACCCCAGCGCCTCAATCGCCGGCGGGGCTTGATCTGGCCGATGCCGATGTTCTGGCGCGGCTCGTCGCCGCTGCTGAAGGCGGGCAGCGGCGGCTCGCCGATGCCGGGGCCGCTCGGACCATCGTGCCTGCCGCGCCCGCTGAGGACGTGTGTCCCGTCGGGGACGGGCGGTCCGCGCTCGCCGGGGTGGACGCCAGTTCGCTGGAGCTGCACGGGGCCTGGGCCGATCAGGGCGAGGCCGCCGCGCACCGGCAGCCCCGGCGGGGGACCCGCAGCCACGCCGACGGGGCCGTCCCCGTGCGGCTCGCCCTGCTGGACCTGGCCATGCCGCGGGACATCGACGCCGCCGTGCACCGGATCCCGGGCGTGCGGCTCGTGGACATCGAGAGCCTGGCCGAAGCGAGCGCGGACGCGCCCATGGCCGCCGACGTCGACGCCGTGAAGGCGATCGTGGCCGAAGAGGTCGCGGCCTTCGGGGCGGCGCAGCGGGCCGCGCACATCACCCCCACCGTCGTCGCCCTGCGGGCGATGGCCGCCGAGGTCGTCGCCATGGAGGTGGCACGTCTCGACGGGCGGGTACCCGACCTCGACGAACGCCAGCGCGCGGAGGTCACCCAGACCGTGCGCCGCGTCGTCGACAAGCTCCTGCACGCGCCGACCGTGCGCGTGAAGCAGCTCGCGAGCGAGCCCGGCGGCGCCGGGTACGCCGAGGCGCTGCGTGAACTCTTCGACCTCGACCCTCAGACGGTGGCATCCGTCAGCCGGGCGGACGCGGCCGATCCGAAGAACGACGACCCAGGACGGGCATCATGAACTCACGTCCCGACCAGCCCCTCCGGCTTGGCACGCGGCGCAGCAAGCTGGCCATGTCCCAGTCCGGGCACGTCGCCGAGGCGGTCCGGGCGGTCACCGGCCGGCCCGTGGAGCTCGTGGAGATCACGACGTACGGCGACGTGTCCCGTGAGAACCTCGCGCAGATCGGCGGAACCGGCGTGTTCGTCACCGCGCTGCGCGACGCCCTGGTGCGCGGTGAGGTCGACTTCGCCGTGCACTCGCTGAAGGACCTGCCGACCACGCAGCCCGACGAGCTGGTCATCGCGGCCATGCCGCAGCGGGAGGACCCGCGCGACGCCCTCGTGGCGCGCGACGGGCTGACCTTCGAGCAGCTGCCGGACGGGGCCCGGGTCGGTACCGGCTCGCCGCGCCGGATGGCGCAGCTGAACGCGTACGCGAGGAACCTGGGGAAGTCCGTCGAGTGCGTGGCCATCCGGGGGAACGTCGACACCCGGATCCAGTTCGTGCGCGACGGGGAGCTCGACGCGGTCGTGCTCGCCGCCGCCGGCCTGAACCGCATCGGCCGCGGTGACGAGGCGACCGACCTGCTGTCGGTCGACAACGTGCTGCCCGCGCCCGGCCAGGGAGCCCTGGCCGTGGAGTGCCTGGCGTCCGACACGGAGCTGATCGCCGCGCTCGCTCAGCTGGACGACCCGTACACCCGGGCCGCGGTGACCGCGGAGCGAGCCCTGCTCGCGGCCCTGGAGGCCGGCTGCAGCGCGCCCGTGGGCGCCCTCGCCGACGGCCAGACTGTCAATGAAATGCGCCTGCGTGGTGTCGTCGGGACCCTCGACGGTTCCACGCTGGTGCAGCTGTCCACCACCGGTCCCGTGCCCCAGTCGTACGACGAGGCCATGGCGCTCGGCCGCGAACTCGCGGACGAGATGCTGGCCAAGGGCGCGGCCGGTCTGATGGGGGAGCGATCCCTTTGAACCCCTCAAGCCCCACCACCTCCGCATTCCCGGCCGTCGCGGTCCAAGGGCTCGTCACCTTCCTGGGTGCCGGCCCCGGCGACCCGGGTCTGCTGACGCTGCGCGCCGTGGAGGCGCTCGGCGCCGCGGACGTGCTGATCGCCGAGCCCGAGGTGCTCGACGTCGTACGGACCCACGCGCGTGCGGGCGTCGACACGCCGCAGCTGACGGTGGCTGACGAGAAGTCAGCCGCCGCCGGGGTCCCGGTGATCCGCGACGCCGCCAATCTTGTCATGGAGGCCGCGCGGTCCGGCAGGCGGGTCGTCCGTGCCGTCACCGGCGACCCGGGGCTCGACGGGAACGCCGCCGCCGAGATGCTGGCCTGCGCGAACGAGGGCATCCCCTTCGAGGTCGTCCCCGGTGTCGCGACCGCCGTCGGCGTGCCCGCGTACGCGGGTGTGCCGCTGCGCGGCGACAAGGGCGCCGACGTGCGCTTCGTGGACGCCAAGCACGCCTCGCCGCGCTGCTGGGCCGAGGTGGGCGCCGGCGAGGGCGGCGTCGTGGTCGTCTCCGCCACGCTGGAGACGGTCGCCGCGGCGGCCGCCGAGCTGGTGTCGGCCGGGCGCAAGCCCGAGACCCCGCTGACGGTGACCGTGGGCGGTACGACGACCCGGCAGCGGACCTGGACCGCGACCCTGGGCACCATCGCCCAGGTGTTCAAGCAGGGCAAGGTGCTCCCCTCCCCCGAGGGCTCCCGCCCGGTCATAGCCGTGGTCGGCGAGCAGGGCGCCGCCGCGCGCCGCGAGGAGCTGGCCTGGTTCGAGTCGAAGCCGCTGTTCGGCTGGCGGGTGCTCGTGCCGCGCACCAAGGAGCAGGCCGCTTCGCTCTCCGACCAGCTGCGTTCGTACGGCGCCGTGCCGCACGAGGTGCCGACCATCGCCGTGGAGCCGCCGCGTACCCCGCAGCAGATGGAGCGGGCGGTCAAGGGCCTGGTCACCGGCCGCTACGAGTGGATCGCCTTCACCTCGGTGAACGCCGTCAAGGCGGTGCGGGAGAAGTTCGAGGAGTACGGGCTCGACGCGCGTGCCTTCGCGGGCATCAAGGTCGCCGCCGTCGGCGAGCAGACCGCGGCCGCGCTGGTGGAGTTCGGTGTGAAGCCGGACCTGGTGCCCAGCGGTGAGCAGTCGGCCGCCGGTCTGCTGGAGGACTGGCCGCCGTACGACCCGGTCTTCGACCCGATCGACCGCGTGTTCCTGCCGCGCGCCGACATCGCCACCGAGACGCTGGTGGCCGGCCTGATAGAGCTGGGCTGGGAGGTGGACGACGTCACCGCCTACCGGACCGTGCGCGCCTCGCCGCCGCCGGCGGACACCCGTGAGGCGATCAAGGGCGGCGGCTTCGACGCCGTTCTCTTCACGTCGTCCTCGACCGTCCGCAACCTGGTCGGCATCGCGGGCAAGCCGCACAACGTGACGGTCATCGCCTGTATCGGGCCGGCGACGGCCAAGACGGCGGAGGAACACGGCCTGCGCGTGGACGTGCTGTCGCCGGAGCCGAGCGTGGGCAAGCTGGCGGAGGCGCTGGCCGCGTACGGGGAGGCCCGCCGGGAGGCGGCCAAGGAGGCCGGCGAGACCGTGGCCCGGCCGAGCGAGCGCCGTCCGGGCGCGCGTCGCCGCCGTACGACGTGAGCGCCTTAGCGGCGTTAGCCGCAGCGGTGGCGGGAGGGGCCCGGGTGCGCAGAGCGCCCGGGCCCCTTCGGCGTACCGGGTACCCAGGCGGGGCTGAGTAGCGGGTTGAGTAGCCGTGCGGATCCGGTCGGGGCGCGGGTGCGGTGGGATGGGGGCATGACCGAGAACCCCCTCACCACGGACGCCCCGGCCCGCTGGGCCTTCGTGGCACCGCTGGTCTCCACACTGGTGACGCTGCCGGCGGCCCTGCTGGCGCTGTTCTTCGCGGGGATGTCGCCGATGGCCTGCGACTCCTGTGACACGCAGGCCGCGCACGCCTTCGACGCGAGCTTCCGGATCGCCTGGCCGGTGTTCATGGCCGGGCTCGTGGGAGTCCTGGTGCTGCTGGTGTGGTGCTGGGCGCTGCCGTGGCGGGTGCGCAACACGGCCCGGCGGGTGGGGCTGGCGTTCGCCGCGCCGGGTCTGGTCGTGCTGGACACGGTCGTCTTCTCGGCGCTGGTCGACTGGCCGTAGGGGACAGCCAATAGGCTGGGGGCGACTGCTGTCGATGCTCGAAGAGGCGACTAGAAGATGAGCGCGTACGGATCCTTCCCCGGCTCGCGGCCCCGGCGGCTGCGCACCACCCCGGCGATGCGGCGGATGGTGGCCGAGTACCGGCTGCACCCCTCGGACCTGATCCTGCCGGCGTTCGTCCGGGAGGGCATCAGCGAGCCCCTGCCGATCTCGGCGATGCCGGGCGTGGTGCAGCACACCCGGGACACGCTGCGGAAGGCCGCGGTGGAGGCCGTCGAAGCGGGCGTGGCGGGGATCATGCTCTTCGGCGTCCCGGCGGAC
Organism: Streptomyces katrae; assembly: GCF_002028425.1. GTDB lineage: Bacteria > Actinomycetota > Actinomycetes > Streptomycetales > Streptomycetaceae > Streptomyces > Streptomyces katrae_A. The sequence goes on along the minus strand of NZ_CP020042.1, from coordinate 3,441,145 downwards.
GAGAACAAGGACGCGCTGGGCACGGCGGGCACCGAGCCGGACGGCATCCTCCAGCTGGCGATCCGCGACGTGCGGTCCGAGGTCGGCGACGACCTGGTGATCATGTCGGACCTGTGTCTGGACGAGTACACCGACCACGGCCACTGCGGGGTCCTGGACGAGAACGGCCGCGTCGACAACGACGCGACGCTGGAGCGGTACGCGGAGATGGCCCAGGTCCAGGCCGACGCGGGCGTCCACGTCGTGGGCCCGAGCGGCATGATGGACGGCCAGGTCGGCGTGATCCGCGACGCGCTGGACGAGACGGGCCACGAGGACGTGTCGATCCTCGCCTACACCGCCAAGTACTCCTCCGCCTTCTACGGCCCCTTCCGCGAGGCCGTCGCCTCCTCCCTCCAGGGCGACCGCAAGACCTACCAGCAGGACCCGGCGAACGCCCGCGAGTCCCTGCGGGAGCTGGCCCTGGACCTGGAGGAGGGCGCCGACATGGTGATGGTCAAGCCGGCCGGCCCCTACCTGGACATCCTGCACCGGGTCGCGGAGGCCGTGGACGTGCCGGTGGCGGCGTACCAGATCAGCGGCGAGTACGCGATGATCGAGGCGGCCGCGGAGAAGGGCTGGATCGAGCGCGACCGGGCGATCATGGAGACCCTGCTGGGCATCAAGCGGGCGGGTGCCGACACGATCCTGACGTACTGGGCGACCGAGGTCGCGGGCCGGCTGCGCAACGAGCGCTGACCTCCGGCGGTGGGGGGCGGTCGGTGCGACGGCCCCCCACCCGAATTTTTTCCGCCCGGGCTGTCACATTCGCCTCGCGGGACGGGTCAGTGCAGTGAGAACGACACGCTGACACTGACGAAAGAAGAGGCCGGCCATGACCGAGACCCACCGCTCCCGCCTGTCCAACCCCGTGAAGACGCTGCCCGACCTCGGCGCGCTGACCGGGATGATGTTCAAGGTGATCGGCAACGGCACGGTCCCGCAGTCCACGATCTCCCTGGTGCACCTGCGGGCGGGCCAGATCGTCGCCAACACCTACCTGACGACGATGCACACCGACGCCCTGCGCGCCGCCGGCGAGACCGAGCAGCGCATCACCGCCGTCTCCTCCTGGGTGGACGCCCTGTGCTTCACCCCGGCCGAGCGGGCGGCCCTCGCCCTGGTCGAGGCCGTCCTGACGGCCCCGGCCGCCGGCACCGAGCGGGTCTCGGACGAGGTGTTCGCGGAGGCGGCGGAGCACTACGACGAGAAGGCCCTGACGACGCTCGTCCTCGCGATCAGCCAGGTCAACTTCTTCATCCCGCTCGCCCTGATCGGCAAGCCGCTGCCGGGCCAGGCCCCCTCCGAGCAGTGGACCTGATGCGCGGGGGCGCCGCCGGGTGCACCCTGGAATTCAGCGGCCACGGAGGTGATCGCCATGAAGGATGCCGTCGGATGGCATGTGGAAATGGAGTTCCAGGAGGACAACAAGCGCACACGGGCGGCGGCCCTCGTCCGGCTCCCGGACGGGAACGAGGTCCGCGGGCACGGGTACGCCAGCCGTCACCCCAGTGACGGTAATCAGGCCCGGGTCGGCGAGGAGATCGCGGCGGCCCGCGCGCTGAACGATCTGAAGGAACAGTTGCTCACCAAGGCGCACGGGGAGATCGACGAGGCGTCGGGACGCACGTCGTACCCGATCACCCGCTGACCCAGCCGGTGAGCGCCGCCCAGCTGGCGGGGGCAAGGTCGAGGACGGGACCGTCCTCGACCTTGCTGTCCCGGACGTGGATGGTGGTGGGGGTGGTGGCGACCTCGACGCACGCGTCGCCGTCACCCCCGCTGTAGCTGGATTTGATCCACTTCAAGTTGCTCATAGGTCTCCTAGCAGGCGGTCCAACAGGCCCTGTGTCTCGACGGTGTTGAGGGCCTGAGTCCGCAGCATCGCATATCGCCGAGCCATGATGCTGACCTCGGCGGGGTCCGAGATGAGCCTGCTGCCACGCTGACTCTCCGAGTACCCGAAGTGCTGGTGTGAGGGGGTCTCCACGAGGATGAAGGGGCCGTCGAGCGCCGCGTGGGCGGGCTGGCCCAGTGGCATCACCTGGATGGAGACGTCAGGGAGTTGCGAGCATGCGAGCAAGTGGCGCAGCTGTTCCCGGTGCACCTCAAGTCCGCCGATGCGGTGGCGGACGGCGGGTTCCCAGATGACGAAGCTGAGGGTCGGCGGTGTCTTGCGGTGCAGGATCTCCTGGCGTGCCATGCGGCGGGCGGTGAGATCCTCGACCGTCTTCGGGGGGTGCGCCGGGACTCGGCATGTGAAGAGGGCCCGGGCGTAGCCCTCCGTTTGAAGCAGCCCCGGCACGCGCTGGCCTTCGTACCAGGAGAGGGCGATGGCCGCCCGCTCCAGGGCCAGATATTCCTCGGCCCACGGAGGTGTCGTGTCGACGGCGGGGAGTTCGAGTGCTGCCACGGTCAGCAGGCCCGGCAGAGCCAGGTGGAAGTCCAGCAGCTCGGCGACGTTCGGCATGAGGGTGCGTCGGCCCTGCTCGATGGAGCCGATCGTCTCCTCGTCCACCTTGATCAGGTCGGCGAGCTGCTTCTGGGTCAGGTTCTTGGCGAACCGGGCGGTGGCTACCTGCTTGCCGACCATCTTCATGGTCGTCGCATTGGGCCGCGGGCGCTTCTTGGGTGGCATGCCGATGAACTCCCCGCCTTCGGACGTGGATTATCCCCGGCCGACCCGTACTCATGGCAGAGTACGGGTCGGCGCTCTGTAGCAGCCTAGTCACGCCGCGCCACCATCGTCCGGTGGATCTAAATACTCAACCCGGGCTGATGCGGGAGCGGTTGTTCCCCCGGGCCTACCAGACGGTCTCCTCCGCACGGGACTTCGCGCGCGAGACGCTCGACGCGTGGGGGCTCCCGGACCGGCGGGACGACGTGGTGCTCTGTGTCAGCGAGCTGGCGACCAACGCCCTGCGGTACGGGGTCCCGCTGGGGCGGTCGTACCGGGTGCGGCTGCTGAACTTCGGGTGCTGCCTGCGCGTCGAGGTGCACGACAGCGGGCCCGGGCGGTCGCGGATGCTGGGGCGGGCCCCGGGGAGCGGGCTGCGGATCGTGGAGGCCGTCTCCGACCTGTGGGGGGTGCTGCCCCGCTCGCCGGGGAAGGTCGTCTGGGCCGAGTTCCGCTCCGACGGCTGTTGGCCGCGCCCGTGAAGGGGGCGAGTGGTACGCCCGCTGACGCCGCCGGGAACCGGCGGCCCCGCTCGTCGCCGAGCGGGGCCGGGGCGGCGGTCGTCAGGCCGGCTGTTCCTGCATCGAGGCCGTGATGACGGAGAACGCGCCGCCCTGGGGGTCGGCCAGGACGGCCATGCGGCCCGCCGCCATGTCGAAGGCCGGGGCCAGGACCGTGCCGCCGGCGCGGACGGCGGCCGCCTGGATCTCGTCCACGCTGTCCACGTGGAAGTACGGCTGCCAGTGCGGCGGCACGCCCGGCGGGAGCTTGCTCAGGTCCATCATTCCGCCCACCGCGCGGCCGGCGACCTGGAACTCGATGTACTCCTCGGCGCCGGGCATCTCGGACCGTGCCGTGGTGACGGGCAGGATCGAGGAGTAGAAGGCCGACGCCCCCGCCAGGTCGGGCGTGGTCAGTTCGTTCCAGATCAGGGCGCCGTGCTCGTTGACGATGCCCGCGCCGTCGAAGGTGCCGGGCTGCCACAGGCCGACGACCGCGCCCGCCGGGTCGGAGATCACGGCCATCCGCCCCAGGTCCATGACGTCCATCGGGCCCATCATGACCGTGCCGCCGGCGTCGGTGACGGACTTGAGGGTGGAGTCGAGGCCGTCGGTGGAGAGGTACGTGGTCCACACGGTGGGCGGCATGGGGTCGGGGACCGTGCCGTCCGGGTTCATCGCCTTCATGATCCCGGCCACCGGCTTGCCCTTGAGGGTGCAGACGGCGTAGCCGCCCGTCTCGGGCGGGCCCACCTCTCCCTGCCAGCCGAAGAGGTCGCCGTAGAAGTCGAGGGCCGCCTGCTGGTCGGGGACCATCAGGTCGATCCAGCAGGGGGTGCCGGGCTTGTAGGGGCCGTTCATGTCGGGCACGGGGGCCTCCGGGGTCTGGGACGGGGGTGGACGGGCCGTCCCCTACCCGTCCCTGCGGGGCGGAACCGGGCCGTCCGGGTGAACCGCCGCCTCCCGGGGGCTGGCCCGCTAGCGGCCCACGCGGGATGCGAGGCGGTGGGCGGCCTTCGTGAGTTCCGGCTTCGTGCCGAAGGGGAGGACCGCCGCGCGGGTGGGGACGCGGACGCCGCCCGTCAGGGCGATCCGGGTGCCGGATCCGTCCGGGGCGGCGGCCAGGCCGACCAGGAGGAAGCGGCTCTGGAGCCAGCACCAGCCCGGGCGGCGGAACCCCCGCAGGTGGGCGCGGAAGCCGTACTTGCTGCGGGCCAGCAGTTCGATCCGGTCGCCGTCGCAGTGCAGGAGTCGGGTGTGCTGGAGGTCGGGGAGGAAGTCCAGGGCGGACATGACCGGCCAGACCTCCTCGAAGGGGGCCGCGAGGGTCCGCTCCACCAGCTGGGCGCCTCGTACGCCCGCCGCCATGATGCGGAGGCGGTGGACGTCGTCGATCTCGTGCGGCGTCATGCGGACCATGCCTTTCGGAAGCTGGAACGGGCCCGGTGCAGGCGGGACTTGGCGGTGCCGGGCGGGATGTCCAGGACGGCCGCCGCGGCCTCCTCGTCCAGGCCCTCCACGTCCCGCAGGACGAGCACCGCCCGGTGGGCGGGGGACAGGCGGGCCAGGACGTCCTCGATGTCGGAGGCCAGGTGGGGGTCGCCCTTGGCGGGGATCTCGGTCAGGTCCGCAGCCGGCCGGGTGCGGGAGGCGCGCTGGGCCGTGCGGACGGACTCGCGGACCGCGATGGCCCGCACCCACCCGTACAGCGCCTCGGGATCGCGCAGCGAGCGCAGGGCGGTGAAGACGGCCAGCAGTGCCTCCTGGGCGGCGTCCGGGCCGTCCGCGAGGGCGATGGGCGTGCAGATCCGGGTGACGTACGGGGTGAGGTGGTCGAGCAGTTCGTGCAGCGCGAGGGTGTTCCCGGCGCGGGCCGCGCGGGCGAGGGCGATGCCGCGTGCGCGGTCGGCCGGGGTCATCTGGCGCGCGCCAGCCGTGCGGCCGCCCAGCCGAAGCCGAGGCAGGCGGGGGTGTAGACGGCGAGGTTGAGGGTGTGGAAGGGGCTGCCGGGCGGGCTGGGCAGGAGCCCCGCGGCCCAGGCCAGGCCCGCGAGGCCCCGTGCGGCCAGGCCCGCCGCGACCGCGCCGGTGACCGCGCGGGCGGCCCGGCCGCCGCGGCGGCGGGAGTGGGCGAGGACGGCGGCTGCGGCGGTGAGGGTGAGCGCGGCCAGGGGCAGGACGACGGGCGGGGCGAAGGACACCTCCGTGCCCAGGACCGCCAGGGAGAGGGCGCGTTCGCTCCGGGCGGGCCAGGTGGCGCCGGTGGCCCAGTACAGGTGCGCCAGTCCGTCGGCGGCCAGGAGCGCGGCCAGCGCGGCTCCCGTGCGGCGGCGTGCGGTGTCGTCGTCCATGTCGTGTCCCCCTCGGAGTGTCCGTTGGTGCCGGTACATCGAGGAGGCGGCCGGCCGCGGGAACGTTCCCTGTGACTCGCGTCACGTCAGGAGGGGGTCAGTGCAGGACGCGCTTGCCGGCAACGACCGGGGGATGGCCCCGCTCGGTGAGGACCCGGTGCAGGAGCCCCGCCGGCAGGTCACCGCGCTCCAGCGGCTACTCGTTGACCAGGACGGGGATCGACAGGACCGCCGCGGCCGGGGTGCCGGTGAGGTGGTCGGCGGGGACGGTGAAGTCGATGCCGTCGCCGGTGGCGCGGGGGCCCGTGTGGGGCTGTCCGGCGTGGCCCTCCTCGCCCTCCTCCTCGTAGTGGAAGGTGCCCGTGCCCAGGAGGTGGCCCTGGGCGTCGTAGTAGGCGGCGGTGATCTCCAGGGCCAGGGTGTCGCTGACGTCGGAGCTGATGGCGATGTGGCCGGTGACGGACGGGGCCGCGGTGAGGTGGGTGTCCGTCAGCTTCACGCGGTCCGTGAACGGGCCCTGCCCGGTGCGGACCTCGCCCGCGGCCGGCGCCGGGGTGAGGACGGCGGCCGGGGCCGGGGCGCTGCGCGGGGCGGGCAGGGACACCGGGGCGGCGGCCGGGGCCGGGTCCTTGGCGGCGGCGGGGGCTGCGGCGCCCGAGCAGCCGGTGGCCAGCGCGAGGAGGGCGGCCACGGCGGTGGCGGCGGCGGCCGCGCGGGGGAGGTGGGTCAGCGACATCGGGAGTGCTCCTGGGGAAAGACGGCGGCCGGGGCCGGGGGAGTGCGCCCCCGGCCCCGGCCGCCCGGGGATCAGTGCTGCTGCGGAGAGCGGCCGAACAGCGAGCGGTACATCTTGCCGTACAGCTCGGTGTTGATCTGGCTCGCGGCGAAGACGTTGCTGCCCGGGCCGTAGGCGTAGATCGGCACGTCCGCGCCGGTGTGGTTGCCCGACAGGTAGGTCAGCCACAGGCTGGCCTCGGGGCTGCCGTCCTTGACGTCCTTCGGGTCGTCCGGGGTGCGGAAGGTCGCCGGGGCGAAGTTCTTCGTGTCACCGGCGCCCGCGCCGTTGACGATGCCGCTGGAGCGGGCCGGGTCCTTGGCGCCGGAGGCGGTGCGCGAGGGGACGCTGTTGTTGGCGGGGTTGCCGGCGTCCGTGTTCGCCGGGGGCGCCACGGCCTCGGCGTTGGTGTACGTGCCCTTCTCGATGATGTTGAAGCCGGCGCACTCGTGGTCCGCCGTGACGATCACGAGGGTGTGGCCGTCCTTCTTCGCGAACTCGTACGCGGCCTTGACCGCGTCGTCGAACGCCTTGATCTCGTCGAGGGTCTGCGCGGCGTCGTTGGCGTGCGAACGCTTGTCGATCTGGGCGCCCTCGACCTGGAGGAAGAAGCCCTTCTTCGACTTGTGGCGGTCGTACGAGCCGCCCTTGCGGTCGGTCAGCAGCTGGATCGACTTGCGGGTCATGTCCGCGAGCGACGGCTCCTGCTTCTGCGGGGCGTCGGCCGGCAGGGCCGCCTTGTTGTGCTCCACGGTCAGGTTGCCGCGGTTGAACAGGCCGATGACCTTCTTGCCGTTGGCCTTGTCCAGGTCCGCCTTGGTGGCGACCTGCTGGCTGGCGGCCGTCTGCGCGGGCAGCTTCGGGTCGCCGAAGCTGCCGAGGACCTGGTAGCCCTGCGCCTGGAGGGCCTTCTGGTCGTCCGGCTCGAAGCGGGCCAGGCCGCCGCCGAGGATGACGTCGGCGGTGCCGTTGCGGGCGATCTGCTCGGCGATCGGGGTGATCAGCGTCTTGTCGGCCGGGGCCGCCTCGTAGCTGCCGTCGTCCTTCTTCGGCAGGCACGCGGCGTCGGAGTACACCGGGCCCTGGCAGCCGCGCAGCAGCGCGTGGCTGAACTCGGCGGCCGGGGTGGCGTCGGTGACCTCGGCGGTGGAGACGTTGCCCGTGGCGAAGCCGGCCGCGTGGGCCTGCTCCATCAGCGTGGTGACCTTCTTCTCGTACGCGTCCACGCTGATGGCCGCGTTGTAGGTCTTCACGCCGGAGGACCAGGCGGTGGCGGAGCTGGCCGAGTCGGTGACCAGGGCGGGCTTCGCGCTGTTCTTCTCGACGGCGTAGGTGGCGACCGCGCCCGTGTTGGGGAGGGTCTCCATGGTGAGCTTGCCGCCGGCACCCATGAACCGGTCACGGGCGGCGGTCACGTGGGTGCGGCCCATTCCGTCACCGAGGAGGTAGATGACGTTCCGGATGTCCTGGTGCGAGTCGCTCTGCTGGGGCGCGGAGTTCGCGGTGACGGCGGTGCCGGCGGCCACGGCGCTGGCGATGGCCAGGACGGTGAGCGTCTTCAACGGTCTGCGGCGCATGTGCGGGAGATCCCCCTCGGGTGTTCGGCACGGTTCGCGCCGAACGTAGGAGGGCCGCGTGAACGGTCGGCTACCACCCGATGTTCCCCGGCCGAACAAACACTCGGCCCCCGGCGCGGGGTGGTTGCGCCGGGGGCCGTCGTGGGGTGGTGCGTCAGAGCTTCTCGGGGGTGCGGATGCCCAGGAGGGACATGCCCTTGTTCAGGGTGCGGGCCGTCAGGTCGCACAGGAACAGGCGGTTCTCGACCTGCTGCGGGGTGTCGGCCTTGAGGACCGGGCACTCCGCGTAGAAGGTCGTGTAGAGCGAGGCCAGCTGGTACAGGTACGCGGCCAGCTTGTGCGGGGCGTACTCGGACGCGGCCTCCGCCACCAGCTCGCCGAAGCCGTCCAGGTGCAGGCCCAGCGCCCGCTCCGAGGCCGCGAGCTCCAGCTCCGGGTGGGCGGCCGGCCGGGCCTCGCCCGCCTTGCGCAGGATCGACTGGATACGGGCGTACGCGTACTGGAGGTACACGGACGTGTCACCGGTCAGCGAGACCATCTGGTCCAGGTCGAACTTGTAGTCGCGCGAGGCGGAGGTGGAGAGGTCCGCGTACTTCACCGCGCCGATGCCCACCTGGGCGCCGCGCTCGGCGATCTCCTCCTCCGTGAGGTCCTGGGCCTTCTCCCGGACCACGGAGGCGGCCCGCTCCACCGCCTCGTCCAGCAGGTCCACCAGCCGGACCGTCTCGCCCTCACGGGTCTTGAACGGCTTGCCGTCCTTGCCCAGGACCGTGCCGAAGGCCAGCTGGACGGCCTTGACCTCGTCGTTGAGCCAGCCCGCCCGGCGGGCCGTCTCGAAGACCATCTTGAAGTGCAGCGACTGCCGCGCGTCCACCACGTAGATCAGCGTGTCCGCGTTCAGGTTCCCCACGCGGTCGCGGATCGCCGACAGGTCGGTCGCGGCGTAGCCGAAGCCGCCGTCCGACTTCTGGACGATCAGCGGCGTCGGGTTGCCGTCCGGGCCCTTGTACTCGTCGAAGAACACGCACAGCGCACCGTTGGAGCGGACGGCCACGCCCGACTCCTCCAGCAGCTTGCAGGTCTCCACCAGCATGTCGTTGTAGCCGGACTCGCCGACCACGTCCGGGTCCTGGATGTCCATGTCCAGCTTGTTGAAGACCGAGTAGAAGTAGATCTTCGACTCGTCCACGAACCGCTGCCACAGGGCCAGGGTCTGCGGGTCGCCCGCCTGGAGGTCCACCACCCGCGCCCGCGCCCGCGTCTTGAACTCCTCGTCGGAGTCGAACAGCGCGCGCGAGGCCTTGTACAGGCGGTTCAGGTTGGACATGGCCTCCTCGCCGGACGCCTCGCCCTCCCCGCCCTTGTGGTCCAGCTCGTGCGGGTGCTCCAGCAGGTACTGGATGAGCATGCCGAACTGGGTGCCCCAGTCGCCGATGTGGTGGCGGCGGACCACCTTCTCGCCCGTGAACTCCAGGATCTCCACCATCGCCGCGCCGATCACGGCCGACCGCAGGTGGCCGACGTGCATCTCCTTGGCCACGTTCGGCTGCGCGTAGTCGATCACCGTGGTGCCGGCGGTCGGGGACAGCGGCACGCCGAGGCGGTCGTCGGCGGCGCGCGCCGCGAGCGTGCGGATGATCGCCTCGTCCGAGACGGTGATGTTGAGGAAGCCGGGGCCCGAGACCTCGATCTCCTTGATCAGGTCACCCGTGGGGATGGCCTCGACCACGGTCGTCGCCAGCTCCCGCGGGTTGGCCTTGGCCTTCTTCGCGAGCGCCAGGATGCCGTTGGCCTGGAAGTCGGCCCGGTCGCTTCGTCGCAGCAGCGGGTCGGCCGCACCGGCCTCCGGCAGGGCGGAGACGAGGGCGTCCGAGACGCGCTGTTCGACGGAGGAAGCGAGGGAAGGGACCGAGGCCATGAGCTGCCGTTCCTGTGAGGTTGTGCCCGAGTGGGTCTTGGGCGTTCCGACAAGTGCCGAGTATCCCACGCGGAGGCTGCCGGGTCCCCGGCATATCACCCGCCGCACCGCCCGCCGTATCACCAGACGGAAGCAACCCCGGAGCGGCCCCTTCCGTCTGGGAGAATGGCCGAAGCCAGCATTCGAGATAGAAGGACGTGTCGTGGCTCAGAGCGCGCAGAGCAACACAGAGACCGACTGGGTCTCCCGTTTCGCGGACGAGGTCATCGCCGAGGCGGAGCGCCGAGCCCCGGGCAAAACGATCGTCGTCGCGTCCGGCCTCTCCCCGTCGGGCCCGATCCACCTGGGCAACCTGCGCGAGGTCATGACCCCCCACCTGGTCGCGGACGAGATCCGCCGCCGGGGCCACGAGGTCCGCCACCTCATCTCCTGGGACGACTACGACCGCTACCGCAAGGTCCCCAGGGGCATCCCCGGTGTCACCGAGGAGTCGCACGCCCAGCACATCGGCCGCCCGCTGACCTCCGTGCCCGCCCCCGAGGGCTCCCCGTACCCGAACTGGGCCGAGCACTTCAAGGCCGCCATGGTCGCCTCCCTGGCCGAGCTGGGCGTCGAGTACGACCCCATCAGCCAGACCGAGCAGTACACCTCCGGCGCCTACCGCGACCAGGTCCTGTTCGCGATGAAGCACCGCGGCGACATCGACGCCGTGCTCGCCCAGTACCGCACCAAGCAGAAGCCGGGCGCCAAGAAGCCCCAGCAGAAGCCCCTCGACGAGGCCGAGATCGAGGCCGCCGAGGGCTCCGGCGCCGCCGGCGAGGACGACGGCAGCGCCGAGGGCGCCGAGTACTTCCCGTACAAGCCCTACTGCGGCCAGTGCGACAAGGACTTCACCAAGGTCACCGCCTACGACGACGAGACCACCGAGCTGACCTACGTCTGCACCGAGGACCAGTTCACCGAGACCGTCAAGCTGTCGGAGTTCAACCGCGGCAAGCTGGTCTGGAAGGTCGACTGGCCCATGCGCTGGGCCTACGAGGGCGTCGTCTTCGAGCCGTCGGGCGTGGACCACTCCTCGCCGGGCTCGTCCTTCCAGGTCGGCGGCCAGATCGTCGGCCTCTTCGGCGGCGAGCAGCCCATCGGCCCGATGTACGCCTTCGTCGGCATCAGCGGCATGGCCAAGATGTCCTCCAGCAAGGGCGGGGTCCCCACCCCGGCCGACGCGCTGAAGATCATGGAGCCGCAGCTGCTGCGCTGGCTGTACGCCCGCCGCCGCCCCAACCAGTCCTTCAAGATCGCCTTCGACCAGGAGATCCAGCGGCTCTACGACGAGTGGGACAAGCTGGAGGGCAAGGTCGCCGACGGCTCCGTGCTGCCGGCCGACGCCGCCGCCCACTCCCGCGCCGTCCGCGTCGCCTCCCACGAGCTGCCGCGCACCCCGCGCCCGATGCCGTACCGCACCCTCGCGTCGGTCGTCGACATCACCGCCGGACACGACGAGCAGACCCTGCGCATCCTCTCCGAGCTGGACCCGGAGAAGCCGCTGACCTCCCTCGACGAGGTCCGCCCGCGCCTGGACCGCGCCGAGAACTGGATCACCACCCAGGTCCCGGCCGACCAGCGCACCCTCGTGCGCGAGGAGCCCGACGCCGAACTGCTCGCCTCCCTCGACGAGGAGGGCCGCCGCTCCCTGGCCATGCTGCTGGAGGGCCTCGACACCCACTGGTCGCTCGACGGGCTCACCACCCTCGTCTACGGCGTGCCGAAGGTCATGGCGGGCCTGGAGCCCGACGCCAAGCCCACCCCCGAGCTCAAGGTCGCCCAGCGCGAGTTCTTCGCCCTGCTCTACCGCCTGCTCGTCACCCGCGAGACCGGCCCCCGCCTGCCCACGCTGCTCCTCGCGGTCGGCGCGGACCGGGTGCGGGCGCTCCTCGCGGTCTGACCTCATAGGGTCTGACCTCATGGCCGAAGGGCCCGCACCGCCGGATCACCGGGGGTGCGGGCCCTTTCCGCGTGCGCGGGCGGCCTACTGCATGAACCTGCTCTCCAGGTCGCGCTGGTAGCGCTGCTTCAGCGTCGGCATCATGGCCTCGATGACCGAGACGCTGTCCGGTTGGAGCGGCCCGTAAGCGGCGGCGAGGGCCTGGTCCAGCTGGTGGGCGGTGGGGTGGCTGTTCTTCGCCTCCACGTAGGCCTGGTACGCCTCGTACGCCGCTTCCTCGAATTTCTCCTGGTCGAGGGCGTCGTGCGCCTCGTCGGCCTCGTCGTAGGCCGGGGTGCGGGGGTCCTGCTGCTCCTCCGGGCCCGCCGGGGGCATCACCGGGGTCGGCTCCAGGCCCTCCACGTACTGCGGGTTGTAGCCGCCCTCGTACGCCGCCTGCGGAGCCTTCGGCCCGGCGAACCAGGCACTGTCGTGCGGGGCCGGCATGGCCTCCGGGGCCACCGCGAACGGCGCCGGCGCCTGGGCGAGCTTCGCCTGCCCCAGCCGCGCCGCGGCCCGGTCCAGCCCCTCCCACTGCTCGGGAACGGCCGGCCCCTCGGGCTCCACGGGCCCCAGGTGCGCGACGTGCGCGACCTGCTCCACGGGCTCCGCGTGACCCTCAGGCCCCGTCGGCCCCGCGCCCCCGGCGGCCTGCGGAGCCACCGCCAGGGCCGGAGCTGGCCCCGCCGCGGCAGCGCCCTGGCCGGCCCCGGGCGCCACGGGCAGGGCCGGTGCGGCACCCGCCTCCGGACCCGCCACGGCCGGACCGGCCACCGCAGTACCCATCGCGACGGCCGGACCGCCCACCGCCGGACCCATCGCCACCGCCGGGGCCTGCACCACCGCCGGAGGCAGCAGCACCGGGTCGATGCCCGCCGCGGCCAGCCCCTCCGGCGCCGTCTGCGCCAGCGGCACACCGATCCGCGCCAGCCGCAGCGGCATCAGCGCCTCCACCGGCGCCTTCCGCCGCCACGCCCGCCCGAACCGGGCCTGGAGCCGCGCCTGGTAGATCAGCCGGTCCTGCTCCATCCCGACCGCCTGCTCGTACGAGCGCAGCTCCCACAGCTTCATCCGGCGCCACAGCCTGAACGTCGGCACCGGGGACAGCAGCCAGCGGGTGATCCGCACCCCCTCCATGTGCCGGTCCGCGGTGATGTCCGCGATCCGGCCCACGGCGTGCCGCGCCGCCTCCACCGTCACCACGAACAGCACCGGGATCACCGCGTGCATGCCCACGCCCAGCGGATCCGGCCAGGCCGCCGCGCCGTTGAACGCGATCGTCGCCGCGGTCAGCAGCCAGGCCGTCTGCCGCAGCAGGGGGAACGGGATCCGGATCCAGGTCAGCAGCAGGTCCAGCGCCAGCAGCACGCAGATGCCCGCGTCGATGCCGATCGGGAACACCAGCGAGAAGCTGCCGAAGCCTTTCTTCAGCGCCAGGGCACGAACCGCGGCGTACGAACCCGCGAAGCCGATACCCGCGATGACGAGCGCTCCGGCGACCACGACACCGACCAGAATCCGGTGCGTACGAGTCAGCTGCATCGCGGCCACTCGAGATCCCCTCCCCTTGCGAAGCTACAGGCAGGCACAGCGTACGGGTGACCCTGCGTCACCCGCGCCGCAGACCCCTACTGCTTCGGCGAGGCCGAGGCCGACGGGGAAGCGGAAGACGAAGCGGAAGCCGACGGCGACTCCGCACCGGAAGGCGCCTGCTCGTTGGCGCCGTTGGCCACCGAGGTCACGACCTCCTTGGCCGCGGCGATCGCGTCCTGGAGGAGCTTGCCCTGGTCCGGCGCGCCCGCGCCCTCGTAGGCGGCACCGTTGAAGTCGAGGGTGACCACGACGTTCTGGGTGCGGGCCACGACGGTGGTGTTGAAGAAGTCGACGTCCTTCTTGATCCCGTAGATCACGGACGTCCCCTGGTCACCGACCCCGTCGGCCTGCTCGACCTTGACGTCGTGCGCGTCCTTGGTGGTCTTCGCCAGCTCGATCTGCTTGTTGTACTGCTCCTCCGCGCGCTTGTTGCCGCTGCCCAGGGAGGCATGCGAGTCGTAGCGCACCAGGGACACGGACAGCCAGCGGTACTGCGAGCCCTTCGTGCCGTCCGTCTCCAGACCGTTCCAGGAGCAGCTCGCGCGGTTGGCGAGGTCGTTGGACTTGGCGGCCGTGCCGTTCTTGTCCTTCGCGTCGTGGACGAGGGACTCGATCGTCTTGGCGGAGACCGCCTTGCAGGGGTCCGGCAGCTTCTCGTACGCCACCTTCTCCAGCGCGGTGGAGCCCTTCGTGCCCGGCTTGGACGAGGAGGACGACGAGGACTTCTTGCCGGAGTCCGAGCCCGAGGAGGACTTCCCCGAGTCGGAGGAGCAGCCGGCGACGGTGAGGATCACCGGGACGGCTGCGCAGGCGAGGACGCGGGTGAGGCGCGAGGCTGATCGGTGCATGGTTCCTTCAGACGTTGGGGACATCTCGGTGCTTCGGGGTCGTGCTTCAGGGGTGTGGGACCCCCGCAACGGTAGCCCGATCCGGAGCGGGACTGCTGTGCGCGCCGTCACGCGGGCCGTGCACGCCCCCCGGGAGCAGCGCGCTCACTCGCTGAAGCGCTCCGCCAGGGCCTCGGCCAGCTGACGGGTCTTGTCCTGCGTTTCCGCGGCCGGCGGGACCTTGCCCGGAGCGGAGGGCTGGACGCTGTACTCGACGGTGACGATCACGTTGGAGGTGCGGAAGACGATCCGCACGGTGCGGTTCTGCGCGGCGGTGGCCCCGGCCGCGCCAAGCTTGTCGTCGAGGAACCCCTCGCTCCCGAGCCCGTCCAGCACCCGCGAACCGAGCTCGGGGGAGCCGGTGGCGGAGGCGGAAGGGGTGGGGGCGGAAGGGGTGGGGGCGGTGGCGGGCGGCGACTGCGGGGCCTCGGGCCCGCCGGGGGCGGTGCCGGCGGGGGCCCCCGTGCCGGGGCTCGTGCTCGGGCTCGGTCCAGGGCTCGCGCTGGAGCCGGCGGCCGGGCCGGGGAAGGGCAGGTGCGCGTCCGTCAGCCGGCGCACGTACACCTGGTGAGCCTTGTCGTCGTCGCTCGCGGCGGCGCGGTCGTATGAGACCACCCGCTCGAAGGTGACCGACAGCAGCAGGGCAGCCTCGGGCGTCTGGGCGTTCCAGCGGCAGCCGACGTGCCGGTCGGCGTCGTACGAGGACTCGGCCGTCCCGGCGTAGAGCTGCTCGCGCTGCTCGGTGGTGAGGGAGTCCGAGGCCGGGAGCATGGCCCGCAGCCGCTTGCCGTCGACGGCCTTGCAGGGCTGGGGGAGGCTGCGGTACTTGCCGGGCTGCGCGGGCGCGGCGGTGCTGCTGCCGTTCTTCTGGTCGCCGATCCCGCCGATGCCGTCGCCGCCGGTGCACGCGGTCGCGCCGGCGGCGAGCGCGGTGAGCACCGCGATGCCCGGCAGGAATCGACGGCGCACCCGCGTGCGTTCCACGTCCATCGGCTTCACTCGCTCCCCTGGCTTCCTTGGCGTCCTCGGGAAAATCCGTTGCCGCGACTCGGACACGGATGGACACAATGTCTATCGCACACGCTGGTGCCGGCGCCGGTTCCCTGTCTGGTTTGGGGGTATGAGCGCGGCTTTTCGCGTACTCCTACCTTTCTGCTGATTTCCGGGGGATTGTTCTGTTATGTCGTATGTAGAGGTACCCGGGGCGAAGGTCCCGATCAGGATGTGGACGGACCCGGCGTCGGTCGAGGACAGCGCCATGCGGCAGCTGCAGAACACCGCCGGGCTCCCGTGGATCAAGGGCCTGGCCGTCATGCCGGACGTCCACTACGGCAAGGGCGCGACGGTCGGCTCGGTGATCGCGATGAAGGACGCGGTGTGCCCGGCGGCGGTGGGCGTGGACATCGGCTGCGGCATGTCGGCGGTCAAGACCTCCCTCACGGCGAACGACCTCCCGGGGGACCTGTCGAAGCTGCGGTCGCGGATCGAGCAGGCGATTCCCGTGGGGGCGGGGATGCACCGGGAGGCGGTGGATCCGGGGAGGCTGTACGGGTTCTCCGAGACCGGGTACGCGGACCTCTGGAAGCGCTTCGACTACATCGCCGATGCGGTCAAGTTCCGTCAGGAACGTGCCGTGAAACAGATCGGAACGCTCGGCTCCGGCAATCATTTCATCGAATTCTGTCTCGATGAGTCAGGTTCGGTCTGGCTGATGCTGCACTCCGGCTCGCGCGGCATCGGCAACGAGCTCGCCGCGCACCACATCGGCGTGGCCCGGGGCCTGGCGCACAACCAGAACCTGGTCGACCGGGACCTGGCCGTCTTCCTCGCCGCGACCCCGGAGATGGAGGCGTACCGCAACGACCTCTTCTGGGCGCAGGAGTACGCCAAGTACAACCGGGCGGCGATGATGAGCCTGTTCAAGGAGGTCATCCGGCGGGAGTTCCGCAAGGCGAAGGTCTCCTTCGGGCAGGAGATCAGCTGCCACCACAACTACGTGGCGGAGGAGCGGTACGACGGCATGGACCTGCTGGTCACCCGCAAGGGCGCGATCCGCGCCGGCAGCGGGGAGTACGGGATCATCCCCGGCTCGATGGGCACGGGCTCCTACATCGTGAAGGGGCTCGGCAACGAGAAGTCCTTCAACTCCGCCTCGCACGGCGCGGGCCGCAAGATGAGCCGCACGGCGGCGAAGAAGCGGTTCTCGGCGCGGGACCTGGCGGAGCAGACGCGGGGCGTGGAGTGCCGCAAGGACTCGGGCGTCGTGGACGAGATCCCGGGGGCCTACAAGTCGATCGAGCAGGTCATCGACCAGCAGACCGACCTGGTGCAGGTGGTGGCGAAGCTGAAGCAGGTCATCTGCGTCAAGGGCTGAGACGGGTGCGGAGGGCCCCGGACCGTGAGCGGTCCGGGGCCCTTTGCGCGCGCCCGGCCTACTCGCCGTCGAGGAGCAGGTCCACCGGGAGTTCGAGGGTCACGCCGACGGACTCCGGGACGGTGACGGTGGTGCCGCGCTTGTGGGCCTCGCGGGAGCGGTATTCGCCGCCCTGGGGGTCGGTGTGGAGGACTGCCTCGTCGTGGTGGCGGTCGGCCACGACGTAGACCGGGATGCCGGCCTGGGCGTAGCAGTGGGCCTTGACGTGCAGGTCGTCGGGCCAGTGGTCTCCGGTGACCTCCAGGACCATGCGGAAGGCTTCCGGTGCGTAGCAGTGCTTGCGTGGCTCGGAGTTCATGAAGGTCCGTTCGACAACGGAGAAGTCGGGGACGGCGAAGTCGTCCGGTCCGGAGGGCAGCCACAGGCCGAGGGCCTGGAGGTGGCTGAGGCCCGCCGCACGTGCTCCGGCGTCGTGGAATGCCTCGGCCAGTCTGGTCAGGACGAGGGCATGGGTCCCGTCGTCGTGGGGTGTTGCCGTGAGTCGTCCCTGGAGGATCTCCACGCGGTGGCAGGGAAGGTCTCGGGCGAGGCGGTCGGCGGCGGCGGTGATGTTCACCGCCCCAGGGTCGGTGGGTTGGGGAGTCGGCGGTGGTGTTCCCTGTTCGTTTCACCCGTGGGAGTTGCCGCTAGTGGTGGTGCAACTTCCACTTGTGGTGCGGGGGTTGACGGCCGGAGATGGTCTAGACCAGGGTGGGCGGCATGTGGAGAACTCGTGTGCTCGTCGCCGCGTTCGCGGCGTTGTCGCTGGGGGTCGGGGTCGCGGGGTCGGCTCAGGCCGCCGCGGGGTTGCCGCCCGTCGTGGCGCACGTGCCCACCTCGGAGAAGGTCGTGTTCATCACGATCGACGACGGGTGGACGCATGACGCCGAGGCCGCGCGGATGCTGAGGGAGCGGCGGGTGCCCGCTTCGTTGTTCTTGCTGCCGGGGGCCACCGCCTATGACACGCAGTACTTCACCGATCTGGTCGACGGCGGGCGGGTCTCGGTGGAGAACCACACCGTGAACCATCCCGATCTGACCACCCTCGACGCCGCCGGGAAGGACGCCGAGGTCTGCGGGGCCGGGGAGCGGCTGGAGGAGACGTTCGGGAAGGCGCCCAGGCTGCTGCGGCCGCCGTACGGGGCCGTCAACGACGACGTGCGGCTGGCGGCCAAGGCGTGCGGGGTGAAGGCGCTGGTCACCTGGACCTACGACTTCACCACCTGGAGCCAGACCCCGCCGGCCCCGCAGCTGAAGGGCGGGGACATCGTGCTGCTGCACTTCACGCCGACGCTGGCGGCGGACCTGGACCGCGCGCTGGGTGCGGCCAGGGCCGCGGGGCTGAGGCCCGCGCCCCTGATGCCGTACCTCAGGAGTGCCGGGCTGGTCTAGAGCTCGCGGTGGACCTTCGTGTTCGAGGCCTGGGCGCGGGGGCGGACCACGAGGAGGTCGATGTTGACGTGGCTGGGGCGGGTCACCGCCCAGGTGATGGTGTCGGCCACGTCGTCGGCGGAGAGGGGGTGCGCGACGCCCGCGTACACCTTCTCCGCCTTCTCCTTGTCGCCGCGGAAGCGGGTGGTGGCGAACTCCTCGGTCTTGACCATGCCGGGGGCGATCTCGATGACGCGGACGGGCTGGCCGACGATCTCCAGGCGGAGGGTTTCGGCGAGGACGCGGGCGCCGTTCTTCGCGGCGACGTAGCCCGCGCCGCCCTCGTAGGTGGCGTGGCCGGCGGTGGAGGAGAGGACGACGACCGTGCCGTCGCCGCTGGCGGTGAGGGCGGGCAGGAGCGCCTGGGTGACGTGGAGGGTGCCGATGACGTTGACCTCGTACATCGTGCGCCAGTCGGCCGGGTCGCCGGTGGCCACGGGCTCGGCGCCGATGGCGCCGCCGGCGTTGTTGACGAGTACGTCGCAGCGGGAGAGGGAGGCGGCGAAGGCGTCGACGGCGGGGCGGTCGGTGACGTCGAGGGCGTGGGCGGTGGCCTCGTGACCGGCCGCGGTGAGCTCGGCGGCGAGGGCCTCGATGCGGTCCTTGCGGCGGGCCGTGAGGACGACGTGGTAGCCCGCGGCGGCGAGCTGACGGGCGGTGGCCGCGCCGATTCCGCTGCTCGCGCCGGTGATGACGGCGGTTCGGGTGGCCGTGCGCGTGCTCATGGGCGGGGCTCCTCGTTCGGTCGCTCGTGGCGTGGTGCGTGCTCGTTCGTTCGTGCGTACGGATGCGCGCGAACGTTCGCCAGCATAGGCCGGGGGGCTGACGGGGCGCGTGCGGGAGCGGTGGCGAATGGGGGTGGGCTCGCCCTCGTTCGTGTGATGGTCCGATCGGCGGTTCGTCGGGGTGGTTACCGTCCGCGCGAGGAGGTGGTGGCGGTGCGCCGTGGTGCCGTACGGAGTGTGGTGGTGGCGGGCTCGCTGGTGCTGGCGGGGGCCGGGCCGGCGGGTGCGTGGGCCGGGCCGGAGGCGGACGTGGCCTACCACGGGCGGGTGTCCCTGGTGCGGGGGCAGCTGCGGGTGTGGATGGTGCCGCAGAACGAGGGGCCGTCGGGGCTGGCGGACGCGACGGTGCGGGTGCGGCTGTCGGCGGACCTGGCGGACGCGCAGGAGCTGTCCGCGGGGTGTGCGCGGGCGGGGGAGCGGGAGGTGGTGTGCGAGACGGGGCCGCTGCCCGAGCACGGGCGGGGGCGGCACATCGGGCTGGTGCTGGGGCTGCGGGAGCGGCCGGCGGAGGTGGCGGTGCGGATCGACACCTGGTGGAACGGCGGGGCGACGGACCGCAACAGCGGCAACAACGAGCACGTGGTGCTGGCGCTGGACACCGGGGACGCCTACGCGTTCTGAGGGGCGGCGGCGCGTCCTCCGGCGGGCGTCAGACGGCCGCGCCGTCGCCGAACTCGGCCAGGGCCTCGTGCACGATCCGCTCCAGGCGGGAGTGGTGGGCGCCGCGCCAGTAGACGCGTTCGCAGTCGGTGCACTGGGCGAAGACGTCGTACGAGCGCTGCGTGCCGTGCTCCAGCCGGTCGCCCACGCTGTCCTTGTCGGCCTCATGGAGGGGCCCGTTGCAGGCGGTGCAGCGGGTCCAGGGGGCGAGGTCGGGGGCGAACCGGCCCAGGACGTCGCGGAGTTGGTCGTCCGGGTTGTCGCTGTAGACGTAGGCGCCGGCGAAGATCTCGCGGCGGCGCAGCAGCCCGCGGTCGCGGGAGAGCAGGACGCGGCTCTCGGCGGCGGAGCGGGCGGCGAGGGCGGGGTCGCCGGGGTCCTCGTTGTCGTAGGCGGCGTCGACGCCGAGCAGGCGCAGCCGGCGGGCGAGGGTGCCGAGGTGGACGTCGAGGAGGAAGCGCAGCGGGGCGCCGGGGACCTGCTGGGGGCGGTCGACGCCGAACACCTCGACGGACTGGCCTGCCCGGGGCACGTACGAGACGGGCACCTGGCGGCCGTCGACGAGGAGGCGGCCGACTTCGGTGAGCGGGACTCCGGCGGATTCGACGACGTGTCCGAGGCTGGAGGCGCCGTCGGTGGCGGTCGGTACGCGGTCCACGCGCCGGCTGGGCGGCGCGAAGAGGCGTAGTTCGGGGGCGAGGGTGAGCTCAATACCGGGACCGTTCACGGTCCCAGCATGCCATCGGGGGTGGGGGCGGCGCGGCCGAATTTGCGAGGCCGGTCAGGTGGCGGACGCGGCTTCGTCGTAGGCCGTGCGGTGGGCGCTGACCTCGTCGAAGTGGTTCTCGGCCCAGCGCTTGACGGAGGAGAGGAGGCAGCCGAGGCTGCCGCCGAGTTCGGTCAGGCGGTAGTCGACGCGGACGGGGACGGAGGCGGTGACGGAGCGGGTGACGATGCCGTCGCGTTCGAGGGAGCGGAGGGTCTGGGTGAGCATCTTCTGGCTGACGCCGGGGATCTTGCGGCCGATCTCGCTGTAGCGCATGGAGCCGTTCTCGGCTTCGCCGAGGGCGCTGAGGATCAGACCGACCCACTTGTCGCTGATGCGGGCCAGGAGCTGGGTGGTGGGGCATTCCTTGACGAAGGCGTCGTAGGCGGCGCGGGCGTCCTCGCGGCGGGCGGCGGCGGTCTGGGTGGCCATGGGTGCCCCACTTCCGGGTCGGGTACGCACTTCGAAGTGCGTACTTACGGAAAGAGAGTACCTCTCCTTAGGTTAGTGATCGTTGGGAGCGACGGAAACGACGAACGACGCAACGAACGGGGAGAGATCATGAGCGAGCGGAACGAGACCATGCGGGCCGTGGTGGTGGACGCCTTCGGCGGGCCGGAGCAGGTGCGGGTGGCCGAGGTGGAGCTGCCGCGGCCGGCGGCCGGGCAGGTCCGGGTGCGGGTCCGGGCCGCCGGGGTGAACCCGGTGGACGGGGCGGTGCGCGCGGGCGTCTTCGGCGGGGCCGGGCAGCGGATCGGGCTCGGCTGGGACGTGGCGGGGGAGATCGACGAGGTCGGCCCCGGGGTGGAGGGCTGGACGCCGGGCCGCCGGGTGGTCGGGCTGCACTACGGCAAGGTCAAGCCGCTCGGTACGCACGCGGAGTACGTGGTGCTCGACGCGTCGGCGGTGGCCGCGGCGCCGGAGTCGGTGGACGCGGCCGTGGCGGCGGCGCTGCCGCTGAGCGGGCTGACGGCCGCGCGTGCGCTGGACCTGCTGGGGCTGGCCGCGGGGGAGTCGGTGCTGGTCACCGGGGCGGCCGGGTCGGTGGGCGCCATCGCCGTCCAGCTGGCGGTGCGGGCCGGGCTGGTGGTGACGGGCCTGGCGGGGGAGGGTGACGAGGAGTTCGTACGGTCTCTGGGTGCGACGGGGTTCGTCCCGCGGGGGGCGGCTCCCGCCGGGCCGGTGGACGGGGTGCTGGACACGGCCGTCCTGGGCGCGCCCGCCCTGGCGTTCGTCCGTGACGGGGGCGCCTACGTCGGGCTGATTCCGGGGGCGGAGCCCGCGCAGGAGCGGGGGGTGCGGGTGGCGGTGCAGGAGGTCGCGGCCGACGGGGCCGAGTTGGCGCGGCTGGCCGCGCTGGTGGACTCGGGGGCGCTGACGCTCCGCGTCGCGGAGACGTTGCCCCTCACGGAGGCGGCGAAGGCCCACGCGGCCCTGTCCACTCCGGGCACCCGGGGCCGCGTGGTCCTCACGGTCGCCTGACGCGAGGCCGGCTGTCGCGCGGCGGCGGCGCCGTCACGGCCAGACGAGGCAGTACGCCTGGTGGCCGTTCTCGTGCAGGCGGTGGGAGAAGTCCTGCCATTCGTGCAGCAGCTGGTAGACGTTGAACGCGTCCCGCGGGCCGCCCCGGTCGGGGACCGTCGACCAGATGAAGGCCGCCGCGCCGACCGACTCCTCGCCCACGTCGCGCAGCGGGTCGACCACCGTCATCGGCAGCTTGACCACCGCGTAGTCCGGGTGCAGGACGACCAGCTCCAGCGGCGGCACCTTGTGCAGCGGTATGCCCTCGATGCCGGTGAGGACCATCGCGGCCATCGTCTCCGGCTTGATCTTGGTGAACATGCCGCCCATGCCGAGCTCGTCGCCGCCGAGCTCCTCCGGCCGCATCGTCACCGGCACCCGCGCGGCGGTCGCGCCGTCCGGGGCGCCGAAGTACTTGTACGTCACGCCCATGCCGCGGCCCTTGGGCAGGTCGTCCGTGTCGCCGGCGCCGGCGGCGCTGTCGCCGTCCCGGCGGCCGGCGCGGTCGGCCCGCTCGGCCGAGCCGTTCCGGCGCGCGGTCCCGTCCCGGCGTCCCGCGTCGTCCGGGCCGGCGGGCAGGTCGCGGCGGGCGGGGTCCTCCGGAGCGTCCGGGGTGTCGGGGGTGCGGCCGGCGTGCGGGGCCGGGCCGGCGGCCGTCTCCGCCGCCTCCGCGGCCCGGCGGTGCTTGCCTCGGCGGCGGGCCTCGCGGGCGCGCTGCGGGTCCAGGCCGTCCGTACCCTCGCCCGGTCCACCACCGCGTTGCATATCTCCACCCGACTGGTATTTCCTGCACCGGCTTCGCGGCCCCCGCCACGCAGCCTGATCATCATGGCAGTGACCTCCCCCGAGGCGGCGCGGTGAAACGCCCCTCCGCAAGTCTGTCGCGGCCTCTGAGACCATGGCTGGTGTGAGCTACCCGTACCCGTATGAAGCCCCAGTTTCGCAGACGCTCTTCGAGCGCGCGTCCCTCGTGACCCCCGGCGGCGTGAACTCTCCCGTCCGCGCCTTCCGTGCCGTGGGCGGTACGCCCCGGTTCATGGTGTCCGGTACCGGTCCCTACCTGACCGATGCCGACGGGCGTGAGTACGTCGACCTGGTCTGCTCGTGGGGGCCGATGATCCTCGGCCACTCCCACCCCGAGGTGATCGAGGCCGTCCAGGCCGCCGTCGCCCGCGGCACCTCCTTCGGCACGCCCGGCGAGGGCGAGGTCGCCCTCGCCGAGGAGATCGTCGCCCGGATCGAGCCCGTCGAGCAGGTGCGCCTGGTGTCCTCCGGCACCGAGGCGACCATGTCGGCGATCCGGCTGGCCCGCGGCTTCACCGGCCGCGCCAAGGTCGTCAAGTTCGCCGGCTGCTACCACGGCCACGTCGACGCGCTGCTGGCCGCCGCCGGTTCCGGCCTGGCCACCTTCGCCCTTCCCGACACCCCCGGTGTGACCGGTGCGCAGGCCGGGGACACGATCGTGCTCCCCTACAACGACCTCGACGCGGTGCGGGCGGCGTTCGCCGCGCACCCCGGTGAGATCGCCTGCGTGATCACCGAGGCGGCCCCCGGCAACATGGGCGTGGTCACCCCCCTGGACGGCTTCAACCAGGGTCTCGCCGACCTCTGCCGCGAGAACGGCGCGCTGTACATCTCCGACGAGGTGATGACCGGATTCCGCACCTCGCGGGCCGGCTGGTACGGGGTCGACGGGGTCAGGCCCGACCTGATGACCTTCGGCAAGGTCATGGGCGGCGGCTTCCCGGCGGCGGCGTTCGGCGGCCGCGCCGACGTGATGGGCCACCTGGCCCCGGCCGGCCCGGTGTACCAGGCGGGCACGCTCTCCGGTAACCCGGTCGCCACCGCCGCCGGTCTCGCGCAGCTGCGGCTGCTGGACGCGGCGGCGTACGAGAAGGTCGACGCGGTGTCCCGGGAGATCCAGGGCCTGGTGACGGCCGCGCTGGCCAAGGAGGGCGTGGCGCACCGGCTGCAGACGGCCTCCAACATGTTCTCCGTCTTCTTCACCCCGGACGAGGTCCGCAACTACGACGACGCGAAGAAGCAGGAGGGCTTCCGCTTCAACGCGTTCTTCCACTCGATGCTGTCGCAGGGCGTCTACCTGCCGCCGTCGGCGTTCGAGTCCTGGTTCGTGTCCACCGCCCACGACGAGCGCGCCATCGAGCGCGTCGCGGCCGCGCTGCCCGCCGCCGCCCGAGCCGCCGCGGAGGCGACCGCATGAGTGACATCACCGTCGTCCACGTGATGCGGCACGGCGAGGTCCACAACCCCGACGGGGTGCTGTACGGCCGCCGGGCCGGCTACCACCTGTCGGAGCTGGGCCGGCAGATGGCCGACCGGGTCGCCGAACACCTCCAGGACCGGGACGTCACCTACGTCGTGGCCTCCCCGCTGGAGCGGGCGCAGGAGACGGCCGCGCCGATCGCGAAGACGCACGGCCTGGAGCTGGCCACCGACGGCCGGCTGATCGAGGCGGGCAACGTCTTCGAGGGCAAGACCTTCGGCGTCGGTGACGGGGCGCTGCGCAAGCCGGGCAACTGGAAGCACCTGACGAACCCGTTCAAGCCGTCGTGGGGCGAGCCGTACGTCGAGCAGGTCGTGCGGATGATGAGCGCGATCGAGGCGGCCCGGGACGCGGCGCGCGGGCACGAGGCGGTGGCGGTCAGCCACCAGCTGCCGATCTGGATCGTGCGCAGCTTCGCGGAGAAGCGGCGGCTGTGGCACGACCCGCGGCGCCGGCAGTGCACCCTCGCCTCGCTGACGTCGTTCACGTACCAGGACGACAAGCTGGTGTCGGTGGGCTACAGCGAGCCGGCGCGGGACCTGGTTCCGGCGCACCTGCTGGCGGGCGCCAAGCCGGTGAAGGGGAAGTCCAAGGCGTTCGGCGCGTAGCCGGGCGGCCTGACCTGGGCCTCGACGCCGCGTCGGGGGGTGCGGAAGATCCGCAAATCGCTCATGCGAAACTTTTCACATGAGCCTTAGCCGCGCCCCCCGCCGCCGCCGCTCGACCAGCGGCCGCGCCATCCTGCTGACCGCGGTGGCCCTCGCGAGCGCCCTGACCCTGACGGCGTGCAGCGACGGCGGCAGCCCGTCGGCCGGGTCCGCCGGCGGCAACTACGTGACAGGTCCCAGCGGTATCTCCACCGTCGCCAAGGGCGAGCGGGCCGAGGCACCGAAGCTGGACGGTCCGACCGTCGACGGCAAGACCCTGGACACCACCACCCTCAAGGGCAAGGTCGTCGTCCTCAACGTCTGGGGCTCCTGGTGCCCGCCCTGCCGGGCGGAGGCCCCGTACTTCGCGAAGGTGTCCAAGGAGCTGGGCGACGCCGGCAAGGACGTGGCGTTCGTCGGGATCAACACCCGCGACAACAGCACGCAGAACGCGGCCGCCTTCGAGCAGAACTTCGGGATCACCTACCCGAGCCTGTACGACCCGGACGGCAAGCTGATGCTGCGCTTCCCCAAGGGCACCCTGAACGCGCAGTCGATCCCGTCCACGATCGTCCTCGACAAGCAGGGCAGGATCGCGGCCCGGACGCTGGTCGCGGTCAACGAGGAGCAGCTGCGTTCGATGATCGACCCGCTCCTCGCGGAGCAGTGACCTCGTGGTCGAGCACCTCCTCGCCGCCGACGCGACCGGCGTGAACACGACCGTCCTGTCCGGCGGGCTGCTGATCGCGCTGCCGATCGCCCTGCTCGCGGGGCTGGTCTCCTTCTTCTCCCCCTGCGTCCTGCCGCTGGTCCCCGGCTACCTGTCCTACGTGACGGGCGTCAGCGGCGCCGACCTCGCCGAGGCGCGCCGCGGCCGGATGGTGGCCGGCGCGAGCCTGTTCATCCTCGGGTTCACCGCGGTGTTCGTCTCCACCGGCATGCTGTTCGGGCAGGTCGGGAACGTCCTGCAGGGCGAGAACAAGGAGACCATCACCCGGGTCATGGGCGTCCTGGTGATCCTGCTCGGCCTGTTCTTCATGGGCTGGATCCCGGGCCTGACGATGCGCGAGTTCCGCTTCCACAAGAAGCCGACGGCCGGTCTGCTCGGCGCCCCGGTGCTCGGTGTCCTCTTCGGGATCGGCTGGACGCCCTGCATGGGGCCGACCCTCGCCGCCGTGGGAACCCTGTCCATCAACGAGGCGACCGCCGGGCGGGGCGCCCTGCTGACCGCCGTCTACTGCTTCGGCCTCGGGGTGCCGTTCATCCTCGCCGCGGTCGCCTTCCGCAAGGCGCTGGGTGCGTTCGGGTGGGTCAAGAAGCACTACGCGTGGGTGATGCGCGTCGGTGGCGGCATGCTGATCGTGACCGGTCTGCTGCTCGTCACAGGAATGTGGTTCAGCATCGTCAACGAGATGCAGAGCTGGACCAACGGCTTCACGGTGGGGATCTGAGGGACTACACGCACATGAGTACGACCGACAAGGCGCCCGCCGAGGCGCCGAACGAGGACGAGGCCGCCCGCGCGCAGCTGTCCACGGCCCCCGTCGAGGACGGCCCCGCCGGCCCCGTCGGCATCGGGGTCATCGGCTGGGCCCGCTGGTTCTGGCGGCAGCTGACCTCCATGCGGGTGGCGCTGATCCTGCTGTTCCTGCTGTCCCTCGGGTCCATCCCCGGCTCCCTCATCCCGCAGACCCAGGTCGACGCGATGAAGGTCGCGGAGTGGAAGAAGACCCACGAGTTCTGGGTCCCGGTCGCCGAGAAGCTCCAGCTCTTCGACGTCTACAGCTCGGTGTGGTTCTCCGCGATCTACATCCTGCTGTTCGTGTCGCTGATCGGCTGCATCGTCCCGCGCACCTGGCAGTTCACCGGCCAGCTCACCGGCCGCCCGCCGGCTGCGCCGCGCCGTCTGGACCGGCTGCCGGCGTACGCGACCTGGCGCACGGACAAGGACCCGGAGGAGGTCCTCGCGTCCGCGAAGGGGCTGCTCGGCGGGCGCCGCTTCCGTACCGAGGTCTCCGGTGGCGCCGTCGCCGCCGAGAAGGGCTATCTGCGCGAGGCCGGGAACCTGGCCTTCCACATCGCCCTGATCGTGATGCTCGTGGCCTTCGCCTGCGGGCAGCTGTTCAAGTCCGAGGGCGGCAAGCTCGTCCTGCGCGGCAAGGGCTTCTCGAACACGCTGACCCAGTACGACGACTTCAAGTCCGGCAGCCTCTTCTCCGCCGACGACCTCGTGCCGTTCTCGTTCACCCTGGACAAGTTCGACGCCAGCTACGAGAAGAGCGGCCCGCAGAAGGGCACCGCCCGCGACTTCAAGGCGTACGTCACCTACCGCGACGGCGCCGAGGGCACGCCGAAGAAGGCGGAGATCGAGGTCAACAAGCCGCTGGAGGTCGACGGCTCGAAGGTCTACCTCCTCGGCCACGGCTACGCCCCGGTCATCTCGGTCACCGACCCCACCGGCAAGGTGGTCTACCGCGACGCCGTCCCGATGCTGCCCTTCGACGGCAACCTCAGCTCCTCCGGCGCCGTGAAGGTCCCGGACGGCTACCACAACAAGAACGGCGACAAGGAACAGCTCGGCTTCAACGCCATGTTCGTGCCGACCTTCGCGGGCGCCGGCAAGGGCACGATGCTCTCCCAGTTCCCGGACCTGAACTTCCCCGTCCTCGCCCTCAGCGCCTACCACGGCAGCCTGGGCATGGACTCGGGCCTGCCGCAGAACGTGTACCAGCTGAACACCTCCAAGATGCAGGAGTTCAAGGACCCCGAGGGACAGCTGTTCAAGCAGCGGCTGCTCCCCGGCGAGACGATGACCCTCCCCGACGGCGCCGGCACGGTGAAGTTCGAGGGCATCGAGCGCTGGGCCACCTTCTCGGTCACCCACCAGCCCGCCTCCGGGCTGGCCCTCGGGGGAGCCGTGATCGCCATCGGCGGTCTGGCCGCGTCCCTGTTCGTCCAGCGCCGCCGGATCTGGGTCCGCGCGGTGCGCGGGGCGGACGGCGTGACCGTCGTCGAGATGGCGGGCCTGGGCCGCAGCGAGTCCGCGAAGCTCCCCGAGGAGCTTTCCGTGCTCTCCGCCGCCCTCTACGAGACGGCGCCGAGCCCGGTGGAAGCCGCGCCGGCGGAAGCCGACACCACAACAGAAGAAGAAGGGGAGCGCGCATGACGCTGCTCGCTGCGGCGACGAACGAGAGCCTCGCCGATCTCAGCAACAAGCTGGTCTACGCGTCGATGGCGGTCTACACGCTCGCCTTCTTCGCGCACATCACGGAGTGGGTGTTCGGCAGCCGCAGCAAGGTCGGCCGTACGGCCGCCGCGCTGACCCCGGCCGCCGCCGCGGCCGCAGGGGCGCCCGCCGTGCAGGTGCGGACCAAGGGCGGTGGCACGGCCGTCCTCGACAAGCCGAAGGTCGTCACCCGCGCCGCCACCGGCGTCCGTGACGTCCCGGACGGCCCCGGCGCGGCCGGCGGCACCGAGAAGGGCGACCTGTACGGGCGCATCGCGGTCTCCCTGACCGTCCTCGGCTTCCTCATCGAGGCCTCGGGCGTGGTCTCGCGGGCACTGTCGGTGGAGCGTGCCCCCTGGGGCAACATGTACGAGTTCAACCTGACCTTCTCCACGGTCGCGGTGGGCGCCTACCTGGCGCTGCTGGCGCTGAAGAAGAACGTCCGCTGGCTCGGCCTGATCCTGGTCACCTCGGTCCTGCTGGACCTGGGCATCGCCACCACCTGGCTGTACACCGCCAGCGACCAGCTGGTCCCGGCCCTGCACTCGTACTGGCTGTGGATCCACGTCTCCACCGCCATCTTCTGCGGCGCCGTCTTCTACATCGGTGCGGCCGGCGCGGTCCTCTACCTGTTCCGCGACGGCTACGAGAGCCACCTGGAGGCCGGGCGGACCCCGGGCCGCTTCCGCACCTCGGTGCTGGAGCGGATGCCGTCGGCGGCCTCCCTCGACAAGTTCTCGTACCGGATCAACGCGGCCGTCTTCCCCCTGTGGACCTTCACCATCGTCGCGGGCGCGATCTGGGCCGGCGACGCCTGGGGCCGCTACTGGGGCTGGGACCCCAAGGAGGTCTGGTCGTTCGTGACCTGGGTGGCGTACGCCTGCTACCTGCACGCACGGGCCACCGCCGGCTGGAAGGGCCGCAAGGCCGCGTACCTCGCGCTCTTCGCCTTCGCCTGCTGGATCTGGAACTACTACGGCGTGAACATCCTGCTCAGCGGCAAGCACTCCTACGCGGGCGTCTGACCCCGGTCGGTGGGACGCTGGTGGTATGTCTCCTGTGAGCCATGCCACCAGCGAGCCGCGCGGCCCCGGCCGCTGGCTGCTGCGCTTCGAGCTGCACGTCCCGTACGCCTACGAGGCCCTGTGGCCCGTACTGACCACGGGTGACGGGCTGCGCACCTGGCTGGCGGCCGCCGACGTGCTGGAACGCCGTCTCGGCGGTGCCGTCACCCTGCGCTGGCTGAACACCGGCACCACGGTGTCGGGGGAGGTCACGGCCTGGGACACCGAGCGGGTCGTGGAGTACACGGTCTCCGAGCACGGCCGGATCCGCTTCCACCTGGAGCCCGTCGGCACCGACTCGACGGTGATCCGCTTCCTGAACGAGCGCGAGGGCAGCGACGCGGACCGCCTGGACTGCCTGGCCGGCTGGCACGACCACTTCGAGATGCTGGAGGCCGCCCTCGCCGGGCACCCGGCGGACTGGCCGTCGTGGACCGACGCCCGCTGGGCCGAGCTACGGGCCTCGTACGCCTCCTAGCCCCTAGCCCTGGTCGTCCTTGTCCTTGTCCGTGTCCTTCTGCTCGTCCTTGCGCAGCGAGCGCAGGAACTCCGGGTTGTCGTCGGGCGCCACCCACTGCGTACGGCGCCCCCGGCCGCTCCCGCCGAAGCCGCCGCCGAAGGCGCCCGCGCCGCCGGCCGCCGCGCGCTTCTTGCCGGCGAGCAGCCACACCACCGGGCCGACGATCGAGAACAGCAGGATGATCAGCACCCACACCCCCTTGGGGAGGCTCTTGACCTCCTCCTCCGGGGTGTTCAGGCAGTCGATGAAGGCGTAGATGGTCAGCGCGATGATCAGCAGGAACGGCAGATAGCGCAGCACGGTGTGGGACCGACTCCCGGGCAGTGGCGGCGGGCCCGCACGGGGCCCCGGTGACGTCCCCAGGGTATTCGGTGACGGATACTGGGGCCCATGGCTTACGACGATCTCCGCTCGCTGCTCCGGGCCCTGGAGCGGGAGGGCGACCTCAAGCGCATCAAGGCCGAAGTCGACCCGTACCTGGAGGTCGGGGAGATCGTCGACAGAGTGAACAAGGCGGGCGGCCCGGCGCTGCTCTTCGAGAACGTCAAGGGCTCGGCGATGCCGCTGGCCATGAACGTCTTCGGCACGGACCGCCGGCTGCTGAAGGCCCTGGGCCTGAAGTCGTACGGCGAGATCAGCGAGAAGATCGGCGGCCTGCTCAAGCCCGAGCTGCCGCAGGGCTTCATCGGGGTCCGCGAGGCCTTCGGCAAGCTCGGCTCGATGGTGCACGTGCCGCCGAAGAAGGTGAAGGGCGAGTCCGCGCCCGTCCAGGAGGTCGTCCTCACCGGCGACGACGTGGACCTGGACGCCCTCCCGGCCCTGTTCACCTGGCCCAAGGACGGCGGCTCCTTCTTCAACCTGGGCCTGACCCACACCAAGCACCCCGAGACGGGCGTGCGCAACCTCGGCCTCTACCGGCTCCAGCGGCACGACAAGCGCACCATCGGCATGCACTGGCAGATCCACAAGGACAGCCGCAACCACTACGCCGTGGCCGCCGCGCGCGGCGAGCGGCTGCCGGTCGCGATCGCCTTCGGCTGCCCGCCGGCCGTCACCTACGCCTCGACCGCGCCGCTGCCGGGCGACATCGACGAGTACCTGTTCGCCGGGTTCGTGGCGGGCAAGCGGATCGAGATGGTCGACTGCAAGACCGTCCCGCTCCAGGTGCCGGCCAACGCCGAGGTCGTGATCGAGGGCTGGCTGGAGCCCGGGGAGATGCTCCCCGAAGGCCCCTTCGGCGACCACACCGGTTTCTACACCCCGCAGGAGCCGTTCCCCGCGCTGAAGATCGACTGCGTGACGATGCGCAAGCGTCCGCTGCTCCAGTCGATCGTGGTGGGCCGCCCGCCGACGGAGGACGGCCCGCTGGGCCGCGCGACGGAACGCTTCTTCCTGCCGCTGCTGAAGATCATCGTCCCGGACATCGTGGACTACCACCTGCCCGAGTCCGGCGGCTTCCACAACTGCGCGATCGTCTCGATCGACAAGAAGTACCCCAAGCACGCCCAGAAGGTCATGCACGCCATCTGGGGCGCGCACATGATGTCGCTGACCAAGCTGATCATCGTGGTGGACAAGGACTGCGACGTCCACGACCTGCACGAGGTGTCCTGGCGGGCCCTCGGCAACACCGACTACTCCCGCGACCTCACCGTGGTCGAGGGGCCGGTGGACCACCTGGACCACGCCTCGTACCAGCAGTTCTGGGGCGGCAAGGCGGGCATCGACGCGACCAAGAAGCTGCCGGAGGAGGGCTACACCCGCGACGGCGGCTGGCCCGACATGGTCGAGTCCGACCCGGCGACGGCGGCCCTGGTGGACCGCCGCTGGAAGGAGTACGGCCTGTGAGCACGGCGATGGGCGGCCCCGCCCTCTTCATCGGCACCGACACGACCTACGTGGCCCTCGTGCGCCCGCGCCTGGACCCGGCCGACCCGGAGGTCCGGCAGGCCGCGGAGCAGGCGGGCGTGAGCCCGGAGGAGTTCGCGGGGCCCGGCACGGTGTGGGCGCTGATGTGGGAGCAGGACGGGGTGGACGGCGGCGGCTTCGAGCTGCCGGGTCTGCGGGACGCGGAGGCGGAGGACTTCGCCGACCGGCTGCTGGCGGAACTGTCCTTCGAGACGGGGCCGTTCACCGTCGGCGCGGGCGAGGTGCTGCGCATCCAGGCCTACCCAGAGGGCGAGGGCTGCCGGTTCACGGCCGTCGTCACCCCGCCGGAGGGCGAGGAGCCCGGCCCGGTCACCCTGGAGATCCCGGAAGTGGACGCCGACGCGCTCCGCGCCGACCTCGCCGACTTCCGCGGGAGCCTCGCGTGATGGCCACCGCCGAAGGCGTGCTCGGCCCCGGACAGGCGCCGCAGCCGGCCGGCAAGGTCAAGGCGTTCCTGCGGCTGGTGATGATCGAGCACTCGGTCTTCGCGCTGCCGTTCGCGTACATCGCCGCGCTCACCGCCATGTTCCGCCTGGACGGGCGGATGCACTGGCGGGAGCTGCTGCTGGTCACCGTGTGCATGGTGGGCCTGCGGACCTTCGCGATGGCCGCGAACCGGATCATCGACCGCGAGCTCGACGCCCGCAACCCGCGCACGGCCGGGCGCGAGCTGGTCACCGGCGCGGTGTCGGTGCGGTCGGCCTGGACGGGCGCGGGGATAGCCCTCGTGGTCTTCCTGGGGGCCGCCGCCCTCCTCAACCCGCTGTGCCTGGCGCTGGCGCCGGTCGCGGTGGTCCCGATGGTGGTCTACCCGTACGGCAAGCGGTTCACGAACTTCCCGCAGGCCATCCTGGGCCTGGCCCAGGCGATGGGCCCGGTGGGCGCCTGGCTGGCGGTCACGGGGGAGTGGTCGTGGGAGGCCGTCGTCCTCGGTCTGGCGATCGGCGTGTGGATCGGCGGCTTCGACCTGATCTACGCCTGCCAGGACGTGGAGTCCGACCGCGCCGAGGGCGTCAAGTCGGTCCCGGCCCGCTTCGGCGTCCCGGGCGCCCTGTGGGGCGCCCGCGCCTGCCACGCCCTCACCACGGCCCTGCTGGCCTGGTACGCGCTCCTCACGGACGGCGGCGCGTTCCTGTGGCTGGGCCTGCTGATCGTCGCGGCGGCGTTCCTGTACGAGCACACGATCGTCAAGCCGCACGACTTGTCCCGGCTGAACCGGGCGTTCTTCACGGTCAACGGCCTGATCGGGATCTGCCTGTTCGTGGCGGCCCTCGCCGACCTCCTCACCCGAGGCTTCACGCTGTAGCCCGAAGGGGTGGAGGACGCCCGGACACGCCGCGGATCGTGCTTGTCCTGCTTGGTTTGAGGCACTGCTCCCCGCGACCGCGGGGACGTCTGCACGACCCTCTGGAACCCGGGCCCCGACGGCTACCGGGGCCGGGACGTGATCCCGTACGGCGGGACGGTCGTCGTGGAGAGCGGTGTCGGCAAGCTCACGGTCGACACGTCCGGGCTGCCGGTGGACCCCGGCGCCGGGGCGTAGGTCACGGGCGGCGGTAGCAGAGGGCCGTCGCCACGCCCCCGGCCAGCCCGCAGAGGTGGGCCTGCCAGCTGATGAACGGGTCGAGGGGCAGGAGCCCCAGGAACATCGTGCCGCCGTAGTACGCGGCGACCACCACCCCCACCACGACGCCCAGGACCTTGCGTTCGACGAAGCCCCGCACCAGCAGGTAGCCGAAGAGGCCGTAGATCAGGCCGGAGGCGCCCACGGTGAGGCTGTGGGCGGGGGAGATCAGCCAGACGCCGAGCCCGTCGGCGGCGATGACCAGCAGGCAGACGGCCAGGAAGCGGCGGATGCCGCTGAGGGCGGTGACGAAGCCGAGGACCAGCAGCGGAAGGCTGTTGCCCGCGACGTGGCCGAAGCCGAAGTGGAGGAAGGGCGCCAGGGGTATGCCGGTGAGGCCGTCGGTCTCGCGCGGCTTTATGCCGTACGGGTCGAGGGCGTGGCCGGTGGCGTAGTCGACCGCCTCGATCAGCCACAGCAGGGCCACCCAGCCCAGCATCAGCTTGGCGGCCGCGAGCGCGCGGTCCTTCTGCGACCAGTCCGGAACGACCGTGCCCGTCGTGTTCGTACTCATGTGCCGTGCCCCCCGAGGCGTGTCGTGCGCGCTGCCGGTCCGGTCCGGGGAGCGCCCGGCACACCTTAACGAGTGTCCTCCCGGTGTGGCCGGATAGTCTCGGAGGTATGACTGAGCGCAAGCGCACCCCCTGGGTGGTGGGGGTTTCCGGGGCGTCCGGGACGCCGTACGCGGCCTCGGTGGTCCGAGGGCTGCTCGCGGCGGGCGAGGCGGTGGACCTGGTGGTCAGCCGGGCCTCGCGGCTGACCCTGCTGGACGAGACCGGGATCGCCTTCCGGGACGCGCACTGGCGCGACGATCTGGCCGAGTGGCTGGCGCGGGGCGCCGACGGCAAGCCGGGGACCTTCGCGGTGCCGGCGCTCGACGACGTGCGGTACTGGGCGGCCGGGGACCTGGCGGCCGGGCCGAGCTCGGGTTCGTACCCGGTCAAGGGGATGCTGATCGTCCCGGCGTCCACGGCCTGTGTGGCCGGCGTGGCGCTCGGACTGTCGAAGGACCTGCTCCAGCGGGTCGCGAGCGTGACGCTGAAGGAGCGGCGCAGGCTGGTGGTCGCGGTGCGGGAGACCCCGCTGAACGGGCAGACGCTCAGGCATCTGGTGGCGCTGGACGAGGCGGGCGCGATCGTGCTGCCCGCCTCTCCGGCGTTCTATGCGGGTGCGACGCACATCCAGGACCTCGTGGACTTCGTCGCCGGGCGGGTGCTCGACGCGGCGGGAGTGCCGCACGGTCTGTACCGCCGTTGGGAGGGGGAGCTTGGCAGCGCCCGCCCCCGTGACTAGCGCTTCTTGGCGCGGAGCGGCCTGCGGGTCCTGTCGTTGCGGTAGGCGGCTGCGGGCTGGTCGGTGCGGGATCGGTTGGCCAGCTCCTGGAGCTGTCGCATGTGCGCGTAGGCCATCTCGATCGTGTACACGGTGAACCACTCCTGAAGATCGTCATTGATCTGTTGAAAGATTCACAGGGTGTTGACCCTGTGTGCCTTTGATTCTATACCTAAACTTGCAGGATCGCCGAATAATGGAAGGCTCCACGTAATGGACACGGTGGACAGGCAGCTCATCCAGGCACTCCGGGAGAACGGTCGTGCCTCGTACGCGGAGCTGGGCCGTCTCGTGGGCCTCTCCGGCCCCAGCGTCACCGACCGGATCAACCGTCTGGAGACGGCCGGCGTCATCACCGGTTACCGCGCGACCGTCGCCGCCGCCGAGCTCGGCCTCGGCGTCACCGCGCTGATCGGCATCTCCCTCTCCGACGCCGCCGACCACGAGGACGTGGCCCGCCGGCTGCGCGACCTCGCCGAGATCGAGGACTGCTGGTTCATCGCCGGCGACGACTCCTTCATGCTCAAGGTCCGCGCCAGCGACGTCGACGGCCTGGAGAAGATCATCCGCAAGCTCTCCGGCACCAAGGGCGTCTCCCGCACCCGCACCACGATCGTCCTCTCCACCAAGTGGGAGAACCGGGTCGGCGAGCTGCCCGAGGACGCCTGAGAGTACGGTGGGTGGCGGTTGCACACAGGCTGGGACAGGAAAAGACAGGGAGACACCGGCATGGACGCTGGGCTCAAGCGCGAGCTGGAGGAGAAGGTCCGCTCCGGCGAGCGGCTGACGCGTGAGGACGGCATCGCCCTCTACGAGTCGGACGACCTGGCGTGGCTGGGCGGTCTCGCCCACGAGGTGCGCACCCGCAAGAACGGCGACGTGGTCCACTTCAACGTCAACCGCCACCTCAACATGACGAACGTGTGCACCGCCTCCTGCGCGTACTGCTCGTTCCAGCGCAAGCCGGGCGAGAAGGACGCGTACACGATGCGCATCGAGGAGGCCGTCCGCCTGGCCAAGGCCATGGAGAACGAGAACCTCACCGAGCTGCACATCGTCAACGGCCTGCACCCCTCCCTCCCGTGGCGCTACTACCCGCGCTCGCTCTCCGCCCTCAAGGAGGCGCTGCCGAACGTCTCGCTGAAGGCGTTCACGGCGACGGAGATCCACCACTTCGAGACCATCTCGGGCCTGTCGGCCTCCGAGATCCTCGACGAGCTGATCGAGGCGGGGCTGGAGTCCCTGACCGGCGGCGGCGCGGAGATCTTCGACTGGGAGGTGCGTCAGCACATCGTCGACCACCGCACCCACTGGGAGGACTGGTCGCGCATCCACCGCCTCGCGCACGAGAAGGGGCTCAAGACCCCGAGCACCATGCTCTACGGGCACATCGAGGAGCCGCGCCACCGCGTGGACCACGTGCTCCGCCTGCGCGAGCTCCAGGACGAGACCGGCGGCTTCCAGGTCTTCATCCCGCTGCGCTACCAGCACGACTTCGTGGACATGAAGGACGGCAAGGTCCGCAACAAGCTCCAGGCGCGCACGACGATGGCGACGGGCGCCGAGGCGCTCAAGACCTTCGCGGTCTCGCGCCTGCTGTTCGACAACGTGCCGCACGTCAAGGTGTTCTGGGTGATGCACGGCGTGCAGACCGCCCAGCTCGCGCTCCAGCACGGGGCGGACGACATGGACGGCTCGGTGGTCGAGTACAAGATCACGCACGACGCGGACAACTACGGCACCCCGAACAAGCTGACCCGCGACGACCTCCTCGAGCTGATCCGCGAGGCGGGTTTCCGCCCCGTCGAGCGCAACACGCGCTACGAGATCATCCGCGAGTACCCCGGCCCGGACGCCTCGCTGCGCGAGACCCCGCAGGCGATGCGCGTCTGACGCCCCGTCCGGCCCGTGCGCAGGCCCCGGTCCCCGGCGGACCGGGGCCTGCCGCATGCCGGAAACCCGTTGCCGGGGCGGGCAGGTAATAGATACCTTTCCACTGTGACCCTTACGACCCTTGCCTTCACCTTCGATCCCGTCGTCGACCCCGCCCTCCGCGACGGCATCGCGGAGCTGTGGACCGAGGTCTCCAATGCCGGGGGCGCCGTCGGGTTCGTCCCGCCCGTCACCCTCGAGGACATCCGGCCCGCCCTGGTCAAGCACCTCGTCGCGATGGCCGAGGGCCGCCACCGGCTGCTGATCGGGCGCGACGCGGACGGGACCGTGGCCGCCGTGGCCTTCCTCGCCTTCAACCCGCACCGCCTGATGACGCACTGGGTGTACGCGTACACCGTCATGGTCCGCCCCTCCCTCCAGGGCCGCGGCGCCGGCCGCGCGCTGATGGCCGCCCTCGCCGACGCCGCGCGCACGCTGGACGGCATCGAGGCCGTCGTCCTGGAGTGCCGGGGCGGCATGGGCCTGGAGCACTTCTACGCGGCCTGCGGCTACAAGGAGGTCGGCCGGATCCCCGGCGCCATCCGCGTCGCCCCCGGCGACGACCGCGACGGCATCACGATGCTGCTCCCCCTGCACTGAGGCCCCCGACGGCCGTGTGCCCAGGCCCGGCGTGCTTCACTGGACGGGTACGTGCCGACGCGTCCGACGTTTCCGATGAGAAAGAAGGGGTCATCGTGTCCCTCAAGCCGAGTGCGACGATCCGCTACACCGCGATGCGCCTGGGCATCTTCGTCGGATGCCTGGTCTTCGTCGCCCTCCTCGTCCACTTCGGCGTCGTGCCCAAGGGGCTGGGCGCCGCCAACCCCGCCTGGGTCGTGCTGCTCGCGCTGGTGCTCTCCGCGCCGCTCTCCTTCGTCCTGCTGCGCAAGCAGCGCGAGGAGATGTCCCAGCAGATTTCCGGACGCGTCGCGGATGCGAAGCAGAAGCTCGCCGCGAACCGCAGCCAGGAGGACGCGGCCGACGACGCCGCCCGCGCGTGAGCTGCTGATACGAACGCTCCACCGACGAGCCCCAGCGCCGGGAACACCCCCCGCCGCGCTGGGGCTTCGGCGTTTCCGGGGGTGTGCGGGCGCCATGGACCGAGGCGTCCGTGATCAGTTCTCAAAGCAACCCTTTGGGTTTCTCAAAGCAGAAGTGTTAGCGTGTGCGGCATGTTGACCGTCGCAGCGCACCCGATGAGCCCGAGCCTCCCGCTCGTGGCGCGCCTGCACGTCGACCTCTGCCGCCGCGTGTCAGCGGCCTGTTGCTGTTGCCGCTGAAGCGCCCGCAGCAGCGGTCGCCGGCCGGCCCGGCCCCTTTCCGGCTGCCGCCGTACCGCACCCCCCGCAGAAACCTTCCGCCGTACGTCCGTGCGTCCCCCGGAGATTGCCGTGTCCACGTCCCCCCAGGCCCAGGCTCCCGCCAAGGCCTCCTTCACGTTCCCCTTCTGGGCCCAGATCGTCGCCGGTCTCGCGCTCGGCGTCCTCTTCGGCTGGATAGCCCGCAGCCAGGACGTCAGCTGGCTGAAGACCACCCTGGAGCAGGTCGGTGACATCTTCATCCAGCTGCTCAAGCTGGCCGTCGCCCCGCTCGTCTTCTTCGCGATCCTGGTGTCGATCACCAACCTGCGGAAGGTGAACAACGCCGCCCGCCTCGCCTCCCGCACCCTGCTCTGGTTCATGATCACCTCGCTGATCGCGGTGGGCATCGGCCTCGCGATCGGCCTGCTGACCGACCCGGGCGCCGGCACCGGCCTCACCCCGGCCGACGGCAAGGAGCCCAAGCGGCACGGCTCCTGGATCGACTTCCTGACCGGCATCGTGCCGAAGGACATCGTCACCCCGTTCACCGAGCTGAACGTCCTGCAGATCGTCTTCCTCGCCGCCGTCGCCGGCATCGCCGCCCTCCAGCTCGGCGCCAAGGCCCAGCCCGTCCTGAACCTCGCCGAGTCCGTCCTGGAGCTCCTCCAGAAGGCCCTGTGGTGGGTCATCCGGCTCGCACCGATCGGTACCGTCGGCCTCATCGGCACCGCCATCGCCAGCTACGGCTGGGACCTGATCGGCAAGTACGCCACCTTCACCGCCGACATCTACATCGGCTGCGCCCTGGTCATGTTCGGCGTCTACCCGCTGCTCCTCGCCACGGTCGCCAAGGTCAACCCGGTCCAGTTCTTCAAGGGCGCCTGGCCCGCCATCCAGCTGGCCTTCGTCTCCCGCTCCTCGGTCGGCACCATGCCGGTCACCCAGAAGGTCACCGAGCGCCTGGGCGTCCCGAAGGAGTACGCCTCCTTCTCCGTCCCGTTCGGCGCCACCACCAAGATGGACGGCTGCGCCGCGATCTACCCGGCCCTTGCCGCGATCTTCATCGCCAACATCTTCGACGTGCAGCTGGGCATCAAGGAGTACCTGCTCATCGCGTTCGTCTCGGTCGTCGGCTCCGCCGCCACGGCCGGTCTCACCGGTGCGACGGTCATGCTCACCCTGACCCTCTCCACCCTGGGCCTGCCGCTCGCCGGCGTCGGCCTGCTGATGGCGATCGACCCGATCCTCGACATGATGCGCACGGCCACCAACGTCGCCGGCCAAGTTGTAACACCTGTCCTGGTGGCCGCGCGAGAGGGCATCCTCGACAAGGAGGCCTACGCCGCCGCCTCGTCCTCCCCGCTGGACGAGCCCGCCGCCGCCCCGGCCCCGGTCGCCGTCGCCGCCTGACGCGCCGGCACCCGCACGCCGCGGCCCCCGCCCCCGTCCGGGCGGGGGCCGCGGCGTTTCCTCCTCCGCGTGCCGGTGGCGGGGGCTTCGCGCATGATGAGGGCTGTGGACGACGAGCGCGGGGACGCGCCGGCCGTGTCGGTCGCCGTCCCCGTCTTCAACGAGGAGGAAGTGCTGCCCGTCCTGGCGGCACGGCTCAGGCCGGTCCTGGACGGGTGCGGCGAACCGTACGAGGTCATCGCCGTCGACGACGGCTCCACCGACCGGACCCCCCTCCTGCTGGAGGACCTGCGCGCGGGCTGGCCGCAGCTGCGCGTGGTGACCCTCAGGCGCAACAGCGGCCACCAGGCCGCCCTCACCGCCGGACTGCGCCGCGCCCGCGGCGCGTACGTGGTCAGCATCGACGCGGACC
Source organism: Streptomyces katrae (assembly GCF_002028425.1). Taxonomy (GTDB): domain Bacteria; phylum Actinomycetota; class Actinomycetes; order Streptomycetales; family Streptomycetaceae; genus Streptomyces; species Streptomyces katrae_A. The sequence goes on along the minus strand of NZ_CP020042.1, from coordinate 3,401,591 downwards.
TCCAGGACCCGCCGGAGGTCATCCCCGACATGCTCGCCCTCGCCCGGGCCGAACGCCTCGACATCGTCTACGGCGTCCGCACCGACCGCTCCACGGACAGCGGCTTCAAACGCCGCACGGCCGGCGTCTACTACCGGCTCATGCGCCGCCTCGCCGGCTCCTTCGTACCCGACCAGGCCGGGGACTTCCGGCTGCTGTCCCGTGCCGTCGTGGACACCCTCAAGACCCTCCCCGACCAGCAGCAGATCTACCGCCTGCTCATCCCCTGGCTGGGCTTCCCCAGCGGGCAGATCGCCTACCGGCGCGCGGAGCGGGCGGCGGGCACCTCCAAGTACCCCTTGCACAAGATGGTCCTGCTGGCCTTCGACAGCATCACCAGCTTCTCCGCCGTCCCGCTGCGGCTGGCCACCGCGATCGGCGCGCTGAGCTCCCTGGTCTGCCTGGGGTTCCTGGTGTGGGCCCTCGTCGTCCACGCCACGGGCGACACGCTGCCCGGCTGGACCTCCCTGATCATCACCATGCTGTTCTTCGGCGCCGTCCAGCTGTTCTGCCTGGGCATGCTCGGCGAGTACGTGGCCCGCATCCACACGGCGGTCCAGGCCCGGCCGACGTACGTCGTGGCCCGCGACACCGGGGAGGAGGGGCGGTAGGCCCCTCAGACCAGCACCCCGGCGAAGAACATGGCCGCCAGAAGGGCGTACTGGGCCGCGCAGGCCGCCAGGAGCGGGACCTGCACCCACACGGGCGTCCGCCGGACCAGGAGCAGCCCGACGAACATCTGCGCGTGGACCCGGTACCAGGACATCTGCGCCCCCGCGACGAACGGCACCAGGAACACCGCCACCGTCAGGACCAGCGCGGCCCACTCCTCGGCCGCGAGCCGCCGGCGCCGCAGCAGCAGGACGGCCGCCGTCGCCACCACCAGCAGCACGAAGGCGGCGTTCACCCACAGCTGTGGACGGTGCGCGGCGAGGGCGTGCTCCAGCAGCCAGGGCAGGTCGCCCTTGGGGGTGTACCAGTCGCGGAACGGGACCCGGTAGGCCCGGACCATCTCGGCGAAGGGCTCGCGGAGGTCCCCCTGCCCGTAGCTGATCCGCTGGATGGTCCGGTACGCGTCCCAGCGGCCCGTCGCCTGCCACATCTGCCAGGCGGCCCACAGCGCCCCGCACCCGGCGGCCGCCGCCGACAGCCCGGCCTTGGCCCACCGGCGCGGCCGGGTGTCCCCGCGCCATGCGAACAGGGCGCTCGACAGCAGCATCACGACGGCGACGGCGCCGACCGGGTGACAGGCGACCGCCACGAAGCCGCCCGCCGTGGCGGCCCACCAGGACCCGCGCCCCACGCCGGCGACGCAGACGAGCAGGGCCAGTGTCGCGAGGGCGATCGGGAACACGGCGTGGAAGTAGACGCCGCCCGGGAAGACGGTGCCGACGGCGAGGGTCAGCGCGGTGGCCCGGCTGAGCCGGGCGCCGAGCAGCCACCACAGCACCGCGAACATCCCGAGCAGCGCCGCCTCGGTGACGACGGCGGCGGAGAGCTCGTAGGAGAGCCCGGTCCCGGACACCGCCCGTACCGCCATGGGGTACCCGGGGAACCAGGCCACGTTCCCGCACATGACGTCGGGGAAGTTCGCGTACCGGTCCTGGCAGCGGAACATCTCGTAGCCGCCGCGGGCGATGGAGAGGTAGTGCTCGGAGTCCCAGCGGCGGCGGCTGTCGGTGGACCAGTAGGCCACCCGTGATCCGTCCGCGGCGACGGAGGCGCGCGCCACCGCCCAGGTGACCAGGTTGGAGACCAGCCAGGCGACGACCGGCGGCAGCAGCAGCCGCCCGCGGAGCCGGCCGTCCGTCCGGCCGGCCAGGGGGGATTCGGTCATCTCCCCGCTAGTCTGGCCAAGGCCCCACCGCCCCGCACCCGGAAGGCCGCCGGACGGCTCACCGGCTAGGCGCTGGCTAGGCGGCGGCTAGGCGTCCACCGGGTGCCAGGCCGGGCCGGCGGGGTCCTGGTCGATCCGGCCGAAGACGACGTCCGCGAAGTGGACGCCGAAGCCGATCGTGTCCGGCTCGGCGAGCTCCGCCGCCAGGCGGTGGCGGTGGACGGCCGTGGCGGGGAGGTCGTGGTCGAAGCCCGCGGACCAGGAGGGGTGGGAGGCCTGGATCGGCGAGTGCATCGCGTCGCCGAAGGCGATCAGGCGGCGGCCGCCGCCGGTGATGACGTACTCGGCGTGCCCGACCGTGTGGCCCGGGGTGATGCGGACGCGGACGCCGGGGAAGACCTCCTCGTCGTGGGTGATCGTGCGGACGTTCTTCGAGAGGGCCGCTGCCACATGGGCCTCCAGGGCGTCGCGGCCTTCCCACTCCGGCTCGGAGATCAGGAACTCGGCGTGGCCGAGGAGGGGTTCGCAGGCCCAGCCGAGGTGGTCGGGGTGGAGGTGGGTGAAGGCCACCGCCTCGATGTCCTCGGGCCGGCGGCCGAGGGCGGCCAGGCTGTCGGGGAGGGCGCCGCCGTGGGCCGAGTGCAGGGGGCCGTCCGGGCTCTCGAAGGCGTGCGGGCCGATACCGGCGTCGATGAGCAGGGCGCGGCCGCCGTGCTCCACGAGGAGGGCGCCGACGCTGCCGGCCAGGTGGCCCGTCTCGTCCAGGTACTCCGGGTGCGCGGCCCAGGTCGCGTCGGTGGTGCCGGGGAGCAGGCTCAGGGGGCGCAGGCGTACGGCGCCGTCCGGGACGTAGGACACCTTCGTCTCGCCCAGCTGGAGGGAGCGGACGCCCGAGGGGCGGCGGAGGCGGGCGTCGTCTCGGTGGGTGGATGCGGTCAAGTCGGGCATTTCTTCTCCCTGGTGAGGTGCCGGTGCGCGACGGTGATCACCATAAACATCAAGCTTGAATCATTCAAGCTGTAAATATATTGGCTTGATGGGGTTGTTAGGGTGGGCGGCATGACGAAGTCCCCGGAGCCGCAGTCGCAGGCCGTCGCCGAACGGCAGCTGTGCGGCCTGGTCGACGGGCTCGCCCAGCGGATCGCCGAACACGTGCGGAAGCGGGCCACCGCCCTGGGCCTGACCGCCGCGCAGGCGACCGCCCTGCGGGAGCTGACCGGGCCGATGACCATGCGGGAGCTCGCCGAGCGGATGAACTGCGAGCCCTCCAACGCCACCTTCGTCGTGGACCGGCTGGAGAGGCAGGGCCTGGTCGAGCGTCGTTGCCACCCCACGGACCGGCGCGCCAAGCTCCTCGTCCTGACGGACGAGGGCACGGGGCTGCGGATCCGGCTGCTCGACCTCCTCCACGTCGATTCGCCGGTGGCGGGCCTCGCGCCGGAGGAGCAGCGGGTGCTGCGCGACCTGCTGGAGCGGGCCGTCACCGGTTCCTGACGGGCGGCCGGGCGTCAGAGGGTCTGGCCGCGCAGGAAGGCGATCGAGGCCAGGGCGAAGGGCGCCGCGTACCACCAGCGGCCCAGGGTGCGGTGGAAGACGGGCACGGCGGTCAGCAGCAGCCCGGCGAAGCACAGGGCGACGCAGGCGTGGGCCGTGAACAGGGCGTCGTCGCGGATCCGGTCGTACGGGCCGTCCGGGTGCAGGGCCAGGGAGACGTAGCAGAGACAGGCGGCCGGCAGGTAGACGAGGACGGCCAGGGGGGCGCCCAGCACCCACCGCAGGCAGCCCCGGTCCTGGGGCAGGTCGATGCTGTCGTGGGGGTGGCGGCGGTAGGTCATGCGCACATTCCCGGGGGTCTCGGCGGTTTTCAGGAGATCCGCCAGATGCGGACGGTGGAATCCTCGCTGCCGCTCGCCAGGTGCACGCCGTCCGGGCTGAAGGCCACGGCGGTGACGGCGCCGGTGTGCCCGTTGAGCTTGGTGGCGGCGGTGCGCGTGGCCACGTCCCACAGCCGGACCGTCCGCCCGCCGCCGCCCGCGAGGGTGCGGCCGTCGGGGCTGAAGGCCACCGACCGGACGGTGCTGTTGCTGCCGGTGAGGGTGGCGGTTGCGGCGGCGGTGGCCGGGTCCCAGAGGCGGATGGTGGTGTCGCCGCCGCCGCTGGCCAGGGTGCGGCCGTCCGGGCTGAACGCCACCGAGGCCACGTGCGCGGTGTGGCCGGTGAGGGTCGCGGTGTTGGAGCGGGCCGTGACGTCCCACAGTCGGACGGCGCCGTCCTCACCGCCGCTGGCCAGGGTGCGGCCGTCGGGGCTGAACGCGACCGAGCGGACGGTGCCGCCGTGGGCGTCGAGGGTGGCGGTCACCGTGCCGGCGGCGAGGTCCCAGAGGCGGACGGTGCGGTCGTCGGCGTCGGCGAGCAGCGTGCCGTCCGGGCTGAAGACGGCCGCCAGCACACCGGCCGACGCCTTCAGCTCGGCCTTGTCACTGCGGCGTTCGACGTCCGACAGGGCGATGGCCCGGTCCAGCCCGGCGCTCGCGAGGACCTTCCCGTCGGGGCTGAACGCCACGCACGTCACCGTCGCGGACCGGGCCCGGAAGGGGGAGGAGCCGGAGGCGGCCGCCATGTTCCACAGCCGGACCGTGCGGTCGCTGCTCCCGCTCGCGAGGAACCGGCCGTCCGGGCTGAACGCCACCGACCCGACGGAGTCGGTGTGATGGGTGATGACCACCCCCGCCCGGGGGCCGGCCGTCCCGCCCCCAGCGCCCGCGCCGCCGCCGCTCCAGCGGGTCAGCCGCAGCGCCGCGTAGGCCCCGCCCGCGGCCCCGGCGGCGCCCAGGCCCCCGAGCAGCACCGTGCGCCGCGTCGGCCCACCGCCGCCCCGGCGTTCGGGGCGGGGGCCGGGCCGGTCCGGGGGGCCGGCGTGGTGCGTGGGCCCGGCGGTGTCCGCGCCCGGGGGGCCGGGCGGCAGTGCCGGGCCGTCCGGGGCCGCGGCGCCGGGCCCGGGCGGCGGCACCTGCGCGTCCGGGGGCGGTGCCTGCGTGTCGCGGGTCAGCGGCCGTGCGTCCGGGGGCGGTGCCCCCGTGTCCCGGGTCGGCACCCGTGCGTCCGTCGTCGCCAGCAGGGCGCGCAGCCGCCCTGCGGCGGACGGGGCGTCGGGGCGGGCCCGCGGGTCCTTGGCCAGCAGGCCGGCGACCAGCTCCGCCAGCGGAGCCGGCACGTCCGCCCGTACGGTGTCCAGGGCGGGCGCGGTCTCGTCCAGGTGGCGGCGCATCAGCACCCATGGGGTCTCGGTGACCGGGAACGGCGGCGCACCCGTCGACAGCGCGTGCAGCACGCCCCCCAGTGCGTACATGTCGCAGCTCGCCCCGACCCGTTCGCCGCGCCACTGCTCGGGCGCCATATAGGCGGGGGTGCCGAAGACATGGCCGGTGGCGGTCAGGGAGGCCGTGGCATGGGCGGTGCGGGCGATGCCGAAGTCGCAGATCTTCAGGCGGCCTTCGGTGAGCAGGAACAGGTTCGCGGGCTTCAGGTCCCGGTGCACCACCTGTTGCGCGTGCGCCGCCGCGAGGGCCTCCGCCGCCTGCAGGCCCAGGTCCAGCACCTCGGGCAGCGGCAGCCCGCCCCCGGGGTGCGCGGCGAGGCGCTGGGCGAGGTCCATGCCCTCCAGCAGCTCCATCACGATGAACAGCCGCTTCCCGTGCCGCCCGGTGTCGTGGACGACCGTGATCCCCGGGTGCCGTAGCCGCGCCCCGATCTCCGCCTCCCGCCGGAACCGGCCCAGCTGTTCCTCGGAGGCGTCGAACTCCAGCAGCACCTTCACGGCCACGGCCCGCCCGAGCTCCAGGTCCTGGGCCCGCCACACCTCGCCGACGCCGCCCTGCCCGAGCCGCACGTCGAGCCGGTACCGCCCGGCCAGCTCCTCTCCCGCCCGCATCGCTCCCCCTGCCCGCCGCCGCCGGATCCCGGTCAACCGCCGCCGGGGCAGGGGTCATTGTGCAACACCCCGCTGACGGCGGGCTGTGGACGCGGGCCGCTTCACGCTTCCGTGGCCGCCGGGCGGCTCCCCGCCGACGGTGGCCCCCTCCGTCCGATGGTGCTAGCGTCATTAGCACCATGTTGCTGAGGCTGAACACCGCCGACACCCGCCCCCTGCACGAGCAGGTGGCCGGTGCCATCCGGCGCGCCATCGCCGACGGCGAGTGCGCGCCCGGGGACCGGATCCCGCCCGCGCGCGAGCTCGGGCAGGTGCTGGGGGTCAACGCCAACACCGTGCTGCGCGCCCTGCGCGCCCTGCGCGACGAGGGGTTGCTGGAGTTCCGGCGCGGCCGCGGGGTGACCGTCGCCGGTGGCGCCGACGGACGCTCGCAGCTGCTGGAGCGGGTGCGCGCCCTGGTCGCCGACGGGGCGCGGCTGGGGTACGGCAGGGCCGAGCTCATCGAGATGATCAGGGGGATGCCGTGAAGGGCCGTGGGATGTGGGGAGCGGTCGGCTGGGGGGCCGGGGTGCTGGTCCTGCTGGTGGGGCTGCCGCTCGCGGCGGCCGGGCGGCTGCCGGACCCGGTGGCCACCCACTGGGGCGCGGGCTCCGACGCGCCCGACGGGTCGATGCCGCTGTGGGCGGCCGTGGTGTTCCCGGCGCTGGTGTGGGTGGTCGTGGTGGCCGCGGTGGTGTTCGGGGCCCGGCGCGGGCCCCGGCGCGCCTGGGGCCGGGCGGCGCTGGCCTTCGGCGGGGTGATGCTCGCGGGGGCGCAGGCCTCGGTCGTACGGGCCAACCTGGACGTCGCCGACTGGCGTCAGGCCGGGGACGTGACGGGGTGGGGCGTGGCGGTGATGGCCGGGGTGGCCCTGCTGGCCGGGGCCGGGGTGGCGCTGCCCGGGCGACGGGCAGGGGCGGCGGAGCCGCCGGCCGCGGAAGGGCCCCGGATGGAGATCCCGGACGGGGAACGGCTCGTCTGGCTGTCGAGCGCCGCCAACCCCTGGCTGCAACTGCTGGCCGGCCTGTTCGCGCTCGCCGCGCTGGGCGCCCTGCTCGCCGGGCTGGCGGGCCTGGCCGCGGACCCGTGGCTGACGGCCGGGACCCTCGCGCTCGCCGCCCTCGCGGTGCTGGCCTGCTCCTCGGTCCGGGCGAGGGTGACGCGGCGGGGGCTGGAGGTGGCCTTCGGCCCGCTCGGGTACCCGGTGCGGCGCTGGGCCGCCGAGGACATCGAGTCGGCCCGCATGGAGGTGCGTACGGCCGCCCGGGCCGGCGGCTGGGGCTACCGGATCAACGGGCTGGGCACGACGGTGATGCTGCGCGGCGGCGAATGCCTGGTCGTACGGGCGAAGGGGCGCGACTTCGCGGTGAGCGTGGACGACGCCGCGCGCGGCGCCGCCCTGCTCAACTCCCTTCGCGTGGGAAAGGGTTAGCTGCGGGCGTAGGAGCCCAGGCCGACCAGGCAGTACACGTACTCGTTGATGACGCTGCCGTTGATCGTGTAGCGGTACGAGAAGCCGTACTCCGTATCGGAGTTCTCGTCGCAGCGGCTCATGTCCGAGGTTCCGGGGAAGCGCTGGATCACCCGGTAGTGCGCGTCGTCGGCCCCGCAGGAGACCTCGTGGACGCCGGTGACGCGCGTCGCCGTCGTGGAGTCCGGCAACTGGCCGTTGAGGCAGGTCCCTTCGTCGAAGGGGCGGGGGCCTCGGAGGTCTGCCCGGGCAGGGGGAGCGAGAACGTCGGGGCGGCCGCCGGGTCGGTGGCCGGGGTGCCGGTGTCGGTGTACGTCGGCGTCGGCGTGGGCGGGGTGTACGGGCTGTACGGGCTGTAGGCCGAGGAGGGCGTGGCGGAGGCGGTGGCGGTGGGGCGGGAGTCGTCGTCGCTGCCGCTCGCCACCACGATGCCGATGACCAGCGCGGCGACGACGCCGAGCGCCAGCAGGCAGCCGAGGGCGCCGGACTTCCCGGCGGGAGCGGGAGCGGGGGTGGGCCCCGACGTGGGCGGGGGTGGTGGCGGCGGTACGGGCTGGGTCGCGGCCGGGCCCGGCACCCGTATGCGCAGCAGTACCTCCTCGTCGCCGATGCGGGCCCGGACGAGGTCGCCGTCCCGGGCCGGCGGTATCCGGAGCCGCACGGTCCCGGAGGGGAGGGGGGCGTCGACGGTCGCTCCGGCGGCGGCCTGCGCGGGGGTGAGCGTTAACTGGACTTCCTCTGACGACACCGGCTGCTCCTCAAGGTGGCGGCGCCCTGGCGGACGTCCGGAATTCTTCCCCCTCCGCCCTGGCTGACGCAGCCGTTCCGGCTCGTCGGGACCGGTCCGTGAGGTTGTGCGGACCAGGGGTGGAGATCGTTCGCGGGGTGTGGAGCTGTGGGGGAGGGCTCGTTCGAGGGGTGTTCCCCGGGGTGCGCGCGTGCGTAGATTACCGGCGGTAACTCCGATCGACCGAGGAGAACGAGCCGTGGACGCTGCCGAGCCGGAGCTGGTCGAGCCCGTCAAGACGATCGTCGCCGGAGTGGTGCGCGAGGTGGCGGTGCCCGCCCTCGCCGTGGCGCCGGCCGGCGGATCGCTCGGGGACCTGCCCTTCCTCAACGCCCTGGAGGCCCCGGGCGAGCCCGTACTCGCCCGCAAGGAGCGCGACGGCACCTGGCGGGACGTCACCGCCGCGGAGTTCGCCGCCGAGGTGCTAGCCGTCGCCAAGGGCCTGATCGCCGAAGGCCTCGCGGAGGGCGACCGGCTCGCCATCATGGCCCGGACCACCTACGAGTGGACCCTGCTGGACTTCGCGGGATGGGCGGCGGGGCTGGTCACCGTCCCCATCTACCCGACCTCCTCCGCGCTCCAGGCCCGCTGGATCATCCACGACTCCGGGGCCGTGGCCTGCGCCGTCGAGGACACCGTCCAGGCCCGGCTCATCAGCGCCGAACGCGCCCACCTGCCCGGCCTCGCCCACCTGTGGGAGTTCGACACGGGCGCCATCGCCCGCCTGGTCAAGGCCGGCGAACACCTCCCCGACGCGATCGTGCAGGCGCGCCGGGCCGCCCGTACGCCCGAGTCCTACGCCACCCTCGTCTACACCTCCGGCACCACCGGACAGCCCAAGGGCTGCACGCTGACCCACGGCAACTTCTTCGCCGAGGTCGACAACGCGGTGGCGCTGCTCCACCCCGTCTTCGATTCCGTCAGCAAGGACCCCGCCTCCACGCTGCTCTTCCTGCCGTTGTCGCACGTCTTCGGCCGGATGGTCGCCGTCGGCTGCCTGCGCGCCCGCGTCAAGCTCGCCCACGCCCCCAGCATCAAGACCGAAGACCTCCTCGCCGACCTCGCGGGCTTCCGCCCGACCTTCCTGCTCGCCATCCCCTACGTCCTGGAGAAGGTCCACAACACCGCCCGTGCCACCGCCGAACGCATGGGCCGCGCCGCCTCCTTCGACCGCGCCGCCCGCATCGCCCAGCGCTTCGGGGAGGCGACGGCCGCGGGCGCCCCGCCGGGGCTGGCGCTGCGGGCCGCCCGCGCCCTGTACGACCCGCTGGTCTACCGGCGCATCCGGGCCGCGCTCGGCGGCCGCGTCCGCTACATCCTCAGCGGAGGCTCCCCCCTCGGCCGGCGGCTCGCCGCCTTCTACACGGGCGCGGGCATCGAGGTCTTCGAGGGGTACGGGCTCACCGAGACGACGGCCGCCGCGACCGTCACCCCGCCGCTGCGGCCCCGCCTGGGCACGGTCGGCTGGCCGCTGCCCGGCACGGCGGTGCGCATCGCCGACGACGGGGAGGTGCTGTTGCGCGGCGGGCACGTGTTCGCCGGGTACTGGAACGTGTCCGCGCAGCCGGCGGGGGAGTGGCTGGCCACGGGCGACATCGGCGAGCTCGACGCCGACGGCTACCTCACCATCACCGGCCGCAAGAAGGACCTGATCATCACCTCCGGCGGCAAGAACGTCGCCCCCGCCCCGCTGGAGGACTGGCTGCGGGCGCACCCGCTGGTCGGCCAGTGCATGGTCATCGGCGACAACCGGCCCTACATCGCGGCCCTGATCACCCTGGAGCCGGAGGGGCTGGCGCACTGGCGGCAGATGCACAAGAAGCAGGACGTGCCGGTGCGCGAACTGGTCACGGACCCGGAGCTGCTGGAGGAGCTCCAGCGGGCGGTGGACGAGGCGAACAAGCTGGTGTCGCGGGCCGAGTCGATACGGCGGTTCGCGGTGCTGGCGGGGGAGTTCACGGAGGAACGGGGGCACCTCACCCCGTCGATGAAGCTGAAGCGGGGTGCGGTCGCCCGGGACTACGAGGCCGACATCGAGGCCCTGTACCGGGCACCCCGCGGCTCCTGAGGGGCCGCTGCGCGGAGCCGTCCCCCGCCGGCGTGCGGGGCGCGGCACGGTATCGGAGCCCCAGAGGGGGTGGGGGAGGAGGGCGGCCCCGCGCGGCGGCGACCCGCCGCCCGGCGGGCGGGGGCGGCGCGGGCCGCTTATCGTGGGCTGACCGGTTCCGGGGGGCCAGCCGAGGAGCGTGCCGTGCGCCCTGCCCGTGCCCGTACCCGCGCCCGCATACGTGCCGCCACCTGCGCCGCCGCCCTGGCCGCCGCCCTCTCCACCGCCCCCGCAGCCGCCACCGCCCCCACGACCCCCGCGCCCGGGGAGGGCGTGCGCACGGTCGCTGCGCCCGGGGAGGGCATGCGTACCGGCCTGGCCCCCGCTCCGGCCCAGGGCATACGCACCGGCCCCGCTCCGGCCCAGGGCATACGCACCGGCCCCGCGCCCGCCCAGGGCATACGCACCGGACCCGGCCCCGCTCGCCAGGGCCTGCGGTGGGGTGACTGCGCCGAGAAGCCCGTGCCCGACGGGATGCGGTGTGCCACGCTGACCGTCCCCCTCGACCACGACCACCCCGCCAAGGGCACCACCCGCGTGGCCCTGGCCAAACTGCCCGCCACCGCCCCCGCGCGCGGCCGCCGCGCCGGGTCCCTCCTGCTGAACTACGGCGGCCCCGGCGCCCCCGGGATCGCCTACCTCGCCGCCGATCCCGCCCTCTTCGCCAAGCTCAACGAGCGCTACGACCTGATCGCCTTCGACCCGCGCGGCGTCGGCCTCAGCGACCCCGTCTCCTGCGGCGGCGTCCAGGCCGCCGACTCCGGGGCCGGCACCGGCGATCCCGGCGACCCCGCCACCCAGCTGGCCGCCCTGCGCGCCGAGGTCCGCCAGTGCGAGCGGCACTCCGGACGCGTCCTCCAGTACATCGGCACCGTCCACGTCGCCCACGACCTGGACGACATCCGCCGGGCCCTCGGCGAGGAGAAGCTGGACTACCTCGGCTTCTCCTACGGCACCCGGCTCGGCGCCGTGTACGCCGCCCTGTACCCGGAGAACACCGGCCGGATGGTCCTCGACGGCGTCGACAGCCTCGCCGACTCCCTCACCGAGCAGGCCCTCGCCTCCGCACGCGGCCAGCAGCGCGCCCTCGACCACTTCCTGACCTGGTGCGCCCACCAGCAGGACTGCGTCTACGGCACGAACACCCGTACCGCCAAGGAGAGGGTCAACGCCCTCGTCGCCCGTCTCGACGAGCACCCGATGACCGGTACCGGAGGAACCCCGTTCACCGGCGACGACGCGGTCCTCGCCATCGGCAGCGCCCTCTACGACAAGGCCTCTTGGCCGGACCTGGCCGCCGCCCTGGGCCGGGCCGAGCGCGAGGGCGACCCTGCCGGCCTCGAAGGGCTCCTGGCCCCCGCCGAGCCGGCCCCCGCCGAGCCGGCCGCCACGGGCACCCCCTCCCAGGTGCCCGCCGACAACGCCTCGGCCGCCATCACCGCCGTGAACTGCGCCGACGACCCGGACCGGAGCAATGACAAGGCCGACCCGTCGGTGATCGCGAAGGAGGTCGGGGACCTCGGCCCACGGTTCCGCGAGGTCTCCGAGATCTTCGGCCCGCGCCAGCTGATGACCGTGCTGGCCTGCTACGGACGCCCCGCCGGCACCGACTTCATCCGCCGCATCGACCACCCCGGCGCCCCGCGCATGCTCCTCGTCGGCACCCGGGGCGACCCGGCGACCCCGTACGAGTGGACGGAGGAGACCGCCCGGCGCCTCGGATCGGCGGTGGTCGTCGACCACAAGGGCGAGGGGCACACCGGCTACCCCTCCTCCGCCTGCGTGCGCGGCTACGTGGACGGCTTCCTGATCGACGGCCGCCTTCCCGCCGGGACGCGCGCCTGCCCCGCCGGCGAGTGAACCGGCGGGGCAGGCGCGGACGGACCGGGTCCGGTCAGCAGTCGGGGTGCGTGGCGCGGCCCGCGAAGCGGTCCGCCAGCCAGTTCGCGGCCGCCGGGGAGTGGGTGATCACCCCGCTGACGTGCTCGCCGAGCAGGACGGTGTCGAACTGGAGGTCGGCGCCCCGCGCGCACCAGTCCGCCCGCAGCTGCCGCCCCACCGCGTACGGGATCAGCTCGTCGCCCAGCGCGTGGTACTGGAGCACCGGCGCTGCCGGGGCCGTGCGGCCGAGCCGGCTCTGGTCCAGCCGGGCCTGCCAGTCGGGCTGGGCGAGCGGGTCGCGGGTGGTCAGGTCGGAGATCCGCTTGAAGGAGCCGGCGATCGAGTCGATGGCCACGCAGTTCTCCTTCATCCCCTCGACCAGGGCCCGGCCCGCCGGGTTGAGGTAGGAGTCCAGCTTCAGCTCGGGGAAGGCCGCGTCCTGCCCGGCCGCCGCCATGAAGATCAGGCCGGAGCCGTAGGAGCCGTTGTTGAACGCGGCCACCTTCATCAGGTCCGCCGGGACCCCGCCCGTGGCCGTGCCCTTGACCTTCAGCTCCGGCGCGTACGACCCCTGTAGCTCGGCGGCCCAGCTGCTGGCCTGCCCGCCCTGGGAGTACCCCATGATCCCGACCGGGGTGTCCGCGCCCAGCCCCGCCTCCGGCAGCCGGATCGCGGCCCGGGCGGCGTCCAGGACGGCGTGCCCGGCCGACGGGCCGACGGTGTAGGTGTGCAGGCCCGGGGTGCCGAGGCCCTCGTAGTCCGTGACCACCACCGCCCAGCCGCGCAGGGTCAGCTGCTGGATGAGGTTGGCCTCCATGGCGGTGCCGTACGGGAGGTTGTTGCTCGGCGCGCAGGAGTCGCCCAGGCCGACCGTCCCGACGGCGTACGTGATGAGCGGGCGCGGCCCAGTGCGGCCGTCCTGCGGGACGATGACGGTCCCCGAGACCACGTTCGGGGCGCCGTCGGCGGTGGTCGAGCGGTAGTGGACCTTCCAGGCCCGGGTACCGGTCGGCTGGCCGGGCAGCGGGTGGAAGGCGGACGGGGCGCTGTCGACGATGTCACCGGGCCGGGCGGCGGAGCCCTCCTCGGCGCCCTGTGCGGCGGTGGCCGGCACCCAGGCCGACAGGACCAGGGCGGTGACGGCGGCGACCAGGGCGGAGGTTCGCAAACGCATGGGCGGATCTCCCAACGTCCGTGTGGGGGTAGGTGAGGCGACGGTAGTGACCGACCGCTCGGCATGTCGCTGACCGCGCAGCTCACCTTTCCTGACCGCCCCTCACACCCCCGCCCGAGTGACGCCCGCCCCGCCCGCGCGACCCCCGGCACCTCCTAGCCGCCGGAGGCGATCCGGTACGCGCCCGGCGTCGTGCCCGTCCAGCGGCGGAAGGCGCGGTGGAAGGCGGTGTCCTCCGAGAAGCCCAGGCGGGCCGCGAGTTCCGCGATCGGCTCCCCGCTCTCGGCCAGGCCCGCGATCGCCGCGTCCCGTCTGACCTGGTCCTTCAGCCGCTGGAAGGAGGTGCCCTCCTGCTGGAGCCGGCGCCGCAGGGTCGCCGGGGAGACCGCCAGGCGGGACGCGACCTCCCCGAGCTCCGGCAGCCCCGGCGCCCCGCGCAGCCCCCGGGCCAGGGAGCGGCGTACCTGTTCGGCGACCGTGGTCCCGTACTCGGGGCGCGAGAGCAGGTCGAACGGGGCCCGGCGCAGCATCGCGTCCAGCGCGGGCTCGTCGCGCACCAGCGGGGCGGTCAGCCAGTGCGCGTCGAACGCGGCGGCCGTACGCTCGGCCCCGAACCGCACCGGGCAGTCGAACAGCACCGCGTACTCCTCCCGGTGCGGCGGCGCGGGATAGGCGAACGAGGCGCCGGTCAGGGGGATGCGCCGGCCTACCATCCAGCTGCTGAGCCGGTGCCAGATCGCCAGCACGCACTCCGACAGGAACCTCTCCCCGTCCCGCCCTAGCTCCCCGCGTACCGTGAACAGGGCCTGGCCGCCCTCCACTTCGAGCGCCAGCTCCGGGCCGCCCGGGAACAGCCCGTAGAAGGCGGCGGCCCGCTCCACGGCCGCGCCCAGGTCCGGGCAGCCCGCGCAGGCGTAGCACATCATCGCGAAGGTCCCCGGCCTGCTCGGCACCGCCGCCAGGCCCAGGAACTCGTCCCGCGTGGTCCGGTACAGCGCCCGGAACAGGCGCGCGAACTGCGCGGGCGTGACCCGTGCCCGGTCGTCGCCCAGCAGCAGCGGCGGGATCTGCGCCTCCTGGAGCAGCGGTACGAGGTCCACGCCGTCGCCCCGCGCACCCGCGAGCACGGCGCGCACGTGGTGCACGCTGACCGTCCGCCTCCCCATGGCTCCGACGGTAGCCCCCGTGAGCGCTGGGGTCAGCGGGGCTGACGCTTCCGGTCATGCCGCCGGGGCGCCGCGCGCGCCCACCATCGGGGGGTCACCTATCCGGGGAGGGCGTGCGATGGACGGTCGGCCGGACACACTGGCGGTGTTCACCCAGTGGACCGAGGAGCGGTACGGGCCGCTGACGGCCCTCAGGTTCCGCGCACCGGACGGCCCGGACGGCGCCGACAGCCCCGACGGCCCGGAAGACGCAGACGGCCCGGACGGCGGCTGGCGGACCCGGACGTACGCCGAACTCGCCGCGTCGGTACGGGAGGCGGGGCGCGGCCTGATGGGGCTGGGCGTCGGGCCCGGGGAGCGGGTGGCGGTGCTCGCGGAGACCCGGCCGGAGTGGACGTACGCGCACTTCGGGGTGCTGGCGGCGGGCGCCGTGCTGGTGCCGGTGTACCCGACGGCGGGGGAGGAGGAGCTGGCCTGGGTGCTGGCCGACTCCGCGGCGGTGGCGGCCGTCTGCGAGAACGCCGCGCAGGCGGCCCGGGTGGAGGCGCTGCGGCCGGAGCTGCCCGCGCTGCGGGCGGTCGTGACGATGGACGGGACCGCAGCCCTGCCCCTGGCCCCGGAGGCCGAACTCGCTGCGCGGGCCGCCTCCGTGGCCCCCGGGGACGACGCCGCCATCGTCTACACCTCGGGCACCACCGGCCTGCCGAAGGGCTGCCGGCTCACCCACGGCAACCTCGGGGCCGTCCAGGACGCCACCCTCCCGCTGGTCGAGGGCGGCCCCGGCGACTCCACGTACCTGTACCTGCCGCTGGCCCATCTGCTGGCGCAGCTCATCCAGTTCACCACCCTGCTGCAGGGCGGGGAGCTGTGCTACTTCGGGGGCCGGGTGGAGGACGTGCTCGCCGAACTGGCGCAGGCCCGGCCCACGCACCTGCCGTCGGTGCCGCGGCTGTTCGAGAAGGTCCACGCGGTGGTGCTGGCGCTGGCCGAGGGGAGCGAGGGCGGCCGGGAGCGGTTCGAGGAGGCCGTACGGCTGGGCGTGCTCGCGGCCGATGACCGCCTCCCTCCCGAGGACGGCCCGGCGTACGAGGAGGCGGAACGTTCCCTCTATGCCCCGGTCAGGCAGGCCTTCGGCGGTCGTCTCCGCTGGGCCCTGACCGGCGGGGCCCCGATCGCCCCGGCCGCCCTGGACTTCCTGCGGGCCTGCGGGATCCGGGTGTTCGAGGGCTACGGGATGACCGAGTCCGGCGGGGCGATCAGCCTCAACCACCCCGGCGCCGCCCGCCCCGGCACGGTGGGGCGGCCCCTGGCGGGCTGCGAGGTGCGCATCGCCGGGGACGGGGAGGTGCTGGCCCGGGGCCCGATGGTCTTCCCCGGCTACCACGCGAACCCCGCCGCGACGGCGCAGGCCCTGGACGCGGACGGCTGGCTGCACACCGGGGACCTGGGCGCCCTCGACGCCGACGGGTTCCTCACCATCACCGGCCGCAAGAAGGAGCTGATCATCACCTCGGCCGGCAAGAACATCACCCCGACGGAGGTGGAGTTCGCCGTCCAGCAGGCCTCCCCGCTCGTCGCCCGGGCGGTGCTGATCGGCGACCGGCGCCCGCACCCGGTGGCCCTGCTGGCCCTGGACTCCGGGGAGCTCGCCGCCTGGGCGGCCCGCGAATCCCTGGACCTCGGCCCCGCCCCGACCGCCCACCCGGCGCTGCGCGCCCACCTCGAACGGGCCGTGACCGCCGCCAACGCCACCGTCTCCCGCCCGGCCCGCATCCGCGCCTTCCACGTCCTGACCGAGGAACTCTCGGTCGAGGCGGGCACCTTGACCCCCACCCTCAAACTCCGCCGCGCGGCCGTGGCGGACCGCTACGCGGCCGAAATAGAGGCCCTCTACGCCTAGCCCATGCGTTCGAACCGGGTCGCGAAAACCTACGCCACGGCGGCCCGCCGGACGGTCGCCCCGCACGTCAAAAGACCAAAGAACCGGGGGAAAGAACCAGACCAACCCCACCAGCCTCCCCGCGCGGACCTGGTCGCTCGGACGGGTGAACTATGCCAACTCGGCTGGAGTTGGAGGTGGTTGCCGGGCATATGCTCGCGCCGACAACCCCAGACATGAGACGGCCCCCGGCGGGAGTGCGAATCCCGGCCGAGGGCCTGATCCACGAGGAAGTAAGCGCCTTCCCTATGGTCTTCCAGCAGCCTAACGCGGGCCTGCCCGCGCCGCGCCGTGTTCCGGCCCGAACCGCCCGATCCGGTGGCTTCTCCGGCGTCACGCACGCGAAAGTCGCCCTTACGCGCGACTTCACGGTCGTTGCCAACGAGCTCGCCCAGCACGCGACCCTGTCGCTGCTCGCGATCGGCGTGGCGGTGCACATCCAGTCGCTCCCCGAGGGCACCCCGGTCGGCATCCGCGCCCTCGCCGACCGCTACCCCGAGAGCGAGTACCGCCTCGGGCGCGCCCTGAGGGAACTGGAACAGGCCGGCTACCTGTGCCGCAGCCGCATCCGCCTCCCCGCCGGCCAGGTCGTCACCCGCACGGTCGCCTACAACGTCCCGCCGTTCCCCGTCCCCCCGCAGCCACCACACCCACCGGGCCGCCCCGCAGCCCCCGCCCCCGACCCGGACCCGGCCCCCGACCCCGACCCGGACCCCGGCCCCGGCTCGGACCCCACACCCGGCCCGGACCCCACACCCGCCCCGGACCCCACACCTGCCCCGGAGCCCGAGCCGCCCGCGCCCGCCCCGGGCGCGGAGCAGCCCCGGCAGCGCCGGGACCCCGCCCCCGGTTCCGCTCCGGCCGGGGAACAGTGCGACCAGTCCCCGCCCGAGCGCCCGCACCCGGCGGGCTTCCCGACCCTCCTGCACCGCGAAGCCGCCCACCTCCTGGCAGGCCTGCGGGCCCGTGACCCCCGCCTCCTCCTCTCCGAGAAGGACGTCGAACGCCTCGTCCCCGACGTGGTGCGCTGGCTGGAGACGGCCCCGCCCGAGGCCGTGCGCCGCACCCTGACGGCCGACGTCCCGGACGACCTCCGCAACCCGGCGGGCCTCCTCGCCTACCGCCTGAAGGCCGCCTACCCCGTCCCGCTGCCCGCGCCCCGGCACCCGCCCCTGTCCACCGTCCCGCTGCCCGGGGACCGCGCCATCCACCCCTGGCAGACCTGCGACGGCTGCGAGCGCGCCTTCCGCGCCCCGGCACCCGGCCCCTGCGGCGACTGCCGCTCCCACAGCGGCAAGGCTGCCTAGCATGAAGGTGATGACTCGGCCCCCTGGGCACAGACGAGGAGCCACCGCCATGACCATCGCCCCGGACACAGCCCGCCGGGAACCGGCGCAGTACAAGGCCATGCGCGAGGCCCTGGAGTCCCTGGACGACACCGCTCCCGGCAAATTCGAGATCACGCGGGAAGGAATCGTCCACGACATGATGTCCCCGGGCCGTCCCCACGAGCTGACGGCCGCCCTCATCAGCCGCCGTATGGAGAAGGTCATGCCCGATGACCTCCTGGCGCACACGGGCACCCCGGACGTCGAGGACGCGCCCGAGGGCGTCATGCGGCATCCGGACGTCGTGGTCGTGGCGCTCGCGGACATGGAGGGTGAGGGCCCCTTCGACCCCCGCACCCTCCTCGCCGTCATCGAGGTCGTCTCCCGGTCCAACCCCGACAACGACTGGGTCGGCAAGATGCGGGACTACCCGCTCCTCGGCATCCCCGTCTATGCCGTGTTCGACCCCCGCACCGGCACGGGGGCCGTCATGTCCGACATCCACCGGACGCCCGGCGGGCCCCGCTACGCGACCCGCCGGGACTTCCTCTACGGCGAGGACGTGACCATCGCCCATTGGACGATCTCCACGGACGGGCTGCCCCGCTACGAGGACGCCGGGGAGTAGGAGTCCACCGCCGAGCCCAGGCGGTCCAGGCCGACCGCGATCTCCTCCGGGGTGTGCGTCGTGAAGGACAGCCGCAGCGTGCGCGGGTCCGGGGTGCCGGTGAAGAAGGGGGCGCCGGGGACGTACGCCACGTCGTGGGCGACGGCCGACTTCAGGAGGGCCGTCGCGTCGTGGCCCTCGGGGAGGCGGGCCCAGACGAACATGCCGCCCCGGGGGCGGTTCCACTCCGAGCCCGGGGGCAGGGCCGCGCCGAGGCCCGCCAGGAGGGCGTCGCGGCGGGTGCGGTAGGCCCGGCGGACGCGGGCGACGTGGGCGTCGAGGTCGTGCGCGGCCAGGTAGTGGGCGGCCGCCAGCTGGTCCACCGTCGAGGTGTGCAGGTCGGCCGCCTGCTTCGCGACCACCGCCGCCCGCCGCAGGCCAGCCGGGGCGCGCAGCCAGCCCAGGCGCATCCCGGGGGCCATGACCTTGGAGAAGCTGCCGATCAGGGCGGTGCGGTCCTCGGCGCCCGGGTGGGCGGCGAGCCAGGGCTCGTGGGCGCCCTCGTAGCGCAGGTCCCCGTACGGGTCGTCCTCCACCAGCCACAGCCCGGCGCGGGCCGCGGTCCGCGCCACCTCCGCGCGGCGCTCCCCGGGCAGGGTGCGCCCGGTGGGGTTCTGGAAGGTGGGGACGGAGTAGAGCAGCTTGGGGCGCTCGCGGGCGGTGATCTCGGCGAGGGCGTCGGGGAGCAGGCCCTCCTCGTCGCAGGGCACGGGTATGACACGGGCCCCGGCCATCCCGAAGCACTGGAGGGCCGCGAGGTAGGTGGGGTTCTCCACGAGGACGGTGTCGCCGGGTTCCACGAGGGTGGCGGTGATCAGGGTCAGGGCCTGCTGGGAGCCGGTGGTGATCAGGATGTCGTCCGCCGTCGTCGGCAGCCCGCGCGCGCCCGCCCGGGCGGCGACGGCCGCGCGCAGTTCGGGGGCGCCCTCGGTGGTGGAGTACTGCAGGGCGCGGGAGGCGGAGGCGGCCCCGGCGAGGGCACTGTCGTAGGCGGCGCGGAGCCCGGCCGTGTCGAAGAGCTCGGGGGCGGGCAGACCGCCGGCGAAGGAGATCACCCCGGGGCGTTCGGTGAGCGCCAGGATCTCCCGTACGGGGGAGCCGCCCACGGCGCGGGCACGGGAGGCGAAGGCGGGCAGGGGAGCGGGACCGGCGGGGGGCATGGGGGCTCCTTCGGGTGGCGGGTGATCGTGAGCCTAGCCAGGAAAGATGCAGACGGCACCTACCATTTCGAGGGCTGAACAGCACCCGCCCTCTCGCGAACTGACGGGACATCAGCTACACCGGTGCCATGACGAGCAGACAAGAGCAGGAGCGGGGGCCGCAGGACACCCGGGCCGAGGACTACGCCCGACTCGCGGCCGTCGGCCCGTACGGGGTCCGCCCCGGCCACGCGCTGATCACCATGGTCGAACCCCACCCGGGCCACGAGTACGCGTACAACCGCTGGTACGAGGACGACCACTACTACGCGGGCGCGATGGCCATGCCCTGGATGTACGCGGGCCGCCGCTGGGTGGCCACCCGCGAACTCCAGGAGCTGCGCTACCCGGAGAAGTCGGCGGTGGCCCAGCCGGTGACGGCCGGCTGCTACCTGTCGACGTACTGGGTGACCGAGGGCCGCTACGACGAGCACATGAAGTGGACCGTCGGCATCAACAAGCGCCTCAACCGCGACGGCCGCGTCTACCAGGACCGTACGCACGTCTTCACGGCCTTCCAGGACCACGAGGCCACCGTCTACCGCGACGGGGCCGCCGGCCCCCGCGACTACCACGCCCTGGACCACCCGTACTCCGGGCTGGTCCTCCAGGTCGTCGACGCCGAGGGCCCCGGGCGGCGCGCCGAGCTGCTGGAGTGGCTGCGCTCCCGGGCGCTGCCGCGCCGGCTGCACGGCTCACCGGCGGCGATGGTCACCGTCTTCCGGCCGACGCCGCTGCCGGGGGACCGGATGACCTACGTCAAGCAGGTGGAGGGGGTCGACAGCCGCCTCACCCTGCTGTGGTTCCTGGAGGCCGACCCGCGCGGCTGCTGGGACCGCTTCCAGGGGCTGGACGCGGAGGTCGCGGAGTCGGGGCTGGGGCGGGTGGAGCTGGTGGCGCCGTTCGTCCCGACGGTGCCGGGGACCGACCGGTACGTGGACCAGCTGCGCTGACCGCCGGTCGGGGAGGGGGCCGGCCGCACGTCCGTGCGCGGACATGGCCGAGCCCCCTCGGCCAGGACGGCGGACCGGTCGAGAGGGCTCCAGTCAGGGGTGCGGGCCGAGGTGCTCAGACGAGCCGGTCCTCGACGACGCCGGTCACGAAGGAGGTCCAGGAGCCGGGGGCGAAGGTGATCGACGGGCCGTCCTGCACCTTGGAGTCGCGGACCGCGATCGCCTCGGTGACGGGGGACTTGACCTCGACGCAGGCGCCGTTTCCGCCGGAGTAGGAAGACTTGGTCCAGTTTTCGGTGCCGCCCTGACGAATGCCCATGGTTCTTCTCCGGTTCAGAGAGTGGTTCCGGGAGTTCCCGGCTGTGCGCCGGCTCCATTCCCCGGGCCGACGTGATCGACGCTACCGGCACTTCCCGATGGGCGAAGCAGGCATTCACTCGACCGGGTGGCATATTCCAGTCAGGCCTTTTCCGGCCGGGGACCGACGGTGTACCGTGCCGGACCCCCTGCCACCTCCCTACTTGTCCAGGGCCGCGTAGTGGTCGATCACCTCGGAGATGAACTGCCGGGTCTGTTCCACATTGAGGGCCTGGGCCCTCAGGTGTTCGTACATCACGCTGTATTTCTGGACGTCGTTCGCCTTCTCCAGGTACAAATCGCTCGTGACGCCCTCGATGTAGACCACCGTCGAGTCCGAGGCGTCCGGGAATTCCAGAATCGCGTACTGGCCGTTCACCCCGGGATGGGCGCCCATCGTGAACGGCATCACCTGCACGGTGATGTACGGCTGGTGCGACTGCTCTATCAGGAACTGCAGCTGCCGGATCATCAACTGGGGATCGCCCACGTGCCGGCGCAGCACCGCCTCGTCGATCACCGCCCACAGCCGCAGCGGCCCGACTTCCGCGTTGTTGTTGTCCGTCTCGGACAGCCGCTTCTGGCGGTGCATCCGGACCTGGACGCGCTTCTCCACGTCGGCGGGCGCCGTCTCCGGCAGCGCGCCGCGGATCAGGGCCTGGGCGTACTCGGGGGTCTGGAGCAGGCCCGGGACCATCTGGGGCTCGTACGTGCGCAGGCTGGCCGCGTCGGTCTCCAGGCCGATGTAGACGCTGTACGGGATGTCGCCGAAGGCGTGCCACCAGCCCTGCTGGCGGGAGTCCTTGGCCATCTGCATGAGCGAGTCCACCAGCCGGGGGTCCTCCACCTCGTACACCTCGCACAGGTCGCGGACGTCGCGCTGGCTGATGGAACGGCGGCCGTTCTCCAGCCGGCTGATCTTCGACTGGGAGACGAGGAGGCGTTCGGCGACCTGTTCGGCCGTCATGCCCTTGTCCTCGCGGAGCTTGCGCAACTCCATGCCCAGTCGGCGGCGTCGGACGGTGGGATTGACATTGGACGCCACGGGATCGGCACCTCCGCCTTCTTCGGTAGCTGTCTCTCTACGTGTCTGATGTTCAGCAGACTGCCACCGAAGGGTGCGGCGCCGCTGGGGAACGGCGCGGAAAAACAGACGCGCGGGGTGGCGGGGGCCGATGCGTCGGTCCCGCCACCCCGCGTGCCGGGGGCTCCCGTACCGGGCCTCTGGGGGATGACCGGTTGCGGAGTTGGATCGTTTTCCCGCTGGTGGAGCTAGGGGTGTCGCGGGTCGTGCGGTGGTACCGGACGTGCGTGCGGTACTTGCTGTGCCGTGCCTGCCGTGCCTGCCGTGCGCTCAGTGCGCGGCCGCGCGGGCCATCGCACCCGTCCGGCGCGGCTGGAGCGGCACGCCGCCCGCCGTGGCCCGGGCGGCCGGCTGCGGTGCCGGGGCGCGGTCGCGGCGCGGCTGTGCGGCCACGCCGTTCTGGACGTCCATGACGGCGTGCGCCACGAGACCGCCCATCGGGTCGTGCCGGATCAGGTCCCGCAGCCGGGACCTGGACGACCGACCCTCGTTGCCGGGGTACAGGTGCTTGCCGAGTCCGACCGCGTGGGCCAGTGCGGCGAGCGCCGCGGTCCGCGGGTCCGGCGGTACGCCGGTGCGGATCGCACTGTCGAGCCGGGCACGGATCTCCCGGCTGATGGCCGTGTCCGTCGCCTGGTAGCGAGTCGTCGGCAGCACCCCGCACATCTGTCCCGCGACGGCATGCACCATGCCGCAGCGCTCCAGGTGGGCGAGGTAAATCTGGCGGAGCCCCAGCCGGGGTCCGCCGATCCAGTGGACGGCCCGTACCGGGCTGCCGCGCCTGCGCAGCAGTTCCAGTGCGGAGTCCAGAGTCGGATCTCCTGTCGGCCGTGGCATCACCACGGCGATACGATCCCCGTCAGGGGCTATCCGTCCTGCCAGAGCCAGCTCCACTAGCTGTGCCCCGGCCAGGCCGAGGTCGAGCGACTGCGGCTGCGCCGTGGTACCCGTGGCCGGGTCCAGGGCGAGCAGCAGAAGCTCCTCTGGAATTGTTCTGCGGCTCCTGCCCATCCATGCCTCCCCGCGTGGATGAGTGACAGGGTGACGCCTCTCACATTCATCTGTCGAGAGCGCCTGATCGCTTTGTGGGGGAACCAGTAGCTATGTCGTTCTCGTCTAGCACGTGGGCGAGGCCCCCGAGACGGGACACTGTTAGACGGTTCGGACAGTGACCGGACGGCGATCGAGGAGGAACGGTGGCGGGCGAGTCCCCCGACAAGTCGGTAAGTGAAGGAGCGTCGGGGGCGGCGAAGTCCTCCGGGGCCGGGGAGCAGGACCCGAGGGTCTCGGTGTTCCAGCCCCGCGTTCCGGTGAAGGACGCCGTGGCGGCCCGGGCGGTTGCGGACCGGGCGGCGGGCCGGGGCCCGGACGCGGCCTCCGAGCAGGCGCCGGGCGCGGACCCGGACTCCGACGACGGCCCGGCTACCGACGACGGCCCGGCTTCCGACGACGGCCCGGCTACCGACGACGGCCTGGACTCCTACAGCGGTCCGGGCGCCGGCACCGGCGCGGGCGCTCGCGACCTTGATGGCGCGGAGGGTGCCGAGAGGTCCCCCGGACGGGTGGAACGTGAGGCGTCCCCGGCGAAGTCCGGGGAGCCCCGGCAGGGTTCCGCTTCCGGGGACTCCGGCAAGGACGCCGCAGCCACCGCCGGCCCGGCGGACGGCGCATCCGCCTCTGAGGGTGACGGAGGGAAGCCGACCGGGACCGCCGCGCCCGCCTCCGAGCGGACCGCCGTCTTCCGCACCGTCAGGCCCGGTTCCGCTCCGGCGGACTCAGGGCGGGACGAAGACGCGGACCGTCCGGCGTCCGGCACGTCGGATTCCGGTTCCGGTTCGGCCGGTGCCGGGAAGTCCGGCGCGGGCTCGCGCACCACCGCGTTCGGGGTGGCGGCCTCGGACCCCGCCCCTGAGGACACCCGGCCCGAGCAGGCCCCCGGCCGCGACTCCGCTTCCGGCCGCGCCGACAAGGCCCCGGCGGCGGACCGGCCCGCTTCCGCCGACGCCGCGAAGCCCTCCGCCGAGCCGGATTCCGACGGGGCGCCGGCCGACTCCGGGCGCACGGCCGCCTTCCGCGCCGGCAAGTCGGCGTCTGCTGCGGCCGACTCCGCGAAGGACGAGGACGCGGACCGTGCGGCGTCCGCCAAGCCGGGTTCCGGTTCCGGCGCTCTGCGGACCACCGCCTTCGGCGTGGTGACCTCGGACCCCGCCCCCCAGGACGCGGACGCCCGCTCCGGCTCCGCCGACCCGCGTACCGCGAAGCCGGGTTCCGCGGCGGCCGGCTCGCGGGACCCGCGTACCGCCGAGCCCTCCGAGCGCACGGCCGTCTTCCGTACGGTCAAGCCGGGTTCGGCCCCGGCGGACTCCTCCAAGGGGTCTGAGGCCGGTTCCGAGCGGGGTTCCGCCGGGTCCGCGGCCCCGTCCGACGAGCGCACGGCCGTCTTCCGCGCCGTGAAGCCGGGTTCGGCCGCGGCGGACTCCTCCAAGGGCTCTGAGGCCGCTTCCGGGCGGGGTTCCGCCGGGTCCGCGGCCCCGTCCGACGAGCGCACGGCCGTCTTCCGCGCCGTCAAGCCCGGCTCCGCCGCGGCGGACTCCGGCAAGGCGGCTCCCGCCGAGCCCGCCAAGTCCACCGCGCGGGACCCGCGTGCCGCCGCGCCGTCCGAGGACTCCGAGCGGACGGCCGTCTTCCGTGCCGTGAAGCCGGGTTCGGACGCCGCCGGCCCGAAGGACGCGACGGACCGGGAGGACGTGGCGGACGCCGCGGCTTCGGCGCCTGCGGAGAAGAAGGCCCCGGCCGAGCCGTCGGAGCGCACGGCCGTCTTCCGTACGGTCAAGCCGGGCACCCGCCCGGCGGACCCCGCCCGCAAGGCGGCTCCGGCCGGGCCCGGCAAGCCCGCCGGGCAGGACCCGCGTGCGGCCGGGCCCTCCGCGTCCGACGAGCGCACGGCCGTCTTCGGCAAGGCCAAGCCGGGTTCCGCCCCGGCGGACGACGCCGGCAAGGCGGCCGCGGCAGCGCCCGGTGGGGCTGCCGGGGCCGGAAAGCCCGGCGAGTCCGGAAAGTCCGGCGGGCCGGCCGCGTCCGACGAGCGCACGGCCGTCTTCGGCAAGGTCAAGCCCGGCTCCGCCCCGGCCGACGGCTCCGCCGACGCGGCTTCGTCCGGGTCGGGGAAGCCCGCCGAGGACTCCGAGCGGACCGCCGTCTTCCGTGCCGTCAAGCCGGGTTCCGCCCCGGCCGGCGCCGGCAAGGACGCGCCCGGGAAGCCCGGCGCGCCCGCGCCGAAGGCCGGCCCGGCCCCCGCACCCGAGGCGCGGGTCAGCACGTTCGTGCCGTTGGGCGACGAAGGGCCGAAGCCCGCCGCCCCGAAGCCCGCCCCCGCCCCCGCCCCCACGGCGCGGCGGCTGGACCCCAGCGAGCGCACCACGCAGCAGCCGCTGCCGCCCAGGCCGCCGCTCGACATGCTGGCGGACCTCACCAACAACCCGCCCCCGCCGCCCAGCCCGATGCGGACGGTGGTGCGGAGGGTCAAGATCTACGCGCCGATCGTGGTGCTGCTGGCCGTCATCCTGGCCGTCGTGCAGCTGGTGCGCCCGCTGCCCGCGCCGAAGCTCGTCCTGACGGCGAAGTCCCAGTACACCTTCCCCGGCGGGGCGCCCGACCTGCCCTGGCCCACCGAGGGCCAGGCCTCCATGGCCGCCGCCGGCCTCGGCACGATCGGCTCGTCCGGCGAGCAGAAGCCCGTGCCGATCGCCAGTGTCACCAAGTCGATGACGGCGTACATCATCATGCGTGACCACCCCTTCAAGAAGGGGGAGAAGGGCGCGATGATCGACGTCGACAAGACCGCCGAGACCGAGGGCCAGAAGGACAAGTCGGACAACGAGTCCACCCTCAACACGGTCAAGGAGGGCGACAAGATCTCCGAGTACGACGCGATCGCCGCCCTCATGATCCCGTCGGCCAACAACATCGCGCGGCTGCTGGCCCGCTGGGACTCCGGCTCCCAGGAGGCGTTCGTCAAGAAGATGAACGACACCGCCAAGCAGCTCGGCATGACGAACACGACCTACACCGACCCCTCGGGCCTGGACGCGACCACCGTCAGCACCGCCGAGGACCAGGTCAAGCTCGGGCTGAAGATCGTCGAGCTGGACGCGCTGGTGGACATCACCCGCAAGCCCTCCTGGACCGACCAGACCGGCAAGAACTGGCCGAACTGGAACCGCCTGGTGCCGTACAACGACTCCCTCGGCATCAAGACCGGTACGACCACCAAGGCCGGCGGAAACCTCCTCTTCGCCGCCTACAAGAAGGTCGGCGAGACCAACCAGCTGATCGTCGGCGCGGTCCTCGGGCAGCACAAGCCGCCGATCATCGACACGGTCATCGCGGCGAGCAAGAACCTCCTCGTCGCCACCCAGAAGTCCCTGGAGGGCGCGCCCGTCGTGAAGAAGGGCGATGTCGTCGGGTACGTGGACGACGGCGTGGGCGGCCGGACCAAGGTCGTCGCCACCGCCGACGTGCAGGCGGTCGGCTGGTCCTCGCTGACCGTCGACATCAAGCTCGGTGACGGCGGTACCAAGATCCCCGAGACGGCGAAGGCCGGCACGGCGGTCGGCGTGCTGACCGTCGGCGACGGGGCCAGTCAGGTGAAGGTGCCGGTGGCGCTCCAGTCGGAGCTGACCTCGCCGGGCATCGCCAGCAAGCTGACCCGTATCGGCTGATACGGGTCGGCGGGCGCGGCACGGCGCCCCGGGCAACCCCGGGGCGCCGTGGCGCGTCCAGGGAGCCGGGACGGGACGAACGAACGTGCCGTGCCGGTGTCGGGAAGAGAGCATCGGTCGTGACCACAGCTGAGCAGCACAAGCCCGGAGGCCGGGTACCCGGCCAGAGACGGCAACCGCCCGCCGCGGATCCGGCGGGCGGCGTCCTGGGCTGGGCGCACCGCCACCCGGTGCCGGTGGCCGCCGCCGTGGCGGCCGTCCTGCACGTCGTCTGGTTCTTCTGCTTCGCCAACAGCGGCGGGGACCTGGCCGCGCAGGACGCGTGGGCGGAGTTCGTCGGCCGGCACCCGGACACGGCGTACAACCTCGCCTGGTACGGCGGTATGCACCCGGTCTCGTACAGCGTGGTGTCCCCGTACGTCATGCACGTGCTCGGGGTCCGCACCACGATGATGATCGCCGGGACCTGCTCGGCGGCCCTGCTCGCCCTGGTCCTGACCCGCTGCCGGGGTGCCGTCCGGCGCCCGCTGTGGCCGGCCCTGGCCGGGGTCTACGGCCTGTTCTGCAACGCCCTCTCGGGCCGCGTCACCTTCGGGCTCGGGACCCTGTTCGCGCTGGGGGCCGTCGCCGCCGTCTTCTGCTGGCCCCGCAAGTGGGCCCGGCGGCGCTGGGCCAAGGCCGCCGTCGCCGCGCCGCTGGCCGGGCTGGCGACCGCCGCGAGTCCGGTCGCGGGGCTGTTCCTCGGGGTGGTCGCGGCCGCGCTGTTCCTGAGCCGGCGGCGCCCGGGCGCGTACGCCCTGGGGCTGGCCCCGGCGGCGGTGGTCGGGCTGTCGGCCTGGCTGTTCCCGTTCTCCGGGACCCAGCCGATGAAGATCGGCTCGGCCTGGCTGCCGTTCGTCTTCGGGCTGGCCATCGCCTTCCTCGTGCCCAAGCGGTGGAAGACGGTCCGGATCGCCGCGGCGGTGTACGCCCTCGGGGTGTTCCTGACCTGGGTGATCGACTCCCAGATCGGCTCGAACGCCACCCGCCTGGTCATGCTCTTCGGCGGGGCGGTCCTGCTCGCGGCCCTGCCCTACGAGGCCCCCCGCACCCGGCGCCGGTACGCCGTACTGCTGGCGTTCGTCGGCCTCAACGCCTGGATCACCACCAACAGCATCACCGACATCGTCCGCACCACCCCGGTGGCCGCCTGGAACCGCGAGCTGGCCCCGCTGGTCGACCAGCTGCAGAAGGCCGGCGCCGACCGGGGCCGCGTGGAGGTGGTCCCGGCCAGCAGCCACCGCGAGTCCTCGGCCTTCCCGGCGTACGTGAACCTCGCGCGCGGCTGGAACCGCCAGGCCGACCTGGAGCGCAACCCGCTCTTCTACGACGACACCCTCACCGCCGAGAGCTACCGGGGCTGGCTGGAGCGCTGGGCCGTGCACTACGTGGTGCTGCCCGCCGACAAGCCCGACTCGGGCGGGGAGGCGGAGGCGGAGCTGCTGCGCGGGGGGCTGCCGTACCTGCGGCAGATCTGGGGCGACGAGAACTGGCGGCTGTTCCAGGTGGAGGATCCGACGAGCCTGGTGAGCGGGCCGGCACGGGTGGTCCGGGCGGGAGCGGACCAGCTGGTCGTGGACGTCTCGGCGCCGGGCCGGGTGCTGGTGCGGATCCCGCACTCGCCGTGGCTGGGCCTGGTGGACGCCACGGGCAAGGCCGTGGAGCCGCCTCAGGAGACCCCGGCGTCGAAGGCGCGGGGCGCGGCGGGGGCAGGGGCACCGAAGGAGTACGCCAACACCGCCGGGTGCCTGTTCAAGGCCGCCCCCGACGGCATGGGCGACGCGTGGACGGAGCTGCTGGCCCCGGCGCCCGGGGAGTACCGGATCGCGGCGAAGTACCAGCTCCCGCGGGGGACGCCCTGCCCGGAGGAGCTGCTGCGCACCGTCCGGGGGACGGCGGGCCGCCCGTGACGAACGGCCCGGGTGCACGACGCCACACATCCGCATACCATCCCATTAATCCGATTGGTCGCTTCGCTTCCCGAAGGAGTTGACGACGGGATGAGCAAAGAGCAGAAGCAGGACGTGCAGGCCGCGGTCGCCAAGGCGGTCGAGCAGCTCCAGCTCCAGACGCGGCGCGCGCAGGGCCACGGCCCCGAGCACGGTTTCGAAGGCCCCCTCCGCACCAAGGTGAAGGGCGGGGCACACACCAAGGCCGCCCTCAAGCGGTCCGGCACCCCCCAGGGCGACCGCATCGGCGAACGCAGCAGGGGCCTCAGCTGACGTCAGCCCTCCCCTCCCCGGGAGGGCTCTTTACGACTCCGCGCCCGACCCTCCGGGCAGCTGTTACCTCACCGACGCACCCCCCCGTACACGCCCCGCATAGCGTCCCCCATGCCCCCACGCCCACGCCCCCCACGCCCACCCGCACCCCCACCCGCACCTCCGCCCCGATCCCGCGCACCCTGGCCGCCACCGCCCTGACCCTCACGGCCGCCGCCCTCGCCCTCACGGCCTGCGGCACCGCCTCGGCGACAAAGCTCCCGCCGGCCCCGAAGATCACCCCCGCCGCCGCCCCGGCCCCGTCCCCGGCCCCCGCCCTGGAGCGCTCCCGGCCCACGGGCCTGAGGATCGAGGCGGCGGGGGTGGACGCCCACCGGATGCTCGCCCTCAAGACCGACCCCACCACCGGCGAGCTGAACGTCCCCGGCCCCGACACGGAGGCGGACACCCCCGGCTGGTGGACCCTAGGCGCGACCCCGGGCGAAAAGGGCGTCTCGGTCCTCGTGGCCCACTTCGACACGAAGCACGGCCCGGCCCTGATGAAGGACGTCGCGAAGATCGGACTCGGCGACCTGGTGGAGGTCCCGCGCGAGGACGGCAGCACGGCGAGGTTCAAGATCCGCGAGATCGAGGACGTCAACAAGAACGAGATCGAGGACGTCAACAAGAAGGACTTCCCCACCCAGAAGGTCTACGCGGACACCGCCCGCCCGGAGCTCCGCCTCCTGACCTGCGGCGGCGACATCGAGAACGGCCACCGCACCAACAACGTGATCCTCTACGCGGACCTGGTCGCCTGACGCCGCCCGCCCCCGGCCACGACGAAGGCCCCCAGCCGATCCCGGCTGAGGGCCTCCCGTCACTGTGCCCCCGGCAGGATTCGAACCTGCGACACCCGCTTTAGGAGAGCGGTGCTCTATCCCCTGAGCTACGAAGGCGGGGCCTCGAAGGAGGCCCGGGGTCGCCGTGAAGCGGCCCAGGCACAGCGTAGCGGATCAGGTAGTGGCTCCGTGGGCCGGTTTCCCGCCCGGGCCTGCTGGAGGGCGCCCGCCCCGGGGCCTCCGTGCAAGATCACGTCGGTGGCCGTGGCCCCGCATAATCGTCGCAGGGGCATTGTCGTATCCAGGGGGAGAAACATGACCGAAGCCGTCGCGAGCGCCGAGACCGCCGTGTTGCCGCAGCCGTTCGGGGAGGGGTTCGCGGCGGACCCCTATGCCGTGTACGCGCGGCTGCGCGCCGAGGGGTCCGTGCACCGGGTCGCGCTGCCCGACGGGGCGCCGGTGTGGCTCGTGACGCACGAGGCCGATGTGCGCGCGGGGCTGGCCGACGGCAGGTTCTCGGTGGACAAGCGGCACTCCCGGGGCGGGTTCAAGGGCTTCTCGCTGCCTCCCGCGCTGGACGCGAACCTGCTGAACATCGGCCCCGAGGACCACCTGAGGCTGCGCCGCCTGGTGGCGCAGGGGTTCACGCCCCGGCACGTCGAGGGGATGCGCACGGCGATCCAGGCGGCGGTCGACGCGTTCGCGGACCGGCTCGTCGCGCGGCTGGAGGCCGAGGGGACCGCCGAGGTGGTCGCCGAGTTCGCCAGGCCGCTGCCGTTGAAGGTCATCGGGGACCTGCTGGCCGTGCCGGAGGAGGAGTACGGGCGGTTCGCCGGGTGGATCGGGTCGATGCTCCTGCCCGGCAGCGGCGAGGAGCTCGCCGGGGCGGTGCGCAGCGTCCACGGGTACCTGGTGGAGCTCGTCGCCGCGCGGCGCGCCGCCCCCGGCGACGACATCCTGTCGGGGCTGATCGCCGCCCGGGACTCCGGCGACCGGCTCGGCGAGGACGAGCTGGTCTCCCTCGCCTTCCTGATCCTCATGGCGGGAAGCGAGAACGTCCAGCACCTGATCAGCGGCGGTCTGCTCACCCTCCTGACGCACGGGCTGGAGCGCCCGGAGCTGCTGCCGGAGGCCGTCGAGGAGCTCTTCCGGTACGCGGTCCCCAACCACACCGCCATCCGCCGCTTCCCGACCGAGCCGGTCGAGATCGGCGGCGTACGGATCCCCGCGGGCGACACGGTGCTCTTCTCGATCGCCTCCGCCCACCGGGACCCGGCCCGCTACCCCGACCCGGACCGCTTCGATCCCGGCCGGGCCGACAAGGCCCACCTGGCCCTCGGGCACGGGGTGCACTACTGCCTCGGCGCACCGCTGGCCCGTACGCAGGTCACGCTCGCCCTCGGGACCCTGCTGCGGCGGCTGCCGGGGCTGCGGCCGGCGGTGCCCGTACGGGAGCTGGAGTGGAGCACCACGTTCAGGTTCCGTGCGCTGCGCGCGCTGCCCGTCACCGCCTGAACGCCCTGGACGGTCTGTTCAGACCCCCATCGGGGTGTGGAGTTCCACGGTGAGTTCGACCTCCACCGGCGCGTCCAGCGGCAGTACGGCCACCCCGACCGCGCTGCGTGCGTGGATGCCCGCGTCGCCGAAGGCGGTGCCCAGCAGTTCGCTCGCGCCGTTGACCACGCCCGGCTGGCCGGTGAAGTCGGGGGTGGAGGCCACGAAGCCGACGACCTTCACCACCCGTTTCACGGCGGACAGGTCCCCGGCCACCGAGGCCACGGCGGCGAGGGCGTTCAGCGCGCACTGCCGGGCCAGTTCGGCGCCCTCCTCCGGGGTGACCTCGCCGCCCACCTTCCCGGTGCGCTGCAGTGCCCCGTCCACCATGGGCAGCTGGCCGGAGGTGTACACGTAGTGGCCGCTCACCACCGCCGGCACGTACACGGCGACGGGCGGGGCGACCGGCGGGAGTTTCAGCCCGGCGGCCGCCAGGCGTTCTTCGGGGGTGGTGTTCATGGGGAGCGCTCCTCGTGTGGAAGGGGTCAGGGGCGGGTGACGCGGACCCGGAAGCCGCCGTCCGGGAGGGCCGCCAGCACCGCGATGCTGATGTGCGCCTTGTCGTCGGTGAAGGTCTCGCCCGGCCGAAACGGCGCGTCCGACAGCTCGGCGTGCACGTTGGGGCGGCGCGTGCACCCGCCGCTGCCGTTCGCGCTGTCCGAGACCGTCACCGGCCCGCGCCCGGTGTCCACCTCCGAGTCCACCTTGTAGATCAGCACCCCGGGTTTGCAGACGGCCTCGTCGTTCCCGGCCCGGGTGCGCACCTCGATGGCGTAGCCGGCGCTCTCCGAGAGGGGGACGAAGGCCAGCTTCGTGCCGCCCGCCGCGGCCAGCGGGGTCAGCAGGTGCTCGCTGGCGCCCGGCTTGGAGGCGCAGCTGATCTGGGACGCGTCGAGCCAGCCCAGCTTCCACTTGTGCCAGCCGAGGAGGTCGTTGTTGGCGCCCCAGTCCTCGCTCATGATGTCCCAGTGCCCGACCGTGCCGCCGCCGTCGGTGGTGTAGAGGTCGGGCAGTCCGAAGACGTGCCCGTTCTCGTGCGGCAGCACCCGGTAGCCGGTCTCCCGGTAGGAGCCGGAGCCGTCGTCCTGCCGGCTGTAGACGAAGGACGTGTTCGCGAGCGGCACCCCGTCGGCCATGGGCGCCTCCCCGTTGCCGGAGAAGGTGACCGACAGGACGGTGTCCAGCGCGGACGGTCCGGCGTTCGGGGTGACCAGGATGTTGATCAGGTCGTAGCGGCTGAAGTCCACCTCGGCGTCGGCGGCCCGCGCGATGTGCTCGACCAGCTGGCGGTAGCCCGGCTCGTAGGGGGAGCCGCGCTCGATCCCGTACGCCGCGAAGGGCATCGGCATCCGCAGCCAGTTCCGTATCGGGGCCTCGGCCCGGTAGGTCAGCCGGCCGTAGGAACTGGTGCGGAACCAGTCGGAGGTCTGGGGGAAGAACTCCGCCAGCCGGTCCATCGCCGAGCCCTCTCCCTTGGCGTCGGGGAAGTCGATCATCAGGTTGAGGGCGCGTACCTCGCCCGTCGAGCGGGCGTACCCGGGCGCGGTCGGCAGGCCCTCCGACATCTGGACGCCCATGGTCGCGGAGATCCGGCAGGGCGCCAGGGCGGATTCGGCACTGGCGGCCTTGGGGCCCGAGGTGGCGTGCCCGCGGCCGTGGATGCCCCCGCTGGCGGTGGCGGTGACGCCCAGGGCCAGGGCGGTGAGGCCGATGAACGCGCCGGTGCGGCAGGGTCTGCGTATCCGGGGGCGGGTCTGCGGCATGGAGATCGCCTTCGGGTGCGCGGCAGCCGGCCGGGTCCGGACTGCTCTCTGTGCGCTCACCCTCCGTCCGCTGCGACACGCCCGCGCGTCGAAAGCGGCCAAACGGGACGGAAGCCCAGGATTCGGGCGTGATGCGGGTCACACGGAGGAGTGAAATAACCGGGGACTGGTTCCCCGTTTACAAGAGAGCTCCCGCAAGCGGGGAGCGAGTCCCCGGTTCGGGGAGTGTCCGTCCGTACGAGTTCCAGCCCAGGGAGGCCCGGAATGCAGAGCGTCACCGCCACCGCCCCGGCCGCCGCCACCGCTCCGGCCGCCGCCACCGCTCCGGCCGCCGCCACCGCTCCGGCCGCCGCCACCCGGGTGCCCAAGCCGCGCGCCGACGCGGTGCGCAACCGGGAGCGGATCCTCGGTGCGGCCCGCGAGATGTTCGTGGAGTTCGGCGCGGACGCCCCCCTCGACGAGATCGCCCGCCGGGCCGGGATCGGCAACGCCACCCTGTACCGGCACTTCCCCGACCGGGCCGACCTCGTCCACCACGTGGTGCTCTACGTGATGGACCGGGTCACCGCCCAGGCCGAGGACGCCCTCGCGGAGGAGCCCGACGCCTTCGCCGCGCTCTGCCGCTTCACGCACGCCGCGGCCGACGAGCGGATCGGCGCCCTGTGCACGATGCTCACATCCGGCTTCGACCACGACCACCCCGAACTCCTCGCCGCGCGCGAGGCGTTGGGGGCCGCCGTGGACGCCCTGGTCGCCGCCGGCCAGAGCGCGGGCCTGCTCCGCGCCGACATCGGCACCGGTGATCTGATGCTCGCCCTGTCCCAGCTCGCCCGTCCCCTCCCCGGGACCGACTGCACGATGGTGGGCGGCTTCGTCCACCGCCACCTCCAGCTTTTCCTCGACGGGCTGCGGGCCCCGGCCCGCTCCCAACTCCCCGGTACGGCCCTCACGTTGCAGGACCTCAGCCGGAAAACCATGTGACGCGGAGCCTCCTCCTTCCGTAGTCTCGAAAACTGCCTCTTTTCGTTTCATTCCTTTCTTTTCCAGTCATTCCGTTCGTTCGTTCCGCACAGTGAACGCACAGTGAAGTGGGTACCCCCATGTCCAAAACAGCCGCGTCCGCCTCGCCGGCTGCCGCTGCCGCCGCCGATCCCAGTCGCTGGAAGGCCCTGGTCTTCATCGCGCTGGCGCAGCTGATGGTCGTGCTCGACGCGACCATCGTGAACATCGCCCTGCCCTCCGCGCAGACCGACCTCGGCATCTCCGACGGCAACCGCCAGTGGGTCATCACCGCCTACGCGCTGGCCTTCGGCGGTCTGCTCCTCTTCGGCGGCCGCATCGCCGACAAGTGGGGCCGCAAGAACGCCTTCATCACCGGTCTCGCCGGTTTCGCCCTGGCCTCCGCCCTCGGCGGCGCCGCGAACGGCGAGGCGATGATGCTGGGGGCCCGCGCCCTCCAGGGCGCCTTCGGCGCGCTGCTCGCCCCGGCCGCGCTGTCGCTGCTGGCGGTCACCTTCACCGACGCCAGGGAGCGCGCCAAGGCCTTCGGCATCTACGGCGCGATCGCGGGCGGCGGCGGCGCCGTCGGCCTGATCCTCGGCGGCTTCCTGACCGAGTACCTCAACTGGCGCTGGACGTTCTTCGTCAACATCCCCTTCGCGGTCGTCGCGGCCGCGGGTGCGTGGATGGTCATCCGCGAGCCGGCCGGCTCCCGCAACAGCGCCCGCCTCGACATCCCCGGCGTGGTCCTCTCGACCCTCGGTCTGGTCTCGCTCGTCTACGGGTTCACCCGCGCCGAGTCCGCCGGCTGGACGGACCCGGTCACCGTGGGCCTGTTCATCGCCTCCGTCGTGCTGCTCGCGGCCTTCGTGGGCGTCGAGTCCAAGGTCAAGTCCCCGCTGCTGCCGCTGCGCGTCCTGCTGGAGCGCAACCGCGGCGGTGTCTACCTCTCGCTCGGCCTCGCCGTCATCGCGATGTTCGGCCTGTTCCTCTTCCTGACCTACTACCTCCAGGTCGTGAAGGGCTTCTCGCCCGTCAAGACCGGCTTCGCCTTCCTGCCGATGATCGCGGGCATGATCACGGGCTCCACCCAGATCGGCGCCCGCCTCATGACCCGGGTCGCGCCGCGGCTGCTGATGGGCCCGGGCTTCCTGCTCGCCGCCACCGGCATGCTGCTGCTGACCCAGCTGGAGGTCGGATCCTCCTACCCGGCGCTGATCCTGCCGGCGCAGCTGCTGCTGGGTCTGGGCATGGGCACCGCGTTCATGCCGGCCATGTCCCTGGCCACGTACGGGGTGAACCCGGCCGACGCCGGTGTGGCCTCGGCCATGGTCAACACCTCGCAGCAGGTCGGCGGCGCGATCGGCACCGCCCTGCTGAACACCATCGCCGCCTCGGCGACCACCGCCTACCTGACCGACCACGCCGCCCAGGCCGCGGCGGGCGGTGCCGTGGGGCAGCTGGTCCAGGCGCAGGCCATGGTCGAGGGCTACTCCTCGGCGATCTGGTGGGCCGTCGGCATCCTCGCGGTCAGCGCGGCCATCGCGTTCACCCTGATCAACACCGGCCGTCCGGGCCAGGGCGGCCCGGTGGCCGCCGGCTCCGGCGCGGCCTCCGAGGACGCCGAGCTCCTCGTCCCGGTGATCGCCCACTGACGGGGGCGCGTGCGCGGGAATGACTGAGAACCCCGCTTCGTTCAAATTTGAACGAAGCGGGGTTAGTCTTTTCGGGTGAACCGAGTACGCCCTCCCCGCGGACGACGTACGCCGTACGACCGGCCCGACGGCCCGAGGAGCGCCCGATGACCACAGCCCCGGCCCCCGCCCGCATGCCGGCGCTCTACCTCAGCCACGGCGCGCCCCCGCTCGCCGACGACCCGCTGTGGCCCTCCGAGCTCGCCGCCTGGTCGGCGGGCCTGCCCCGGCCGCGCGCGATCCTGATGGTCTCCGCCCACTGGGAGGAGGCCCCCCTGGCCCTCGCCGCCACCGAGCCGGCCCCCCTTGTGTACGACTTCTGGGGCTTTCCCGAGCACTACTACCGCGTCCGCTACGACGCCCCCGGCGCCCCGGAGCTCGCCGCCTCGGTCCGCGCCCTGCTGAAGGCCCCCGGCACCCCGGTCCAGGACGTCCCGGACCGCGGCCTCGACCACGGCGCGTACGTCCCCCTCGTCGAGATGTACCCCGAGGCCGACATACCGGTCCTGCAGATCTCCCTGCCCACCCTGGACCCCGCCCGCCTGATGGACATCGGCCGCAAGCTCGCCCCGCTGCGCGACGAAGGCGTGCTGATCGTCGGCAGCGGCTTCTTCACTCACAACCTGGCCGCCCTGCGGCACACCGGCCCCGGCGTGCCCGGCTGGTCGGCGGAGTTCGACGCCTGGGGCCGCGAGGCCCTGGCCGCCCACGACGTGGACGCCCTGCTCGACTTCGAGGCCAAGTCCCCGGCGGGCCGCCTGGCCCACCCCCGCACGGAACACTTCGCCCCGCTGTTCGTCACCCTCGGCGCCGCCGGCTCCGACCTCACGGCCCAGTCCACCCCGGTGGACGGGTTCTGGATGGGGCTGTCGAAGCGGTCGGTGCAGTTCGGCTAGGAGGCGTCGCGGGCGGGTCCGGTGATCGCCTCTCCGATGACGAACCCCTTGGCCGGCCCGTCCGGGATGGTGGCCTCCCGGCCGTAGGGGACGCGGATCATTGCGGCGTAGTCGGCCCGCTGGGGGTTGGGTGAGGTGAGTACGGTGATCTTTCCCCCGTCGTCGTAGTCGTCGACGATGACGTACACGGGGATCCCGGCGCGGGCGTACGACCGGCGCTTGCGCACCCGGTCGCGTGCGGTGCCGTCGTATCCCGGGGAGACGACCTCGACGACGACTTCCACGGCCGAGGCCTTGAGGCCGATGCCGTCCTCGGTGACGTGCTCCTCGGCCTCCTCGGGGGCTACGACGACGTCGGGGATCCAGACCTTGCGCCCATGGACGACGTTGATGTCCTGGTAGGCCGCGAATTCGCCGGCGTCCAGGAATGTGTCCAGGGCACGGCGTAGGCGGTTGGCCACCCGGGCGTGTGAGTAGCGACCGGTGGGCGACACCTCGATGGACCCCTCGATGATCTCGGCGTGGAAGCCCTCGGGGAGTGTCTCGACCGTGGCTCGCCATGCGGACCACAGGGCCTCGTCCAGCTCTGAGTGGGGCATGGCGGCCTCGGTGGGCTCGTGGGCCAGAGCGGTCATGGTGCAGCACCTCCTCCTCCAGTGTGGGCGTCGTCGGCCGGGCGGTACAAGCGACTCCACGACGCTGGGGCGGGTCCGGGGTGTGCCGGAGGGATATGCCCAGGCCTCGCCCGAACGGGTGACCGGCAGGCAACCAGAAGCCCGCGCGGGCCGTCTTGGGGGGTGGGAGTGCAGCCCGTGAGCGGTGCCGGGGCCGATGTGCCGCGTGTGACGGCCGTCTCATCGGTGCCGGGACCGCGCGGACCGCCCGGGTGTGCCCGGAGCGGGTCTGACCTGCACCTCTTCTGGTTCTGGCAGCCCGCCCGAACCGCCCGGCCAGGGCGGCGGCGGGGCAGGATACTGCAAGATCCCGGAAAAGAGGGAGGCATGTGGGAATTCTGTCCCGATTCCAGTCGTTGTTTCCCTCGGAAGCGGGCACTCGGGAGAGTGTCCGAAGACGCACCGCGACCGTTCATCGCATCGCAAGGGAGCACCGCATGGCAACCCGCGCCGTCGCCCGTCGTCAGTCCACGAGCAGCGCCCGCGCCGCGGGCGGGGAAATCGTCGACCGCGACCTGGTCGGCATGTACCTGGACGAGATCGCGCGCACCCCGCTGCTCGACGCCGCCCGGGAAGTGGAGCTCTCGCAGATCATCGAGGCGGGCGTCTACGCCCGGCAGATCCTCGACGGAGAGGTCGAGCGCGACGGGGAGACCCCAGCGCGCGAGGAGCTGGAGGTCCTGGCCGCCGAGGGGGAGCGCGCCAAGGAGGTCTTCATCCGCTCCAACCTCCGCCTCGTCGTCGCCGTCGCCCGGCGCTACCCGCGCAGCGGACTGCCCCTCCTCGACCTGATCCAGGAGGGCAACGCGGGCCTGGTCCGCGCGGTGGAGAAGTTCGACTACACCAAGGGCTTCAAGTTCTCCACGTACGCCACGTGGTGGATCCGCCAGGCCATCACCCGCTCCATCGCCGACCAGTCCCGCACCATCCGCCTCCCCGTCCACCTGGTGGAGGAGCTCGGCCGGATCCGCCGCATCCAGCGCGAGTTCAACCGCGAGAACGGCCGCGACCCGGAGCACGCCGAGATCGCCGCCGAGCTCGACTCCACCGAGAAGCGCGTCGGCGACGTGCTGGACTGGGCGCGCGACCCGGTCAGCCTCAACATGTCCGTGGACGACGAGGGCGACACCCAGTTCGGCGACCTGCTGGAGGACACCGGCGCGATCTCCCCCGAGCAGTCCGTGCTCGCGCTGCTGCGCAGCGAGGAACTGGAGGACCTGCTCGGCAAGCTCGACCAGCGCACCGCGTCGATCATCAAGATGCGTTACGGCATCGAGGACGGCCGCGAGCGGACCCTGACGGAGGTCGGCAAGCAGCACGGGCTGACCCGCGAGCGGATCCGCCAGATCGAGAAGCACGCCCTGCTGGAGCTGAAGCGGATGGCCCGCGACACCGGTTTCGACGCCGTGGCCTGAGGCGCGTGAGGCCCGCGGCCTGACGCCCGGCCGAAGCCCCCGA
This sequence comes from Streptomyces katrae, assembly GCF_002028425.1. GTDB lineage: Bacteria > Actinomycetota > Actinomycetes > Streptomycetales > Streptomycetaceae > Streptomyces > Streptomyces katrae_A. The sequence goes on along the minus strand of NZ_CP020042.1, from coordinate 3,362,791 downwards.
GACGAGCCCCGGCACCCATCCCCCCCGGGTGCCGGGGCTCCCCCCTGCCCCGGCCCGGCCGCCGGCCCCCTGCCGCCGCGCCGCGCACGGCACCTCCCGCGCCCCCTTACGCCGGCCCGGCCGGCCCCGTACCGCCGGACGGCGCCGATGCCGCCCCGGCCAGCCGGGTCGCCAGGGCCGCGGCCGCACGGACCAGGAACTCCGGCCCCCTCACCGTGAACTCCAGCCCCGTCAGCGCCATCCGCGCCGCCAGCCACTCCGGCCCGTCGCCGCTCTCGAAGCGCACCCGCGACCCCGGCCCCTCGGCCACCGCCCACTCCCGCAGCCACCCCGGCAGCTCCTGCGGCGGCGCCGCGAAGGACACGTCCGCCGGGTAGGTCTCCGCGCCCCGCAGCCCGCGCCGCACGAACTCGGCCGCCTCCATCGGCAGCGGCCGCGGGCTGAAGCGCGCCCCCGTCGGGAACGGCTCGCTCACCCGGTCCACCCGGAACGTGCGCCAGTCCTCCCGCTCCAGGTCGAAGGCCACCAGGTACCACCGGCTGCCCGTGCTGACCAGCCGGTACGGCTCCACCAGCCGCCGCGAGTCCACCCCGTCCCGCGCCCGGTACGCGAACCGCAGCCGCTCCGGCCCCGCCACCGCCGCGGCCATCGCCGTCAGCGTCCGCGGATCCACGCTCGGCCCGTCGCCCCGGGTCACTGCCACCGTGGCGGACTGCAGCGCCCCCACCCGGCGGCGCAGCCTGGCCGGCAGCACCTGCTCCAGCTTCGCCAGCGCCCGCACGGAGGCCTCCTCGACCCCCTCGATCGCGTGCCCGGCCCCCGCCCGCAGCCCCACCGCGATGGCCACGGCCTCCTCGTCGTCCAGCAGCAGCGGCGGCATGGCCGCGCCCGCCACCAGGCGGTACCCGCCGACCGCCCCCAGCGTGGCCTCCACCGGGTACCCCAGGTCCCGCAGCCGCTCGATGTCCCGCCGGATCGTCCGCGCGCTCACGCCCAGCCGCTCCGCCAGCTCGCTGCCCGGCCACTCGCGCGGAGTCTGGAGCAGGGACAGCAGGGTGAGCAGCCGGGCGGGGGTGTCGTTCATGTTTCAAGATTGCCAGGTAAATAGGACACAGCCTGGCCTAGATGCGGTCTACGTTTCTCCCCATGAGCACCGAGACGCCCACAGCATCGCCCGAAAGAGAGAACGGGCCCGTACGAGAAGAGGGGAACGCGGCCGCCGCGGCGGCACCCGACACCATCGCCGAACCCGCCACCCCCGACGCACCGGCCGACCGTCTGCGCTGGCTGGCGCTGGCCATCGTGATGACCGCGTCCTTCATGGACCTGGTCGACGTCACGATCGTCAACATCGCGATACCCAGCATGCGCCAGGACTTCGGCGCCACGACCAGTGCGATCCAGTGGATCACGGCGGGCTACGCGCTCGCCTTCGCCGCCGGCCTGATCACCGGCGGCCGTCTCGGTGACATCTACGGCCGCAAGCGCCTCTTCCTCGTCGGCGTCGCCGGCTTCACCGCCGCCTCGCTGCTCTGCGGCATCGCACCCGACCCGGGCATGCTCGTCGCCTCCCGCCTCCTCCAGGGCGGCATGGCCGCGATGATGGTCCCGCAGGTCCTGGCGATCATCCACGTCACCTTCCCGCCGCACGAGCGCGGCAAGGTCTTCGGCATGTTCGGCGCGATCGTCGGCCTCGGCGCGGTCTCCGGCCCGCTGCTCGGCGCGCTGCTCACCGAGTGGAACCTCTTCGGCCTCGAATGGCGCACGATCTTCCTGATCAACCTGCCCGTCGGTATCGCCGCCGTCATCCTCGGCCGCAAGTTCATCTCCGAGTCCAAGGCCCCCAAGGCCCTGCGCCTCGACCTGGTCGGCGTCGTCCTCGCGACCCTCGCCCTGGTCCTGCTGATCTACCCGCTCACCCAGGGCCGGGAGAACGACTGGCCGCTGTGGGGCTTCGCCTGCATGATCGCGTCGCCGGTCGTCTTCGCCGTCTTCATCGCGTACGAGAAGTACAAGATCAAGAAGGATGGCTCCCCGCTCGTCGAGCTCTCCCTCTTCCAGGTCAAGAGCTTCGCCGGCGGCATCACCGTCCAGCTGGCCTTCGGCCTGGCAACCGGCATCTTCTTCCTGGTCTGGACGCTCTACATGCAGATGGGCCTCGGCTGGACCCCGCTGCGCGCCGGCTGCACCGGCATCCCCTTCTCCATCGCCGTCTCCGTCGCCGCCGGCCTCTCCGTCGAGAAGCTCGTCCCCCGCTTCGGCCGCAAGGTGCTCCAGGCCGGTGCGCTGGTCATGGCCGCGGGCCTGCTCCTCTACATCTGGGAGTCCCAGCGCTACGGCATGGAGATCGCCTCCTGGCAGATGGCCGCCCCGCTGGTCGTCATGGGCATCGGCATGGGCCTGATCGTCGCCCCGCTGAACGACACCATCCTGTCCCAGGTGCCGCGCGAGCACGCCGGGTCGGCCTCCGGCCTGATCAACACCACCGGCCAGATGGGCAATGCCCTCGGCCTCGCCCTGACCTCCGTGGTCTTCTTCGGGTCGATCGACGACGACCGGATCCTCGGCGCGCCCTACGTCGAGGCCTTCCGCGGCGCGCTGTGGTGGGTCGTGGCGGTGCTCGTCGTGATCTTCGCGGTGATGTTCGTCCTGCCGCGCAAGCAGGTCCCCCTCGCAGAGCGCGAGGGCGCCGTGGAACAGGCCGCCCAGGCCTGAGCCCCCGGGCCGTACCCTCACGGACATGTCCGCCCTGTGGGCGGGCATGTCCGTTCTTCTTGGTCCCCCTGACCCCGCGCGGCCGGCGCTACCGCACCCGCGTGCGCAGTTCCATCGCCCCGCGCGCGGCGGCCTCGGTCCCGTAGACCTCGCACATGTGCCGGCCGTCCGGCGTGGCCGTGTGCTCGACCTCCCACAGGCTGACTTCGGTCCCGTCCAGCAGGACGAACGCGTGCTCGTACAGGCTGAAGCCCGCGTCCCGCCCGTCGGCCAGGCAGTGGCGGCCGCCGAAGGCCTGGGTGATCTGGTGCGCGTAAGCCGACTGCAGCAGCTCCGCCACCTCCTGCCCGGGGCGGTCGGTGTTCTCCGCGCGCCGCAGCACCCGGCGGGCGTGGTCGGCGGAGTCCTCCACCGTGTACTCGCGGTGCCGCTCCCGCGGATCCGGGGCGGCGAACAGGGCGCTCAGCAGCGCCAGATCCTCCTCCGCCACCTCCGCGCCCCAGCCTTGCGCCTCCTCCTCGGCCCCGTCCGGCCCGGGAGCGGGCGACAGGACCGGCTCCGCCGCGGCCTCGCCGAACAGCCGGGCCCCCGCCAGGGCGAGTTCGTCCCGGCCGGCGAACACCTCGTGCCGGCTGCTGCGGTCACCCCTCATCCGGTACGCCAGCTCCCACAGGGACGCCGTCTCGCCATCGGAGAGCAGGTAGGTGTGCCGGTGGGTCTCCCGCCACAGTCCCGCCGACGGGCTGTGGTGCGTCGTGTAGAGGGAGGAGCTGTGGGCGAGCGCGGTACCGAGGCGCTCGACCAACGCGTCGGGAAGGTCGAAGGAGTTGAGGGCGCGGCCGAGGAGTCGCTCGAGGTGCGCCTCGGTTGTCTCGTACGGATCGCTCAAGGTGGGCTCCAGGCCATCGCAGCTTGTCACTTCGCGGAAGCACAACGTAGCCCCTGGCTCTGACATCACGTCCGGGATTCGGTAAAACGTCCGGGAAGCATCAGGGGTTCCCGCCACACCTTCAGGTCAACTTGCCCGGGAATGGCCCGCGTTCGTCAGGGTTTGCGGTGGTGCGCGGGACTATGGCCGGCATGGCAACGAACACAGTGGACGTCCCCCGCCAGCGGCGGCGCCCCCGTACCCGCTCCGAGGACGAACCGGACGCCCCCAGGTCCCTGGCCTGGCTGCTGGTGGTCACCGGGGCCGCCGGACTGCTGGCCTCGTGGGTGATCACCCTCGACAAGTTCCTCCTGCTGGAGGACCCGGACTTCAAGCCCGCGTGCAGCCTCAACCCCGTCGTCTCCTGCGGCAGCGTCATGAAGAGCGCCCAGGCGGCCGTCTTCGGCTTCCCCAACCCGATGCTCGGGCTGGCCGCCTACGGGGTCGTGGTCTGCGTCGGCGCCGGACTGCTCGCCGGGGCCCGCCACCGGCGCTGGTTCTGGCTGGGACTGAACGCCGGCACGGCCTTCGGCACCGGCTTCTGCGCCTGGCTGATGGTCCAGTCGCTCTACGAGATCAACGCCCTGTGCCTGTGGTGCTGCCTGGCCTGGACGGCGACCCTGCTGATGTTCTGGGCGGTCACGGCCCACAACGTCCGCACCGGCCGGCTGCCCGCGCCCGCCCCGCTGCGGGGGTTCTTCACCGACTTCGCCTGGGCGCCGCCCGCCCTGCACCTCGGGGTGATCGGGATGCTGGTCCTGACCCGGTGGTGGGACTTCTGGACGGGGTAGCCCGGGTGGCCCCACGCGTACGAGGGCCCCGGCGGCTGGACGCCGCCGGGGCCCTCGTCACTTCGCTCCGCGGGCTGCGGCCCTGGACCAGGAAGGGTGGGGCTGGGGTCAGCTGCCCGAGGAGACGTTGCCGGACAGGACCGGGATGTTGTCCAGGATGTGCGAGAGCGGCTCGTCGCCCTTGGCCTGGGTGGAGTTCTCGGTGCACTGCTGGTTCTGCGGGTTGGACAGGATGTTGATGTCCTGGACACCGATGTTGGCCACGAGGGCGACCACGGACTGGGCGTTGACCTTCGCCGGCAGGGCGATGCAGGGCTTGTTGAGGGTGCCCTGGACCACGGAGAGCTGGGGGCTCATGTCGCCGGCGGTCTTCTGGTTGCCGTAGATCTGCTGGGAACCGTTGCCGTTGACGGTGTTGACCCCGTTGTCGTTGCCGATGGCCATGGCGGGGGAGGCAACCGCGGCGCCGGCGCCGACGGCAACGGCGGAGACCGCGGCGGCGGTCATGATCTTCTTGAGCATCATTGATCCTTTTGTCGCACGAGTGCCCGCTAGTGGAGCGCCCTGATCAACCGGCCGCCGCGGGGCATGGTTGCGCTGCTTCACTCGAACGGCTCGTGCGGGCCCGGGTTTTCCCCGGGGCGGGTGAGGCCGCTGCGGACACCTGCGCGAAGCCCGTACGCAGCCCCATGCGCGCGGGGGCGCCCGGGGTTCCGGTTGCGCCCCGTGGAGGGTGTTCGCACGGTGGGTGAGTAAGTGGACTACTCCGGTCCGCTTGCGCGACCACCCCGTAAGGATTCCTCATGCACTCCACCAAGGCGTCCCGTCTCCGCGTCCTCGTCCCGTCGGCCCTCGCCGTCGTCATACTGTCCGGCGCGGCCGCCCCCGCAGGCGCCGCGGACGGCCAGGGCCCCGCCGCCGTTGAGAGGAAGGCGGCGGCCGTGCAGCAGCAGATCGAACGGCTGGAGGAGGCGGCGGAATCCCGGGAGCGGGTCGCGGCCGGCCCGATCGACGACCTCCTGGCCGGCCTCTCGAAGACCCTCTCGGACCTGCTGGCCTCGCTCACGGGCCTGGTCGGGGGGATCAAGCTCCCACCGATCGAGCTGCCGAAGCTCCCCGAGATCAAGATCCCCGACGTCAAGCTGCCGGACCTCCCGGTCACCGTCCCCAAGCTGCCCGACCTCCCGGTGACCGTCCCCAAGCTGCCCGACCTCCCGGTGACCGTGCCCTCGGTCCCGGCGGTCCCGGCGGTGCCCGGAGCGGTACCGGCCGTCCCGGCCGTTCCGAGCGTCCCCGACGTCCAGATCCCCGACATCCCGATCAGCAACTAGCGGCCGGCCGCGGCGGACCCGGGCGGGCAGGATGGTTACGACTATTGGGCTGAACAGGTCAGATCTGGCCCTCGGCCGTGTCGTTGGGGAAGGTGGACCGTTTCGCTCGGTGTGAGCCCCGGTACCGGGGCAGGACATTCGAACGAGAAGGTGCACTTCCCATGAACTCTGCTGCCAAGAAGGCCGCCGTGGCCCTGGCCTCCGCTGGTCTCGCCGTGGCCGGTGCCGCCGGTGCCGCTTCCGCCGACGCCCAGGCCGAGGGCGCGGCCGTGGGCTCCCCGGGTGTCCTCTCGGGCAACCTGGTCCAGGTGCCGGTTCACATCCCGGTCAACATCTGCGGCAACTCCGTGAACGTCATCGGCGCGCTGAACCCGGCGTTCGGCAACATCTGCGTCAACGACTGACGTACGTCGCAGTCGGCACCACGCGACCGTGGGCGCCACCGGCCTCGCCGGTGGCGCCCACGGTCGTGTCGGGAGCCTTGACGGCAGGCCCCCCGGCGTCACTTGCCGCCGTTGAGCTCCACTCCGCCGAGCAGCGGGGAGACCTTGGTCGCACCGTTCGCCAGGCCCAGGGCCGTGCCGGGAACGTCGTTGCGGATCTTGTTGACGCTCTGCGCGGTGCCGACCACCTTGCCGACGGTGTCGCCCTGCTCGGCCAGCGCGTTGCCCGCCGTCTGGGGGAGGGCCTCGGAGACGGGGTTCACGGCGTTCAGCACCTCGGTCACTCCGCCCGTCGCGCTCATGGGGGGCATCGCGGGGGCGTCGGCCGCGAAGGCGGGGGCCGTGGCGCCGAGAGCGGCGACGGACCCGACGACGACGGCGGCGACCTGTGAGAGCTTCATTGTCGAAATCCTCTTCTTTTCGTGGACCGAGGCGTCAGCGGCGACCGGCTCGCCGCTTTCGCCCTGCGTAACGATTCCCGGCCGTTCCGGAAACGCCGGCCGGCGGACGCGCGGCAGCGGCCGGAGAATCCGACGGTGGATTCTCCGGCCGATATTTCTTCCGATTACCGGTATTCCCGGTCAGGCGGCCGCGGACCTCCGGTAGAGAATCGCGCCGCCGAGGACGAGCGCCGAGGCGAGGGCCGCCATGGCGCCCAGCTCACCCGCGCCGGTGGCCGCCAGCTGCGGCCCCGCGTGGGCGGGCGCCGGCGCCGGGGCCGGCGCGGGCAGGGTCACCGGCGGGGCGGTGACGGGCGCGGGCGCCGGAGCGGGCGCGGGCGCCGGGGGCAGGTGCACCGGGAGGTCGCCGGCCGGGGCGGCCGGGGGCTGGTCGGCCGGCGGGGCGACCACCGGGGCGGGGGCCGGGGCCGGCCACTGGGGCTGGCTGCCGTGCGGGGGCCGGGGCGCCGGGACCTCCTGCGCGGGCGGCGCGGGGACCGGCTGTGCCTCGGGGGCCGGGGCGGGCACGGGCGCCGGGAGGGTGTGCGGCTGCTCCTCGACCGGGGCGGGGAGGGTGTGCGGCTGCTCCTCGACCGGGGCCGGGAGCGTCTGGGTGTGCTCCTGCGGAACGGGGGCCTCGGCGGGCGGGGCCGGCGGCGCGGGCACGGGGGCCTGGGCGGGCGCCGGAGCCGGTGCGGGGGCCGGGAGCGGGGCCGCGGGCGGTGCCGGGGCGGGCGCGGGCCGGGGCTTGGGGGCGGGCTTCGGCCGGGGCTTGGGCTTCGGGTGGTGCGGCGCGGGCGCGGGGGGAGCCGGGTGCGGGGCCGGGGGCTGCGCGTGGGGGGCGGGCGGGTGGTCGTCGCACTCCTCCTGCCCGCCCCGCGGACCGCGGTCCTCCTCGCCGGAGCCGCCGTAGGCGTCCTCGTGGCGGCTGTCGTCGTGGCGGGGCGCCGCATGGCGCGGGGCCTCGTGCCGGGGTGCCTCGGGGCGGGGCGCGGCGTGCTTGGGCGCCTCGTGCCGGGGAGCCCCGGGGCTGGCCTCCTCGTGCCGGGGGGCCGCGTGCCGGGGGGTGTGGGCGCGGGGTGCCTCGTCGCCGCGCTCCCCGTAGCCGCCCTCGTCCTCGCCGCGCTGCGCGGGCAGCGCGGGCCGGCCGCTCTCGCGCTCCTCCAGGTAGTGCCGGAAGGCCTCGGCGTTCTCGGGACTCAGGTAGCGCTCGTAGTCGTGGTGGCCGCCCTCGGAGCCGGTCGAGGTCGCGCAGTTGTTGCCCATCGCGGGGTTGAGCGCGGCACCCCCGTCCACGCTGTTGCCGCACACGTTCGGCGACAAGGTGATGGGTACCGAGACGCTGTTGCCGGACAGCACGCCCGGTGAATGCGAGGCCTCCGCCATCGCCCCGGGATGCGCGTAGGCCGCGCCGGTCGCGATCGACAGCAGACTCGAGGCGGCCGCAGCCGTGAGCACCCCCTTGCCCAGTACCTGTCGGCTCAGTACCTGTCGCATGGGTCCTTCCCTGTCTACCGGCGCGGGGGCCGGTCCTGAATCGAAGGTGGCCTCGGAGTGCACCGCCGTGCACTCCGAGGCCACCCGAGGAGGTTCGCCCTTGCGGGCGCAGGCGCTTCGTCAGTTGTTGACGCAGGTGTTGCCGAACGCGGGGTTCAGCAGCGCGATCACGTTGACGGTGTTGCCGCAGACGTTCACGGGGATGTGGACGGGGACCTGCACGAGGTTCCCGGAGCCCACGCCGGGGGAGCCGACGGCCTTGCCGTCGGCGACCGAGTCGGCGATGGCGGGGGAGGCGGCACCGGCGGCGACGAGAACGCCGGCGGCCATCACCACTGCCTTCTTGTACTTCATCTGAATTCGATCCTTCCCGCAGAGGTCTGTCCGCTGCATAGACAACAACGAGTGGGCCGGAGAAAAGAAACCGCAGAATCACGGTATTTCCGGGGGGTGCCGGTCAATTCACTCCGATGCTCCGGCGGTGCGTTCGGGGAATTTTGGTCCGCATTTATCGGGCGGGGAATTGGGGGGCCCGATACGCGGCGAGGCCGCCGCGACCCCGGGGGTGCGGCGGCCTCGCGGTGCGGCCTCGGTCAGCTGCCGACGGAGGCGTTGCCGGACAGGATCGGGATGTTGTCCAGGATGTGCGAGAGGGCCTCGTCGCCCTTGGCCTGGGTGGAGTTCTCGGTGCACTGCTGGTTCTGCGGGCTGGACAGGATCGGGATGTCCTGGACGCCGACGTTGACCGCGGACAGGATCGACTGGGCGTTGACCTTGGCGGGCAGGGCGATGCAGGGCTTGTTGAAGGAGCCCTGGATCAGCGCCATCTGCGGGCTCATGTTGCCGTAGGTGGCCTGGTTGCCGTAGATCTGCGCGGAGTTGTTGCCGTTGACGGTGTTGATGCCGTTGTCGTTGCCGATGGCCATCGCCTGCGGGGCCATGGCGGCGCCGAGGCCGACGGTGGAGGCGGCAACCGCTGCGCCGGCGACAAGCTTCTTGATCATTACCATCCCTTTTTTGCAGGATTGCCCGGTACTGGAGCACCCGGATCAACGGCCCGGCTGGGGCTCGGGTTGCGTCCCTTCACCCGGATGCCGCCGTTTCGGGCGGCGCGGTTGACGTTCAGGCGTTCACGCAGTGGTTGCCGAAGGCCGGGTTCGGCAGCCCGATGAGCTGGGCGGTGCCGCCGCAGACGTTCACCGGCACGCCGACGGGGACCTGACGAGGTTGCCGCTCGGCACGCCGGGGACTGCGCGGCGACGCCCTATTCCTTTCGGTTCGGACCTCGAACGACGATGCACCGGCATAACGACCCGCCCACCGCCGGGGTGCGCGCTATCGCCCGAAAGGCCGTACGAGCGAGTCCGACGTGATTTCCAGCCCGATTTCTGACAAAGTTCACTCCTGTTTTGTCCCCTTGATCGAAAATGGAGACGGGGTCATGGGTTCCTCCCGCAGAATCCTCGGCGCACTCGGTCTGCTGTCCGGCCTCGTGCTTTCCGCGCACGCCCCTTCGGCGGGTGCCGCCGTTCCCGCCGCGGCACGTGAAATGCCCCGGATCCCCTTCACTCAGCGTTACCAGTCGGTGCAGCACGGCGGACTGGTCCGCGCCTCGAACTCGGCGATCAGCTGCCGCCGCGAGGAGTCCCCGCAGGCCGAGCCGTGCCCGGAGGTCAAGAAGGGCGCGGCCGGGACCAACGGCGACTTCGAGATGTTCTACGACGAGGTCGACAAGGACCCCGACACCTACAACTCCACCCGGGCCGAGCTCAAGGTCCCGCAGGGCGCGAAGGTCTCGTACGCCCGGCTGTACTGGGGCGGGAACCTGCGGGTCGGGGAGCAGAAGCCGCCGGAGGACAACGGCCGCGTGCTGGTCGCCGAGCCCGGGGGCGCGTACAAGGCGGTGATCGCCGACACGGTGATCGGGCACCGCACCGACGCGGGCAGCGACGCCTACCAGGCCTCGGCCGACGTCACCCCGCTGGTGCGCAAGGGCGGTGCGGGGATGTGGACCGTGGCCCAGCTCAACGTGGCCATGGGGCACTCGGAGGTGGGCGCCTGGGGCGGCTGGACGCTGGTGGTCGCGTACGAGCACCCGCAGGAGCCGGTGCGCCGGATCTCGCTGTGGGACGGCTTCGAGTCCCTTGCCGCCGGGGCCGGCGAGGCCGCCGCGGAGACGGTGCAGGTGGCCGGGCTGGACGCGCCCCCGGGGGCCGCGGGCAAGGCCGGCGTGGTCGCGTACGACGGGGACCGCGGAGCCCTGGGGGACTCACTCACGGTGACGGCGGACAGCGGGCGCCGGATCAACGTCAGCGACGCGGAGAACCCCTTCAACGACGTCATGAATTCCACCATCACGGAATTCGGGCGTTCTGCATCCGTACGACAGCCTGAAAATATTAATAATCTCGGATATGACGCGGACGTGTTTGATCTGAGTCCCGCTCTGTCCGGTGGCGCCCACAGCCTGGACTTCAGGTTCACGGGCGAAAGCCAGGGTCAATTCCTCGGTGTGCTCTTCGTTCAGACAGACGCGCGCCGCTGAGCGCAGGAGACCGCTCCACGTGCCGAAACACCCCTCGCCGGCCGGCTCCCCGGCCGCGCAGTCCGTTACCGTCCTGCACCTCGTCCAGCCCGTCGAGGGCGGCGTCGCACGGGTCGTCACCGACCTCGTACGGGCCCAGTCGGCCGCCGGGCTGCGCGTCGTCGTCGGCTGCCCCGACGGCGGCGTCCTCGCCGGCGACGCCCGCGCGGCCGGGGCCGAGGTGCTGACCTGGCGCGCCGGACGCTCCCCCGGACCGGGACTGCCGGCCGAGGTGCTCGCCGCCGCCCGACTGGTCCGCCGCGTCCGCCCCGACCTGCTGCACGCCCACAGCGCCAAGGCCGGCCTGGCCGGGCGGATCGCCGTACGGGGCTCCCTGCCCACGGTGTTCCAGCCCCACGCCTGGTCCTTCGACGCCGTCGGCGGCACCACCGCCGCCCTCGCGCTGCGCTGGGAACGGGCCGGCGCCCGCTGGGCCGACCGGGTGCTCTGCGTCAGCGAGGCCGAGCGCCGGGCCGGCGAGTCCGAGGGGATCGACGCCCGCTGGACGGTGATCCGCAACGGCGTCGACCTCACCCACTTCCGCCCCGGCCACCCCGACCCCGGCCGCGACCGCGCCGAGGCCCGCGCCGGACTCCCGCTGCCCGCCGCCCTCCAGGACGGACCCCTCGCCGTCTGCGTCGGCCGGCTCTGCCCCCAGAAGGGCCAGGACGTCCTGCTGCGCGCCTGGCCCGAGGTGGCGGCCACCGTCCCCGGCGCCCGCCTCGCCCTGGTCGGCGACGGCCCCGACGCCGAACGGCTGCGCCGCGCCGCACCCCCCGGAGTCCACTTCGCCGGAGCCGCCGCCGACATCCGACCGTGGCTTCGGGCCGCCGATCTCGTTGTATTGCCGTCGCGGTGGGAAGGCATGGCGCTCGCCCCCCTCGAAGCCATGGCCTGCGGCCGACCGGTCCTGGTCTCCGACGTCAGCGGTGCGCGGGAGAGCCTGCCGTCCGGCCACGGACGGCTCTGCCTGGTACCTCCGGAGGACCCGACGGCGCTGGCCAAGGCGCTGGGACGGCTGCTCGCCGAACCGCGGCTGCTCACCGAACTCGGGGAGCAGGCCCAGCAGCACGCCCGGAGCGAGTTCGACGTGCGGCGGACCACGGACGCGGTCACCGGCCTGTACCACGAACTGCTGGGCAGGCCCGCCCCCTTGCTCCACCGGGGGGACCCCCAGCCCTTGAACCAGGAGCGCATCAGCCGATGACGATGGACAGCGCAGCCGCCCGGCACACCGGAGGGCAGAGCGGCACGGGGCACGCCGGCGGCAGCGCCTTCGCCTCCGTGTCGCGGGCCGCCCCACCCGCCGTGTCACCCGCCAAGCCCCGCCGTGCCGTGACCGCCATCCACCCGCCGCGCGGCCCCCGCGCCGATCGGGCCCGCCCCGCCGTCCGCCCGGACCGGGTCCGCCGCGGCCGGGGTCCCGCCGCGCTCCTGGCCGCCGACGCGCTGGCCGCCGCCGTCACCGCGACCGCCCTGCCCGGCTCGCCGCTCCCGCCCCAGGCCGCGGTACCGGCCGCCGTCCTGCTCGCCGCCGCCAACGCCGCCCTCCAGGCGCAGGGCGGCCTCTACCGGCCCCGCCTCGCGCCCTCCGCCCTGCTCGAACTGCCCGCCCTGGCCGGGCGGGCCGCCGCGCTGTGGTGCGGGGCCGCCGCCGTCCTCGCCGCCGCCGCACCCGGGCGGGCCCTCGGCTGGAACACCCTGCTCACCGCCGTCTGCCTGCACGTCGTCCTGGCCTGCGCGGGACGCGGGCTCGTCCACCGGATGTGGCGCCGATCGGCCGTGCGCCGCCCCGTCTCCACGCTCGTCGTCGGCCCCGGGGACGGCGCCGGCGCGGTCGCCGCCGCGCTGCACGGACGCCCCGAGTACGGGCTGCGGCCCGTCGGGATCGCCGACCCCGCCGAGGCCGCCGACGGGGAGGGCGGCCCGCTGCCCGTACTCGCCACCCACGAGGACGTCCGGCGCGCCGTCATCCAGAACTCCGTGCGCTGCGCCGTCTTCACCCGCCCGCCCGAGGCCGACGAGCGCACCGCCGCACTGGTCCGCCTCTTCCACGACCACGGCTGCCGGCTCTGGCTCGCCGACCCCGCCGGCACCGCCAAGGTCACCGGCATGCGGCTCGCCCACCCCGCCGACCAGCTGTGGGGCCACGCCGTCCAGCCCCTGCTGCCCCGCCCCGCCCGGCCCCTGGAGCGGTCCGCCAAGCGGGTCATCGACTCCCTGCTCGCCGCGCTCGCCCTGCTCGCCGCCGCCCCCGTCATGGGGGCCTGCGCCCTGGCCGTACGGCTGTCCGACGGACCCGGGGTGATCTTCCGTCAGGAACGCGTCGGCCTCTACGGACGCCCCTTCACCCTGCTGAAGTTCCGCACCCTGCGCGCCGACGCGCACGAGTCCGCCACCCGCTGGACCGTGGCCGGCGACTGCCGGATGAGCCTCGTCGGCTCCTTCCTGCGCAAGTCCTCGCTGGACGAGCTGCCGCAGCTGTGGAACGTGGTCCGCGGCGACATGAGCCTGGTTGGCCCGCGCCCCGAACGCCCCTTCTTCGTCGCCAAGTTCAGCAGCATCCACCCCGGCTACGAGGCCCGCCACCGGATGCCGGCCGGCATCACCGGCCTGGCCCAGATCAACGGGCTGCGCGGGGACACGTCCATCGAGGACCGGGCCCGCTTCGACAACCACTACATCGACACCTGGTCGCTCTGGCAGGACCTGTGGATCCTGGCCCGCACCGCCGCCTCCTTCTTCCGGTTCCGGCTGGGCGGGAGCTGAACCATGACCCTCGCCGTCCCCGGACCCGTGCGCCCGCCCGGCGCGGCCGCCGCGCTGCGCCGGCACTGGCCGCTGCTGCCGCTCGCCGCGACCGTCCTGTTCCTCCTCGCCCCGCTCCCGGCCGGTGACGCCACCGCCTCCGGGAAGGTCGGCCCCGCCGACGCCGCCTCGCTGCTGCTCGCCCTCGTCTGCGCCGTCCAGGCCCTGCGCGGGAGGGTGCGCAGGCTCGACCCGCTGGGCGTGCTCGTGCTCGGGGCGCCGGGGATCGGGCTCGCCGTCGCCACGATGACCGCCGGGGACCCGTACGCCGCCCTGCCCGGGTTCGTGCGCTACCTCCAGGTGTTCGTACTGGTCCCGGCGGCCGTGGTGCTGCTGGTGCGCGACGCCCTGGAGTTCCGGCTGGCCGCCGGGTGCTTCGTCGTGCTCGGGCTGGTGCAGGGCGCCGTGGGCGTCGTGCAGTACGCGACCCACACCGGAGCCTCCTACCAGGGCGAGGACATCCGCGCCGTGGGCACCTTCGGCCCCGGCGACGTCATGGGCATGGCCACCGTCGTCGCGTACGGGCTGATCGTCGCCACCGCCGCCGCCCTCGCCCCGGGACTGCCCGCGAAGGTCCGGCGGACCGCCGGGGGCTGCGCGCTGGTCCTGGTGGTGCCGCTGGTGCTCTCCTTCAGCCGGGGTGCGTGGATCGCCACCGCCGCGGCCGCGCTGCTGGTGATGTGCCTGGCCGGGATCCGCCGCGCGCTGGCGGTGCTGCTGGCGCTGACCGCCCTCGGGGTGGTCCTCGTCGGCGGGCTCGGGCTGGGCTCCGAGATGGTCGCCGAACGGCTGAACTCCATCACCCAGGTCTCCAGCGCCCCCGACCAGTCGGTGACCGACCGCTACACGATGTGGGCCGCCGCCGAGTCGATGTGGCGCGAGCGGCCCGCCGTCGGGGTGGGCCTCAAGGGCTTCCCCGCCCAGCGCGACGGGCACTCCTCGCTCGGGCTGTCCTCCGGCAGCGACACCGCCGGGGCGGGCCAGGCCTTCGTGAAGCAGCCCCTGCTCTCCCCGCACAACATGTACCTGCTGGTCCTCGGCGAGCAGGGGCTCGTCGGACTGCTCGCGCTCGCGGGCGGCTGGGCCGCCCTCCTGGTCGCGGGCCTGCGCCGGTACGCGGCCGCCCGGGACCGGGCGCTGCGGGACTGCGGGCTGATCGCCACCGGCCTGTTCGTCTGGCAGCTGACCGACTTCCTGTACGCGGACATCGGCGGCCCCTCCACCGTGCTGACCGGTGTGATCATCGGGCTCGCGGCCTGGTGGGCCCTGCCCTCCACCGGCCTCGCGGGCGGCCGGCCCGCCGACGGGCCGGCCGCCCGGTGACCGACACGACACCCTGGCGGAGGCCCGCGGCCCCGGCGACCGACGTCGCCGCGGCCGCGGGCCCCGCCGCTGTCCCCGCCGGACGGGCCGCCCGGCCCGGGCGGGGCACGGGCCGCGCCCGGGCTGCGGCCGGGGCGGGGGCCGGGGCGGGGGCCGGGGCAGTGAAGGCGGCTCCGCTCGGGCGGTTCCTCGCCAAGGCCGCCGCCGTCACCGCCGGACTGACCGCCGCCGGAGCCCTGTTCGGCCTCGTCCGCGACCAGACCATCGCGCACCTCTTCGGCGCCGGACACGACAGCGACGCCTTCCTCATCTCCTGGACCGTCCCCGAGATGGCCTCGACCCTGCTGATCGAGGACGCCATGGCCCTGCTGATGGTGCCCGCCTTCAGCCACGCCCTGGCCCGGCGCGCCGCCAGCCGGGCCGGGCTCACCCGCCGGGAAGCCCGCGCCGCCGACCCCGTACGCCTGCTCGTCGGGGCCACCCTGCCGCGCCTGATGGTCTTCCTCGCCGCCGTCGCCTCCGTGCTCGTCCTCGCCGCACCCCTGGTCGTCGACATCCTGGCGCCCGGCCTGCCCGACCCGGAACTGGCCGTCCAGTGCACCCGGATGACCGCCCTGACCGTCCTGACCTTCGGCATCGCCGGATACTTCAGCGCCGGCCTGCGCGCCCACCGGTCCTTCCTGCCGCCCGCCGCGATCTACGTCTCGTACAACGTCGGCATCATCGGCACCATGGTCGCCCTCCACACCCTGTGGGGCGTCCGTGCCGCCGCCGCCGGGGTCGCCGTCGGCGGACTGCTGATGGTGCTCGTCCAGCTGCCCGCGTTCATCCGCAACGTCGGCTTCGGCCCTCCCCGTGCCAGGAGGACCCCGCGCAGCCAGCGCGACCGCGACCGGCCCACCCTCGTCGCCTTCGGGATGATCGCCCCCGTCATCTCCTTCGCCGTCTTCCGCCAGTCCCAGGTCCTCGTCGAACGCTTCCTCGCCGCCTCCCTGCCCCCCGGCGCCATCTCGCACCTCAACTACGCGCAGAAGGTCGCGCAGATGCCGATGGTGCTCTCCCTGATGATCTGCACCGTCACCTTCCCCGTCGTCGCCCAGGCCATGGCCGGCGGCGAACGCGAGAAGGCCCGCCGGCGCGTCGAACAGGACCTCGCCCTCGCCTCCCTCGCCGTCCTCCTCGGCACGGCCCTGGTCATCGGCTACGCACCGCAGATCATCGAAGTCCTCTTCGAACGCGGCGCCTTCACCCACCAGGACACCCTCACCACCGCCTCCGTCATGCGCGTCTACGGCCTCGGCCTCCTCGGCCACTGCCTCGTCGGCGCCCTGTCCCGGCCCTTCTTCTCGACCGCCCGGCCCACCTGGTTCCCGGCGCTCGCGATGGGTGCCGGGCTGTTCGTCAACATCGCCGCCGGAGCCCTCTTCGTCGGCTGGTGGGGCACCTACGGCATCGCCGCCGCCAACGCCGCCGGCATCACCGCCGCCGCCGCCCTGCTCCTCACCGGCATCGGCTCCCGCATCATCCCCATCCAGGCCCGCCGCGTGGCCGTCAGCATCGGCCGCCTCGCCGTCGCGGCCGCCTCCGCCTGCGCCACCGGCTGGCTCGCCGGCCCGATGATCCCCGACCCGCTGCTCAGCGCCGCCCTCGGCTGCCTGCTCGTCCCCGCCATGTTCGGGGCCACCGGCATGGCCATGAGAGCCATCGAGATCACCGCCCTGCCCGGCCAGATCGCCCAGCTCGCCGCCCAGACCGCCGTCCAGATCACCCAGCTCACCCAGAGGTTCCGCAATGCCCGCTGACACCGACACGGCACCCGCCGCCGTGACGGCCGCCGCCCGCCGGACCGCATCGCCGTGGGTCCTGATGTACCACTCCGTCGCCGAGTTCACCGACCCGGCCGAAGACCCGTACGGGATCACCGTCACCCCCGGCGCCCTGGAGGCCCAGCTGCTGTGGCTGCGCTCCCGCGGGCTGCGCGGGGTGTCCGTCGGCGAACTCCTGCGCGCCCGCGCGGCCGGCCGCGCCCAGGGCCTCGTCGGCCTCACCTTCGACGACGGCTACACCGACTTCCTCACCCGCGCCCTGCCCCTGCTGCGCCGCCACGGGTTCACCGCCACCCTCTTCGTACTGCCCGGCCGGCTCGGCGTCGACAACGTGTGGGACCCGCTCGGCCCCCGCAAGTCCCTCCTCACCGCCGAGCAGATCCGCGAGGTCGCCGCCGCCGGCCAGGAGATCGGCTCCCACGGGCTGCTCCACCAGGACCTCACCGCCGCTCCCGACGACGTCCTCCAGCAGGAACTGCGCGGCAGCCGCGAGCTCCTGCGCGAAATCACCGGCACCCTCCCCGAGGGCTTCTGCTACCCCTACGGGCACCTCGACGCCCGTGTCGTCGACGCCACCCGCGCCGCCGGGTACGGGTACGCCTGCGCGATCTCCCCCGGCCGCCTCGCCGGCCGCCACGCCCTGCCCCGTACGCACGTCAGCCAGGCCGACGGAGCCGCCCGGATGCGGATCAAGGAGCTGCGGCACGGGGCGCGCGAGCTGCGGCGGAAGGTGCCGGTGCTGCGGTGAAGGCCCTCCACGTCATCACCGGGCTCGGCGTCGGCGGCGCCGAACAGCAACTGCGCCTGCTGCTGCGCCACATGCCGATGCAGTGCGACGTCCTGACCCTCACCAACCCCGGCCCGGTCGCCGAAGGGCTGCGCGCCGACGGGGTCCGCGTCGTCCACCTCGGCATGCGCGGCAACCGCGACCTGGGCGCGCTGCCCAAGCTCGTCCGGTTCATCCGCCGCGGCCGCTACGACCTCGTCCACACCCACCTGTACCGGGCCTGCGTCTACGGCCGCATCGCCGCCCGGCTCGCGGGCGTCGGCGCGACGGTCGCCACCGAACACTCCCTGGGCGAGGCCGAGATCGAGGGCCGCCCGCTGTCCCGCGGGGTCCGCTCCCTCTACCTGGCCAGCGAACGCCTCGGCGCGGCGACCGTCGCCGTGTCGGACACCGTCGCCGCCCGGCTGGAGGACTGGGGGGTGCCGGCCGCCCGCGTCCACGTGGTCCCGAACGGGATCGAGGCCGCCCGCTTCCGCTTCGACGAGGGCGTACGCCGCGCCACCCGCGCCCGCACCGGGCTGCCCGAACGGGCCTTCGTGATCGGCGGGGTCGGGCGGCTGGTCCCGGGCAAGCGGTTCGACGTCCTGGTACGGGCCGTCGCCGCGCTCCCGGGGGCGCACCTGCTGCTGGCCGGGGACGGGCCCGAGCGGGCCGCGCTGCGCAGCCTGGCCGCCGAACTGGGCGCGCAGTCGCGGATCCACCTGCTGGGGGAGCGGGACCCGCTGGGCGACAGCCCCGACGGGCGCACCCCCGGCATCCCCGCGCTGCTGGCCGCCATGGACGTGTTCGTGTCCCCGTCGCGGGAGGAGGCGTTCGGGCTGGCCGTGGTCGAGGCGCTGGCCGCGGGGCTGCCCGTGCTGCACGTCACCTGCCCCGCCATCGACGACCTCCCCGCCGCGCAGGCGCCGGGGGCGCGGCGGATCGGCACCGGCACCGCGGAGCTGGTCGCCGCGCTGCGCGGGCACATGGAGGCGGGGGCGCGCCGGCTGCCGGCGCCGCCGGTGGTGCGGCGGTACGACATCGCGCGGAGCGCGGAACGGCTGCTGGACGTCTACGGGCTCGCGCTCGCGGCGCCCGTGCCCGTGCCCATGCCCGTGCCTTCGGCTCGGGGCGGGGCGGAGCCGGAGCCGGCCGGGCCTGCCGGGCCGGGGCCGGTCCGGGACGGCTCGGGGGAGGGCTGACCCGCCTCCTTTCCGCGTACGTACCCGATCACCTCATCACCCCTTCGTCTCTTCACCTCCCACCCCTCCACCAAGGAAGCGAGCGTCCTCATGACCGACACCGCCGACCAGAAGAAGTCCGACCACCGTTCCGGCAAGAAGCGCAGGTTCCTGCCCCCGCCCGCCTGGTGGCCGCTGCCCGCCTGCGCCCTGCTCGGACTGGCCGCCGGCGGGGCGTACGGGGTGCTCAAGGCACCCGACTACGCGGCCACCAGCTACGTCGTCGCCGTGCCGAACGAGACCACCCAGCCGGCCACCGCCCAGGGCTTCGCCCAGGCCTACGGCCGCATCGCCACCAGCAGCTCCACCCTCGCCTACGCCCAGCCCCGCGCGGGCATCGGCGCCCAGCAGCTGCGGACGCAGGTCCGGGCCGAGACCTCCCCCGACTCCCCGATGATCGCGATCACCGGCACCTCCAGGAGCGCTTCCGAGGCCGCCGACATCGCCAACGCCGTCGCGGACGCCCTCACGCTGAGCAGCAACCAGGCCGCCAAGAACACGGGTGTGCAACTGCTGCTGTTCAGCCAGGCCGTCGCGCCGACCGAGCCCTCCTCCCCGTCCGCCGCGATCAGCGCCGCCGTCGGACTGTGCGCGGGCGGGCTGCTCGGCGGGCTGTGGCTGCTGGCCCGGCCCGCCCGCCGCCGGCCCGAGGAGCGGGAGGGGGCGGAGCACCCGGTGGTGGAGGAGTACGCCTCCCTGCCCGCCCAGGGCGAGCACTCCGGGCACTCCGAGACCAAGGAGAAGGAGTCCGTGCGATGACGCAGGGCTCCACCGGGGCTCTGACGGTGACGCTGTGCCGGGACTCCCGGCAGTTCGCGGCGCTGGAGGAGGCCTGGAACCGGCTCGTCCGGGCGTGTCCCACCGCCACCCCCTTCCAGAGCCACGCCTGGCTGCACTCGTGGTGGCTGTCGTACGGCAAGGACGGGCGGCTGCGGATCCTGCTCGTGCGGCGGGGCGAGGAACTGGTCGGGGCGGCCGCGCTGATGCTCGTACACCGGCCGCTGCCGCGGCTGGTGCCGCTGGGCGGGCCGATCACCGACTACTTCGACGTGCTCGTGTCGCGGGAGCACGCCGGGCAGGTCGTGCCCGCCCTGGCGCAGGGGCTGCACCGGGCCGCCCGCAGGGCCGTGGTCGACCTGCGCGAGGTACGGCCCGGGGCCGCCGCCGAAGCCGTGTTCGACGCCTGGCCGGGGGTGTCCAGCAGGCTGACCGACTCCACCTGCATGGAGCTGCCCGCCCTCCCCTTCGACCAGCTCGTCAAGCGGATGCCGGCCTCCGGCGCCCAGCGGGTGCGGGCCAAGCTGCGCAAGACCGACGCCGCCGGGATCGAGGAACACGAGGTCACCGAGCAGGAGGTGCCGCAGGCCGTACGGACCCTGCTGCGGCTGCACGAGAAGCAGTGGCGCGGCCGCGGGGTGACCCCGGAGCACCTCAGGCCCCGCTTCGCCGAGCACCTGACCCGGGCCACCCGGCGGATGGTGCGGGCGGGGGAGGGCCGGCTGACGGAGTTCCGGCTGGACGGGAACGTGGTGGCGGCCAACGTCACCCTGCTGTCCGCCGCGCTGAGCGGCGGCTACCTGTACGGGGCGGACCCGGGGCTGCGCGAGCGGAAGGTGGACGTGGCGACGCTGCTGCTGCGCTACGAGGCCGGGCGGGCGCTGGAGGAGGGCCGGGCGGTGGTGAGCTTCCTGCGCGGCAACGAGCCGTACAAGAACCACTGGCGTCCGGAGACGGTCGTCAACCAGCGCCTGCTGATGGCCACGCACGCGCTCGCGCCCCTGCTGCGACTGCACGAGTCGCAGGTCACGGGGCGCGAGCGGGCGGTGGGGGCGCTGCGCGAGGCCCTGCCGGCCGCCCGGGACTGGCGGGCGCGGCTGAACGAACTGCGGGTGCGATGACCCGGCTAGAAGGGCCAGAACCCGGAGTCCCCAACCCAGCCGCCGAAGGTGATGCAGAGCGACCGCTTGCCCATCAGCTTCGAGAACCAGTCGCCGAAGTCGAGCGGCAGGCACCACTGCTTGCTGTTGACGGGCTGCTGGGGCTGCGGCTTCGGTTCGGGCTTGGGCTGCGGCTTGGGCAGTGGCTTCGGGGGCTGGGACGCGGACGGAGCCGGCCGGGTGGGCAGGGGCTGGGGCTCGGGTGCGACCGGGGTCGGCGTCGGTGTGGGGGTGGGGGTGGGGGTCGGGGTCGGGGACGCCTCGGGGGTGGGCACCGGCGGGACCACGGGCGGGACGGAGACCTCGGGTTCCGGGCGTACGGGGGTCGGGGTGGGTGTGGGAGTGGGGGTGGGCTCGGGGGCCGGAGCGGATGCGTCCGGTGTGGGCGCGGGCGGCGTGGGGACCTGGGGAGTGGGGACCTGCGGGGTCGGGATCTGCGGGGTGGGGATCTGGGGCGTGGGGACCTGCGGGGTGGGGATCTGCGGGGTGGGGATCTGCGGGGTGGGGACGACCGGCGTGGGGACGACCGGCGTGGGGACGACCGGCGTGGGTACGACGGGGGTGGGTACGACGGGGGTCGGGATCACCGGGGTGGGGACGACGGGCGTGGGGACCACCGGGGTCGGGACCACCACCGGTCCCTGGTCGGTCAGGGCGTCCCGGAAGACCTTGGAGGACTGCGGGTTCTGCTTGCACTGCCAGACGCCGTGCGGGCAGTAGTCGGTGATGGTGTGGTAGAGCGGGTGGTGCTGGTCGATCCACTGGAGCATGCGCCGTACGTATTCCGGGTTGTCCCCGTTGCGGAACAGCCCCCACTCCGGGTACGAGATCCGCTTGCCGTGTGCTTTCGCGAAGTCGACGTGCTGCTGGAGCCCGTACGGCTGCTTGACGTGGTCGTCGAAGGTCCGGCCGGGCCCCTGGTCGTACGAATCCATGCCGATGACGTCGACCACCTCGTCGCCCGGGTAGCACGCGGTCCACGGGATCGCGTCGGTTCCCCGGTTGGGGGTGAAATCGAACTTGAACCGCTGTCCGGGGACGGAGCGCATCGTGTTGACGACGCGGTTCCAGTACGCCTTCCAGTGTTCCGGGTCGGGACCGCAGCGGTGGGTGTACGTGGTGCCGTTCATCTCCCAGCCGAGCACGATCACCGTGTCCGGGACGCCCAGCTCCACCAGCCGCTCGGCCAGCTTCCGGAAGTGCCGGTCGTACTCGCCCTGCGCGCCCGCCCGGATCAGCTGGGTCACCTGCCAGTCGGGCACCCGGCCCTCGTTGCGCGCCTGCATGGGCACGTTGAGGACGAACATCCGGTCGTCCTCGGCCCGGCGCCACTGCGCCCAGTCCTCCAGGAACGGGACGCGGCCCTCGATGCCGGCCCAGGAGTCGCCGGGCAGATAGGTGTGCCCGACCCGGATCTCGCGGCCGCCCAGCCAGCGCGACAGGTAGGGGATGCGGGCGATGCCGGCTCGCCCGTAGTCGAGATAGGCGCCGAAGGCGGTGTCGGAACCCTGGGCAGGATCGTCGTCCGGCGCCGCGAGCGCGGCGCCGGTGGCGAGCAGCCCGGCCGTGACCGTACCGACGCAGGTGCTCACCAGGCGGTGGTGTGGTCTGGCCATGTCGTCTCCCGAGCTCTGCCGAACCGGTGTGCTTGCCCAAGACGTTAGACATCACATCTGACGAACGGCCTGTCCGGTGGCCGCTTCCTAGGCCATTCGCAGCTGCGCATCTCTCCCGCTTGGTCCGACTAGGTGAAAGTCCGTTTGTATGTACGCGTTCGACGGCCATGTGCCCGCAGTTCTGCTCAGACTCGATCGCAATCCGTTCCACCACGGAACCCTCGGCGCCGTCAGATCCCTCGGCCGCCAGGGCGTGGAGGTCCATGCCGTCGTCGAAGCCGGAGGAGGTCCCGTGAGCCGCTCGCGGTACCTGCACGCCACGCATCCCGGACCGGCCGGCGGAGTGGACCCGGAGGCGCCCGAAGCGCTCCTGGAATGCCTCGTCGGGGTCTCGGAGCGGATCGGCCGGCCCGCCGTGCTCGTCGCCATGGACGACCTGAGCGCCATCGCGGTCTCGCGCGTGGCCCCGATGCTGACGGGCCGTTTCCGGATCCCCCATCAGCCGGACGACCTGCCCGCCCGGGTGGCGGACAAGGCGGAGCTGTCGCGGCTGTGCGCCCGCTGGGACGTCCCGCACCCGGAGACCGTGATCCCGCAGAGCGGGGGCGAGGCGGCCGGGGCCGCGTGGGCACTGGGGCTGCCGGTGGTGGCCAAGTGGAGCCGGCCCTGGCTGCTGCCCGCCGGGAGCGGGCTGCGCAGCACCACGCTGGTGGACAGCGCCGCCGGGGCGCGGGAGCTGTACGAGCGCTCCGCCGAGGCCGGGAGCCCGCTGCTGCTCCAGCGCTTCCTGCCCGCGGGGCCCGACACCGACTGGTTCTTCCACGGGGCCTTCGGCCGGGGCGGGCGGCCGCTGCTGGCCGGGTCGGGCCGCAAGGAACTGGCGTGGCCGGTCCGGGCGGGGCTGACTGCGGTGGGGCGGTGGCTGGCCGACCCGGCGGTGGAGGAGTCGGGGCTGCGGCTCGCCGAACGGCTCGGCTACCAGGGGATCCTGGACCTCGACTTCCGCCGCGACGAGCGGGGTGCGGTGCGGCTGGTGGACTTCAACCCGAGGCCGGGGGCGCAGTTCAGGCTGTTCGCGGACGACGCGGGGCTGGACGTGGTCCAGGCGATGTACCTGGACCTGACGGGGCAACGGGTGCCGGAGCCCGCGGGTGGTCCGGGGCGGGTCTTCGTGGCGGAGAACTACGCCCTGCTGGCGGCGGTGCGCGGGCACTCCCTGCCGCGGCTGCGGCTGCGGGGCGGCGGTGGTGCCGGGGGCGCGTCCGGGGCCGCTGCCGGCGGGGTGGGTGGTGGTCCGGGGGCTGCGGGGGCTGCGGGGGCTCGGGGTTCGGGTGCGGACGGTTCGGGTGTCCCGGGGGCGGGTGTCGTTCCGGGGCCGGGTGTTTCGGGGCTTTCCGGTGTTTCGGATCCGGGGCCGTCGAGTCCGGCGGGTCCTTCGAGTCCGGGTCTCTCGGGACCTTCGGGTCCTTGGGGTGCTGATGGTGCCGGTGGTGCCGCTGGTGCCGGTATGGCGTCCGGTTCCGCGGGGCCCGGGGCCCTACGGGTGGCGGAGGACGGGGAGCGGGGGCGGGTGGAGGCGGCCTGGTTCGCCGCCGACGACCCCGGGCCGTTCCTGGCGATGCTCTGCGCCTTCCTGGGGCGCGGCCTGGGCAAGGGGGCGCGCCTCCTGCGCGGGGTCCCGGCGCAGGGGCGGCGCACCGTCCGGGCGGTGCGGGCCCCGCGCCAGCGCGGCGGCGAGCGGGCGGGCGGGGACGGCCTCGCGGAGGCCGGCCCGGCGGTGACCTGCCAGGGCGCGCCGGGGGTGCCCGCACCCCCGGGCTCCCCGGAGGCGTCGGCGGAACCGGACGAGCTGGTGTCGCGGTGACCGGGCCACGGGTGGCCCGGCGACGGGCGGCAGGTGACGGGTGGCCGGGGCGACTGGTGACTGGTGACTGGTGACCGGGCCGGGCGGCAGGTGACCGGGTGACCGGGTGACGGGTGACCGGGCGGCAGGTGACCGGTGACCGGCCGCGCGGGCTCCGGGGTGGCGTGGTGACGCCGGGGTGACGGTGCCCCGGTGACCTGGTGACGGGCCGTCACGCGGTGGCGTGGCGGTGGTCGTGCTGGAGGAAGAGGAGCGGCCGTGAGGCGGATGGACGATCTCGTGGTGGTCGGCGCGGGCCCGTACGGGCTGTCGATCGCCGCGCACGCGGCGGCGGCCGGGCTCGGCGTACGGGTGCTGGGCCGGCCCATGGCCTCCTGGCGGGACCACATGCCCGAGGGCATGTACCTCAAGTCCGAGCCCTGGTCCTCCAGCCTCTCCGCCCCCGGCGGCCGCTACACCCTCGCCGAGTACTGCGCCACCCGGAGCCTCGTCGCGGAGCACGGCAGCCCGCTGCCGATCGGCACCTTCAGCGCCTACGGGCTCTGGTTCGCCCGCCACGCCGGCCTGCCCGAGGTGGAGGAGGTCACCGTCACCGAGGTCGCCCCCGAGGGCGACGGCTTCCGCGTCAGCACCGCCGAGGGCCCGCCGCTGCTCGCCCGCACGGTGGCCCTGGCCGTCGGGGTGATGCCGTTCACCCACTACCCCCGGGCGCTGCGCGACCTGCCCCCGGCCCACTACTCGCACAGCAGCGGCCACCGCGACCTGTCCCGGTTCGCCGGGCAGGAGGTCGCCGTCCTCGGCGCCGGGCAGGCCGCGCTGGAGACCGCCGCCCTGCTGGCCGAGTCGGGGGCCCGGCCCTGCCTGGTGGCCCGCCGGTCCCGGCTGAACTGGAACCCCGTCCCGCAGCCCCTCCGGCGGCCCGTGCTGCGGGCCCTGCGCGACCCGCACAGCGGGCTCGGCACCGGCTGGCGGAGCTGGGTGTGGTCGGAGCTGCCCTGGGCCGTGCGGGGGCTGCCCGCGCCGACGCGGGAGCGGATCGCCGCCACGGCCCTGGGGCCGGCCGGGGCGTGGTGGCTGCGGGACCGCTTCGAGGGGAGGGTGCCCGCGCTCATGGGGCACCGGCTGCACCGGGCGGTGGCGGTGGGCGGCCGGACCCGGCTCGGGCTGACCACGGCCGCGGGGGAGTCCGTCGTCCTGGACACCGCGCACGTCATCGCCGCCACCGGCTTCACCCCGCGGCTGGGCCGGCTGCACCTCCTCGACGCGGGCCTGCGGGCCGCGCTGGCGACCGTGGGCGAGGGGGACACCCCCGAGCTGAGCCCCGGTTTCGAGTCGTCCTGGCCGGGACTGTTCTTCGCGGGGCTGCTGACGGCTCCCTCATTCGGACCTTCCATGCGATTCGTGCACGGCGCGGGCTTCACGGCGGGGAGACTGGTGAAGGGAGTCCGCAAACGCCTCGGCGCGCGGGGTCCCCTGCCGGGCCGGGCCGGCGGGGTCCGGCCGGTCCGGGCGTCCGCCGGACGTCCGGAGACGTATCTACGCTGAGATCCACCTGAGAGGGGTCCGCGATGAGCGCGGAGCGAGCACAGGGCGGCCGTGGCTGGGTGCGCATTCCCGCCAGCCGGGGCGAACAGCCCCCGCCGGCGGCCACGGGCAAGCCGTACGGGCAGGGGCAGCACGGAGCGTACGGGGGAGGGCAGCACGGGACGTACGGCCCAGGCCGGCACGGCTCCGGCCCGTACGCCGCGACCCCCTTCCGCGGGACCGGCCCGTACGGGCCGGCCGGGGCGGGGGCCGGGGACCCGGCGCAGATCTACCTCTCCCTCGTCCAACGCTGGCGGGAGGCCGGGCGCACCCTTCCGGGGCATCCTGACGAGGAGTGGGAGCGGCTGATCTCGCAGCCGTGCTGGCCCGGCCGTTAGGTGGTGTGACTCTGGTGGCAGCGGCGGAGCGGGACGGCGCGGGGCAGGGCGCGCCCCAGCCCCTGACGGGCCCCGGGGAGCGGCTCGCGCTCAACGGCATGGGCAGCTTCGAATGGGACCTGGACAGCGGCACCCTCGTCCTGGACGAGGCCGGGCTGTCCGTGTTCGACCTGGAGCCCGAGGAGTTCGACCACACCCCCCGGGGCCTCGGCCTGCGCATCCCGGCCGACGACTCGGCCCGCCTCCAGGACACCGTGGACGGGGTGCTCGGCGGCGGCGGGGAGACGTACGGCTCGTACTTCACCGTCCGCCGGCGCGACGGCCGCGACCAGTGGACGCACACCCAGGGCCGGGTGCTGCGCGACGCCGACGGCAGGGCCCTGCGGATCGTCGGCATCGTCCGCGACGCCACCGCCGAGCTGGCCCACGCGACGGTGCTGCGGAAACTGGAGAACGCCCGCATCCAGCAGGCGGCCATCGTCCAGCGCACCACCGAGGCCCTGTCACGGGCCGTGACCGTCGACGACGTGACGGCCGCCCTCACCGGCGCGGGCGCCCTGGAACGGCTCGGCGCGGACGGGCTGGCCCTGGGGCTCGTGGAGAACGGCGCCATCAAGATCATCGCGTTGAGCGGGGAATCCCTGGAGATCCTCGACGAACGGAAGTTCACCCGGCTGGACGGCTCCCTGCCCCTGTCGCAGGCCGTGGTCACCCGCAAGGCCCGCTTCGTCACCTCGCTCACCGCCCTCGCCGACGAGTTCCCCCTGCTGGCCGACTACCTGCGCCGCATCCGCTTCGACGCCGCCGCCTACCTGCCGCTGATCGCCCAGGCCCGGGCCATCGGCGGGCTCGTGCTCTTCTACCGGCGGCGCACCGAGTTCAGCCCGGAGGAGCAGAACCTGTGCCTGGGCCTGGCGGGCATCGTCGCCCAGTCCCTCCAGCGGGCCCTGCTCTTCGACCAGGAGCGTGAGTTCGCCACCGGCCTGCAGGCCTCGATGCTCCCCCGCCGCATCCCCGAGATCACCGGCGGGGAGATCGCCGTCCGCTACCACTCCGCGTGGAGCGGACGGGAGGTCGGCGGAGACTGGTACGACGTCATCTCCCTGCCCCGCGACCGCGTCGGGATCGTGGTCGGCGACGTACAGGGCCACGACACGCACGCCGCCGCAATCATGGGCCAGCTGCGCATCGCCCTGCGCGCCTACGCGGGCGAGGGGCACCCGCCGTCCACCGTCCTGGCCCGGGCCTCCCGCTTCCTCGCCGAACTCGACACCGAACGCTTCGCCACCTGCATGTACGCACAGGTGGACCTGGAGACCGGAGGCGTCCGGGCGGTCCGCGCGGGCCACCTCGGCCCGCTGATCCGGCACACGGACGGGCGCACCGGCTGGCCCAACGTCCGCGGCGGCCTGCCCCTGGGGCTGGCCTCGGCCTTCGGGGAGGAGGACTACCCCGAGACCCGGCTGGACCTGGTGCCCGGCGAGACGCTCGTCCTGTGCACCGACGGCCTCGTCGAGGAGCCCGGCTCCACCATCACCGCCGGCATGGACGCGCTGGCCCACGCCGTGCGCAGCGGGCCCCAGGGCCCCGGGGAGCTCGCCGACCACCTCTCCGACCGGCTCTGGGAGCGCTGGGGCTCCGGCGACGACGTCGCCCTGCTCGTCCTGCGGCGCGCCCCCGACCCGGGCACGCACCGCGCCCCCCGCATCCACCAGTATGTCCACCAGGCCGACCCCGAGGGCCTCTCCGAGGCCCGCTACGCCCTGCGGCAGGCCCTGCGGGACTGGGGGATGGGCGAGCTGGCCGACGACGTCGAGCTGGCGGCGGGGGAGCTGCTGGTCAACGCCCTGCTGCACACCGACGGCGGGGCGGTGCTGACCATGGAGGTGCTGCCGGAGCCGGTGCGGCGGATCCGGCTGTGGGTCAAGGACCGCTCCAGCGTGTGGCCGCGCCGGCGCACCCCCGGCGAGGCGGCGACCACGGGGCGCGGGCTGCTGCTGGTGGACGCGCTGGCCACGCACTGGGGCGTGGAGTCCCGGGGCGACGGCAAGGCGGTGTGGTGCGAGTTCGACGCGGGCGCGGCCGCGCGCGGCACGGCGTGACCGTGAGGCTCCGTGACCGAACGGTCACGCCGGGTTGTGAGGTGCGGGGAGTGGAGTCATGATTCGGCCATGAAACCGAAGCGTGGTCTTCCGCGCGGCCGTCGGAACGAGCCGTGCGCCGCCTGAGCAGGGGCGCGGTCACGGGCATCGTGATAACGCTCCTGGTGCTGCTCCTGGCGGCCGGGGGGCATGCGGTCGTGGACTGGACGACCGGGCGGCCGCACAGCGAGCCCGGATGCCAGACGGTCGCGTTCATGTCGATGACGGGCGTCGCGCCGGAGTGCCGGTAGCGGCGGCTACCGGACCCCGCCCGCGGACCGTCGTCCCGCTACCGGTGGTCGACGGTCACCTCGATGTCCTGCCGGTCCTCGGCGACCGTGCTGAGCGCACGCGGCATCAGCCCGGTCATGTGGATCTCCTGGAGCTCCGCGACGGCGCGCGCGGCACCCGGGTGCAGGCCGCCCGTCATCGGGCTCACCGCCTCCCAGATGTGCTCCCGGCCGTCGCAGAAGACCTCCCCGGCGCCGATGCTCAGGCGAGTGGCGTCCTGGACGACGGTGGCCTTGATCTGGATCGCGGCCGAGGCCGGCGAGAGTTCGCACTGGTAGGTGCCGGAAAGGACGACCGAGCCGTCCGCGGTGATGCGGGCTTCCGGCCGCAGGGAAATTCCCTGGTGGAAAACGGTGGCCAGGGCGGGAGTGGCGAAGAGGGCGGTGGCGGCCAGGGCGGAGAAGGCGGTCAGGGTCATTCGGCGGGCGGGGATGCGCATTTTTCCTCCGGGTGGGTGGGGTGGCGGGATTCCGTCGGAACGCATTGTGCTGGCAGTCGGCGGCCAACCCGGTCCGTGCGCTCGTGTCGGTGTGTGCAATTCCCCGCTCGGGCGCGTGAGACTGGCCGGAAGATATCGTCGGCAAACGCCGCCGCCTTCCCTTCCGCCGATCCCCGGATCCGCAGAACCCCGAAGGGGTCCCCGTATGCGTCAGACCGCCTCCGTCCTCGCCGCCACCGCGCTCCTGCCCGCCCTGCTGCTGACCGCCACCGCCTGCCAGAGCGCCTCCGAGGGGTCGGCCACGGCCCCGGCCGCGGCGCCCGCCGTCCCGGTGGACGACGGGGCGCCCGGCACCGACGAGGAGCCCGTCGCCCCGGACCGGGCAGACGCGGCGGGCGCCGCGAAGGATGCCCATGTGGGTGACTCCGTACGGGTGCAAGGGCGGGAGGTGGGTCGACACCTCCAGGCGGTGCTCGGCGCGTTCGTGGACCCCGCCGTCAGCGTCGAACCGAACTACGCGCCGCCCGCCGGGAAGCGCTGGGTGGCCGCCTCGATGTCCTTCGTCAACGTCGGCGGGGCCTCGTACGGGGCACTCGGGCGCATGTGGGCGTACGACGGCGCGGGCAAGCGCTACCCGGTCGTGCGCACCGGTGAACTCACCACCGGCAAACCGCTCGTCTTCGATTCCCTGGCGGTCGGCGAGCGGGCCGAAGGATGGGTGGTGTTCGAAATTCCGGAAAACCAGCGCATTGTGCGGCTCCAGTACCAGGACGCGAACATGCGGCCGAATTCCGGAGGGGGATTCTGGGCCGTGTAACCCGCCCGGGTGAAAGGCCGTGAAAGGCCCGGGCGGGAGAGCACTAAGGTGCGGCGCATGACTTCAACGCAAGCCGAAACCGACCGCTCCCTGCTCGGCACCCTTTCCGTCCTCGCCTGGATCGGTGACCCCTCGGAGGGCCACGACGTCCCGTACCTCATCGCCTACACCCTCGGCGACGGCCCGCAGGGCCGGGAGGGCGGCGAGGCGGCCGCCCGCGGGCTGCTGGAGGAGATCGGCCTGCAGATCGGCGACGTGGTCATCGACGGAACGCGCAACCCGCGCACCTTCCCCGTACAGATCCTGCTGGCCGACGACCAGATCGCCCTGACCATGCCCGGGCTCAACGCCACCTGCACCGCGCCGCCCGAGTGGGTCGCCGCGGCCAACGAGAGCGGGCAGGCCTACTTCCTGTTCGCCACCCGCGCCTGGCCCGAGGCCGTTCCCGGCCAGGTGGTGTCGCCGGAGCTGCTCCAGGGCTTCGCCGGGGACGAGGCGGTGCTGACCAGCAGCGCCCACTGCGTCCTCACGGTGCAGACCCTGCAGAAGTAGCCGCGGCGGCGGACGCCGCGCTCCGGCCGCCGGGCTCCCAGCCTGCCCGGCGGCCGGCCCCTTTCTCCGGTGGCCGGCCCCCGTCTCCGGCGGCCCCCTCCGGATCAGGGGGTGTCGAAGGCGAACCGCAGCGAACGGACGCGGTTGTCGAAGTTGGACCCCGCCAGATCGGGCAGACCCACCGCCCGCAGACCCACCGGCCGGGTCAGCAGCTCACGGAAGAGGGCCTTCATCTCCACCCGGGCCAGATGCGCGCCCAGGCAGAAGTGCGGGCCCCCGCCGCCGAAGCCCAGATGGGGGTTGGGCGAGCGGGTGATGTCGAAGGCGTCCGGGTCGGGGAAGACGGCCTCGTCCCGGTTGGCGGAGGCGTAGTACAGCACCACCTTGTCCCCGGGCTCGAACGCGCGCCCGCCCAGCGTGTGTTGCGCCGTGACCGTCCGGCGGAACTGGATGATCGGCGTGGAGTGCCGGATCATCTCGTCCACCGCCCCGTCCGCGTACTTCTCGAAGTCCGACAGCAGCAGGTCCCGTTGGGCGGGGAAGTCGGTCAGCAGGGTCAGCCCGTGCGTGATGGCGTTGCGGGTGGTCTCCACCCCCGCCACCATCAGCAGGCTGAAGAACGCCCCCAACTGCCGGGCACCGAGCGCCTGCCCGTCCACGTTCGCGCAGACCAGCGCCGAGATCAGGTCGTCGCAGGGGTTGCGGCGCCGCTCCCGGCCGATGCCCGCCACCATCCGCTGCATCCGCGCCAGCGCCCGCAGCCCCCGCCCCGGCATCCGCAGCCGCGACGCCAGCCCCCGCTCCACCCCGATGTTCTCCGAGGCGTGGTTGACCCGGTCGGCGATCTCCGCCCGGTAGCGCTCCGGGATCCCCATCATGTTGCAGATGACCTCCAGGGGCAGCCGTGAGGACACCGCCGAGACGAACTCCTCGGGCCGCCGCTCCAGCACGTCGTCCACGATCCGGGCCGCGACCGCGTGGATGTCCGCCTCCGCCGCCGCCAGCAGCCGGGGCGTGAACGCCCGCTGCACGATCTTCCGCAGCTGTGCGTGGTCCGGGCCGTCCAGGTTGACCATGGAGTCCCCGAACAGGGCCCGCACCCACCGCGCCGGCTCCGGCGTCGTCACCCCGGGGGCGCTCGCGAACACCTTGGGCAGCCGGCTGGCCTCCTGCACGTCCGCGTGCCGTACGAGGGCCCAGTGGCCGCCCCGGCCGCCGCCCTCCGGGACGAACACGGGGGAGTCCAGCGCGCGCAGGCGGGCGAAGGCCGCGAGGCGGTCGGCGGGCGGCCGCTGCCAGAAGCCTGGCTCGGCCAGTTCCCCGCCGGGGCCGGTTGCGAGTCTCTGTGAGGGGAGTGTCATCCGAGGTGCCTCTCTGCTGTCGCCCGTCGCCGTGGCGTCCTGCGATGGAGAACGGCGGCGGCGCCATGGGGGTGACGGTCCCGGGCGCCACCGCCTCAGACGGTGGCCGGTACGGGGCGGACCGAGAGGGTCGTTCCCGCCGCCACCGTGGCCGCCGAGACCAGGCCCGCGTACAGCACGGCGTAGGAACCCGCCCAGGTACAGGCGAGGATCGCGACCGCGGCCACCGGCAGCACCAGCTGCTGGGCGAGCCCCCGCTTGAAGTGCCGCGAGTGCAGCAGCCACACCATCAGCAGGAACACCGACGCAGGGACGGTCACGGCCGCGTTCGCCGCCACCTGCGAGATGTGCGCCTTGCCGACCGCGTGCTCCACCGCCACCTCGATACCCGCGCCGATCGCCGCACCCGAACCGAAGACCACCAAGTGGCCGTAGCCCCACGGGATCGCCTCCCGGTTGGAGTTCAGCCGCTCGTGCATCGGGACCGCGAAATAGATCCACCACGCGGCGAAGACGATCAGCAGCCCACCCGCCGCGATGGGCAGCAGCTCGCCCAGCGCCTCGTGCTCGTCGAGGGCCGACTTCACCGCCACCGTGCTCGCGGCGATCGTCTCGCCCAGCACGATGATGGTGAACAGGCCGTACCGCTCCACGATGTGGTGGGCGTGCCACGGCGTCTGGTGCCCGCGCTCCGCCACCAACGGGACCATCAGCTCGGCCACCAGCAGCACCAGGAACAGCCGGCGCTTCCAGTCGTCCGGCGCAAACAGCAGCCCCACCCAACCCGCCTGGCACAGCAGCAGCCCGGCGGCGTACTTCAGCGCTGCGGACCGGCCAGGCCCGCTCTCCCCGGCCGCGGCCCGCAGCCACTGCGCCGTCAGCGCCACCCGCATGATCAGGTAGCCGACGACGGCCACCGTCCAGTCATTGCTGTCGAAGGCCCGGCTCACCCCCGCCGCGTAGACGAGGACCCCCGCGATCTGCACGAGCGTGGCGATCCGGTACGGCACGTCGTCGCAGTCGTAAGCGGAGGCGAACCACGTGAAGTTCATCCACGCCCACCACACGCCGAAGAAGACGAAGAAGTAGCCGACCAGCCCGCTGCCCGGATGCCCCTCCGCCAGCGCGTGCACCAGCCGCTGGCCCGCCTGTGCGACCGCGACGACGAAGCACAGGTCGAAGAACAGCTCCAGGGAGGTCGCCGTCCGGTGGCCCTCGACGCGGCTGCGGGCGGTCATCGGCACGTACGTCATACCGCCCAGCACACCAGGGCCCACCCGCCCGGCAGCCGAGGCGCGCGGCCCGCGTCCCGCGGGTACCCCGGGCGGACGCGGGCACCGGCGGACAGACCAACGCACCTCCCGCGCCGGGACCTTGTCCCGCCGTCCGCACGACGTTCGCCCCTGCCGCACGCCACCCCCGCGAGCAGAGCCTGGAAGGGTCACGACCCTTCTCGACCGTCAGGACGACGCCATGAGCACGGCAACCCAGCAAGCGCCGGAGGTACTGGCCGACCCGGCACAGTACCGGCCGGGCCACACCATCACGCAATGGACGCCGGAGGATCCGTCCTTCTGGCCCGAGGGCCAGGGTCCCGAGGCGCAGGCGGCCGCGCTGAAGCAGTCGGAGATGGAGGCGGGCGCCGTCACCGGCTTCTCGTCCGCCATCGCCGCCTACGGCTTCTTCTTCATCCCCGCCATGTTCGAGGCCACCGCCGTCACCAACGCGCTGTGGATGTTCATCGGCTTCTACGCGACCTGCCTCGCGGTCTGCTGGTGGTTCTACGCCCGCAAGGGCGCGGAGGCCCCCAGCTGACCCGGGCCGGGGCCGGGGCGCGAGCCGGGACCCCGCTCCGGGCCGGGGCCGGGACCCGAGCCGGGACCCCGCTCCGGGCCGGGGCCCGAGGCCGGGGCGGCCGTACCCTTGAGGCATGAGCACCGCCCCCGCCTCCGACCCGCAGTCCCCCGAGCCCGCAGCCGGGGCGAGGCCCGAGCCCACCCCGACCCCGAGGCCCAGGCCGAAGCTGGTCTTCGACGACCCGCTGGACCAGCAGTCCTCGGACGACACCGACCGGGGCTGGGGCGAACGGCCGCCCGCCGGCGGAAGCACGGCCGACCTCGCCCGCTTCCTCGACGAGAAGCCCCCGCACCACATCTGATCCGCCGCGGCGGTCAGACCGCGTCGCGCGCCCCCGGTGTCCTGGCGCTCTCGCCGTTCCCGCTGCGCTGCGAGACCAGGGTGTCCCGGATCTCCTTGAGGACTTCCAGCTCGGTGATCTCGATGGTCTCCTTGACGCCCTCCCTGGCCTTGCGGCGCGCTTCCTGCCTGGACAGGTACTTCGCCATCGGCAGGACCATCAGGAAGTAGACGACCGCGGCGGTGATCAGGAAGCTGAGCGTTGCGTTCAGGACCGAGCCCCACATGATGTTGACGCCGGTCGGCTCGCCCTTGGCGTCCACCCCACAAGGTGCCTTCAGGCACGAGGTGTAGACATCCAGGTTTTTGGTGCCGATGGCGCCCACAAGCGGGCTGATGATGCCCTTCACGATCGAGTTCACGATGTTCGTGAACGCGGCGCCGATGACCACGGCCACCGCCAGGTCCACCACGTTGCCGCGCATCAGGAAGGCCTTGAAGCCCGCCAGGACGCTCTCCTTCTTCTTCTCGCTCACGACTGAGCCTCTCTTCGTCACTGCTGTACACGGAGCCAACGGTTCCGAAAACTACGACAGTGATGGCACGCCATGTCCAATCGGTGCCCACCCCAGAGCGACTTGACTGTGCGCCAGTGCGAATCAGCACAACGCCACCGCCAGCCGTGCCACCGCTCCGGCCCCCACCAGGGCCCGCGCGGTGTCCCGGGGCACCGACAGCACCACCAGCGCCCCACCGTCCCCCACCCCCTGGTCCGGAGCCGGGACTTCGGCCACCCGGGCCCCCGACGCCACCACCCTCGGCGGCCCGGTGCGCTCCGCCGCCACCACGTCGACCCGGTCCCCGGGCCGCAGCAGCCGTACCGTGGCCGCGTCCGCGATGCGCACGGGAGCCGACACCATCCGCACCGCCGCGGGCGACGGCTTCACCTCGGGCGGGGCCGCACCCCGGGAGGCCTGCGCGTCCGTCCCGCCCACGGCCAGGGCGGCCGCCACCACGGCCAGCCCGGCCGAGGCCGCCCGCCGCTTGCGGCGTACGGCACGACCCAGCCGCCCCCGGGCCCGGCCCACGCGCAACGGCGGGAACGGGGGTACGGGGCGCGCCGGGCGGCACGTGGAGGAGGCGGAGGAACACGGGGAGGAGGCAGAGGAAGAGGACGCGGCAGAAGCCGGGGATTCCGGGGAAGCCGGGGATTCCGGGCGGCCGGGAGAGGACGTGGACATGCTGATCACCGCCGAAGGGTTCGAGATCCGGTGCCCGGGCCCTGCGCCCGGACCCTCCCACGATCCGCCTCTCCGCCCCTCCCCGCCCCGGCCTGTGGACGATCCCCAGGTTGTGGACAACCCGTTCACCCGCAGGGGCAGGCCCCCGCCGCTTGGCCGCTCAGGACCGGCCCGGCACCCGGCAGGTCTCGGAGAATCCCTGGCTGGTCAGACCGAAAGCGCTGTTCACCCGCGAGCGCCAGTTCTCGAGCGCGACCACGGCGGTGAGCTCGACGAACGCCGCCTCGCCCAGCCGCGAGATGAGCTCTGCCGCCATCTCGTCGGTGACCGCAGGCACGGTCTCGGTCATCGCCTCCGCGTACTCCATGACCAGCAGCTCCAGCGCGGTGAACACCTCCCGTTCCTCGCGCCACCGAGGCACCCGCTCGATCTTCTCCGGCGACAGGCCCAGCTCGTGGCCCTCCCAGTAGCCGAAGTCCATGCACCACGAGCAGTTGATCCGGGCGGCGCAGGCCATCACGGCCAGGTGCTTCAGCCCGGCGTCGAGCTCGTTCCACTTGGCCGCCCGCTGCTCCATCCGGGCGTACGTGAACAGCACGCGCGAGTTGTGCCCGTACGCCTGGCCGGGGTCGAGCACCTTGCCGTAGGTGCGGCGCGAGTACCAGGCGCCGAGGCGCATCAGGAGGGTGCGGGGCGGGGTGAGCGAGATGCGCGGCATGGCTGGCCTCTTCCGGGAGGGGGCCCTTTCGGCCCCGTCACCAGCGAGACAGAACAGCCCCGCGGAACGTGACACCGTCCGAGGAATCGATTCACCCGGTGGCCAGGACGCCCGCGCGGAGCCCCACGGAGGGCCTGGAGCCGGGCCGCGGACCCCAGGGCTCCACCCCAGCTCCGGCCCGCCTGTAGCGCGCCTACGGCAGTTCGATGCCCAGGTCCCAGCCGTCGTGGGCGTGGGTGCACAGGCAGTCGCGCTCAGCGGTCGCGGGCAGGGCCGCCACGGCGTCGAAGAGGACCTCGCGCAGCCGGCTGACGTTCTCGCCGAACACCTTCAGGACCTCGGCGTGCGAGACCCCCTCACCCGTCTCGGCGCCCGCGTCCAGGTCCGTCACCAGCGCCATCGACGTGTAGCAGAGCCCCAGCTCACGGGCGAGCACGGCCTCCGGGTGGCCGGTCATGCCGACCACCGACCAGCCGGCCGCCGCGTGCCACTGCGACTCCGCGCGCGTCGAGAACCGCGGGCCCTCGACGACGACCATGGTGCCGCCGTCCACCGGCTCCCACTCCCGCCCGCGCGCCGCCGACAGCGCCACCGAGCGCCCCACCGGGCAGTACGGGTCGGCGAAGGTGGTGTGCACGACGTTCGGAACGCTCCCGTCGGGCAGCGGCTCGCCGTCGAAGAAGGTCTGCACGCGGGACTTCGTCCGGTCGA
Organism: Streptomyces katrae; assembly: GCF_002028425.1. Lineage (GTDB taxonomy): Bacteria > Actinomycetota > Actinomycetes > Streptomycetales > Streptomycetaceae > Streptomyces > Streptomyces katrae_A. Next base: position 3,326,352 of record NZ_CP020042.1, on the reverse strand, counting down.
CCAGCTGGTCCGGGACCAGCAGCGTGCCCGGCCCGTACTCCGCCCGCAGGCCGCCCACCGCGCACGGTCCCAGCACCTGCCGGACGCCGACCGAGCGCAGCGCCCACAGGTTGGCCCGGTAGTTGATCTTGTGTGGCGGCACGGTGTGGCTGCGTCCGTGCCGCGGAAGGAACGCCACCTGCCGACCGGCCAGCTCGCCCAGGTACAGGGAGTCGCTCGGGGGCCCGTAGGGGGTCTCGACCTGGACCTCGGAGACGTCCTCCAGGAAGGAGTAGAAGCCCGAGCCGCCGATTACACCGATCTCTGCGTTCACCATGCGGCCACCCTAACGGGGGACGCGCAAGGCCCCGCCGCCCAGGAGGGCGAACGGGGCCTTGCGCAAGAGGTGAGAGAGGTCAGGCGGCCGAGCTGGAGCTGCCGCCCGTGCTCGAGGAGGCCGAGGAGGACGCGGCCGCCGGGGCCGAAGCGGTCGACGTCGACGTTGTGGTGGACGACGAGGACGAAGACTTCGAGGCGGGCGTGCTGCTCGACGAGGCGCCACGGCTGTCGTTCCGGTAGAAACCGGAGCCCTTGAACACGATGCCGACCGCGGAGAACACCTTCTTCAGGCGTCCGTCGCAGCTCGGGCACACGGTCAGCGCTTCGTCGGTGAACTTCTGCACGGCCTCAAGGCCCTCACCGCACTCGGTGCACTGGTACTGGTAGGTCGGCACGAATTTCCTCCTGGCACTCTGACTCAATGAGTGCTAACGACGCTCCATGGTGACGTATTCCGGCGGATCAGTCCACCGTCACGGGCGTGCGGTGACCGATCCCACGCCCGTTCGTGCGCTTCCGGCCGGCCGCGTCCGCCGCGGCGGCGGCCGGAGCGGAGGAGTTCACGATGCGGCTCGGGGCCTTCGGCGCGAGCTTCGCGCGCAGGGCCAGCAGCGTGGCCAGCGCCAGCGCGGTGGCGGCCAGCGGCACCAGGAAGCCGTACGAGGACCCGTGCGCGTCCGTCAGGCGGCCGGCCACGATCACCGCGACGGCCTGCCCGAAGGCGACCGCGCCGGTCAGCCAGGTGAACGCCTCGGTGCGCGAGGCGGCCGGGACCAGCTGCTCGATCATCGTGTAGCCGGTGATCAGCGCCGGGGCGATGCACAGACCGACGACCAGGCCGACCGCGCCCATCAGCACGACCGAGTTCACGGTCCACAGGACCGAGGCGGCGGCGGTCAGGCCGATGTAGCCCAGGATCAGGCGCCGGCGCGGGCCGATCTTCCAGGCGACGGCGCCCATGGTGATGCCGGCGATCATGTTGCCGGCCGCGAAGACGCCGTACAGCAGACCGTTGGCGCCCGGGTTGCCGATCTCGCCGGCGAAGGCGGTGAGGGATACCTGCATGCCGCCGAAGACGGCGCCGATGCCGAGGAAGGCGACGATCAGGACGCGCAGACCGGCGAAGGACAGGGCCGAGGCGTGCTTCTCGCCCTGGGCCGCCTTCGCGGTGGTCTGCGGCTCGGTGGAGCGCTGTGCGGCGAAGAACAGGCCGCCGAGCAGGGTCAGGGCCGCCTCGGTGGCCAGGCCGGCCGCCGGGTGGACGCCGGTGCACAGCGCGGTGGCCAGCACCGGGCCGACGACGAAGGTGAACTCGTCGGTGACGGACTCGAACGCGGCCGCCGTCGGCAGCAGCGGGGAGCCCTCCAGCTTGGCCGCCCAGCGGGTCCGGACCATGGGCCCGACCTGCGGGACGGAGGCGCCGGCCGGGACGGCGGCCAGCGCCAGCGCCCACAGCGGGGCGCCGAGGAGGGCCAGCGAGGTCAGAGCGGAGACCGCGGTGGCGTGGGTGAGGACGACCGGCACGAGGACGGCGCTCTGGCCGCGGCGGTCGGTGAGCTTGCCCATGACCGGGGCGAACAGGGCCATGGAGACGCCGGTGACGGCGGAGACGATGCCCGCGTCGCCGTAGGAGCCGGTGGCGTGCTGGACGAGCAGCAGGATGCTGATGGTCAGCATGCCGAACGGCAGACGGGCGGCGAAGCCGGGGAGGACGAAGGAGAGGGCGCCGGGCGTGCGCAGGAGCTGCCCGTAGCCGGGTCGGACGGACTTGTCGGTCGTGACCGCGGATGTCACGGCCTGGCCTTTCCGCTGCCTGGTAGAGCGTCCCCGTCTGCGGACGGCCGGCCGCTTTGTGAGCGGCCGCACCCGTACATGTGGGAGCCCCGAGAGCTGTCCTCTTGCGCAGAACCGAGTGATACCTGGGCGCCCACTGCGGGAGGGTGCCACGGCCGCTTTGCGGTCGCGCCAGCTCTGCGTCAGGCAGAGTTGGTTCGATCTGGTGTGCCTTCATCGTACAGGGGAATCGCCTACCACGCCCTGTGATTACGGTGACAAGCCATGTCTTCACCTGCGATTAACTGGAACTTCGCATTCCTGACCCTCTGAAATGGGGGCAAGGTCAGTCGCAAGCCACTGAAAATGGGCTAATTAGAATGGCGCTCTAACGGAAAGTCGCTGCTCGGACGGCCCTTGCGGCCACCCTCCGGTACCTAGAGTGACGGTCCGCCACCGGTGCCCAGCCACCCCGCGAGTTTGCCCCCGCGCGCCACCGCCCGCAGCCGGGCCTCCGCCGCGTCCCGCACCGGATCCGTGGCCACCACCAGCAGCTCGTCCCCCCGGCGCAACACCGTCGACGGCGCCGGCACGAAGCTCTTCGCGTCCCGGACCACCAGCGTCACCGACGCCCCGGCCGGCAGCCGCAGCTCGCCGACCTCGACGCCGTGCATCCGCGACGCCTCGGGTATCGCGAAGGACAACAGATGTCCACGCAGCTTCTCCAGCGGCGCCGACTCGATCCCCAGGTCGGCGGCGGCCTCGCCGGTCTCGCGCAGGTTCAGCTTGCGCGCCAGCCACGGCAGGGTCGGCCCCTGCACCAGCGTGTAGACGACGACCAGCACGAAGACGATGTTGAAGACCCGGTCGCTGCCCTCGATCCCGGTCACCATCGGGATCGTCGCCAGGATGATCGGCACGGCGCCGCGCAGCCCGGCCCACGACATCAGCACCTGCTCCTGCCACGCGACCCGGAACGGCAGCAGGCTGACGAACACCTCCAGCGGCCGCGCCACCATCGTCAGCACCAGTCCGATGATCACCGCGGGCCAGAAGTCCCCGGCCAGCTCGTGCGGCGTCACCAGCAGACCGAGCAGCACGAACATGCCGATCTGCGCGATCCAGCCCAGCCCGTCCGCGAACCCCCGCGTGGCCGGCCAGTGCGGCAGCTTCGCGTTGCCGAGCACCATCGCCGCCAGGTACACCGCGAGGAAGCCGGAGCCGTGCGCCATCGCGCCGGCCGCGTACGCGGACACCGCGATCGCCATCACAGCGATCGGGTACAGGCCGGAGGCCGGCAAGGCCACGTGCCGCAGCCCGTACGCCCCCAGGAACCCCACCGCCAGACCTATCGCCGCGCCGATCGCCAGCTCCAGCGCGATCTTGCCGACCAGTACGTACCAGCTGTCCACCGGCCCGACCGTCGCGAAGGCCACCACCAGGATGACGACGGGGGCGTCGTTGAAGCCCGACTCGGCTTCCAGCACGCCCGTCACGCGCGAGGGGAGCGGGACCTTGCGCAGTACCGAGAAGACCGCCGCCGCGTCGGTCGAGGAGACGACCGCACCGATCAGCAGCGACTGCCGCCATTCGAGTCCGACCAGGTAGTGCGCACCGGCCGCGGTGACGCCGACGCTGACCGCGACGCCGACCAGCGACAGGACGACCGCCTGCGGCAGGGCCGGTTTGATCTCTTTCCACTTCGTGCCCAGACCGCCCTCGGCGAGGATGACGACGAGCGCGGCGTAACCGATGACCTGCGTCAGCTCGGCGTTGTCGAATACGACGTGGCCGATGCCGTCCTGGCCTATCGCGATGCCTATGCCGAGGTAGATGAGCAGGCTGGGCAGGCCGCTGCGTGAAGAGATGCGTACCGCCGCTACCGCGACGAGCAGCACGAGCGAGCAGACCAGCAGAAGCTCATTGAGCGTGTGGACAGTCAGTGGGCAGCCCTTTCCTCAAAGCGCGCCAGGCGGAACGTTCCACCAGGCGGCGTATTCGGCAAGTGCTTCGTTACCTTACCTAATCTTTGACGGACTCTTTACGTGATACCCACATTGTGAAACGGCAGTTCGCCCCTGTCCTACGGACCTTGACCCCTGGCGGATCAACGGAGGCGGTCCTGCGCCTATGGTTGCTCCCAGCACTCCCAGGACCACCCTGCCCCTCGAAGGACAGCGATGCCCGCCAAAGAATCCGGACCTTCCGTCAAGAAGAAGGGACGACGCGCACGCCTGCTCGTGCTCGTCTTGGTCCTGGCGCTCTTGGCGGGCCTCGGCTACGGCGCGTACTGGAGCGTGGACACCGTGCGCGCTTCGTTCCCGCAGACCACCGGCTCCCTCAAGGTCCCCGGCCTGACCGGGACCGTCGAAGTCAAGCGCGACGAGCACGGGATCCCGCAGCTCTACGCCGACAGCGACGAGGACCTCTTCCGCGCGCAGGGCTTCGTCCAGGCGCAGGACCGGTTCTGGGAGATGGACGTCCGCCGGCACATGACCTCCGGCCGCCTGTCGGAGATGTTCGGCTCCGGCCAGGTCGAGACCGACGCCTTCCTGCGCACCCTCGGCTGGCGCCAGGTCGCGCAGGAGGAGTACGACAAGAAGCTCTCGCCCGAGACGAAGAAGAACCTCCAGGCCTACGCCGACGGGGTCAACGCGTGGCTGAAGGGCAAGTCCGGCAAGGACCTCTCCGTCGAGCACGCCGCCCTCAAGCTCACCGGCGACTACAAGCCCGAGCAGTGGACCCCGGTCGACTCGGTGGCCTGGCTCAAGGCGATGGCCTGGGACCTGCGCGGCAACATGCAGGACGAGATCGACCGCTCGCTGATGTCGAACAAGCTCACGCAGGCGCAGATCGACGAGCTCTACCCGGCGTACCCCTTCGACCGGAACAAGCCGATCGTCGAGGGCGGCGCCGTCGCGGGCGGCAAGTACGCGCCCCAGGGCACGGCGGGCTCCTCCGCGACGGGCGCCGGCTCCTCCTCGACGGGCACCTCCGGCACGGGCGCGAGCGGCACCGGCTCCACCGCCGGGGCGGGCACGGGTTCCACCGCGGGCACCGGCACCGGCTCGCAGGCCACCCCGAACGGCGGAACCAACCCCGCCACCGGCCTCGCCGACAACGCGAGCGCCCAGGGCGCGACCGTCGGCCTGCGCACGCAGCTGACCGCCCTCTCCAAGACGCTGGACGACATCCCGGCCATCCTCGGCCCCAACGGCAGCGGCATCGGCTCCAACTCCTGGGTCGTCTCCGGCAAGTACACGACCACCGGCAAGCCGCTCCTCGCGAACGACCCGCACCTGTCCCCGCAGCTGCCCTCGGTCTGGTACCAGATGGGCCTGCACTGCCGCGCCGTCTCGTCGAAGTGCCAGTACGACGTCGCCGGCTTCACCTTCTCCGGCATGCCGGGCGTGGTCATCGGCCACAACGCCGACATCGCGTGGGGCATGACCAACCTCGGCGCCGACGTCACCGACCTCTACCTGGAGCAGGTCCGTCCCGAGGGCTACGTCTACGACAACAAGGTCGTCCCCTTCACCATCCGTGAAGAGGAGATCAAGGTCGCGGGCGGCAAGAGCAAGAAGATCACCGTCCGCACGACCAACAACGGACCGCTGATCTCCGACCGCAGCGACGAACTCGAGACCATCGGCTCCCGCGCCCCCGTCCCGAGCTCGGCCCCCGACCGCGGCACCGGCTACGCCGTCGCCCTGCGCTGGACCGCACTGGACCCGGGCAAGTCGATGGACGCCGTCCTCAAGCTCGACCGCGCCAAGGACTTCGCGAGCTTCCGGGCGGCGGCCGCGGACTTCGAGGCCCCGTCCCAGAACCTGATCTACGCGGACAACAAGGGCCCCAACGGCAACATCGGCTACCAGGCCCCGGGCCGCATCCCGCTCCGCGGTCAGGGCGACGGCCGCATGCCGGCCCCGGGCTGGGACCCCAAGTACGCCTGGAAGGGCGGCCGGGACGGCAACGCCGGCTACATCCCGCAGAACGAACTGCCGTGGGAGCTCAACCCGCAGCGCGGCTACATCGTCACCGCCAACCAGGCCGTCACCGAGTCCGGCACCGGCGCGGGCAAGTACCCGTACGTGCTGACCACCGACTGGGGCTACGGCGCCCGCAGTCAGCGGATCAACGACCTCATCGAGGCGAAGATCAAGGACAGCGGCAAGATCTCCACCGACGACATGCGCACCATGCAGATGGACAACAGCAGCGAGATCGCCGCGCTGCTGACCCCGATGCTGGCCAAGATCCCGGTCTCCGACCCGGACGTGCGTTCGGCGCAGAAGCTGCTGGAAGGCTGGAACTACACCCAGGAGAACGACTCGGCGGCGGCCGCGTACTTCAACGCGGTCTGGCGCAACATCCTCAAACTGGCGTTCGGCGACAAGATGCCGAAGGAGCTGCGCGTCACGGACAGCTGCATGAACGTCATCGAGGAGGGCACCGGCCCGAACGACGACCTCGCCAAGACCGTCCGCGAGTGCGGCACCCGCGGTGCCGACTCCGCGCAGCCGGACGGCGGCGACCGCTGGTTCGAGGTCGTGCGCCGCCTGGTCAAGGACGAGAAGTCGCCGTGGTGGACGGCCACCCCGAAGACCGTCCACGACAAGCCCATCAAGACCCGCGACGAGCTCTTCGCCCGGGCGATGGAGGACGCGCGCTGGGAGCTGACCGCCAAGCTCGGCAAGGACCAGTCGACCTGGAGCTGGGGCCGGCTGCACCAGCTGACGCTGAAGAACCAGACGATCGGCAAGGAGGGGCCGGGCTTCATGCAGTGGCTCCTCAACCGCGGCCCGTGGAACCTGGGCGGCGGCGAGGCCACCGTCAATGCCACCGGCTGGAACGCCTCCAGCGGTTACGACGTCACCTGGGTGCCGTCGATGCGCATGGTCGTCAACCTGAACGACCTCGACAAGTCCCGCTGGATCAACCTGACCGGCGCCTCGGGTCACGCGTACGACAGCAACTACACGGACCAGACGACGCTGTGGGCCAAGGGCGAACTGCTGGACTGGCCCTTCGGGAAGGCCGCCGTCGACAAGTCGACAGTGGACACGCTGACGCTCAAGCCGTGACCGGCGCGCACGCCCTGATCCGGCCGGTGTGATCAGCAGACCGCACTCACCGGCGATCGGCAGGATCAGGCCGTGAAGCGCACCACCCCCGACGGGGTGGCGACCGCCTGGACGGGGTGGTCGTGCGGTTCCTCCGGGACCCGCGCGACCACCTCCTCGTCGTAGAGGAGCACCACCAGCGCCGGATGCGCGCCGGCCCGTTCCAGCCGCGCCAGCACCCGGTCGTACGAGCCCCCGCCGCGCCCGAGCCGCATCCCGCGCCGGTCCACCGCCAGCCCGGGCAGCAGCACCGCGTCCGCCCCGGTGACGGCCTGCGGACCCAGCGGCGGACCGGAGGGCTCCAGCAGCCGCATCCTCCCCGGGTGCACTGCCTCGGCGAGGCTGCCCGGACCCTCGTACGCCGCCCAGTCGAGGTCGTTGTCGGGCAGCAGCAGGGGCAGGAGCACCCGCTTCCCGGTGTCCCGCAGCGCGTCGATCAGCTCGCGGGTGCCCGGTTCCGCGCCGACGGAGACGTACGCGGCCACCGTGTGCGCGCCGGCCAGCTCCGGCAGCGCCAGCGCGGAGCGCGCGAGCGCCCGGGCGGCCGTGCGGCGGGCCTCGGGGGGCAAAGCCCGGCGGGCGGCGAGGAGTTCCCGGCGGAGGGCGGCCTTCTCGGGAGGGAAGGGGAGGTTTCCGGACAGGCTCTCTACCACAGTTGCGTCACAATTCCTTTTCTATCGGGACAGAGTTGGATCTATTTACCGGAATCTGGCCGGGTGTTCGGTACGACCCACTATCGTTCTGCCCATGACTCAGTCGCACCCTGTGATCAAGAAGGCCGTCATTCCGGCTGCGGGCCTCGGTACCCGGTTCCTCCCCGCCACCAAGGCGACCCCCAAGGAAATGCTCCCGGTCGTGGACAAGCCGGCCATCCAGTACGTGGTCGAGGAGGCCGTCTCGGCCGGCCTCGACGACGTCCTCATGATCACAGGACGTAACAAGCGCGCTCTCGAGGACCACTTCGACCGCAACTACGAGCTGGAGTCGGCTCTGATCGCGAAGGGCGACGACGACCGGCTGAAGAAGGTCCAGGAGTCCAGCGACCTCGCCACCATGCACTACGTCCGCCAGGGCGACCCGCGCGGCCTCGGCCACGCCGTCTTGTGCGCCGAGCCGCACGTCGGCGACGAGCCCTTCGCGGTCCTCCTCGGCGACGACCTCATCGACCCGCGCGACCCCCTGCTGCGCCGCATGGTCGAGGTCCACCAGAAGACCGGCGGCACCGTCATCGCCCTGATGGAGGTCGACCCCGCCCACGTCCACCTCTACGGCTGCGCCGCCGTCGAGGCGACCGGTGAGGACGACGTCGTCCGCATCACCGGCCTCGTCGAGAAGCCCGAGCCCGCCGAGGCGCCCAGCAACTACGCAGTCATCGGACGCTACGTCCTGGACCCCGCGATCTTCGGCATACTGCGGGAGACCGAGCCGGGCCGCGGTGGGGAGATCCAGCTCACCGACGCCCTGCAGAAGCTGGCCGCCGACGAGACCGTGGGCGGCCCGGTGCACGGGGTGGTCTTCCGCGGCCGCCGCTACGACACCGGGGACCGGGGGGACTACCTGCGGGCCATCGTCCGACTCGCGTGCGAGCGTGAGGACCTGGGCCCCGAGTTCCGCACCTGGCTTCACCGTTACGTCACGGAGGAGATGTAGCACCTTGAGCAGCAGAGCACCGCAGGACACCGGCCACCACCGCCTGTGGTCGGTGGACGAGCACCTCGCGGACGTCCTCGCAGCCGTCCGGCCGCTGGAGCCCATCGAGCTCCAGCTGCTCGACGCCCAGGGCTGCGTCCTGGTCGAAGACGTCACCGTGCCCGTCGCCCTCCCGCCCTTCGACAACAGCTCCATGGACGGGTACGCCGTCCGCACGGCCGACGTCCAGGGCGCGAGCGAGGAGTTCCCCGCGGTGCTCACGGTCGTCGGCGACGTGGCGGCCGGCAGCGGCGAGCTGCCCACCGTCGGCCCCGGCCAGGCCGCCCGCATCATGACCGGCGCCCCTGTGCCGCCCGGCGCGGAAGCCGTCGTACCGGTCGAGTGGACCGACGGCGGTACGGGCGGCGGCGCCGCCTCCGGCATGACCCCGGCCAGCGCCGCGCCCGAGGGCGGCGCCGGCGAGGTACGGGTCCACCGCGCGGCCGAGGCCCGGGCACACGTCCGCGCCCGCGGCAGCGACGTGCAGGCCGGGGACCTCGCGCTGGCCGCGGGCACCGTCCTCGGCCCGCCGCAGATCGCGCTGCTGGCGGCGATCGGCCGCGGCACCGTACGGGTCCGGCCACGCCCGCGCGTGGTCGTCCTGTCCACCGGCAGCGAGCTGGTCCAGCCGGGAGAGGCACTGGCCGCCGGGACGATCTACGACTCCAACAGCTTCGCGCTGGCCGCCGCCGCCCGGGACGCCGGCGCCATCGCCTACCGCGTCGGCGCGGTCGCCGACGACGCCGACACGCTGCGCGCCGCCATCGAGGACCAGCTGGTCCGCGCCGACCTGCTGGTCACCACGGGCGGGGTCAGCGTCGGTGCGTACGACGTGGTCAAGGAGGCCCTGACCGCGGCCGGCACCGGCGACGGCGAGGAGCCGCAGGCCGGCGGCGTGGACTTCCGCAAGCTCGCGATGCAGCCCGGCAAGCCGCAGGGCTTCGGCACGGTCGGGCCCGATCACACGCCGCTGCTGGCACTGCCCGGCAACCCGGTGTCCTCGTACGTGTCCTTCGAGCTGTTCGTGCGCCCGGCCATCCGGGCGCTCATGGGGCTGCCTGCGTCGCAGGTCAGCCGGCCGAGCGTGCGGGCCGTGCTGAAGGCCGACGAGCCGCTGGGCTCCCCGGCCGCCCGCCGGCAGTTCCTGCGCGGGAAGTACGACCCTGACGCGGGCACCGTCAGCCCGGTCGGCGGATCGGGCTCGCACCTGATCGCCGCGCTGGCGCACGCCGATTCTCTGATCGTCGTACCGGAAGACGTCACCTCGGTGGAGCCGGGCACCGAACTGGAAGTCGTCCTGCTCGGCTAGGGGGCGGCCAGGGGGTCTCCGCCCCGCCCGCCCGGCGGTCCCGTCCGGGCGGGTCGTCGCCGGCGGCCGCGGTGGCGCCGTTCGTCCGGTGGCGCAGTTCGCCCGGGGCGCCGTTCGGCCAGTGGTCCTGCCCGGCTGGGTACCGCCCGGTGCGGGTAGCGTGTTGCACCACACAGGCCCCAGCGTTTCGGGGCCCGGAGCGGGAGCGGCACGTAGACATGAGTACGCAGAGCAGGCTGACGCACATCGACGAGGCCGGCGCGGCCCGGATGGTCGACGTATCGACAAAGGACGTCACCACCCGCACGGCGCGCGCCAGCGGCCGCGTCCTGGTCTCGTCCCGGGTGATCGAGCTGCTGCGCGGCGAGGGAGTGCCGAAGGGCGACGCCCTCGCCACCGCGCGGATCGCCGGAATCATGGGGGCCAAGAAGACCCCCGACCTGATCCCGCTCTGCCACCCGCTGGCGGTCTCCGGGGTGAAGGTGGACCTGAAGGTCGCCGACGACGCCGTCGAGATCCTCGCCACCGTCAAGACCACCGACCGCACGGGCGTCGAGATGGAGGCGCTGACCGCGGTCGCCGTCGCCGGACTCACCGTGATCGACATGGTGAAGGCCGTCGACAAGGGCGCGGTCATCACCGACGTTCGGGTGGAGGAGAAGACGGGCGGCAAGTCCGGCGACTGGAGCCGCTCGTGACGCCCCCGCGCGGCGGCGAGGTCCACAGCCACGTGCCGCCCGTGGCCGCCGCGGCCGGGCAGGCCGCACCGCCCGCCGCCGGGGCGCCGGAGCTCCGCGGCCTGGTGGTCACCGCCTCCAACCGCGCCTCGCAGGGCGTGTACGCGGACAAGGGCGGCCCGCTGCTGGCCGAGGCGCTGGAGAAGCTGGGCTTCACGGTGGACGGCCCGCGCGTCGTCCCGGACGGGGACCCCGTCGAGGAGGCGCTGCGCCAGGGCGCGGCCGCCGGGTACGACGTCATCCTCACCACCGGCGGCACCGGCATCTCGCCGACCGACCGGACCCCCGACGCGACCGCTCGCGTGCTCGACTACGAGATCCCGGGCATCCCGCAGGCCATCCGCGCCGAGGGCCTCGCCAAGGTGCCGACCGCCGCGCTGTCGCGGGGCCTGGCGGGCGTGGCGGGCCGCACGCTGATCGTGAACCTGCCCGGTTCCACGGGCGGAGTGAAGGACGGCCTCGCGGTGCTGGCGCGGATCCTGCCGCACGCCGTCGACCAGATCCGCGGCGGCGACCACCCCAGACCGGACGCGGCAGCCGGGAGCCAGAGCTGAACGGCCCGTCCTGGCCGGTGGTACTGGCGGACGGCGACGTCACGCTGCGGCCGATAAAACTGCGCGACCAGCGCGCCTGGCGCGAGGTCAACCGCCGCAACCGCGAGTGGCTGCGGCCGTGGGAGGCCACGATCCCGCCGCCGGCGCCGTGGGGGCCGGCGATCCACCGGCCGACGTACCGGCAGATGGTCCGCCACCTGCGGGCGGAGGCGAACGCGGGCCGGATGCTGCCCTTCGTCATCGAGTACCAGGGGCGGCTGGTCGGGCAGCTGACGGTCGCCGGGATCACCTGGGGGTCGATGTGCGCCGCCCATGTGGGCTACTGGGTGGACCGGGACGTGGCGGGCCGCGGGGTGATGCCGACGGCCGTCGCGCTCGCGGTGGACCACTGCTTCCTGAGGGTCGGGCTGCACCGCATCGAGGTGTGCATCCGGCCGGAGAACGGCCCCAGCCGCCGGGTGGTGGAGAAGCTGGGCTTCCGTGAGGAGGGGCTGCGGCCGCGTTATCTGCATATCGACGGAGCGTGGCGCGACCACCTGGTCTTCGCGCTCACCGCGGAGGAGGTTCCGGAGGGGCTGCTGCGGCGGTGGAACCGGGTGCGGAAGAAGGAAAGCCCGCCACCGGCGACCGCACCGTAATGCAGGTAATCGCAAAAGCGTTCGAATTGCTTACCGATTCGCCCATAAGCCGATCCGAAGAATCACAAAAAAAGTCGGTGATATCAGCCGGATCGTGCGACACACCGGCCCAATTGGCTGATCCCTTCGGCCGCACCCCTCTACGGTGTGGGGTGTGAGCAGCAGCGGCCTCATCTACGCAGTCATCGTCGGGGCCTGGGCCGCCTACTTGGTGCCCATGTGGCTCCGGAGGCAGGACGAGCTGAACGAAGCGCGTCCGACGGAACGCTTCTCCACTGCCATCCGGCTGCTTTCCGGCCGGGCGGGAATGGAGCGGCGTTACGCCAAGGGGCTGCGTGAGCGCGGCGAAGTCCAGGCGGAGGCCCAGCCCCACGCGGACCCGGAAGCGGCGACGGAAACGGTGAATTCCGTGGACGCCGACGCCCGGGCCTTCGGCGTGTCCCCGACCAGGGCCGAGCCGAGATCGGTCGAGGTCGAACGGGTCGAACGGGTCCGGCGCCAGCAGCGCCTCCAGGTCCTCGCGCGCCGCCGGCGCACCACGGCCCTGCTCTTCCTCGCCTTCAGCGGCGGCGCGATCGCCGCGGCCGTCGGCGGGCTGCGCTACCTGTGGGCGCCCGCTGTGCCGGCGCTGCTGCTGAGCGCCTACATCGTGCACCTGCGCGTCCAGGAACGCAGGCGCTACGAGTTCACCATGGACCGGCGCCGCGCCGAGGCGGCCGCCCGCGCCCTGCGCGAAAGCCGCTCCCGCCGCCGCGACCAGGGCCCCGAGCCCGCCGGCATCGCCGAACCGGACCCCGCGCCGCCGGTGTCCCCGCAGGAGGCCGGGCGCCGCGCGCTCGTCGAGCAGACCGACCACGCCGAGTGGGTCGACCAGCAGCGCGAGCGCGAGCGCGGCCCGGCACGCGGCGACAGCTGGGAACCCGTACCGGTCCCGCTGCCCACGTACGTGACCGCCCCGGTCGCCCCGCGCGCCACCGGCCCCGTCAACCCTGACGGGTGGAGCGCCACCCGTTCCAGCACCGCCGAGCCCACGAACCCGCGCCTGCGCGCCCAGCCCGGCCCCGCGCCGGCGCACGCGGACCCGCAGCCCCACCCGGCCACCCCGCGCCCGCGCGGCCGCGACGCCGGACGCACGCCGCTCTTCGACCAGTACGAGAGCGACGAGCGGCCGCGCGCCGCGAACGAGTGACGGCCCCGCGCCCCGGCGGGTGACCTGCGCGGACCCCGCCGGAGACGCGGTGCGGGGCCGGCGGGCCGCGGGCCCGGAACGCGTTTTGGAGCAGCGGCGCGGGGATGCTAATGTTTCACACGTCGCAAGGGCCTGTGGCGCAGTCTGGTAGCGCACCTCGTTCGCATCGAGGGGGTCTGGGGTTCAAATCCCCACAGGTCCACAGACGACAGTTCTTGAGTAGCTCTCAGGAATCGTCACGAGATCCCGTTCCGCCGAAAGGCGGGGCGGGATCTCGGCGTTTGCGGGGTGCGTGCGGGGGCATCCGCGTTGCCGACCAGCCGGTGCAGTTCCGTCGCGGAGGCGGGCGCGAGTCGGTAGATGCCCTGGACGCTGATTGAGTGGATCAGCCTGCCCTCCTGGACGTGCTTCAGCGTCCGTTCGCCGCGGCGCGAGGTGTAGGTCAGCCGTTCCAGCAGGTCCGGCGGAACGGTCGTGCCGAACGAGAGCGCGGAGCCCGGCGGACCGGTCACCACCTCCGTGACACAGCCGGCCTTCAGCGGACGCCAGTCCAGGAGTTTCGCGTAGTCGTCGTCGTGGAGCACGGCGCCCGCGTCCTCGTGGGGGATGATCCGGGACACCTCCAGGGCGCCCAGTACGTACAGCTGGGCGCCCAGGACCCGCACGGGGTAGATCCGGTCGCCGGGCTGTACGCCCGCCCGGCGGAAGCTCGGGAGCGACTGGTGCGGTCCGCCGAACAGCATCGTCAGCCGCCGGCCGGCGTAACCGGACCGCTCAAGCTCGCGGCACAGATGGTTGGTCCACAGGGTCGTGTACGAGTTCGGCATGACCGGACCGTAACCGCGCCCACTGACAGTGGCTGAGATGCCGTTCAGCGGTGTTCGTGGTGGCCGAGCTGTGCACGTGGGGGTGGCGGGGGCCGTGGGCCGGTCGGCGCGGGGGTTCGACTCGCTGGTTCAGGCGGGTGTGTGCGGTGACGGGAGGAGCTTTGCCATGCAGCGGCTCGACTCGTAGTCGCGGTAGTAGCCGAACTTCTCCGACAGCGTGTACCCCGACGACAGGTACAGCGCTATCGCCTCCGGCTGCCGGTCGCCCGTCTCCAGGACCATCCGCCGGCGTCCGGCCGCCGTCGCGTCGGCCTCCAGTTCGGCCAGGATGCGGCGAGCCAGTCCCTTGCCGCGGGCCTCGGGGATGACGTACATGCGCTTGACCTCGGCGTCGCCGTCCGAGTAGCCCTCGTCGTTGTGATCCTGCGCACGCCAGGCGCCGCTCGCCACCGGGGCGTCCGAGGCGTCGTACGCGAGCAGGTAGAGCCCGGTCGGCGGGAGGAACATCGCCGGGTCGAGGTAGGTGGCGTCGCCCTCGCCGTCGTAGCGCTCCTGGTATTCGAGCTGGACCTGGGCGTCGAGTTTCAGCGCGTCCGGGTGGTCGTACGGTACGGCGCGCAGGTGTATCCCGTGAGACATCAGAACATCGTACGGAAGGCTGCGGTTATGGTGCTGGGATGCTCACCGTGACCTCCGTGAATTTGAATGGGATCCGCGCCGCCGCGAAGAAAGGCTTCGTGGAGTGGCTCGCCGGATCCGATGCCGATGTCGTGTGTCTGCAGGAGGTCCGGGCGGAGGCCGCGCAGATTCCGGTGGAGGCCCGGGAGCCCGAGGGCTGGCACACCGTGTTCGCGCCGGCCGCCGCGAAGGGCCGGGCCGGCGTCGCCCTGTATACGCGGAACTCACCTGAACGGGTGCAGGTGGGCTTCGGCAGTGACGAGTTCGACGCGAGCGGGCGGTACATCGAGATCGATCTGCCCGGGGTCACCGTGGCCAGCCTGTACCTGCCCTCCGGCGAGGCCGGAACGGAGAAGCAGGAGGAGAAGTACCGCTTCATGGCGGAGTTCCACTCCTACCTCGAGGCGCTGAGGGTGCGGGCCGCCGCCGACGGCCGGGAGGTGGTGGTGTGCGGTGACTGGAACATCTGCCACCAGGAGGTCGACCTCAAGAACTGGAAGACCAACCGCAAGAACGCCGGGTTCCTGCCCGAGGAGCGCGAGTGGCTCGGGAAGGTGTACTCGGAGGCCGGGTACGTGGACGTCGTGCGTGCGCTGCACCCCGACGCGGAGGGCCCGTACTCCTGGTGGTCCTACCGCGGGCGGGCCTTCGACAACGACGCCGGCTGGCGCATCGACCTCCAGGTCGCGACGCCGGGGCTGGCGGCCAGGGCCGTCAAGGCGTTCGTCGAGCGGGCCGAGACGCATCCGGAGCGGTGGTCCGACCATGCGCCGGTGACCGTCGTCTATCAGCTCGGAGTCTGAGGGGTCCGGGGTGCTACGGGGGCGCGGTGCTGGTGGAGGCGGTCCATTGCCATCGTGAGTTCCGCCTCGACCACGCTCTTGGCCAGCGGGCGCAGCCTGCCGACGGCCTCCTCCCCGATGTGGGCGGAGATCAGCTCGGTGAACAGGGCCGCCAGCGCGTCCGCGTGCTCGCGCACCCGGCGGCCCGTCTCCAGTACCGCGGCCAGCGGCACGCCCTCGCGGACCAGGGCGGAGGAGACGTCGAGCAGGCGCCGGCTGACGTGCACGATCTCCTCGCCGTCAGGGGCGAGGTAGCCGAGGTCGAGGGCGGCCGCCAGGTTCTCCGGGGTGACCTCGCCCTCGAAGTAGTCGGCCAGTGCCTCCGGCGACAGCCGGACGGGGGTCTCGTCCGTCCACCCCATGCCGAGCAGCTCGCCGAGCTGGCCGACGTCGCGGCCCTTCTCGAAGGCGGCGGTGAGTTCCGCGATGCCGCCGAGGGTGTGGCCGCGTTCCAGCAGGGCGGCGATCGTGCGCAGCCGGGCCAGGTGCTGGTCGTCGTACCAGGCGATCCGGCCCTCGCGGCGCGGTGGCGGGAGCAGCTTGCGCTCGCGGTAGAAGCGCAGGGTGCGCACCGGGATGCCGGCGGCCTCCGCCAGCTCCTGCGTCCGGTACTCGCGCGTCACAGCCGCCTCCGCCTCCCACGTCCCCCGCGTCTCCACATGCGCAGCCTAGGGCGTACCCGCAGTAACTTTCCGGGCGCGACCCCTACCCATGGGTACGGAGCTGCTCTACCCTCCCGATTGTGCCAGTGATTGCTGGCAGTGTTGCGGTGCGAGTGTGTGATGGCGTGGCTTGACGTGGCTGGGACGGACTGCGGAAGCGGGAGGCGGCGGGCATGAGCGGCATAGACGGCAGGGGCGGGCACGGGCGC
Organism: Streptomyces katrae; assembly: GCF_002028425.1. GTDB lineage: Bacteria > Actinomycetota > Actinomycetes > Streptomycetales > Streptomycetaceae > Streptomyces > Streptomyces katrae_A. The sequence continues at coordinate 3,309,801 of NZ_CP020042.1, read as the reverse complement.
GAGCACGTACGGGTGGCGGTGATCGGGTCCGGGTTCGGCGGGCTCGGCGCGGCCGTGCGGCTGCGGCGCGAGGGGATCACGGACTTCGTCGTCCTGGAGCGGGCCGGCTCCGTCGGCGGCACCTGGCGCGACAACAGCTATCCCGGGTGCGCCTGCGACGTCCCCTCGCACCTGTACTCGTTCTCCTTCGCCCCCAACCCCGACTGGCCCCGCACCTTCTCCGGGCAGCCGGCCATACGCGCCTACCTGGAACACGTCACCGACACCTTCGGCCTGCGGCCGCACATCCGCTTCGGGCACGAGGTCCTGATGATGCGCTGGGACACCGAGGAACTGCGCTGGGAGATCGACACCTCGGCGGGCGACTTCACCGCCGACGTCGTGGTGTCGGCTACCGGCCCGCTGTCCGACCCGAAGATGCCGGAGATCCCGGGGCTCGACGAGTTCCCCGGCAAGGTGTTCCACTCCGCACGCTGGGACCACGACTACGACCTGAGCGGCAAGCGCGTCGCCGTGATCGGCACGGGCGCCTCCGCGATCCAGATCGTGCCGGCCATCGCCCCGCAGACGGCCCGCCTGACCCTCTTCCAGCGCACCCCGCCGTGGGTCATGCCGCGCACCGACCGGGCGATCAGTTCCCTCGAGCGCCGGCTGCACCGCCAGCTGCCCTTCACCCAGGCCGCCCGGCGCGGACTGCTGTGGGGGATCCGGGAGCTGCAGGTCAGCGCCTTCACCAAGCGGCCGAACCAGCTCGGGCTCATCGAATCGCTGGCCAAGGCCAATATGGCGCGCTCCATCAAGGACCCGGTGCTGCGGGCCAGGCTGACGCCCTCGTACCGGATCGGCTGCAAGCGGATCCTGCTGTCCAGCGAGTACTACCCGGCGCTCGCCCGGCCCGACGTGGACCTCGTCGCCTCCGGGCTGAAGGAGGTCAGGGGCTCGGTGCTGGTCGCCGCGGACGGGACCGAGACCGAGGTCGACGCGATCATCTTCGGCACCGGGTTCCACGTCACCGACATGCCGATCGCCGACCGGGTGGTCGGCGCGGAAGGGCAGACGCTCGCGGACGCGTGGAAGGACGGGATGCAGGCGCTGCGCGGGGCGACGGCTGCCGGCTTCCCCAACTGGATGACGATCATCGGGCCGAACACCGGCCTCGGCAACAGCTCGATGATCCTGATGATCGAGTCACAGCTGAACTACATGGCGGACTACCTGCGCCAGCTGTCCCTCCTCGGCGGAGGCAGCCGCGGCGGGCGCACCGCGCTCGCCGTGCGCCCCTCCGCCGTCAACCAGTGGAACCGGCATGTGCAGGCGCGGATGGAGCGGACGGTGTGGAACACCGGCGGCTGCACCAGCTGGTACCTGGACGCGCAGGGCCGCAACACGACCGTCTGGCCGGGCACGACGGGTGAGTTCCGGCGCGCGACGTTGACGGTCGACCTGGCCGAGTACGAGGTCGTACGGGTACCGGGGCGCGAGGGGGCGGCCCAGCGGGTCCCGGCCACCGCCACCGCCACCGCCACCGCCTCGGCCGCTGCTGCTGCCGCCTCCGCCCCCGCCGCTGCCGCCGAGCCGGCCCCCGCCGGGGAGGGTGCGGCGTGAGCCGGCCGCCGTACGTGACCGGCGGGCGGTACGCGCCGCCCGCCGCCGGCCGTGAACTGACCGCCGTCTCGGCCGACGGGTCCCGGCTGCACGTCGAGGTGCACGGACCCGACGGCGCGCCGGCCGTCGTCCTCTCCCACGGCTGGACCTGCTCCACGGCCTTCTGGGCGGCGCAGATACGGGAGCTGGCCCGCGACCACCGGGTCATCGCTTACGACCAGCGCGGCCACGGCCGCAGCCCGGCCGCAGCCGCGTACAGCACCACCGCCCTGGCCGACGACCTGGTCGCCGTATTCGAGGCCACCCTCGTCCCGGGCGAGCGAGCCGTCGTCGCCGGGCACTCCATGGGCGGCATGACCGTGATGGCCGCCGCCGGCCGGCCACGGTTCGCCGAGCACGCCGCGGCCGTCCTGCTGTGCAGCACCGGCAGCTCGCGGCTGATCGCGGAGGCGACCGTGCTGCCGCTCGGGCCCGGGCGTGCGCGGACCCGCATCACGCGGGCGCTGCTGGGCTCGCCCGCCCCGCTCGGGCCCGTCACCCCCGCCACCCGGGCGGTGCTCAAGTACGCGACCATGGGCCCCGGCTCCGCACCCGAACGGGTGGAAGCCTGCGCCCGGATCGTGCACGCCTGCCCCGCCGGAGTGCGCCGCGGCTGGTCGCGGGTACTGGCCGGGCTCGACCTGGACGACGGGGTGGCGCGGCTGACCGTGCCCACCGCCGTCGTCGTGGGCCGCGACGACCGGCTGACCCCCGTCGTGCACGCTCGCGGGCTCGCGGCCGCGCTTCCGCACTGCGTGGGACTGACCGAGCTCACCGGAATGGGGCATATGACCCCCATTGAGGCACCCGAAGCGGTGAGTTCCGCCCTGCGCGAGTTGACGTCCCGGTACCTGAGCGCGTCGGCGGCGACCCCCACGACCACGACCGAGAAGGAGAAGACGCCGTGAGTGCTCGCAGGAGTCTGGAAGGCCAGGTCGCCGTCGTCACCGGCGCCGCCCGTGGGGTCGGCGAGCTGCTCGCCCGCAAGCTGTCGGCACGCGGCGCGAAGGTCGCACTGGTCGGCCTGGAGCCGGAGGCGCTCAAGGAGGTCTCCGAGCGGCTGCACACCGACAGCGACCACTGGTACGCCGACGTCACCGACCACGAGGCGATGGCCCGGGTCGCGCAGGAGGTCAAGCAGCGCTTCGGCAAGGTGGACATCGTCGTCGCCAACGCGGGCGTCGCCTCCGGCGGCCCGTTCGCCGACTCCGACCCGGAGGCCTGGCGGCGGGTGATCGAGGTCAACCTGATCGGCGGCGCCGTCACCGCCCGCGCCTTCCTGCCCGTCCTCATGGAGAGCCGCGGCTACTTCCTCCAGATCGCCTCCCTCGCCGCGATCACCCCCGCGCCGATGATGACGGCGTACTGTGCCTCCAAGTCCGGGGTCGAGGCCTTCGCGCACTGCCTGCGCGCCGAGGTCGGCTACAAGGGGGTCAAGGTCGGCGTCGGTTACCTCTCCTGGACCGACACCGACATGGTCCGGGGCGCCGACCAGCACGACGTCATGCGCGAGCTGCGCGGGCGCCTGCCCTGGCCGGCGAACCGGACCTACCCGCTGGGCCCGGCCGTGGACCGGATCGTCGCGGGCATCGAACGGCGCTCGGCGCACGTGTACGCGCAGTGGTGGCTGCGCGGGATGCAGGGCGTTCGGGGCTACCTGCCGGCGGTCATCGCGGCCGGCGGGCAGCGTGAGATGAAGCGGTTCGAACCCCGCCTGGCCGGAGTTCCCAAGGGGCTGGTGGGCGCGGGTGGAGCCGCCGACGAGCAGGAGCGCGCCCAGGGCCGCCGCCGCTGAACGGTACGAACGCGGGGCCCGGTCGGGTTCCCGGCGATCCGGTGATCCGGTGATCCGGTGATCCGGTGATCCGGTTCCGGTGTCCCGGTGCCCTGGTGATCAAAATGCGGCTTTTGTTCCTGCGTGTCAGTCTGGTCGAGGCCCAACCACCAACACCCCCCAGGGAGTGCAAGCATGGGTATCAAGGACCAGTTCCAGGACAAGGCGCAGGAACTCAAGGACAAGGCGCAGAAGACCCAGCAGGGCGCGAAGGAGCAGGCCTCCTCGCGTTCCCAGCAGGCCAAGGCGAAGAAGTCGCAGACGCAGCAGCAGATGGACGACATCCGTGACGAGGCTGACGACAGCTGGGACTGATCCCGCCCCGGTGGGAACTTCCCGGGTCTGACTGCTACCAGGCCCGTCGCACATAGCGCCGAGGGGCGCGACCCGTACTTCCTACGGGTCGCGCCCCTCGTGTCGTACAGGAATGCGGCGCGGGACTACGGTCGCGGCGGCAGCTTCGGCCTGCGTCCGTCCGGGACGTCGGTGTAGCCGGGCGGGATCGCGGCCGGGTCCTGCTCCAGCAACTCCAGTGCCAGGTAGACGGCGTCGTCCAGCTGAGCGTGCCGGCCCTCCGCCCAGTCGAGGGGGGTGCGCATGATCTCCAGGTCCGGCTCCACGCCGTGGTTCTCCACCGACCACCCGTACTCCGGGAACCATGCGGCGTTCATCGGCACGGTGATGACCGTGCCGTCGCCGAGGGTGTGACGGCCGGTCATGCCGACCACACCGCCCCAGGTGCGCTGGCCGACGACCGGGCCCAGGCCGAGCAGTTTGAACGCGGCGGTGATCATGTCCCCGTCGGAGGAGGTCGCCTCGTCGGCCAGCGCCACGATCGGTCCGCGCGGCGCGTTGGAGGCGTAACTCACCGGTTGGGCGTCGCGCGTCAGGTCCCAGCCCAGAATCGATCGGGTGAGTTTTTCGACGACGAGTTCACTGATGTGCCCGCCGGCGTTGCCGCGCACGTCGACGATCAGGGCGGGCCGGGACATCTCCATGCGCAGGTCGCGGTTGAACTGCGCCCAGCCCGAGCCGCCCATGTCGGGGATGTGCAGGTAGCCGCAGCGGCCGCCGCTGACCTCGCGGACCACGGCCCGGCGCTTGGACACCCAGTCCTGGTAGCGCAGCGGCCGTTCGTCGACGAGCGGCACGACCGCCACGCGCCGTGAGCGGCCCTCGCCCTCCGCCGGGGTGAACGTCAGCTCCACCGTCGTGCCCCCGGCCGCCGCGAGCAGCGGGTAGGGGCCCGCGACCGGGTCCACGGGCCGGCCGTCGACGTGGGTGAGCACCGCGCCGTCGCGGATCCCCGTGCCGGCGAGCGGGGAGCGGGCCTTGGAGTCGGAGGACTCGCCGGGCAGGATCCGCGCGACCACCCAGCCCTCCTCCCGGCGTACCAGGTTGGCGCCGAGCAGGCCGATGGCCCGCTGGTAGTGCGGCGGGCCCTCGTTGCGGCGGGCGGGTGAGACGTACGCGTGCGAGGTGCCGAGTTCGCCGAGCACCTCGCGCAGCAGGTCGGCGAACTCGTCGGGGGAGGCGACCCGTTCGACCAGGGGCCGGTACTGGCGCAGCACCGCGTCCCAGTCGATGCCGCACATGTTCGGTTCCCAGAAGTACGCGCGGATGAGCCGGCCGGCCTCCTCGTACGCCTGGCGCCACTCGGCGGCCGGGTCCACCTCGTGCAGGATGCGCCGCAGGTCGAGGTAGACGGTGGAGTCGCCGTCACCCGATTCGGTGGCCGGCACGGCGCGAAGGTCACCGTCGTCGTTGACGACCAGCCGGGTGCCGTCGCCGCTGACCGCGAACCAGTCCAGCCCGGAGGCCAGTTCGGTCTTGCGGGCCTTGGTCATGTCAAAGTGCTCCAGCGTCGGCTTGCCGCTGGTGTCGGCCGGGTTGGCGAAGGTCTCGCCGAGCGCGCCCGAGATGGGCCAGCGCAGCCACACCAGCCCGCCGCCGTGCACGGGATGCAGGGCCGAGTACTTCGAGGCGGCCACGGGGAACGGCGTGACCCGGCTCTCCAGTCCCTCCACCTCCACGGTCACCGTCCCGTCGCCCTCGCCGGGCTCCCCCTCGACGGGGTCGAGCCCGCCCGCCGCCGGGCGGCCGTCGGGGGAGAAGGCGAACGGCGAGGGGGTGGCGGAGGACAGCGGCACCAGGTACGGGCGGCAGCCCAGCGGGAACGACAGGTCGCCGGTGTGGACGTCGTACACCGGGTCGAAGCCGCGCCAGGACAGGAACGCGAGGTAGCGGCCGTCCCGGGTGAAGACCGGGTTCTCGTCCTCGAAGCGGCCGTTGGTGACGTCGACGACGACGCGCGCGCCCGGCCCGGAGATCTTCGCCATCTTGATCTGCCGCAGCGAGCGCCCGATGCCGGGGTGCGACCAGGTCAGCCAGCAGCCGTCGGGGGAGAAGGCGAGGTCGGTGACGGGCCCGTTGATGGACCGGATCAGCTCGGTGACCTCCCCGTTGGACTCCTCCGTCGCGTCGAGGAGCAGCAGTCGTCCGTCGTTGGAGGCGATGGCGAGCCGCTCGCCCGCCGGGTCGGACAGCAGTTCGGTGACGCGGCCCAGCTCGCCCGAGGCGAGCCGGCGCGGCTCGCGCTCCCCGGTGGCGCGGGGGAGGTAGGCGATCTCGATGGCGTCCTCGCCCTCGGCGTCGGTGACGTACGCGACCTGGCCGCCGCCGCCGAGCATCTCCGGGAGGCGGACGCGTACGCCCGGGGTGTCGGCGATGGTGCGGGCGGGCCCGTCGCGGTGGGTGAGCCAGTACAGGCTGCCGCGGATGACGACGGCGCTGGCCCGGCCGGTGGTGTCCACCGACAGCGAGTCGACGTTGCTGGCGGCCGGCACCTGGTACGTACGCCGTCCCGCGCGCGGGCCGCCGAGCCGGACGTCGAGCTTGCGCGGGGAGGCGGCCTCGTCGAGGGAGTCGACCAGCCACAGGTCGCCTGCGCACTGGTAGACGACGCGGGAGCCGTCGCTGGAGGCGTGGCGGGCGTAGAACTCGTCGTGGTCGGTGTGGCGGCGCAGGCCGGTGCCGTCGGGCAGGCAGGAGTAGAGGTTGCCGATGCCCTCGTGGTCGGAGAGGAAGGCGATGCGGCCGCCGACGAACATGGGTGCGTCGATGTGGCCCTCGATGTCCTCCAGCAGGCGCACGCCGTGCAGCCAGAGCCGGCCGGTGGCGCCGCCGCGGTAGCGCTTCCAGGCGGCGGGTTCGTGCGGGGGTTTGCCGGTCAGCAGCAGGGTGCGGTGCTCGCCGTCGACGTCGGTGACCTGGATGTCGGAGACCGGGCCCCAGGGCAGGCGGCCGCCGGGGCTGCCGTCGGTGGGCAGCTTGTAGGCCCAGGAGTAGTACGAGAACGGCTGCCCGTGGGAGGAGACCGCGAGGACGTTGCCGTCGGGGTCCCAGCCGCAGACGCGGGTGTCGGTGGAGCCCCAGTAGCTGAGCCGGCGGGCCGGGCCGCCGTCCACGGGGGCGAGGTGGATCTCGGGGTCGAGGCTGCGCCAGGTGGTGAAGGCGATGTGCCGTCCGTCGGGGGAGAAGCGGGGGTGGCCGACCCGGGTGCGGTCGACGGTGATCCGCCAGGCCCGGCCCGGGGTGTGGCCCTCCGGGACCAGGGGGGCGACCCACAGATCGTCCTCGGTGGCGAAGCACAGCAGTTCGTCGTGCAGGTGCGGGAAGCGGAGGTACGCGACGTCGTGACTCACCCCACAATGCTTTCCGCGCCAGGGGACCCCGGCAACTCGTACAGGTGCTCCATGGGTGCTCCGCCGGGTTGCCCGCCGTGTGCCCGCCGTGTGACCGACGCCACGGCCGCAGCGAAACGGAACGGTTTCGTTTCGTTAAGCGCCCCGGTAGGCTTCCATGTGTACGAAACCGTTTCGTTCGGATGGGTGGTCGTGATGAAGGGAAGCTGCCGGGTCACCGACGCGATGTCGGCGCGGCGCAGCCGGATCACCCCCGAGCGGGAGGCCGAACTCCACGAGGCGGTCCTCGACCTCCTGCGCGAGGTCGGCTACGAGGCGCTGACCATGGACGCGGTCGCCGCCCGTACGAAGTCCAGCAAGGCCACCCTCTACCGCCAGTGGGGGAGCAAGCCGGAACTGGTCGCGAAGGCCCTTCGGTGTGCCCAGCCGGTCTCCCTGCGGGAGATCGACACGGGCACCCTGCGCGGGGACTTCGCCCTCATGGTCGCGCACTCCGACGACGTGCAGATGGCCAAGGACACCGCCCTGATGCGGGGTCTGGCCCACGCCGTCCACGAGAGCCCGGAGCTGCACCGGGCGCTGCGCGACCTGCTGGTCGACCCGGAGATCAACGGTCTCCAGGCCATGCTCCGGCGCGCGGTGGAGCGGGGCGAGGTCAGCCCGGACTGTCCGGCGCTGGACTTCGTGCCGCACATGCTGATCGGGGCGTTCATCGCACTGCCGCTGATCGAGGACCGGTCCGTCGACCGGGCGTTCCTCACCGAGTTCATCGACGCCGTGGTCTTCCCCGCCCTCGGCGTCTGATCCCCACAAGAACCGTCTGCTGCTCCTGACACGCCGCTCTCGTCGTCGGGCCGGCTTTCCACGCCCTGATCCGCCCATGGCCGACGGCCGTATGGGCGCAGGATCCATCCCACGACCTGAAACGGGAGAACCACGACGTGGCCACCTTCCTCTACCGGCTCGGGCGCGGTGCCTTCAGGCGCCGCGGCCTCGTCGCCCTCATATGGGTGGCGCTGCTGGTCGCCGCCGGCTTCGGCGCGGCGACGGCCGCAGCGCCGACCTCCGGCTCGTTCTCGATCCCCGGCACCGAGGCCCAGAAGGCCTTCGACCTGCTGGACAAGAAGTTCCCGGGCATGTCCGCCGACGGCGCGACCGCCCGGATCGTCGTCAAGGCGCCGACCGGTGCCAAGGTCACCGACCAGGGCCCCAAGGCCGAGGTCGAGAAGCTGATCTCCGGCCTCAAGCAGGGCGAGGGCGCAGCCCAGGTCGCCACCGTCGACGACCCGTACCGGATGCAGGCGGTGAGCCAGGACGGCTCCACCACCTACATCACGGTGAAGTACAAGGTCAGCGGTATGGAGCTGAAGGACGTCACGCGTGACGCCCTGAAGGACTCCGGGCACGACGCGCAGAAGGCCGGCCTCCAGGTGGAGATCGGCGGCGACGCGCTGATGGAGGCCCCCGAGACGGGCTCCGGCGAGGCCGTCGGCATCCTGATCGCCGGCATCGTCCTGGTCATCACCTTCGGCTCGCTGGTCGCGGCCGGGCTGCCGCTGCTGACCGCGCTGATCGGCGTCGGGATCGGCGTGTCCTCGATCACCGCACTCGCCAACGTGCTGGACCTCGGCTCCACCACCTCCACCCTGGCGATGATGATCGGCCTGGCGGTCGGCATCGACTACGCGCTGTTCATCGTCTCCCGCTACCGCGTGGAGCTCGCCGAGGGCCGCGAGCGCGACGAGGCGGCGGGCCGCGCTGCCGGAACCGCTGGTTCCGCGGTGGTCTTCGCCGGTCTGACCGTGGTCATCGCCCTGGTGGGCCTGGCCGTCGTCAACATCCCGATGCTGACCAAGATGGGTGTCGCGGCCGCCGGCACGGTGGTCATCGCGGTGCTCGTCGCCCTGACGCTGGTCCCGGCGATCCTCGGCTTCGCGGGCAAGAGGGTGCTGCCCGCCGGCAAGAAGAGCAAGCTCTTCGGCAAGGGCCGCCCGGCCGGCGCGGAGGCCAAGCCGAACGGCGGCACCCGCTGGGCCCGCTTCGTGCTGCGCCGCCCGGTCGTGGTGCTGCTGGCCGGTGTGATCGGCCTCGGCGCCATCGCGGTGCCGGCGAGCAAGCTGGAGATGGGCCTGCCGGACGACGGCTCCAAGCCGGTCTCCACCAGCCAGCGCAAGGCGTACGACATGCTGTCCGAGGGCTTCGGCCCGGGCTTCAACGGTCCGCTGATGGTGGTCGTGGACGGTGACAAGGCGCTCGCCGACAAGACCGTCGACCGGATCAAGGGGCTGGAGGGCGTGGTCGCGGTGACCCCGCCGCACCAGAACGAGGCCAAGGACGCCGCGGTCATCAGCGTGATCCCGAAGGAGCGTCCGTCCTCGACCCAGACCGAGGACCTGGTCCACAAGATCCGTGAGGGCAACGGGAACGACGTGTTCGTCACCGGTGCGACCGCGATGAACATCGACTTCTCGCAGAAGATGAACGACGCGCTCCTGCCCTACCTGGCGCTGGTGGTCGGCCTGGCGTTCCTGCTGCTGATGCTGGTGTTCCGCTCGGTCCTGGTGCCGCTCAAGGCGGCCCTCGGCTTCCTGCTGTCGGTCGTCGCGGCCCTCGGCGCGGTCGTCGCGGTCTTCCAGTGGGGCTGGCTCGGATCCCTCTTCGGGGTGGAGCAGACCGGTCCGATCATGTCGATGATGCCGATCTTCATGGTGGGTGTCGTGTTCGGCCTGGCGATGGACTACGAGGTCTTCCTCGTCACCCGGATGAGGGAGGCGTACGTCCACGGCGAGCGTCCGGGGCAGGCCGTCGTGACGGGCTTCCAGTTCAGCGCCCGCGTGGTCGTCGCCGCCGCCGTCATCATGATCGCCGTCTTCTCCGGCTTCCTGGGCGCCAGCGACGCGATGGTCAAGATGATCGGCTTCGGCCTGGCCGTCGCCGTGCTGTTCGACGCCTTCGTGGTGCGCATGGCGATCGTGCCGGCGGTGCTGGCGCTGCTCGGCCACAGGGCCTGGTGGCTGCCGCGCTGGCTGGACCGGATCCTGCCCAACGTGGACGTGGAGGGCGAGAGCCTGCGCAAGCACCTCGGGGAGAGCGCGCCGCACGCCGGGTCCCCGGAGGACCCCGACAAGCAGCGCGAGCTGGTCAACGCCTGACCCGTCAGGCCGCCGGTCCGCCGCCTGATGCCTGGTGGTGAGCGCGCGGCGGGCGAGTGCCGGCCCCGCATCCGGAACCCCGGGTGCGGGGCCGGCCGCGTGCGCTACGGCGAACGGGTGGCCGCGGTGCGCGCACCGGCGTCGCCGGGTCTCGCGCCGCCGGCGGTGGAGGCGGAGTACGTGCGGCGCAGGAAGCGGCGCAGCACGGCGCTGTCGAACTGGATGACGGCGACACCCTCGGGGGAGTGGAACTCGACCACCGCCTGGACCCGGCCGCAGGGCCATACGCGTACGTCCCCGGTCCCGGTCGGCGCGTGCAGCCCGGCCTCCAGCAGGGCGCGGGGGAAGGCCCACTCGTTGTCGGTGCCCTCGGGGGACAGCTCGGCGGGGAAGACGATCCGGACGGCCAGGGGTTCGGCGGGGGTGAACCGCAAGGCGACCGGGATCGCGCGGTAGAGGGGGTCGTCGCTGATCACGCGGGCGCTGACGCGCTCCTCGACGGCAGCGGCGGTGGCTGGTGGATTCTCGGCGGTGGCTGACATCGACCGGACTCCTCGAATCGGAACATTCACGTCCGTTTGTCCGTCCAGCCTCGCACATTCCCACGAAACCGCACGTATGTATTTGTGTGGCGCCAGCTCTTGCCAACGATTTGCAAGTGGGCACTACTCTTGAACGGTTCAACACTCATGTGAGGAAGAGGAAGCGGAGCCGCTCCATGCACGTGCCCGACGGATTCATCGACGCACCCGTCTCAGTGGCCGCAGGAGTGGCGGCCACCGCCGCTGTCGCGGTCAGCCTGCGCGGCGCCCGCCGCGAGCTCGACGAACGCACCGCCCCGCTGGCCGGCCTCGTCGCCGCCTTCATCTTCGCCGTGCAGATGCTGAACTTCCCCGTCGCCGCCGGCACCAGCGGCCACCTCCTCGGCGGCGCGCTCGCGGCGATACTCGTCGGCCCCTGCACCGGCGTGCTCTGCGTGTCCGTCGTCCTGCTGATGCAGGGCATCCTCTTCGCCGACGGCGGCCTGACCGCGCTCGGCGTCAACATCCTGAACATGGCCGTGGTGACCGTCCTCGTCTCCTACGCCGTCTTCCGCCTCCTGCTCAAGGTCCTGCCGTCCGGCCGGCGCTCGGTCACCGTCGCCGCCTTCGCCGGAGCGCTGCTCTCGGTCCCGGGCGCGGCCGTCATGTTCACCCTCCTCTACGCGCTCGGCGGCACCACGGACGTCCCGATCGGCAAGGTCTTCACCGCCATGGCCGGCGTCCACGTCCTCATCGGCATCGGAGAAGCGCTGATCACCGCCGCCACCGTCGGCGCCGTGATCGCCGTACGGCCCGACCTGGTGCACGGCGCGCGCGGACTGGCCACCCCGCTGAAGCTGCGCGTCGGCGGCGAGCTCGTCGACGCGCCCGCCGCGGCCCCGGCCGCCGTCCCGGCCGCCGCCCGCTCCACCCGAAAGCTCTGGCTGACCGGACTGGCCACCGCCCTCGTGCTCGCCGGATTCGTCTCCTTCTACGCCTCCAGCAGCCCGGACGGCCTCGAGAAGGTCGCCGCCGACAAGGGCATCGACGCCAAGGCCCGCGCACACGCCGCCGCCGACTCCCCGCTCGCCGACTACAGCGTCAAGGACGTCGACGACGCCCGCCTGTCCGGAGGCCTCGCCGGCGTCATCGGCGTCGGCGCGACCGTCGCCGTCGGCAGCGGGATCTTCTGGGCCGTACGCCGGCGCCGCGCCCAGGACCTGACCGCGACCTCGACGGCCGCCCCGTCGGCGAGCTGACATGGGCGCCGGTCACGCACACAAGCTCTACCGGCACGGGCACTCGCCCGTGCACGAGCTGCCGCCGCACTGCAAGATCGCTGCTACCGCCGCGTTCGTGATTGTCGTCGTGTCGACACCGCGCGAGGCGATGTGGGCCTTCGCCCTGTACGCCGTCCTCGTCGCGGCGGTCGCGGCCGCGGCCCGGATCCCCGCGGGGTTCCTGCTGCGGCGGCTGCTGATCGAGGTGCCGTTCGTGCTGTTCGCCGTGCTCATGCCCTTCGTGTCGCAGGGCGAGCGGGTGGAGGTGCTCGGCATGTCGCTGAGCGTCTCCGGGCTGTGGGGCGCCTGGAACGTGCTCGCCAAGGGCACTCTCGGCGTCGCCGCCTCCGTGCTGCTGGCCTCGACCACCGAACTGCGCGCGCTGCTGCTGGGCCTGCAGCGGCTGAAGCTCCCGCCGCTGCTCGTGCAGATCGCCTCCTTCATGATCCGGTACGGGGACGTCATCACCGACGAGCTGCGCCGGATGTCCATCGCCCGGCGCTCGCGCGGCTTCGAGGCGCGCGGGATCCAGCACTGGGGGGTGCTCGCCAAGACCGCGGGCGCCCTCTTCATCCGCTCCTACGAGCGCGGCGAGCGGGTCTACCTCGCGATGGTCAGCCGCGGCTACGCCGGCTCCATGCCGGTGATCGACGACGTGACGGCCACCCGCGCCCAGTGGGCGTACTCGGCCGTGCTCCCGGTGACGGCGCTCGCCGTCTGTCTGATGGGATGGACGCTGTGAACGCTCCCTCCGCCTCTCCTGCCTCTTCCGCGCCCGCTGACATCGCTCACGCGCCTTCGCTGGAGGTGTCCGGGGTCGCATACGCCTACCCGGACGGGCACCAGGCGCTCTTCGGTGTCGACCTCACGGTCGGGCGCGGCGAGCGCGTCGCCCTGCTCGGACCCAACGGCGCCGGGAAGACCACCCTGGTCCTGCACCTCAACGGCATCCTGGGCGGCGGCGTCGGCTCCGTCACCGTCGCAGGGCTGCCCGTGGAGAAGCGCAACCTCGCCGAGATCCGGCGGCGGGTCGGGATCGTCTTCCAGGACCCCGACGACCAGCTGTTCATGCCGACCGTGCGCGAGGACGTGGCCTTCGGCCCCGCGGCCGCGGGCCTGCGCGGCGCCGAACTGGAGACGCGGGTCCGCGAGGCCCTCGAACAGGTCGGCATGGCCGGCTTCGCCGACCGCCCGCCGCACCACCTGTCCTTCGGACAGCGCCGCCGGGTGGCGGTGGCGACCGTACTGGCCATGCGGCCCGAGATCCTCGTCCTGGACGAGCCCTCCTCCAACCTCGACCCCGCCTCGCGGCGCGAGCTGGCCGACATCCTGCGCTCGCTGGACGTCACCGTGCTGATGGTGACGCACGACCTGCCGTACGCCCTGGAGCTCTGCCCGCGCTCGGTGATCCTCAGCGAGGGGGTCATCGCGGCCGACGGACGCACCCGGGACCTGCTGTGCGACGAGGAGCTGATGGGGGCGCACCGGCTGGAGCTGCCGTTCGGGTTCGACCCGCGTTCGGTGGCCGCGGCATAAGGGCGGGGCCGTTGTTGTTGGTGTGCTCGTGAACATCCAGGGTGTGGTGACCGAGGGCTTCGAGCCCGTACGCGAGGCCTTCGCGCGCAATTTCGAGGCCCTCGGCGACCGGGGCGCGGCCGTGACCGTGTACCGCGACGGCCGCAAGATCGTCGATCTGTGGGGCGGCACGAAGGACGCGAACGGCACCGAGCCGTGGGCCGAGGACACCGCGACGATCGTGCGGTCGGCGACCAAGGGGGTGGCCGCGGCGGTACCCCTGCTGCTGCACCAGCGCGGACTGCTGGACCTGGACGCGCCCGTGAGCTCGTACTGGCCGGAGTTCAAGGCGGGCGGCAAAGAGCGGACCCTGGTCCGCCATCTGCTCGCGCACCAGGCCGGCGTGCCCGCGCTGGACCGGGGGCTGACGGTGGCGGAGGCCGCGGACGGGGTGTCCGGGGCGCGGGCCGTCGCCGCGCAGCGGGCGTTCTGGGAGCCCGGCAGCGCGCACGGCTACCACGCGCAGACCTTCAGCTGGCTGGTGTCCGAGCTGGTGCTGCGGGTCACGGGGCGCAGCGTCGGCGGGATCCTGGCCGAGGAGATGGCCGAGCCGCTGGGGCTGGACTTCTGGATCGGCCTGCCGGAGGGCGAGGCGCACCGGGTGGGCCGGGTGGCGCCGGTCGAGCCTCCGTCGAGTGCGGGGCTGCTGAAGACGCGGCCGAGGAGAAACGTTTCGGAGGCGTACGCCGACCCGGATTCCCTGACCCGCCGCGCTTTCGCCGCCATCGATCCGCAGCCCGACGAGAACGACCCGGTCTACCAGGCCGCGGAGCTCCCGGGCTCGGCCGGAATCGGCACGGCGCGTGCTCTGGCCCGCTTCTACGCCGCGACGATCGGCGTGGTGGAGGACGGGGCCCGTATCTTCACCCCCGCGACCACCGCGCTGGCCGGCACGGAGTTCGCCGCGGGCCCCGACCGGGTGCTGGTCGTCGGCACCCGGTTCGGGCCGGGCTACATGCTGCACGGGCCGGCGTCCCCGCTCCTGTCCCCGGCCTCCTTCGGCCATCCGGGCCGCGGCGGGTCGCTGGCCTTCGCGGACCCGGAGGCGGGCATCGGGTTCGGTTACGTCACCAACGCGCACGCCAAGTCGGTGACCGCCGATCCGCGCGCGCAGGCGCTGGTGCGCGCGCTGCGCGGCTGCCTGTAGCGATTTGTCGCTTTGTCGCTTCGTCGGTTTTGCCGGCGCCGGCGGTCACTTCCTCTCGCGTACGTCGGCCAGCTCGGCGGCGGCGTGGGTGACGAGTTCGCGCGGGGGCATCGGGAACACGGCGTGCGGGGTGCCGGCCGCCGCCCAGACGACGTCGTGCCGCAGGAGGGACCGGTCCGCGAGGACGCGGGTGCGGGTGCGGTGGCCGAAGGGCGGGACGCCGCCGATGGCGTAGCCGGTGGTCTCGCGGACGAGTGCCGCGTCGGCGCGGGTGACTTTCGCGGCGTCCAGTTGACGCCGCACCGCCTCTACGTCGACGCGCGAGGCGCCGTCCATGAGGACCAGGACCGGGACGCCGTCCGCCGTGAAGATCAGTGACTTCACGATCTGGCTGAGCTCGCAGCCGATCGCGGCGGCTGCGTCGGCGGCCGTGCGGGTGCCTTCGGGGAAGGTCCGGATGGCGAGGTCGAGGCCGAGTCCGGCGAGGGCCTGGGCGAAGAGGGGGTGCGGGGTGCTCGTCGTCATGCTGGGACGCTAGCGCTGTGCGGGGCCGGGGGCGAGGCGTTTTGCGCCTGCCCCGGCCCAGTGGTCCGCGTGCCGGGGAACGGTGTCAGGAGGCGTTGAGGACCCGGGCCACGATCGGGCCCGCCGCGTCCGCGCCGTGGCCGCCGCCCTCGACCATGGCCGCCGCCGCCACGTCGCCGCTGAAGCCCGTGAACCAGCTGTCCGGGGCCGTCGCGCCGTCGACCTCCGCCGATCCGGTCTTCGCGCCCTTGTCGGAGCCGCCGACCGCGGCCATCGCCTTCGCCGCCGTGCCGCTCGTCGCCGTCTGCCGCATCATCCGCACCAGCTGCGCCGACACCCCCGGCGCCAGCGACCGCGGGGCCGTCGCCAGGGTGCGGCCGTCCAGGGAGGCCTTGACCAGCACCGGCTGGCGGAACACCCCGGTGCGGGCCGTCGCCGTGATGGAGGCCATGTTCAGCGGGTTCATCTGGATCGCGCCCTGGCCGATGTACTCGGCGGCGGCCGCCGAACCCGAGGTCACCGGGACGCTGCCGTCCTGCGAGGGGATGCCCGTCTTCCAGTCCAGCCCGATGCCGAAGGCCTCCTTGGCCACCCTCGGCAGCGCGCCGTTGTCCTTCACGTCGTCGATCAGGCTGATGAAGGCGGTGTTGCAGGACCGGGCGAAGCTGGTCGAGAAGGGCTGGCCCTGGAGCGAGAAGCCGTCCTGGTTGCGGAAGACCTTGCCGTCCCACGTGGCGCTCGGCGGGCACGCCGCCGGCCGGTCGGCCGCCACCAGGCCCTTCTCCAGCAGCATCGCCGCCGTCACGATCTTCATCGTCGAACCGGGTGCGCGCCGGCCCAGCATCGCCGCGTTGAAGCCGTCCTGACGGTGGTTGGCCACCGCCAGGACGTCGCCCGTGCTCGGCTGGACCGCGACGACCGAGGCCTCGGCGTACTGCGCCACCGCCTTCTCCGCCGCCGCCTGCACGTCGGCGTCGAGGACGGTCTGCAACTGCCCCGGCTTGCCCTCGACCAGCGTCGTCAGGGTCCGCTTGGGGGCGTCGGCGCCGGCCGGTTCGATCCACACCTCGACGCCGGGGGTGCCGCCGGCCTTCTCCCCGTACGCCTTGCGCAGCGCGTCTAGAATCGGCCGCAGCGACGGGAACTGTTCGGGCGTCAGCTCCTTGCCGTGGCGGTCGACGGCCTTGACCGGCGGGCTGGCCGGGGTGCCCGCGCGCAGCCGCTCGTCCTTCTGCAGCTGCGGGTGGATCACCGAGGGCTGCCAGTCGACGAGCGGTTTGCCGCTGCCGGCGCCGCGGACGACGGTCAGCTGCGAGTCGTAGACGAAGGGCTTGGTCGTCCCCTCGTGGGTGATCTCGGCCTCGACCTTGAAGGGCACGGTGGTGCCGTTCGCGGTGCCGGGCGTGATGACCGCCTTGGAGACGAGCGCCTTGGACGTGAAATCGGCCACCGCCGGCTGCGCCGCCTGCGCGTTGTTCGTCAGGTCGGCGGCCGTCCGGGCGTCGCCCGACGCCCACGCGGCCAGGAACGCCTTGGCGATCTGGCCCGTCTCCTGGTCGGTGACGGGCCCGCTCGCCCTCTGCGCGGTCACCGCGCCGTTGCCCCCCGCCCCGTTCTTGCCGTCACCGCCGTGGTCGCCGCTGTCACCCACGAGGGTGACCACCCCGTACGCCGCACCGCCGGCCATCGCGAGGAACACCCCGCCGACGATGGCACCCTTGGCCGCCCCGTTCACTTGCGTCCCCTCCCCAGGAGCCCCAGCCCTCTGAACGTGTTCAAAGGATCCGTGTCGGACACCTTACGCGGGGTTAACGGGTCAGATCCACGTATCCAGCCACATCCGGCCACGCCACGAGTCCATGGGCAGGGGCTGGCCGGTGTAGATCGGCCAGAAATAGATGAAGTTCCAGACGATCAGCAGCACAAGCACGCCGGCCCCGATCGCCCCGATCGCCCGCCGCCGTTCAGAGGAGCCCGCCGGCCCCAGCACGGCCCCGATCATCATCGCCACCGCCAGGCACAGGTAGGGGACGAAGACCACCGCGTAGAAGTAGAAGATGGTCCGCTCCTGGTAGTTGAACCAGGGCAGCAGGCCGGCGCCCAGCGCGCACACGATCGCACCCGCCCGCCAGTCGCGCCGGAAGAACCACCGCCACAGCACGTACAGCAGCGCGACGCAGCCCGCCCACCACAGCAGCGGCGTGCCCAGGGCCAGCGCCTCGCGGGCGCACTTGCCCGCCTCGGTCGCCGGGCAGCCGTCGGTGCCGGGCGAGGGGGACTCGTAGAAGTAGGACACCGGCCGGCCCAGGACCAGCCAGCTCCACGGGTTGGACTGGTAGGTGTGGCCCGAGGTCAGGCCCACGTGGAACTTGTAGACCTCCGTCTCGTAGTGCCACAGGCTGCGCAGCCACTCCGGCAGGAAGGCCAGCGAGCTGTTCTGGTCGTACTTGGCCGCCCAGTCGCGGAAATAGCCGCCCTTGCCGTCGTCCGGGCTCAGGATCCAGCCGAGCCAGGAGGTCAGGTACACGGCGATCGCCACCGGCACCGTCGACAGGAAGCCCGGCAGCGCGTCGCGGCGCAGCATGGCCGCGTACGGGGCGCCCGCGCCGGCGGTGCGGCGCGCGGCCGCGTCCCACAGCACGGTCAGGACCCCGAAGAAGGCCAGCACCACCAGGCCGTTCCACTTGGTGCCGAACGCCAGGCCCAGGCAGACCCCGGCCAGCAGCCGGTACGGACGCCAGCCCAGCCGCAGGGTCTCCGCGACGGCCGCGTCCGGGCGGGTGCGGCCCTCCTCGTCGACCGGGAGCGCCGCCGCGAGGCGGGCCCGTGCCCGGTCGCGGTCGATGAGCAGCGCTCCGAAGGCGGCCAGGATGAAGAACATCAGCACCAGGTCGAGCAGGGCGGTGCGGCTCATCACCAGGTGCAGGCCGTCGACCGCGAGCAGCGCGCCCGCGAGACAGCCGAGGAAGGTGGAGCGGAAGAGGCGCCGGCCGATGCGGCAGAGCATCAGGACGGACAGGGTGCCGAGCAGTGCGGTCATGAACCGCCAGCCGAACGGGTTGAAGCCGAACATCCACTCGCCGAGCCCGATCACCCATTTGCCGACCGGCGGGTGCACGACGTAGCCGGGGTCGGTCGGCAGCGGCACCGCGTCGGGATTCAGCAGGATCGACTTGTCGACATCCTTGGGCCAGCTGGCTTCGTAGCCCTGCCGGATGGTGGCCCACGCGTCCTTGGCGTAGTACGTCTCGTCGAATATCACCGCCTTCGGGCTGCCCAGGTGCGTGAACCGCAGCACCCCCGCCACGAGCGTGACCAGCAGCGGGCCCGCCCACGCCATGACCCGCTGCCAGACGTGCCGCGCCGTCTCCGGGATCCCGAGCGCCGCCCACAGCTGGGCGGACGGCCTGGCGTACGGGGGCACGAGGCGGGTACGGACATCGGCCGCCGGTGCGGCCGGCAGGTAGCCGAACCCCCGCAGGCGGCGCAGCCACACGGGCGGCTCGTGCTCGGAGCCGCGTCCGCCCGGCGGGACGGGCGGGGCCCCCGCGGGGCTGGGCGGCGGCGTCGCGGTACTGGTCACCGGGTCATCGTAGGGAACGCCCCTGTGCGAGCCCCAGTCCCCACGAGCCCCAATGAGAGGATGTGGCGGTGACAGCAGACCAGCCGCGCGGCGCCCAAGCCCCCTCCTCCGACGGTGTACTCGTCCTCGCCGGGACTCCGATCGGCGACCTGGCCGACGCCCCGCCCCGGCTCGCCGCCGAGCTGGAACGGGCCGACGTGATCGCCGCCGAGGACACCCGGCGGCTGCGCCGCCTCACCCAGGGGCTCGGTGTGCACACCACCGGACGCGTCCTGTCGTACTTCGAGGGCAACGAGTCCGCCCGCACCCCCGAGCTGGTCGAGGCCCTGGAACAGGGCCGTCGGGTGCTGCTGGTGACCGACGCCGGAATGCCCTCGGTCTCCGACCCCGGCTACCGGCTGGTCGCCGCCGCGGTGGAGAAGGACATCAAGGTCACGGCCGTGCCCGGGCCCTCCGCCGTCCTCACCGCGCTCGCGCTGTCCGGGCTCCCGGTGGACCGCTTCTGCTTCGAGGGGTTCCTGCCGCGCAAGGCGGGCGAGCGCCTCGGCCGGCTCCGCGAGGTCGAGGGCGAGCGGCGCACCCTCGTCTACTTCGAGGCCCCGCACCGGCTCGACGACACCCTGGCGGCCATGGCCGAGGTCTTCGGCGCCGACCGGCGGGCCGCCGTGTGCCGGGAGCTCACCAAGACCTACGAGGAGGTCAAGCGCGGCGGGCTCGGCGCTCTGGCCGAGTGGGCCGCCGAGGGGGTGCGCGGTGAGATCACCATCGTCGTCGAGGGCGCGCCGGCCGCCGGGCCCGCCGACCTGGACGACGAGGAGCTGGTGCGCAGGGTGCGGGTGCGCGAGGAGGCGGGGGAGCGGCGCAAGGAGGCCATCGCGGCGGTCGCCGCCGAGGTCGGAGTACCCAAGCGCGAGGTCTTCGACGCGGTGGTCGCGGCAAAGAATGCGGCACAAAAGATGCCGTAGATCGGTAAAGAGCTAACCTGAAAAGCAAAGCTCAGACCGCGCACCGGCCGCTTTGAGACATGACTGGCCCAAAGAGAGTCCAACACTGGACAGGGCCTGATGCGCTCCCGCCCGAAGAGGCGTCCACTGGCAATGGCACCAGTGGAACAAGAGGAGCTGGCATGAGTGAGATCGCTGACACCCCGGTACCCGTCCCCGCCGCAGGTCCTGCCGCCGTTTCCACACCCGACGTGCAGACCGTGCACGAGGCCTACTCCTTCGCGTGCATGAAGTGCGGGTACGGCTGGGAGCAGTCCTACGCGATTGAGCACCACACCGACGGCAAGGGCCAGCCGTTCATCATGTACAAGGTGAACGCCGAGCGGGTGCCCTCCCCGCTGTCGAACCCGACCTGCCTGAA
The DNA here is from genome assembly GCF_002028425.1 of Streptomyces katrae. Classification (GTDB taxonomy): domain Bacteria; phylum Actinomycetota; class Actinomycetes; order Streptomycetales; family Streptomycetaceae; genus Streptomyces; species Streptomyces katrae_A. Next base: position 3,289,471 of record NZ_CP020042.1, on the reverse strand, counting down.
CTGCGGCGGGCACGTCGTACGGATCATGCGGGCCGGCACCGTCTCCCAGGTGAACGCCACCATCGACCGGCTCTACCACCACCGCATCGCCCCCGGGATCGCCGGACCGGTGCCGGCCGGCGAGAACCCGCCGCGGCCCCCCAGGCAGCGCAGGCCCTCGCACGACTCCCCGGGGCCGGTGGCCGTCAACGAGCCCGGCGGCCGGCGCCGGGGCCTGCTCTCCCGCCTGCTGGGGCTGCTGCGCCGGTCATAAGATCGGCCCATGAGCCCTAGCCCTTCCGCCTCCTCCTCCGCCGCCAAGGACGCCCCGCCCCCGCTGCCCGAACCGCTGCGGGTGGCGGTGGCCGACTCCCACACCCACCTCGACATGCAGTCCGGCACGGTCGAGGAGGGGCTGGCGAAGGCCGCCTCGGTGGGGGTGACCACGGTCGTGCAGGTGGGCTGCGACGTGAAGGGCTCGCGGTGGGCCGCCGAGACCGCGGCGGCCCACCCCAACGTCCACGCGGCGGTGGCACTGCACCCGAACGAAGCCCCCCGCATCGTCCTCGGGGACCCCGACGGCTGGTCGCGGCAGGGCGCCCGGGCCGGCGGCGGTGAGGGCGCGCTGGACGACGCACTCGCCGAGATCGAGGCACTGGCCGCCCTCGGCCACGTCAAGGCGGTCGGCGAGACCGGGCTGGACTACTTCCGCACCGGACCGGAGGGCATGGCCGCGCAGGAGCGTTCCTTCCGGGCCCACATCGAGATCGCCAAACGGCAGGGGAAGGCGCTGGTCATCCACGACCGCGACGCCCACGCCGACGTGCTGCGCGTGCTCCGCGAGGAGGGCGCGCCCGAGCGGACCGTCTTCCACTGCTACTCGGGGGACGCCGAGATGGCCCGGGAGTGCGCTGCCGCCGGGTACTACATGTCCTTCGCCGGCACGGTCACCTTCAAGAACGCGGCGCCGCTGCGCGAGGCGCTGGCGGTGGCCCCGCTGGAGCTGGTGCTGGTGGAGACGGACGCCCCGTACCTCACGCCGGCGCCCTACCGCGGGCGGCCCAACGCGCCGTACCTGATCCCGCTGACGGTGCGGGCGATGGCGGCGGTGCGCGGCATCGACGAGGACGCCATGGCCACGGCCCTCGCGGCGAACACGGCCCGCGCCTTCGACTACTGACCGGCCGCCGCGCCGGTGGGGCGCGGCCCTGGGGCGCGGGCGGGTGGCGCGTGCGTTGCCGCCCGGCGGGGGGGCTTGCGGGTGTGTGCGGTGCGCGGCTGGTGTGAGTTGCGTGTCGTGCGGTTGACGCGTGCGCGGGTCGCGTGCGGTGTGGGTCGTGTGCCGTGCAGGTGGCATTGGCGACATGGGGATATATGGGTGTGCCGACATGGTGATGTGCCGACATTTCGGTATGGCCGTGGCAACACCTTCGGTACACCCGTTCGTTCGACACGCTGGGTAGTCGAACGGCTTTGGTGCGTGACGGCCGCTCCCGCTAGGGTGCCGTGCCCGAACCAGCCGGGGCCGGACCAGTGGAGCGAGCGACGTGAGCGATACGCAGGGCAGTCACCGCCGTGTCTCCTGGCCGGAGGCCGAGCCGGACGCCGGCCCGGCTCCGGATCCGGACCTGGACCTGGACCTGGCCCTGGATCTGGATCTGGATCTGGACCCGGGCCTCGGCCAGCGCCAGGGCCCCGGCCCCGAGCCCGGGGTCCCCGCCCCCCGGGCCGAAGGGCGGCGCGGCGCCCGGCGCAGGGCGTCCGGTGCGGAACGGACCGAAGCGGGCCCAGGCGGCGGCCCCAGAGCGCGGGCCCGGGCGGCGCCGGTCAGCCCGCCGGCCGGACCGGCCAGGGCACCGGCAGGCGCCGCGCCGGAGCAGGTCCCGCCCCCGGCCCCACACCCGGCCCGCCCCCGCCCGCCGCCGACGACCCCGCCCCGGCCCCCTCCCGCCGGGCCGGAGGGGGTGGCCGCCGCAGGGCCGCCGCCCCGGCCGGACCACCACCCCTGGCCGCCGCACCCCCGCCCGCCGGAATCCCGGGCGCGGCCCCCGCCGAAAGCCGCCGCCCCACCGGCAGGCGCCGCGCCGGCGCGGCGCCCGGCCCCGGCGCGGCCCTCGGCCCCGGCGCGGCCCCCGGCCTCGGAGCCGCCCCTGACGCCCCCACGGCCACCGGTCGCCGCCGCGCCCCAGGCTCCCCCTACGGCGGCGACCCCGCCCCGGACGCCGGCCCCGGCCGTCGCCGGGTGCCAGGCTCCCCCTACGGTGACGGCCCCGCTTCGGACACCGGCCCCGGCCGTCGCCGCGCCCCAGGTTCCCCGTACGGTGACGGCCCCGCTTCGGACACCGGCCCCGGCCGTCGCCGCGCCCCAGGTTCCCCGTACGGTGACGGCCCCGCTTCGGACACCGGCTCCAGCCGTCGCCGGGCGCCAGGTTCCCCCTACGGTGACGACCCCGCTTCGGACACCGGCCCCGGCCGCCGCCGGGCGCCAGGCTCCCCGTACGGCGACGCCCCCGCCCCGGACGCCGGCCCCGGCCGTCGCCGGGCGCCAGGTTCCCCGTACGGTGACGCCCCCGCCCCGGACGCCGGCCCCGGGCGCACCCCGGCCACCGGACGCCGCCGGGCCCCCGGTGCCCCGGCCGAAGCCGGGGGTGATGCGGGCGCAGCCGCCGGCCGCCGCAGGGCGTTCGACGGCGTTCCCGCCCCCGCGGGACCCGACCTGGCCGCCCCCACCGGCCGGCGCCGTGCCGCCCCCCACCCCCTGGACGCAGCCGAACCCGACGCCGCCGCCCCCGGCCGGCGGCGCCGTGCCCGTACCGGCGCCGTGCAGGGTGCCGCCGTCCGTGACGGCTGGCGGCGCATCGTCCCCCAGGCCCTCGTCGTGGCCTTCCTCGCCGGGGGCACCACCGCCTTCGTCGCCGCCGACAAGTCCGTCCACCTCACCGTCGACGGCGAACCCCGCACCCTCCACACCTTCGCCGGGAACGTCGAGGACCTCCTGGCCGCCGAAGGCCTCGGCGTCGGCCCGCACGACCTCGTCGCCCCCGCCCGCGACTCCTCCCTCGAGGACGGCGAAGAGGTCGTCGTCCGCTACGGCCGCCCCCTGAGCCTCACCCTCGACGGCACCAGCCGCCGCGTGTGGACCACCGCCCGCACCGTCGACGCCGCCCTGCGCCAGCTCGGCGTCCGCGTCGAGGGCGCCTACCTCTCCGCCCCCCGCACCGCCCCCGTCCCCCGCACCGGACTCACCCTCAGCGTGCGCACCGAACGCGGCGTCACCTTCATGGCCGACGGCCGCGAACGAACCATCCGCACCAACGCCGCCACCGTCAAGGAGGCCCTCGACCAGGCCGGCATCACCCTGCGCGGCGAGGACACCACCTCCGTCCCCCCGGACTCCTTCCCGCGCGACGGCCAGACCGTCACCGTCCTGCGCATCACCGGCACCCGCGAGGTCCGTGAGGAGCGCATCCCGTACGAGACCGAACGCGTCGAGGACGACACCCTGTTCGCCGGCAGCGAGGTCGTCGAGCGCGCCGGACGCCCCGGCGCGCGCCGGGTCACGTACGGGCTGCGCACCGTCAACGGGGTCCGCCAGCCCCCCCGCAAGATCGCCGAGGAGGTCGTCCGCGAGCCCGTCAGCCAGCTGGTCAAGGTCGGCACGAAGCCGCTGCCGGCCTCCGTCGCCGGCGCCGACCACCTCGACTGGGGGGCGCTGGCCCAGTGCGAGTCCGGCGGCCGGCCCTCCGCCACCGACGCCTCCGGCACCTACGGAGGCCTCTACCAGTTCGACGTGGCCACCTGGCAGGCCCTCGGCGGCAGCGGCCGCCCGCAGGACGCCCCCGCCGGGGAGCAGACGTTCCGGGCGAAGAAGCTCTACGTGCAGCGGGGGGCGAGTCCGTGGCCGCACTGCGGCCGTAGGCTTTACCGGTGAGCACCGCAGAGCAGCAGCAGCCCCACGGGACCCCCGGGAACACCGAGGCCCCTTCCGACGCCCTCCTCGGCCCGGCCGACATCCGAGAGCTGGCCGCCGCCCTCGGCGTGCGCCCGACGAAGCAGAAGGGCCAGAACTTCGTCATCGACGCCAACACGGTCCGCCGGATCGTGCGCACCGCCGGGGTCCGCCCCGACGACGTGGTCGTCGAGGTCGGCCCGGGCCTCGGCTCGCTGACGCTCGCCCTGCTGGAGGCCGCCGACCGGGTCGTCGCCGTCGAGATCGACGACATCCTGGCCGCCGCGCTGCCCGCCACCATCGCCGCCCGGATGCCGCACAAGAAGGACCGGTTCGCGCTCGTCCACTCCGACGCGATGCTGGTCACCGAGCTGCCCGGCCCCGCGCCGACCGCCCTCGTCGCGAACCTCCCCTACAACGTGGCCGTGCCGGTGCTGCTGACCATGCTCGACCGCTTCCCCAGCATCGAGCGGACCCTCGTCATGGTTCAGGCGGAGGTCGCCGACCGGCTCGCCGCCCGCCCCGGCAACAAGGTGTACGGGGTCCCCTCCGTCAAGGCGAACTGGTACGCGGACGTCAAGCGCGCCGGGGCCATCGGCCGCAACGTCTTCTGGCCCGCCCCGAACGTGGACTCCGGACTCGTCTCCCTCGTCCGCCGCTCCGAGCCGATCGCGACCAGCGCCTCCAAGGCCGAGGTCTTCGCGGTGGTCGACGCGGCGTTCGCCCAGCGGCGCAAGGGCCTGCGCTCGGCCCTGGCCGGCTGGGCCGGCTCGGCGGCCGCCGCCGAGGCCGCGCTGACCGCCGCCGGGATCAACCCGCTGGCCCGCGGCGAGTCCCTGACCGTCGAGGAGTTCGCGGCGATCGCCGAGCACAAGCCCGCCCACGCACAGAAGCCCGCGCTGTGAGCGCCGCGCCCCGCGGGCCGGTGGCCGGGCCGGTCACCGTACGGGTTCCCGCGAAGGTCAACGTGCAGCTGGCGGTGGGCGCGGCCCGCCCCGACGGCTTCCACGACCTGGCCAACGTCTTCCTCGCCGTCTCCCTCTACGACGAGGTGACCGCGACCGCCACCACCGGCGACGGGCCCACCGTCAGCTGCGAGGGCCCCGACAGCGACCAGGTGCCGCTGGACCGGACGAACCTCGCGGCGCGGGCCGCCGAGATCCTCGCCGCGAGGGCCGGGCTCACCCCCGCCGTCCACCTGCACATCGCCAAGGACATCCCCGTCGCGGGCGGCATGGCCGGCGGCAGCGCGGACGGCGCGGCGGCGCTGCTGGCGTGCGACGCGCTGTGGGGGCTCGGAACCCCGCGCGAGGAACTCCTCGCCATCTGCGCGGAGCTCGGCAGCGACGTCCCCTTCAGCCTGGTGGGCGGCGCGGCACTGGGCACCGGGCGCGGGGAGCTGCTGACCCCCGTGCCGGCGGGGACGTTCCACTGGGTGTTCGCGGTGGCGCACGGCGGGCTGTCGACGCCGGCGGTGTTCCGCGAGTTCGACCGGCTCACGGAGGGCACGGCCGTACCGGTGCCGCAGGCCTCGGCGGAACTGCTGGCCGCCCTCGCGTCGGGTGACCCGGACGCGCTGGCGGCGGTGCTGCCGCGGTCCAACGGGCTCCAGCCGGCGGCGCTGTCGCTGCGGCCGGAGCTGGCGCAGACGCTGGCGGCGGGGGTGGGGGCCGGGGCCCTGGCCGGGCTGGTGTCGGGGTCGGGGCCGACGACGGCGTTCCTGGTGCGGGACGCCGGGGCCGCGGTGAAGGTCGCGGCAGAGCTGGAGGCCTCCGGTACGTGCCGGGCCACCCGCGTCACCGCCTCGCCGGCGGCGGGGGCCACGGTCCTGGCGTAGCCGGGCCCGCCGGGGGGTGCGCGTGGTGCCGCTGCGCGGAGCCGTCTCCCCGCCCCGCCCTTTCTCCGTCTCCCGGGGGCTCCGCCCCCGGACCCTCCCCCAGCTACCCGCTGGGAGGTGCTCCCAGCGCCTCAAACGCCGGCGGGGCTGGAATTGCCCTGCGGGCAATCCAGCCCGCGCGGCGTTTGAGCGTACGGGCGCGCAGCGCACGTACGGGGTCCGGGGCTTGCCCCGGGGAACGGGCGAAGGGCGGGTGGGGGACCTCGCCCCGCGCAGCGGCACCCCTGCCCAGTCCCCGGTACCTAGGCCGCGGATGAGTAGCCGCGCCCTGTTCCCGCCCGCCCCGCGCCGCGAGCGTAGGGGACATGACAGCCAGCGCACGCGAACTCGCCGACGCCACCCCCGCCTCGCGGGACCGGTACGTGGACCTCCTCCGCGTCGCCTCCCTCGGGACCGTCGTCCTCGGCCACTGGCTGATGGCCGCCGTGAGCTCCGCCGGCATCGGGAACCTGCTCGCCCTGCTGCCCCGGCTCCAGCTGCTCACCTGGGGGCTCCAGGTGATGCCCGTCTTCTTCTTCGTCGGCGGGTTCAGCCACGCCCTCTCCTACCGCTCCCTGGAGCGCCGCGCCGCCGGCCGGCCCGTGTACGCCGTCTTCCTGCGCGCCCGGCTGCGCCGCCTGCTGCGGCCCACCCTGGTGTTCGTCCTGGTGTGGGCCGTCCTCGCCCTGGCCGTGCAGCTCGCCGGCGCCGACCGCGGCCCGCTGGCCGCAGCCGCGCTGCGGATGGTCACCCAGCCGCTGTGGTTCATCGGGATCTACCTCGCCATGGTGGCCCTCACCCCGCCCCTGCTGCGCGCCCACGCCCGCTGGGGATGGGGCGCATTCGCCGCCCTGGCGGGCGCCGCCGCGCTGGTCGACGTCCTGCGCTTCGCCCTGCACGTCCCGTACGCCGAGTTCCTGAACTTCGCCTTCGTCTGGCTCGCCGTCCACCAGCTCGGCTTCCTGCGCGCCGACGGCCGCATCCGCCGCCCCGCCCTCCTCGGCGGCGCCGGCCTCGCCGGGGCGGTGCTCCTCGTCGCCGCCGGGCCGTACCCGCTGTCGATGGTGGGGATGCCCGGCGAGAAGGTGTCCAACATGGCCCCGCCCACCCTCGCCCTGCTCTGCCACGGCATGTGGCTGGTCGGCGCCGTCCAGCTGCTCGCGCGCCCCGCCGCCGCCCTGCTCGCCCGGCCCCGCGTCTGGCGCGGGGTGGTCGCCGCCAACGGGGTCGCCATGACCGCGTTCCTGTGGCACCTCACCGCCATGCTCGGGGTGTACGCCGCCCAGCTCGCCCTCGGCCTCGCCCTGCCCGAGCCGGCCACCGCCGCCTGGTGGGCGCAGGTCCCGGTCAGGATCCTCCTCGCCGCCGGGCTCACCGCCCTCCTCGTGGCCTGCTTCCGCCGCTTCGAGGCACCCTCCCGCACCCCCGCCGCCGCGGCCGGCCCCGCCACCCCCGCCGCCGGCCCCGCCGCCGCCCTCGGCACCACCCTGTGCCTGCTGGGGATCCTCGGCCTGTCCACGACCGGCCTCGGCGGGCTCCTGGAGGGGCACACCGCCGTCCTCATCGCCCTCCCGGTCACCGCGCCCGCCGCCATCGGCATGGCCCTGGCGGGCGCCTGGCTGGTGGAACGGTCGGCGTCGGCGCGGAGGGTTAGGCTGAGGGGCTGATCCACACCCTTTCCCTGGAGCGCGTCTGATGGCCGTCAACCTGGTCAATGTCGAGGCAGTCAGCAAGGTGTACGGCACCCGTACCCTGCTCGACGGCATCTCCCTCGGCGTATCCGAGGGCGACCGGATCGGCGTGGTCGGCCGCAACGGTGACGGCAAGACCACCCTCATCCGGATGCTCGCCAAACTGGAGGAGCCCGACAGCGGCCGGGTCACCCAGAGCGGCGGCACGCGGATGGGCGTCCTCACCCAGCACGACTCCCTCGACCCCTCGGCCACCATCCGCCACGAGATCATCGGCGACATGGCCGACCACGAGTGGGCCGGCAACGCCAAGGTCCGCGACGTGCTCACGGGCCTCTTCGGCGGCCTGGACCTGCCCGGCTTCGGCCAGGGCCTGGACACCGTCATCGGCCCGCTCTCCGGCGGCGAGCGCCGCCGCATCGCCCTCGCCAAGCTGCTCATCGCCGAGCAGGACCTCCTCGTCCTCGACGAGCCCACCAACCACCTCGACGTCGAGGGCATCTCCTGGCTGGCCGGCCACCTCCAGACCCGCCGCAGCGCCCTCGTCTGCGTCACCCACGACCGCTGGTTCCTCGACCAGGTCTGCACCCGCATGTGGGACGTCCAGCGCGGCTCCGTCTACGAGTACGAGGGCGGCTACAGCGACTACGTCTTCGCCCGCGCCGAACGCGAGCGGATCGCCGCCACCGAGGAGACCAAGCGGCAGAACCTGATGCGCAAGGAGCTGGCCTGGCTGCGCCGCGGCGCCCCCGCCCGGACCTCCAAGCCCCGCTACCGCATCGAGGCCGCCAACGAGCTGATCGCCGACGTGCCGGAGCCGCGCGACAAGTCGGAGCTGATGCGCTTCGCCAACGCCCGCCTCGGCAAGACCGTCTTCGACCTGGAGAACGTCACCGTCCAGGCCGGACCCAAGACCCTCCTCAAGCACCTCACCTGGCACCTGGGCCCCGGCGACCGCGTCGGCCTCGTCGGCGTCAACGGCGCGGGCAAGACCTCCCTGCTGCGGGCCCTCGCCGAGGCCGCCCGCACCCAGGGCGAGGTCCAGCCGGCGTCCGGCGAGATCACCGTCGGCAAGACCGTCCGCCTGGCCTACCTCTCCCAGGAGGTCGGCGAGCTCGACCCGTCGCTGCGCGTCCTGGAGGCCGTCCAGCGCGTCCGCGACCGCGTCGACCTCGGCAAGGGCCGGGAGATGACGGCCGGTCAGCTGTGCGAGCAGTTCGGGTTCACCAAGGAGAAGCAGTGGACGCCCGTCGGCGACCTGTCCGGCGGTGAGCGCCGCCGGCTGCAGATCCTGCGCCTGCTGATGGACGAGCCCAACGTCCTCTTCCTCGACGAGCCCACCAACGACCTCGACATCGAGACCCTCACCCAGCTGGAGGACCTCCTCGACGGCTGGCCCGGCTCGATGATCGTGATCTCGCACGACCGGTTCTTCATCGAGCGCACCACCGACACGGTGATGGCCCTGCTCGGCGACGCGAGCCTGCGGATGCTGCCGCGCGGCCTGGACGAGTACCTGGAGCGCCGCCGGCGGATGATCGAGGCGGCCGCCCCCGCGCCCGCCCCGGCGGCCGCGGCCAAGTCGACGTCCTCCGGCGACTCCCGCGCCGCGAAGAAGGAACTCCAGAAGATCGAGCGGCAGCTCAACAAGATGTCCGACCGCGAGTCGAACCTGCACGCCCAGATCGCCGAGCACTCCACCGACTACGACAAGGTCGCCAAGCTCGACGCGGAGCTGCGCGAACTCATCTCCGAGCGGGACGAATTGGAGATGCGCTGGCTGGAACTGGCCGAGGAGGCCTGAGCCCCGGGACCCCGGGAGGCCCGATAACGGCCGCGTCACGGGCCGGTCCGCCCTTGGGAACAGGGGTGCGACCGGCCCGTTGCGTACCGGCCACGGGTGATAGAAAGGGTCGGTTCTTTTCGATCTCCGCCGGGTCCCGCCCGGTTCACCGACCGCCTGAAGCCGAAGGTATGCGCTGATGACCGAGCCGCCCCAGCCGCCGCCGAACCAGCCGCCGCCCCCTTCCGGTTACGGCCACCTCCCCGGGCCGCCCCAGCCGGGATACGGATACCCGCCGCCCGGCGGCAACCCGTACGCCCAGCAGCCGCCGACCGTTCCCCAGCCGCCGGTCCAGCCCGGCGGCTACGGCTTCCCGCCGCCGCCCGGCGGCCGCCGCAAGGGCGCGGTCCTCGTCGCGGCGGCCGCCGTGGGCGTCCTCGTCCTGGGCGCCGGCGCCTGGTTCGTCTTCGGCGGCGACGACGAGCGCCCCAAGCAGCCCGTCGCACAGGGCTCTACCCCCGCCGACCCCAAGCCCTCCGCGTCCGTGGACAAGGGCGACGGCAGCGGCAACGGCAGTGGCGAGCAGACCGACCTCAACGCGGGCCGCAAGCCCGGCGAGGACAAGGCGCTCTGGCTCAAGACCGTCAAACTCCAGAGCTCCGGCTCGGGCGGCATCTCCACCCGCGGCCAGTGGGTGGTCGGCGACACCATCGCCAAGACCATCGGCAACACCGTCGTCGGCTACGGCACGGCCGACGGCAAGGAGAAGTGGAAGATCGACGTCCGAGCGGAGATCTGCGGGATCGCCGCCCAGGCCACCGCCGACGGCAAGACCGTCGTCATCGTCAAGGACGGCGCCGGCTCCAATGCCGAGTGCAACCAGCTGAAGCAGATCGACCTCAAGGCCGGCAAGGAGGGGTGGACCAAGGAGGTCGTCAAGGAGAGCCTGTTCGGCGGCGGCGCCAGCGCGACCCTGAGCCTCACCGGCGACACCGTCGTCGTCAACCGGCTCGGCGGCACCAGCGCCTACCGCGTCAGCACCGGCGACAAGCTCTTCTCCGGCAACGTCCCCGAAGGCTGCCAGCCCACCCAGTACGCCGCCGGCCGCGACAAGGTGCTCGGCATCGCCCTGTGCATGGACGCCGACCGCACCGTCGAGGTCCAGGACGCCGACCCGGTCACCGGCAAGAAGAGCTGGGCCTACCGGCTCCCCAAGGGCTGGCAGGTCAACGGCGTCTACTCCGTCTTCCCGGCCGTCCTCGACATCGGCAACCGCGACACCAAGGAACGCGCCGTCATCGCCCTGACCGCCGACGGCAAGAAGCGCTCCGCCATGGCCGCCGAAGGCTCCTTCGCCGTCAACTGCGGCAGCAGCACCCTCGACGACCTCCAGGGCTGCGGCGACGCCGCCGTCGACGGCGACACCCTCTACCTGATGACCGACACCAAGGGCGGCGACAACAACGAGATCGTCGCCTTCGACCTCGCCACCGGAAAGCCCAAGTGGCGCCGGGCCGCCGGCGACAAGCGGAGCCTGAGCCCCCTCAAGGCCGCGGGCGGACAGCTGATCGCCTACCACACCGGCGCCCTCGACCAGCCCGGCGAGATCATCTCGATCCCGGTGGCCGGCGGCACGCCCACGACGCTGCTGCGCCTGCCCTCGGGACCGGCCGCGAAGATCGAAGGCTCCTTCATGTTCTCCCAGAGGGCCTTCCAGGACGGCCGTTTCTTCCTGTCCGTGACCACCCTGATGGCCAACAGCACGGACGAGAAGTTCCTGATGGCATTCGGCAAGTGAACGAGTCCACCGAGCCGCCCACCGAGAGGCAGTAGCAGCAGATGAGCACCCCGCCGCCCCCCAGCCAGCCGCCGTCCGGCGGTTTCGGCGGTCCCCCGCCGCCGCCCGGCCCGCCGCCGGGGCAGCCCCCGGCCGCCCCGCAGGCCCCCGGCACCCCGCCGCAGCAGCCCCCGCAGCCCGCGCAGCCTCCGCAGTCCGCCACCCAGCCCGCCCAGCCGGCCATGCCCCCGACGGCCGGCCAGCCCGGCTACGGCTACCCGCAGCAGCAGCCCGGCTACGGCTACCCGCAGCCGGGCACCCTCCAGGCCCCCGCCCCGGCGCAGCCCGCCGCAGGCGGCTCCAACGACCTGCGCAACCAGCTGCTGATCGTCGGCGCGGCCGTCCTGGCGATGGCCCTCATCATCGGCGGCGGCTTCTGGTACACCTCCGGCGACGCGGGCGGCGACAAGCCGCCCGCCGCCTCCGCGAGCGGCTCGCCCGACCCCAAGGGCCCGGCCCTGGCCGGCAGCGAGAAGGCCCCGGCCAACCCCAAGTCGAAGCCGCTGGCCAGCGCGACCACCCAGGTGTCCGGCGACAGCGTGATCGGCGTCGACGGCTCCTGGCTGACCGACACCACCTACGTCAAGTCCGACCTGGGCAAGGTCGTCGGCTACAACCTCGTCGACGGCGGCAAGAAGTGGGAACTCCCGCTCGGCGCCAACGTCTGCGGAGCCACCAAGCACATCAGCGACAACAAGACCGCCATCCTCTTCGAGGAGGGCCCGGCCACCGCCGACAAGAAGTACCCGCAGTGCACCCAGGCCGGCGTCGTCGACCTGAACACCGGCAAGCTGGTGTGGTCCGCCACCGCCAAGTCCGCCACCGGCGGCGACAAGCCGGTGGCCTTCAGCGAGATCACCATCAGCGGCCAGACCGTAGCCGCCGGCGGCCTGTACGGCGGCGCCGCCTGGAACCTCGCCGACGGCAAGCCCCTGTGGACCCCCAAGACCGACGCCCAGGGCTGCTACGACCTCGGCTACGCGGGCGGCGAAGCCCTCGCCGTCCTGCGCAAGTGCGGCGGCAACTCCGACGAGACCCTCTTCGCGCAGGCCCTCGACCCGGCCACCGGCGCGCCCAAGTACTCGTACAAGCTGTCCGCGGGCATCGAGTGGGCCGGCATCATCTCCACCAAGCCCCTCGTCATCGCCGCCAACGTCGGCAACACCGCGAAGAACGCCACCAACGTCAGCGACCTCTTCGTCCTCGACGACGCCGGCCAGCTCAAGGCCCGCATCGGCCTCTCCTCCGGCAGCTACGCGCCCCGCTGCCCGGCCACCGAGGTCGAGCAGTGCACCAACATGGTCGTCGGCAACGGCAAGGTCTACCTGCCCACGTACGAGCACCAGGGCTCCTCGCCCACCGGCCGCACCAACGAGATCGTCTCCTTCGACCTCGACACCGGCAAGGCCACCAGCGACCGCGCCGACGCGGGCGAGAAGTACGTCATGTACCCGCTGCGCATGGACGGGTCGAACATCATCGCCTACAAGGTGCCCCCGTACGACAACGGCGGGCAGGTCGTCAGCCTCGACGGCAAGACGATGAAGGAGACCGTCCTGATGCAGAACCCGGCCGCCAGCCGGAGCCAGGAGGCCGGCTTCTCCCCGGACCGCTCCGAACTGCGCTACCACAACGGCCGCCTGTTCATGTCCGAGAGCCTGGCCAGCAAGCCGTACTCCGACAAGGAGAAGGACTACCTGTTCATCTCCTTCGCCGCGAACTGACACCCGCGCCGCGCCAAGAGCGCGCGGACGCCCGCGAAAGCCCCCGGCCGGTGCCCGCCGATCGGGGGCTTTCGCGCGGTAACCACCGCGCCCCGTCGAACAAGCGTGTAGCTTGCCGGGTCAGAAGGATCTGGGGTGGGAGCCTTGATGGGCGTACGCGTCATGGTGGTCGACGAGCACCGTCTGCTGGCCGAGGCGCTCGCCTCGGCCCTGAAACTGCGCGGGCACCGGGTGCTCGCGGCGGCCGCGCCGGCGGCCGGAGCCGCCGAACTGGTCATCAGCCGCGCCCCGGAGGTGTGCCTGCTCGGCACCGCCACCCCCGCGGAGCCCGGGGTCTTCGAGCCGGTCGTGCGGATCAAGCGCGAGCGCCCGCAGATCGCCGTCGTCGTCCTCGGCCCGGTGCCGAGCCCGCGCGGGATCGCCGCCGCCTTCGCCGCCGGCGCCTCGGGCTACGTGCGCCAGGACGAGCGCATCGAAGGCGTCGAGCGGGCCCTGGCCAAGGCCCGGGCCGGGGAGGTCGTCATCTCCCCGCAGCTGCTCCAGAGCGCCTTCGCCGAGCTCCTCAACCCCGCCGCGCAGCCCGACGACGAGGGCACCCGGCTGCTGCGGCTGCTGACCCCGCGCGAGGTGGAGGTGCTGGTGCGGGTCGCCGAGGGCGAGGACACCCGGCTGATCGCCGCCGGCATGGACATCGCACCGAGCACGGCACGCACCCACGTCCAGCGGGTCCTGATGAAGCTCGGCGTGGGCTCCCGGCTGGAGGCGGCCGCGCTGGCCGCCCGCACCGGACTGCTCGACCGGGCCCCGCTGCCCGCGCCCCGGGAGCTGCCACGGGAGCTCCAGGGCCCGCAGGACCGGCCGCAGCCCGCCGCGGGCTGAGCCGCCCGGGCCCGCGATTTCCCCGGAAGCTCGGAATCCGGTAAGCCAGACACCGGCACGCGCAGTCGCGTGCTTCCGCGAGAGGTTAGGAGTGCGAGTGAGCAAGTACCTGGTCACCGGTGGTGCGGGATACGTCGGCAGTGTCGTGACCGCCCATCTCCTGGAGGCCGGACACGAGGTCACCGTCCTCGACGACCTCTCCACCGGCTTCGCCGAGGGCGTCCCCGCCGGCGCCACCCTCGTCAACGGCCGCATCCAGGACGCCGCCCGCCACCTGGACCCCTCCTACGACGCCGTGCTGCACTTCGCGGCCTCCTCGCAGGTCGGGGAGTCCGTCGTGAACCCCGGCAAGTACTGGGACAACAACGTCGGCGGCACCCTCGCCCTGCTCACCGCCATGCGCGAGGCCGGGGTGCGCACCCTCGTCTTCTCCTCCACCGCCGCCACCTACGGGGAGCCCACCGAGGGCGCGCTCACGGAGAGCTCCGCGACCGCCCCCACCAACCCGTACGGCGCCTCCAAGCTGGCCGTCGACCACATGATCGCGGGGGAGTGCGCGGCGCACGGCCTCGCGGCGGTCTCCCTGCGCTACTTCAACGTGGCAGGCGCCTACAAGGAGTTCGGCGAGCGCCACGACCCCGAGACCCACCTGATCCCGCTCGTCCTCCAGGTCGCCCTCGGGGAGCGCGAGGCCATCTCGGTGTTCGGGGAGGACTACCCGACCCCCGACGGCACCTGCGTGCGCGACTACATCCACGTCGCCGACCTCGCCGAGGCCCACCTCGCGGCGCTGCGGGTCGCGGCCGGGGGCGAGCACCTGATCTGCAACCTCGGAAACGGCAGCGGCTTCTCGGTGCGCGAGGTCATCGAGACGGTCCGCAAGGTCACCGGCCGCGACATCCCCGAGGTGGTCGCCCCCCGCCGGGCCGGCGACCCCGCGGTCCTGGTCGCCTCCGCGCGCACGGCGCACGAACGCCTCGGCTGGACCCCGACCCGCTCGGACCTCACGAACATCGTGGCGGACGCCTGGGACTTCGCCCGCAGACAGCGTTCCTGACGCTCCGGCCGCCCGGGGGGCGCGCGCCCCCTGAGCCCCCCGTGCGCCGGTCCTCCGGCGTCCCGCCGCGCCCCCCGCACCGTCCGGTGCGGGGGGCGCACGCACATCCGGCGAGCGCGGTGGACGGGCGCCCTGCGCGGGCGCCCGGCGTGCGTACGCCGGGTGAAGTGGACGCCGTGCAACTGCCTGGGGCACGCGCCGGGTAGGCAATCTGGAGGGAATCTGGAGGGAATCCCGTTCCCGGGCTTCCGGACAGTCGAAATCCGGCCACCGCGGAAGCCGTTGCGGAGCCCGCGACCCGAAAATCGCTCGGAAAACTTCTGCTATTCGGCCAACCACGGGACGCCCCCCGTCCTACGCTGATGAAGGACGCCGGTGGGGGCCGGTGTTGATTCAGGGGTCGAGACACGCCGGGTACGGCGTCCGGTCCCGGGTAGGTGCACCAGAAGTCGCGGCGGCGGCCGCGGCGGCCCGTGGGCCACCCGGCCGGGCGTCGTACCCGTAGTCGTCCGTTCCCCGACCCTTGGGGGTTTTGTGGTTCGTATCCGGGTCCTGGTGGTCGACGACCACCGCATCTTCGCCGAATCTCTCGCGGCCGCGCTCGCGGCCGAACCGGACGTGGACGTGTCCGCGGCCGGCAGCGGCCCCGCGGCCCAGCGCTGCCTGGAGCGCGCGGCCGCCGAAGGCCGCCGCTTCGACGTGCTGCTGGTCGACGCCGACCTCGGAGCGGCCGCCGCGCCCACCGCCCCGGGCACACCGGCGGTCCCGGGCCCGCCGGGGACGCCCGGCCCGCCCGGTACGGCCGCCGGGGCCGGTACGGGCGCGGTGCTGCCCGTCCCCGGCCAGCGGGCGCCCGGTGCCCCGTCCCCGCCGCCGGCGGACGGGATCGCGCTGGTCGCCGGGGTGCGCACCGCCCATCCCGGCGTCCGCACGGTGGTCCTGGCCGAGCGGGACGACGCGCGCCGGGCCGCCCTCGCCCTGCAGGCCGGGGCCTCCGGGTGGGTGGCGAAGGACTGCTCGCTGTCGCGGCTGCTCGCCGTGATCCGGGGGGTGCTGCGCGAGGAGACCCACCTGGCGCCCGCACTGCTCACCGGGGTGCTGCGGGAGCTGACGGCCGCCCGCAAGCACCGCACCGACAGCGAACGGCTCGTGGAGTCCCTCACCCCGCGCGAGCACGAGGTGCTGCGCTGCATGGTGGCGGGGCTGGGCCGCAAGGACGTGGCGGCGCGGCTGTTCCTGTCCCCGCACACGGTCCGCACCCACATGCAGAACGTGCTGGGCAAGCTCGGGGTGCACTCCACCCTGGCGGCCGTGGCCCTGGCCCGGCGGGCCGGCGTGCGGCCCGCGGAGCTATCCGGGGATGTTGTCGAACGGAGCGGTCAACTGGCGTAGCAGGCCCGCGAGGTCGACGCGCTCGGCCGTGGAGAGCTGGGCCAGGATCGCCCGTTCCTGGGCCAGCAGCCCCGCCAGGGACTGGTCGGCGCGGTCGCGCCCCTCGGGGGTCAGCCGCACCAGCACCCCGCGGCGGTCGCTGGGGTCCGGCAGCCGCTCGACGAGGCCCTTCTTGGCCAGCCGGTCGATGCGGTTGGTCATGGTGCCGGAGGTGACGAGTGTCTGGGTGAGCAGTTGCCCGGGGGAGAGCTGGTACGGGGCCCCGGCGCGCCGCAGCGAGGTCAGGACGTCGAACTCCCACGGTTCGAGGCCGTGCTCGGAGAAGGCCAGCCTGCGGGCGCGGTCGAGGTGGCGTGCGAGCCGGCTGACGCGGCTGAGCACTTCGAGCGGTTCCACGTCGAGGTCAGGGCGCTCTCGCCGCCATGCCGCGACCAGTCGGTCGACCTCGTCCTCCATGCCGATCAGTGTACGGGGTCTGTCGACATGAAGTCTCTTCAAATCGAGAATCTTGACATCGAGATATATTTTCGCCGAGCATGGGCATGGAGGGGGCCGGAACGGCTTCCGCTTCCATCCGCCCCACCAGTAGGGAGGCTCGAACATGCATTCCGATACCGCGTCGGCCGTGCGCCCCCACGCCATGGACGGCTCCAGCCCCTCGGCACCCGTCTGGGACCCCCACCAGTACCTCCGGCACGCCGGCCACCGAACCCGCCCCTTCCTCGACCTGCTGACCCGCATACCAGAGCTCCCCACCGACCCGGCCGCCCGCATCGCCGACCTGGGCTGCGGCCCCGGCAACGTCACCGCACTCCTCGCCGACCGCTGGCCCGGGGCCCACATCACCGGCTTCGACCTCTCGCCCGACATGCTCCGCCTCGCCGAGGCCGAACACGCCGGACCCACCCCCGGCGGCGGCCGCCTCGACTTCCGCCCCGGCGACATCACCACCTGGATGCCCGAGGAGACCTACGACCTGATCGTCTCCAACGCCGCCCTCCAGTGGGTCCCCAGCCACCCCGGCTCCTTCGCCGCCTGGATCAACGGCCTGCGCCCCGGCGGAACCTTCGCCTTCCAGATCCCTGCCAACTTCACCGCTCCCAGCCACCGGCTCCTCGCCGAACTCTGCGACACCCCCCGCTGGCGCGAACGCCTCGCCGGCCACGGAGCCCGCTACATCCACATCCTCGAACCCGCCGAATACCTCGCCCGGTTCACCGAACTCGGCTGCGAGGTCGAGGTCTGGGAGACCACCTACTACCAGATGTTGCAAGGCCCCGACCCCGTCCTGGACTGGGTCAAGGGAACCGCCCTGCGCCCCGTGCTCACCGCCCTCGGCGACGACCGCGACTCCGCCGAGCGGTTCCTCGCCGAATACCGCGAAGCCCTGCGCCTCGCCTACCCCAGCGGCCCCAGGGGCACCGTCTTCCCCTTCCGCCGCATCTTCGCCATCGCACGCAGGGAGGCATGACCGTGCTGAGCGCAGTCGACCACGTCCAGCTCGCCGCACCCCCCGGATCGGAGGACCGGCTCCGCGCCTACTACCAAGGCGTCCTGGGCATGACCGAGATCTCCAAACCCCCCGTCCTCGCCGCGCGCGGGGGCTGCTGGTTCGCCGCGGGCGCGGTACAGCTGCACCTGGGGGTGGAAGAGGACTTCCGGCCCGCCCGCAAGGCACACCCCGGACTGCGCGTCACCGGCATCGAGGAGTACGCCGGCAGACTCCGCGCACGCGGAGCGGACGTCGTCTGGGACGACAACCTGCCGGGCCACCGGCGCTTCTACTCGCACGACCCCGTCGGCAACCGGCTGGAGTTCCTCGAACCCCTCCCCGGCCACTGAGCACCACCCGCCCCAGCCGGGCGGCCCGCACACGACGGCGCCCCGCCACCGGAAACCCGGTGGCGGGGCGCCGCCCCGCCCGCACCACGCGGGGATCAGCTCTTGCGGTGGCCCACCAGCCGCGGCCGGGCCTCCAGGTTCTCCAGCCCGTGCCAGGCCAGGTTCACCAGGTGCGCCGCCACCTCCGCCTTCTTCGGCCGCCGCGTCTCCACCCACCACTGGCCCGTCAGCGCCACCATCCCCACCAGCGCCTGCGCGTACAGCGGCGCCAGCTTCGGATCAAAACCCCGCGCCTTGAACTCCAGGCCCAGGATGTCCTCCACCTGCGTGGCGATGTCACTGATCAGCGAAGCGAACGTGCCCGTCGACTGCGCCACGGGAGAGTCCCGCACCAGGATCCGGAACCCGTCCGTGTAGTTCTCGATGTAGTCCAGCAGCGCGAACGCCGCCTGCTCCAGCAGCTCCCGCGGATGCCCGGCCGTCAGCGCGCCCGTCACCCCGTCCAGCAGCTGGCGCATCTCACGGTCCACGACGACCGCGTACAGGCCCTCCTTGCCGCCGAAGTGCTCGTACACCACCGGCTTGGACACCCCGGCCTTGGCCGCGATCTCCTCCACCGAGGTGCCCTCGAACCCCTTCTCGGCGAACAGGGTGCGGCCGATGTCCAGCAGTTGCTGGCGCCGCTCGGCGCCCGTCATCCGGACCCGGCGTCCCCGCCTGGGCTTGTCGCTGCTGGTACTGCTGCCGTCGATCGCCACGTCCCCCATCATGCCGCGTTCGAGCTCTTGCCCCTGCGCCGGGCGTCGATCCTCGCCCCCGACGGCCAGCGCACGTCCGAGGCCCAGCCCGCCAGCTCGAACCACCTGATCAGCCGCGCACTCGAGTCCACCTGCCCGCGCAGCACACCGTGCCGCGCCGACGTCGGATCCGCGTGGTGCAGGTTGTGCCAGGACTCCCCGCACGACAGCACCGCCAGCCACCACACGTTGCCGCTGCGGTCCCGCGAACGGAACGGCCGCTTGCCCACCGCATGACAGATCGAATTGATCGACCACGTCACATGGTGCAGCAGCGCCACCCGCACCAGCGAACCCCAGAAGAACGCCGTGAACGCCCCCCACCACGACATCGTCACCAGGCCCCCCACCAGCGGCGGGACCGCCAGCGACACCGCCGTCCAGAGGATGAAGTCACGGCTGATCCGCCGGATCACCGGATCCCGGATCAGATCCGGCGCGTACTTCTGCTGGTCCGTCTGCTCCTCGTCGAACAGCCAGCCGATATGCGCCCACCACAGGCCCTTCATCAGCGCCGGCACGCTCTCCCCGAACCGCCACGGCGAATGCGGGTCACCCTCGTGATCGGAGAACTTGTGGTGCTTGCGGTGGTCCGCCACCCAGCGCACCAGCGGCCCCTCCACCGCGAGCGACCCCATCACCGCCAGCGCGACCCTCAGCGGCCGCTTCGCCTTGAAGGAACCGTGCGTGAAATAGCGGTGGAAACCGATGGTGATCCCATGGCACGCCAGGAAGTACATGAACACCATCAGACCGAGGTCCAGCCAGCTCACCCCCCAGCCCCAGGCCAGCGGCACCGCCGCCAGCAACGCCAGGAACGGCACGGTGATGAACAGGAGCAGCGCCACCTGCTCCACGGAACGCTTCTGCTCGCCGCCGCGCGTCGCGGACGGCACTGGACTACCGGAAGACGCCGAAGCGCCCTCCATCAGATCGGTACTGAGGGTCATCAAGGATCCCCTAGGGGGGTGAGAAGCCGGCAGGTGCCCCGGTCACGACCCAGACCTACGGATCCGTAACCTACGGCAACGTAAGTATGGCAAAACCCTCCCGTCCGGCAAGAGGAGCACGCCCTCACCACCGACCTCACCACCCGCCCGAGCCCCCCACGGCCCCCCGCACCACGCCGCTCCGCCAGCACACCGGCACGCTCTGCCAGGGCACAGGGGCGCGCCGCCTATCCTGGTGTCGTCGGACAGCGCGGTCCGCACGGGCAGCCCGGGCTGCGCACCCCATCGGCACCGCCGCACGCGCACCCCGGGAGCCCACAGCCCAGTAGCGCTCGAACACTGCAAGGAGCCGCACCTGTGAGCAGTGCTGACCAGGCCGCCCAGGCCCCCGTCACCCAGCCCGCCGCCCCGACCGACCGCACGCACGCCGCGCAGACGGCCAACGCGGAGCTGCGCGCCGACATCCGCCGCCTCGGCGACCTCCTCGGCGAGACCCTCGTCCGCCAGGAGGGCCAGGACCTCCTCGACCTCGTCGAACGCGTCCGCGCACTGACCCGCACCGACGGCGAGGCCGCGGCCGCCCTGCTCGGCGACACCGACCTGGAGACCGCCGCCAAGCTCGTGCGCGCCTTCTCCACCTACTTCCACCTCGCCAACATCACCGAGCAGGTCCACCGCGGCAAGGAACTGCGCGCCCACCGCGCCGCCGAAGGCGGGCTCCTCGCCCGCACCGCCGACATGCTCAAGGACGCCGACCCCGAACACCTGCGCGAGACGGTCAAGAACCTCAACGTCCGCCCCGTCTTCACCGCACACCCCACCGAAGCCGCCCGCCGCAGCGTCCTCAACAAGCTCCGCCGCATCGCCGCCCTCCTCGAAGAGCCCGTCACCGGAGCCGGCGACCGCCGCCGCCACGACCTGCGCCTCGCCGAGAACATCGACCTCGTCTGGCAGACCGACGAACTGCGCGTCGTGCGCCCCGAACCCACCGACGAGGCCCGCAACGCCATCTACTACCTCGACGAACTCCACGCCGACGCCGTCGGCGACGTCCTCGAGGACCTCGCCGCCGAACTCCAGCGCGTCGGCGTCGAACTCCCCGCCGGCACCCGCCCCCTCACCTTCGGCACCTGGATCGGCGGCGACCGCGACGGCAACCCCAACGTCACCCCGGAAGTCACCCGGGACGTCCTGATCCTCCAGCACGAACACGGCATCACCGACGCCCTCGAACTCATCGACTTCCTGCGCGGACTGCTCTCCAACTCCATCCGCTACACCGGCGCCACCGAGGAACTCCTCACCTCCCTCCAGGCCGACCTCGAACGCCTCCCCGAGATCAGCCCCCGCTACAAGCGCCTCAACGCCGAAGAGCCCTACCGCCTCAAGGCCACCTGCATCCGCCAGAAGCTCCTCAACACCCGCGAACGCCTCGCCAAGGACACCCCCCACGAGGAAGGCCGCGACTACCTCGGCACCGCCGAGCTCCTCACCGACCTCACCCTCATCCAGACCTCCCTGCGCGAACACCGCGGCGCCCTCTTCGCCGACGGCCGCATGGACCGCACCATCCGCACGCTGGCCGCCTTCGGCCTCCAGCTCGCCACCATGGACGTCCGCGAACACGCCGACGCCCACCACCACGCCCTCGGCCAGCTCTTCGACCGCCTCGGCGAGGAATCCTGGCGCTACGCCGACATGCCCCGCGACTACCGGCAGAAGCTCCTCGCCAAGGAACTCCGCTCCCGCCGCCCCCTCGCCCCCACCCCCGCACCCCTCGACCCGGCCGGCCAGAAGACCCTCGGCGTCTTCTCCGCCATCAAGGACGCCTTCGAGAAGTTCGGCCCCGAAGTCATCGAGTCCTACATCATCTCGATGTGCCAGGGCGCCGACGACGTCTTCGCCGCCGCCGTCCTCGCCCGCGAAGCCGGCCTCCTCGACCTCCACGCCGGCTGGGCCAAGATCGGCATCGTCCCCCTCCTGGAAACCACCGACGAGCTCCGCGCCGCCGACGTCATCCTCGACGACATGCTCGCCGACCCCTCCTACCGGCGCCTCGTCTCCCTGCGCGGCGACGTCCAGGAGGTCATGCTCGGCTACTCCGACTCCAGCAAGTTCGGCGGCATCACCACCAGCCAGTGGGAGATCCACCGCGCCCAGCGCCGCCTGCGCGACGTCGCCCACCGCCACGGCGTACGCCTGCGCCTCTTCCACGGCCGCGGCGGCACCGTCGGCCGCGGCGGCGGCCCCTCCCACGACGCCATCCTCGCCCAGCCCTGGGGCACCCTCGAAGGCGAGATCAAGGTCACCGAACAGGGCGAGGTCATCTCCGACAAGTACCTCGTCCCCTCCCTGGCCCGCGAGAACCTGGAACTGACCGTCGCGGCCACCCTCCAGGCCTCCGCCCTGCACACCGCACCCCGCCAGTCCCCCGACGCCCTCACCCGCTGGGACGCGGCCATGGACATCGTCTCCGACGCCGCCCACGCCGCCTACCGCGAACTCGTCGAAGACCCCGACCTGCCCGCCTACTTCTTCGCCGCCACCCCCGTCGACCAGCTCGCCGACCTCCACCTCGGCTCCCGGCCCTCCCGCCGCCCCGACTCCGGCGCCGGCCTCGACGGCCTGCGCGCCATCCCCTGGGTCTTCGGCTGGACCCAGTCCCGCCAGATCGTCCCCGGCTGGTACGGCGTCGGCTCCGGCCTCAAGGCCCTGCGCGAATCCGGCCAGGACGACGCCCTCGGCGAGATGGGCCAGAAGTGGCACTTCTTCCGCAACTTCCTGTCCAACGTCGAGATGACCCTCGCCAAGACCGACCTGCGCATCGCCCGCCACTACGTCGACACCCTCGTCCCCGAGGACCTCAAGCACGTCTTCGCCCGCATCGAGGCCGAACACGAACTCACCGTCCGCGAGGTCCTGCGCATCACCGGCGGCGAGAAGCTCCTCGACTCCCAGCCCGTCCTCCAGCAGACCTTCGCCGTCCGCGACGCCTACCTGGACCCCATCTCCTACCTCCAGGTCTCCCTCCTCGCCCGCCAGCGCGCCGCCGCCGCCCGCGGCGAAACCCCCGACCCGCTCCTCGCCCGGGCCCTCCTCCTCACCGTCAACGGCGTCGCCGCCGGCCTCCGCAACACCGGCTGACCCCACCAGGACACGACGGAGCCCCCCGCACCATCCGGTACGGGGGGCTCCGTCGTATCCCGGCCGCCCTACGCGTTGTACGCGGACTGCGCCCGCTCCAGACCCTCCTGGACCAGACACTCCACCGCGTCCGCCGACCGGTCCACGAACCAGTCCAGCTCCTTGCGCTCCGTCGACGAGAAGTCCTTCAGCACGAAATCCGCCACCTGCATCCGCCCCGGCGGCCGCCCGATCCCGCACCGCACCCGGTGGTAGTCCGCACCCATCGCCTTCGTCATCGACTTCAGCCCGTTGTGGCCGTTGTCCCCGCCACCCAGCTTCAGCCGCAACGTCGCGTAATCGATGTCCAGCTCGTCATGGACCGCCACGATCCGCTCCACCGGCACCTTGTAGAAATCCCGCAGCGCCGTCACCGGACCACCCGACAGGTTCATGAACGACATCGGCTTCGCGATCACCACACGCCGGTTCAGCGGCCCGGGCGGACCCATCCGCCCCTCGAGAACCTGCGCCCGCGCCTTGTGCGCCTTGAACTTCCCGCCGATCCGCTCCGCCAGCAGGTCGGCCACCATGAACCCGATGTTGTGGCGGTTGCCGGCGTACTCCGCCCCCGGGTTACCGAGACCGACGATCAGCCACGGCGCCGTATCGTCCGACATCACAAACTCCTCAATCCCGTGAACGAGAACGACCGCCGTCCCGCTCCAGTGGAGCCGGACGGCGGTCGGTCAGCAACTGCTGAGGGGGAGGGGCGAGGCTCAGGCCTCGTCGCCCTCGGCCGCCTCGGCGGCCGGCTCCTCGGCCTGCGGGGCGACGACCTGCAGAACGGCGGTCTCACCGTCGACGGCCAGCGTGGTGCCGGCCGGCAGGACCAGGTCGGAGGCGTGCACCGTGGCACCGGCCTCCAGGCCCGCGATGGAAACGGTGACCTCGGTCGGGATGTGGGTGGCCTCGGCCTCGACGGTGATCGTCGTCAGCAGGGTCTCCAGCAGGTTGCCGCCCGCAGCCAGGTCGCCCTCGGTCACGACCGGAACCTCGACCGTGACCTTCTCGCCCTTCTGGACGATCAGGAAGTCGACGTGCAGGATGTTGCGCTTCAGCGGGTGACGCTGAACGGCCTTCGGGATGACCAGCTCGGTGCCGTCGCCCTCGATGTCCAGGGACAGCAGCACGTTCGGGGTCTTCAGGGCCATCATCAGCGCGTGGGCCTCGACGCCGACGTGCTTCGGGTCGGCACCGTGACCGTAGATGACACCCGGGGTCAGGGCGTCACGACGGGACTGGCGGGCAGAGCCCTTGCCGAAGGTGTCGCGGAGCTTCGCGGAAAGCTTGATCTCGGACATGTTCACTCCTCGTGGGGTGACGAAACGGACAGAAGTCACCCGGCCGGAACGGCCTGCTACGAAGAGCGCGTCGATAACGGAGCACCCGCACCCGAAAACAGGTACGGCCTCCCTCGCCGAGCAACTCATCGAGTGTACCCGGCGGGGAGGCCGCCCCCAAAAGGATCTAGCGCAGGCCGTCAGGCCCAGGTCCTACTGCTGCTCCTCGAACAGGCTCGTCACCGAACCGTCCTCGAACACCTCGCGCACCGCACGGGCGATCATCGGGGCGATCGACAGGACCGTGATCTTGTCGAGCTCCAGGTCCGAGGGGTCCGGCAGCGTGTTCGTGAAGACGAACTCGCTGACCTTCGAGTTCTTCAGACGGTCGGCAGCCGGACCCGACAGGATGCCGTGCGTCGCGGTCACGATCACGTCCTCCGCACCGTGCGCGAACAGCGCGTCGGCCGCGGCACAGATCGTGCCACCCGTGTCGATCATGTCGTCGACCAGGACGCAGACACGGCCCTTGACCTCACCGACCACCTCGTGGACCGTCACCTGGTTGGCGACGTCCTTGTCGCGGCGCTTGTGCACGATCGCCAGCGGCGCGTCCAGACGGTCGCACCAGCGGTCCGCCACACGCACACGGCCGGCGTCCGGGGACACCACCGTCAGCTTCGTGCGGTCCACCTTGGCGCCCACGTAGTCCGCCAGGACGTTCAGGGCCGACAGGTGGTCCACCGGACCGTCGAAGAAGCCCTGGATCTGGTCCGTGTGCAGGTCCACCGTCAGGATCCGGTCCGCACCCGACGTCTTCAGCAGGTCCGCCACCAGACGCGCCGAGATCGGCTCGCGGCCCTTGTGCTTCTTGTCCTGACGGGCGTACCCGTACGACGGGATGATCACCGTGATGGAACGAGCCGACGCGCGCTTCAGCGCGTCGATCATGATCAGCTGCTCCATGATCCACTTGTTGATCGGAGCCGTGTGGCTCTGGATCAGGAAGCAGTCCGCGCCACGCGCCGACTCCTGGAAGCGGACGTAGATCTCGCCGTTCGCGAAGTCGAAAGCCTTGGTCGGCACCAGGCTGACCCCCAGCTGGTGCGCGACCTCCTCGGCCAGCTCGGGGTGGGCGCGGCCGGAGAAGAGCATCAGCTTCTTCTCGCCGGTCGTCTTGATCCCGGTCACAGCACTGTCTCCTCAGACGTGTGAAAAGCTGCTCGCCCCCGTGTACGTCCGTCCCGCACACGGTGAGCCAGCCGAATTGCGTGCACCTATCACGGTACGCCGTCCCGGGCGCACTCGTTTCCGGTCAGTTCACCTCAGGGGTGGCCGGAGTCCTTCTCGGACGAGGACTGCGCGGCCGTCGCGGCCGCGCTGCCGGGCCGCTTGCGGGCCACCCAACCCTCGATATTCCGCTGCTGACCGCGTGCCACGGCCAGCGCACCCGCCGGGACGTCCTTCGTGATCACCGAACCGGCCGCCGTGTAGGCGCCGTCCCCGATGGTGACCGGAGCCACAAACATGTTGTCCGAACCCGTCTTGCAATGTGAGCCGACGGTCGTGTGGTGCTTGTGCTCGCCGTCGTAGTTCACGAAGACGCTCGCCGCACCGATGTTCGTGTACTCGCCGATCGTCGCGTCACCGACGTAGGACAGGTGCGGGACCTTCGTGCCCTCGCCGATCGTCGCGTTCTTCATCTCGACGTACGTACCGGCCTTCGCCTTCAGGCCCAGGTTCGTCCCCGGACGCAGGTACGCGAACGGGCCGACCGTGGCCTGGTCGCCGACGACCGCCCCGTCCGCCACCGTGTTGTCCACCCGGGCACCCGCGCCCACGCGGGTGTCCTTCAGCCGGGTGTTCGGGCCGACCTCGGCCCCCTCGCCGATGTGCGTGGCGCCCAGCAGCTGGGTGCCGGGGTGGATCAGGGCGTCCTGCCCGAAGGTGACCGTCACGTCGACGAACACGCTGCCCGGGTCCACGACGGTCACGCCCGCGAGCATGGCCCGCTCCAGCAGACGCGCGTTCAGCAGCGCGCGGGCCTCGGCGAGCTGCACGCGGTTGTTGATCCCGAGGATCTCCCGGTGGTCGCTGCCGACCGCCGCGCCGACGCGGTGACCCGCCTCGCGCAGGATCCCGAGCACGTCGGTGAGGTACTCCTCGCCCTGGCTGTTGTCGGTGCGGACCTTGCCGAGCGCGTCGGCGAGGAGGGCGCCGTCGAAGGCGAAGACCCCGGAGTTGATCTCGCGGATCGCGCGCTGGGCGTCGGTGGCGTCCTTGTGCTCGACGATGGCCGTGACGGCGCCGGTGGCCTCGTCGCGGACGATACGGCCGTAGCCGGTCGAGTCGGGGACCTCGGCGGTCAGGACGGTGACGGCGTTGCCGTCGGCCTCGTGGGTGGCCGCGAGGGCGCGCAGGGTCTCGCCGGTGAGCAGCGGGGTGTCGCCGCAGACGACGATGACGGTGCCGGTGAGCGTGCCGCCGAGCTCTTCGAGGGCCATCCGGACGGCGTGGCCGGTGCCGTTCTGCTCGTACTGGACGGCGGTGCGGACGCCGGCGTCGATGCCGGCGAGGTGCGCGGTCACCTGCTCGCGGGCGTGGCCCACGACGACGACGAGGTGGGCCGGGTCGAGCTCGCGGGAGGCGGCGACCACGTGACCGACGAGCGAGCGCCCGCAGATCTCGTGCAGGACCTTGGGAGTGGCCGACTTCATGCGGGTGCCCTCACCCGCTGCGAGTACGACGACGGCTGCCGGGCGGGTTGCGCTCACGGGTGTGCCCTTCGGCTTCGGGGGTGGACCCGTGAAGGATAGCGGGGGGTCACGGGTCGGAAACGAGGCCGGGTCCCGACCTTGAGGTCAGGACCCGAACGCGGCTTTGCTCCCCTGCCAGGACTCGAACCCGGACATAGGACTCCAAAGGTCCCAGTGCTGCCGATTACACCACAGGGGATGGCAAATCACTCCAAACCGGACATTCGATCTTCCCGGTTCGGGTTGGACGCCCCTACTATGCCGCACCATGCGCCCTCAATGCGACGGTACAAGTCGCAACCGGCGGACACACGGACGACCAGGCATCCTCGGTATTCCGGACCGGTGTTCTTCCTGACGGTCTTCGGGTTGTGCTTCTTGAGTGTCGTCTTCTGCAACTGCGACCGGTCCACCCCGACCAGCTCCGACCAGTACAGCTCCGCGCCGGAGACGTCTGCCGTTTCGTGGATCATCACGCGGAAGCGCAACCGCTCGCGCGGGATGCCCATGAGGGTGAGCCACGCCAGGTAGACGCGGATGACGCCCGGATCGCTGTTGATGAACGTGACGCTCTCGTCGCGCCGGTACGGCTTGCTCTTGCTGCCTTCCGCCCAGTAGAGGGCGACTCCGGCGATGAACAGGTCGCGGTCGCTGAGTGGCCCGACCTCCGCCCTTGCGGCCTCGACGGCCGCGTCGCGAGCCGCTTCGCGGCGCGGGCTTTCGTGGGCCCACCGCTTGCGTGCGGCATCCCGGCCCTGTTCCGCGGGGGAGCGGTGATCCACCTTCGGCAGGTCCCGGACCCAGAGGGAGATCGAGCTCTTCGAGCAGCCCAGTTCGGCCTGTATCTGGTCGTAGGTCATGCCTTGGCGGCGGAGTTCCCTGGCGTGGTCGCGGAGGTCGTCCTTCGCGTTCGGGCGCTTCGTCCATTGCGGCGGCGGCTCGCCTTGGAGGAGCCGGTTCAGGATCTCCCCGTTGAAGACCTGGAGCCGGTCGCGGATCTGGCGGCGGCTGAGGCCTTCGCGGCGGAGGGTCACGGCCTGGGTGCGGAGGCCCTCGAAGTCGGCGTATTTGCTCATGGGGTCAGGTTGGTCCGGAATGTGGGATTCAGGTCTCGGATCGCGGGCGATTCATTCGTGCGTGCGATTACCCCGCGTTCGCCGGAATTCCGTTCGCGCCCGTGCTGGGGGCGCTGCGTACGCTGGCGGCATGACCAGTACGGGGGAAGAGCGCGACGGGGCCGGGCGGGACGGGCCGTGGTGGTGGGAGCGGCGGCGGGGGGCCGTGCTCGATGTGGGGCTGGGGGTGGTTTCGGCCGCGGAGTGTGCGGTGGAGGGGGTTCCGTTCGCGCGCGAGGCCGGGCTGCCGGTGCTGCTCGGGGTGGTGTTCGGGGTGGTCGTGGGGTCCGTGCTGGTGCTGCGGCGGCGGTGGCCGGTCGCCGTGGTGCTGGTGGGGATCGCCGTGACGCCGGCGGCGATGGGGTTCCTGCTCGGGGTGCTGGGGCTGTACACGCTGGCCGCCTGTGAGGTGCCGCGGCGGATCACGGCCACGCTGGCGTCGATGGCCCTGGCGGGGACGCTCGTCGTCACGTACGTGCGGACCCGGGGGGACGTGGACGGGGAGGGCGCCCTGGTCTTCGTGCTGTCCGCGTTCATGGCGGTGGCGCTGACCGTGCCGCCGGTGCTGCTCGGGCTGTACGTGGGGGCGCGGCGGCGGTTGATGGAGAGCCTGCAGGAGCGGGCGGATTCGCTGGAGCGGGAGCTGTCGCTGCTGGCGGACCGGGCGGAGGAGCGGGCGGAGTGGGCGCGTCAGGAGGAGCGGACGCGGATCGCGCGGGAGATGCACGACGTGGTGGCGCACCGGGTGTCGCTGATGGTGGTGCATGCGGCGGCGTTGCAGGCGGTGGCGGGGAAGGACCCGGAGAAGGCGGTGCGGAACGCGGCGCTGGTGGGTGACATGGGGCGCCAGGCGTTGACGGAGCTGCGGGAGATGCTGGGGGTGCTGCGGGCGTCGGAGAAGCCGGTGCGGGCGGTGGCTGCCGTGGCGGCGCCGGTGGCGGCGGTGGCCGAGGAGGGGCCTTCGCTGGCGGAGCTGGAGGTGCTCGTGGGGCAGTCGCGGGCGGCGGGGATGAGCGTGGAGGTGGTGGTGCAGGGGGAGCGGGGGGTGTATCCGGCGGAGGTGGAGCAGACGGCGTTCCGGGTGGTGCAGGAGGCGTTGACGAACTGCCACAAGCACGCTCCGGGTGCGCGGGTCGTCGTCCGGCTGGCGCACCGGGAGGGGGAGGTGGCGATGCAGGTGGAGAACGGGCCGTGTGAGGGGGAGGCGCGGGGGGCCGATCTGCCCAGTGGGGGGAACGGTCTGGTGGGGATGCGGGAGCGGGTGCTGGGGCTGGGCGGGGTGTTCGTGTCGGGGCCGACGGACGGGGGCGGGTTCAAGGTGTCGGCGGTGTTGCCGTTCCGGTAGTCCCGCCCCCGGGTGTGGTCAGGCTTCGGTGGTGAGGCGGGCGGGCTGGAGGCCGGTGAGGAGGAGGGTGAGGGCCTCGTCGAGGGTGGCGCCGAGGTACCAGTCGCCGGTGTGGTCGACGAGGTAGGTGCGGCCTTCGCGGTCGATGGCGAGGTGGGCGCCGCCGGTGGTGTCGGAGCCGAGGGGGCAGAGCTCGGTGGACAGGGCCCGTCCGAGGTCGGCGAAGGTGCGGGCGAGGTGGAGGCCGGTCAGGGGGTCGAGGCGGACCGGGGTGGGGGCTATCTGGCGGCCGGGTCCGGGGGCGGCGATGGTGAGGCCGCCGAATTCGGCCCAGGCTTCGACGGCCGCGGGGAAGACGGTGTGGCGGTGGCCGGCGGGGGTGGTGTGGTCGCGGAGGGCGTCGGCCCAGTATTCGGCTTGCTTGATGTCCCAGCGGCCGGGTTCCCAGCCGGCGGTGCGCAGGGCCGCGTCGACGCCGACGGGGAAGCGGTTGGCGGAGGAGCGGCCGTAGGAGGCCGGTGCGGGCGAGGAGGCCGGTGCGGCCGGTGCGGCCGAGGTGGCTGAGGAGGCTGAGGAGGCGGTCATGGTGGCTACTCGGGCTGGGTGAGGTCGACGGGTCGGACGCCGAAGTGGTTGAGGAGCGCGTCGCAGGAGCGGCAGGGGGGTGCGTAGCTGCCGTGGAGGGGGTCGCCGTCCTCGCGGATGCGGCGGGCAGTGATCTTGGAGTGTTTCAGGGCGCGGCGGGCTTCGCTCGCGGTGAGGGGTTTGCGGGAGGCGCGTCTGCTGCGGGCGCCTTCGACGGTGGTGAGGTGGCGGGAGAGGAGTATCGCCTCGGGACAGCGGCCGGTGAAGCGTTCCCGCTGGCCGCTGGTGAGGGTGTCGAGGAAGTCCTGGACGAGGGGGTGCAGTACGGGTGGCTGGTCGCCCTTGCCGGCGGTGCCGGTGAGGGTTTCGCCGCGTACGGAGAGGGCGGCGGCGACGGTGGGCAGGATGCCGTCGCGGCGGAAGCGCAGTACGGGCGGGGTGTGGGGGCCCGCGGCGGTGCTCCAGCGCAGGCGGGGGTCGCCGGCGGGGCCGGTGTCGGTGTGCTGCCCGCGGTCCGTGCGGGGTGCCGCGTGCTGCGTGCTCGCCGTGCCCGCCGTGTGCGTGGTCGCTGTCTGCATGGTCCCTCTTCCCTCCCGTGGCGGCGGTGGTGGCCGCTGTCGCTCACGCCCCCGTGCTGCGGGGACAGCCTGTCAAATGTCCGCTGTCGCGTGGAAGCGGGGTCGAATATTCGTATCAATTCGGATGTTCCTGCCCCGTGCGCCCCTGCTGGGGTCGGGGGCGGCCAGGGGTCTTGCCGGAGCACATAGGCTGTGGTGAACCAGCCAGATCCAGCAGGGGGCCACCACCATGACGACAGGTCGGCTCGGGCAGCAGGCCGTGCCACCCAACGCCGCGTACTCGGGGCAGGTCGTGCATTTCCCGGACCCGGTCCGGGCCGCTCGGCATCCCCACGGCGTGCGGATGGACGGGGACGGCCATCCCGACTTCTCGCGGTACGCGCGTGCGGCGGTGGAGATCGCCGAGCCGCCGGAGGGGTTCGGCGCGGATGAGCTGCGGCTGACGGACTGCGTGTCCGCGAACGCGGCGATGCGTGCGGCGGGCCATCCGCTGTGGGACACGGTCGGGCCGGTGGCGACGCCGCACGGCTGGACGTGGCACCACGTGGCGGGTTCGCGGCGGATGGAGCTGGTCCCGGTCGAGGTGAAGGCGCTGCTGCGGCATCACGCGGGTCTGGCGACGGCTCCGGTGGACCACGAGAAGCGTGGCGGGCGGCCGTTGCAGGAGGTGCGGCCGGTGCACCTGGGGCTGCCGAAGACCCTGGTGTCGGTGTCGGAGTCGCAGGTCCAGGGCGTCGAGGAGGATCTGGGGTACCGGCTTCCGGAGGCGTACCGCTCGTTCCTGAAGGCGGCGGGCGGGTGCGCGCCGGTGGGCGCGGGGCTGTTCGTGGAGCTGGGGATGCTGGTGGACCAGCCGTTCTTCACGGTGCGTGAGGAGGCGGCGGTCAACGACCTCGTCTACATCAACAAGTGTCTGCGGGACCACCTGACGAAGGACTACCTGTGCGTGGCCTTCGTGCAGGGCGGGCTGCTCGCGGTGAAGGTGCGGGGGGATCAGGTCGGTTCCGTCTGGTTCTCCCCGTACGACGACGCGCGCGACCGGGACGGCTGGTCGGTGCAGGAGCGCGTGGAGCGGCTGTTGCTGCCGTGCGGTGCCGATTTCGATGCCTTCCTGGAGCGGTTGGCGGGGAACCCGCCGGAGCTGGAGACGGTGGCCGGTCTGATGGTGGACGGCGGATTCGCGCGCTCGGTTGCAGTGTCGGGGTCGGTTCCGGTGGCTGGCACCGGCATGGGTGAGGGGTGAGCGCGTCGTGGTGACGTTCGCGCAGGCGCAGGAGCGCGCCGAGGAGTGGATCAACGGGGACGTGCCCGGGTACCAGCACCGTGAGGTGCGGGTGCGGGAGTTCGGGCTGGGCTTCGTGGTGTGGGCGGAGGACCGGGCCGGGGGTCCGGTGTCGGGTGGTGGCCGGCAGCGGCTGGTCATCGCGCGGGACAGCGGTGAGGTGACGCTGTGGCCGGGGCTGCCGGTGGGTGAGGTGATCCGGCGGTACGAGGAGGAGTACGGGGCGGCTGCCGCGGCGGCTGCGGAGGCTTCGGTTCCGCCGCCGCGGATCGATTCGGAGCAGACGTCGTTCATGCTGAGCCCGCCGGAGTGGCTGCAGGAGGCCGCGGACCGGGCGGGGATTCCGCCGGCGGGGGCCGGGGCGGGGGCCGGTTCCGGGTCTCGGTCTGGGGCCGGGGCCGGGGTGGTTGCGGGGGCTGGTTCGGGTGCCTCCGGGGCCGGTGCCGGTTCGGAGGGCGCTGGCTTCGGTGCCGGTTCCGGTGCGCCGGATGTGGTGCCGTTGCGGCGTGAGGGCGAGGTTGCGCACGAGCCGACCGCGAACGACGGGGTGCCGGCCGGGGCCACGCCGTGGGCCGGGACCGATGTGAACCCGGGCGCCGACGACGGCTCCGTACCGCTGCCCGCGACGGTGTTCGCGCCGGCGCTGTCGGGTTCCGACCTGGATGACGCCCCGGGGTCCGCCGGGGCGTCTGCGGAGGCCAGGACCACGCTGATGCCGGGTGGGAGCCAGCTGCCGAAGACCGCGATCGCTCCGGCGCTGGGGCTGGGTGCGGCCGCCGCGGGTGCGGCTGCTGCGGACATCGCCGACGCCCCGGCGGGCGGGGTGCCGCAGGGCGGTGGCGGCCCGGTTCCGGCGGTCCCGCCGGTTCCGGCTGGTGCTCCGGGTGTGCCGGGTGTGCCGGCTGCTCCGGGCGCTCCGGGTGTGCCGGGTGTGCCGGCTGCTCCGGGCGCTCCGGGCGCTCCGGGTGTGCCGGCTGCTCCGGCTGCTCCGGCTGCTCCGGGTGTGCCGGATGCTCCGGGTGGGCCTGGTGCGGCTGGGGGTTCGGCGCCGTCCGGGCCGTCCGTTCCGCCTGCGCCCGTTGGTGCGCCTTCCGCGCCCGGTGCGCCTTCCGCGCCCGGTGCGTCCGGGGGTGGGGCGTACGCCGCGACGATGCTGGCCGGGCCGGGGACCGTTCCGCCTCCCGGGCCTCCCGCGCCGCCCGGTGCACCGGTGCCGCCTCCCGCGCCGCCGGGGGCTCCGGCTGCTCCTGGTTCCGGTTCGCTCGGGGGCGGGCTCGACCACGCCGCCACGATGCTGGCCGGCCCCGCGGTCGTGCAGCCGCCGCAGCCGCCCGGGCCCCCCGGTGCGCCGCCCGCGCCTCCCGGTGCTCCCGCCGCGCCCGCGCCTCCGGGTGCGCCCGGGGGCGGGCTTCAGCATGCCGCGACGATGCTCGCGGGTCCGGCCGTCGTGCAGCCGCCCCAGCCGCCCGGGCCTCCGGGTGCGCCGGTGGCTCCGCCCGCGCCTCCCGGTGCTCCGGGTGCGCCCGGCGGGGCCGGTGGTTCGCTCGGGGGTGGGCTCGACCACGCCGCCACGATGCTGGCCGGTCCGGCCGTCGTGCAGCCGCCCGCCCCGCCGGGGCCGCCCGGTGCTCCTGGTGCGCCCGGGGCTCCCGGCGCGCCCGGGGCTCCCGGCGCGCCCGGGGGTGGGATGCAGCACGCCGCGACGATGCTGGCCGGGCCCGGCACCGTTGCGCCGCCCGGGCCGCCCTCCGCGCCGCCCGGCGGGCCTGCGGGGCAGCCGCCGGCCGCCCCGTCCGGCGTGCCCACGGTCGGCCCGGGCTACCAGGCCGTGCTCCGCTACCGTGCGCCCGACGGCTCCGAGCAGCAGCTCATCCGCCGCTCGGCGCCCGGTACCCCGCACCCCGAGTGGCAGATCCTCTACGAGCTCCGTGCGATGAACGTGCCGCCGCAGCAGGTGCTGGAGCTGCACACCGAGCTGGCCTCCTGTGAGCTGCCCGGCGGCTACTGCGCGCGGATGATCCGGGAGACCTGGCCGCAGGTGCGGATCACGAGCGTGGCCCCGTACGGGACCGACCACGCGGGACGCCAGCAGGGCATGCGGCACCTGCTCACCCATCAGGGCGAGCTGCACCAGGTGGCGGACGGTCCGGCGCGTCCGGCGCCGGTGCGGGCGCCGCTGCCGCAGGTGCCGCTCCAGCCGGCGATCCCGATGGACGCCATCGCGCAGGAGCTCGCGGGGGCGTTCGGGCCGCAGGGCGTGTTCCGGTTCGACCAGCGGGCGGTGTCGCGCCAGGGTGTGCCGGAGATCGTGGCGCAGACCCTGATGTGGGCGGGTCTGCCGGTCGATTTCGGGCCGTTCTTCTGGGCGCAGGCCGTGCCGGGGCAGCCGGTGCCGACGCTGGCCGAGCTGGCGGCGCAGCGGCAGGTGCAGCCGGCGTCGGACGCGGGTTCGTACCTGGTGATCGGCAGTGACTTCGGCAAGGCGCTGTGCGTGCAGTACGGGACGGCCCACATCGTGGCGGTGCCGGTGGAGGGTGGTCCGGGTGGGGCGCCCGTGCCGCCGCAGTTCGTCAATTCGAGCCTGCCGCAGTTCGCGCGGTCGCTGGCGATGCTGGGTCAGATGTGGCGGCTGCGGCAGCATCTGACGCCGGAACAGGCCGGGCGCTGGACGGTCGATTTCCAGGCGAATCTGGCGGGGCTCGACAGTGCGGCGCTGGCGTCGCCGGAGAGCTGGTGGTCGGTGCTGCTGGAGCAGATGTGGGACGGACTGCTCTGATCGGGCGGGTCCGTTGATCGGACGGATGGCCGGGCCGGGACCCTCGACGGGGGTCCCGGCCCGGCCATTCAGGCTTCTGGCCTCAAATGACGCATCCTTGACGGGAATCCCCGCGAGAGAGGCGCTTCCAGGATGAGTGCACCCATGTCACCTCACGGACCCCAGGGTTTCTCGACCGTGCGCGGCGGCCGCGGCTACCGGCCGGAGGACGTCGACCGGTATGTCGCCCGGCTGGCCGGCAGCCGGGACGAGGCCTGGGAACGGGTGGCACGGCTGACCGTCCTGGCGCGGCAGATGGAGGAGGAGGCGGAGCGGCTGCGTGCGGCGGTGGCGGCGCTGGCTCCGCAGACGTACGACGAGCTGAGCGAGCGCGCCCGGCGGATCCTGTCGCTGGCCCAGGAGGAGGCGGAGGTCCTGCGGGCGGACGCGCGGGCGGACGCGGCGGAGGCGGCGGGGGCGGCCGAGGCGCACGCGGAGCGGGTGGCGGAGCTGGCGCGGCACGACGCGGAGGCGGTGCGGGAGCAGACCGAGGTGCGGGCGCGGCAGGGGCTGTTGCGGGCGCAGCGGGAGGCGGACGAGGCGCGGGCGAAGGCGCGCGAGGACGCCGCGGGATGGCGGGCCGAGGCGCAGGCCGGGCTGGCGGAGGCGCGGCGGCGGTCGCAGGCGTTGCTCGCGGAGCGGGAGCAGGAGCAGGTTGAGCGGTGGGACGCCGCCGGGCGGGAGGCGGCGGCGCGGGAGGCGGAGCTGGAGGCGCGGCTGGCGGAGATGGAGCGGTACGCGCAGGGGCGGTTGGCGGAGGCGCGGCGGGGGTTCGCGGAGGCGGAGGAGTCGGCGCGGCACGGGCAGGAGGACGCGGAGGCGCGGGCGGCGGAGCTGGTGGCGCAGGCGCGGGTGCGGGCCGAGCGGGTGGTGCGGGAGACGGACCGGATCCTGCGGGAGCACGCGGAGGCGCAGGAGGAGATGCGGGCGCACATGAACCACGTCCGCTCGAGCCTGGCGGCCCTGACGGGACGGGCGCCGGCGGAGGGGTAGCCCCAGCTCGGGGGAAAGCCGGTGCCCTGTGTGCCGGGACCTGTCAGGATCCCCGCATGGAGATCCGTCGCGTCACTGAGGCCGAGGACGTCAGGGCCGCCGGGCACCTTTTCGATGCGTTCCCTCAACCGGGGGCGACCGCACGGTTTCTGGCCGACGAGCGTCACCACCTTCTGATCGCCTACGTGGACGGCGTCCCGGCAGGGATGGTCACCGGTGTCGAGATGACGCATCCGGACAAGGGGACCGAGATGTTCCTGTACGAGCTGGGAGTGGACGACTCGTTCCGCGGGCGTGGTGTCGGCCGGGCCCTGGTGGCCGCGCTCGCCGGTCTGGCGCGCGAACGCGACTGCTACGGCATGTGGACGGTCACGGACGAGGACAACGCGGCGGCACTGGCGACGTACCGTCGCGCCGGAGGGGTGCCGGAAGGGGATCAGGCGGTACTGGTCTGGACGCGGGACGGGACGTAGCTGCCCGGGGCCCGGTCGCGGTGTGCCGCGTTGCCGACCGGACCCCGGGCACGCGCTAACCGGCGGGCGGCCGGGCGGGGGTGGTCTGGGCGGGGGTGTGGCGGTAGGGGTCGCTGCGCAGGCCGCGGGAGGTGACCACCACCGTGAAGGGGGGTGTGGTGTCGGGCGGGAGGGTGGCCGTGAGGGAGCCGGTCGCCGGGTCCTGGACCGCCGGGAGGGGGGTGTCGTCCACCGTGAGGCGGGGGTCGGTGAAGCCGCCGCCCTCGACCGTGAGGACGCCGTCGGGGCTGACGGCGGCGTGGGTGATGACGGGGTTGCCGCGGGTGGCCATCTTGTTGACCAGGTACGCCCCCGCCGGAGCGCCGGTCAGGGCCCAGATCTCGGCCGGGAGTTCCGGCAGGCCGCCGCCCACGTCGGAGAGGAAGAACAGGACGACGTACAGCATCGTCACCGCGCTCAGGGCCACGTACTGGAGGTCCACGAGGTCGGTGCGGCCGCTGTCGTTGGCGATGAGCTCCCGCAGCGGCCGGCGGCCGGTGGCGGTGGGCTTCGGGGCCGGCTTGGCCAGGGTGCCGTGCTCCACCCGGATGCCGACGACCGTTTTCGCCGCGATCAGGGCGACGTACGGGCCGCCGAGCAGCGGGAGGTAGACGGTGGTCAGGGCGGACAGCGGGCCGTGTTCGCCGCGGAAGTAGCCGGTTCCGCCGCCGGCCGTCAGCCCGTAGCCGAGGATGGTGAGCAGCAGCCAGACCAGGATCACCGTCCAGGCCAGGGCCAGGGTGGTCGAGGTGGAGAGCCGGCCGTCGCGTCCGGTGACGAAGCCGGGCCTGCGGTACAGGCGCAGGGTGACGGGTCCGGCCAGGGCGGCCAGTAACGCCAGTGCGAAGAGTGCGGATGCCATGTCGTCCCCCCGGGGTGTGGTCGTGGGGAGAGCGTCACCCGAGCAGGGCGGGCATGACAAGTTGTCAAGCGGCTGTCATTCGTGTTCCGGCAGGACGGGGAACCGTCTGGGCGCCACGAGCAGCAGCACCAGCACCGCCGCGACCCCGGCGAACGCCGCGCCGAGGAAGATGTGGTGCACCGCGGCCGCCACCGCCTCCCGCAGGTGCTCCGACGCGGCCCGTGAGAGGCTGCCCGGCTCGGCCAGGGCGCGTGACACGTCCTCCAGCCGGTGCGGCAGCCCCGGCTCGCGCTCCCGTGCCAGCCGGGCGGCGACGGTCGCGTTGGCCACCGCCCCCATCAGCGCGGCCCCCACGGCCTGCCCGACGGTGCGGCAGAAGAGCACCGAGGCGGTGGTCGTGCCGCGCTCGGCCCAGCCCACGGTGGACTGCACCCCGGCCATCAGCGGCAGCTGGAACAGGCCCAGCGCCGCCCCCAGCAGCAGCATGATCACCGCGGGCTGCCAGGGCCGCGCCGGGTAGGGAAGCAGGGTGAAGGAGAACAGCACCGCCGCGGCCAGCCCCATCCCCAGGGCGGCGGTGTCTCGGAAGCCGATGCGCCGGTACACGTGCTGGCAGACGGCGGCCGACAGCGGCCAGCTCAGGGTCATCAGGCCCGTCACCAGCCCCGCCCCGACCGGGCCGAGCCCCAGCACGGACTGGGCGTAGGTCGGCATGAACACCATCGGGGCGACCATCAGCAGCCCCAGCGCCCCCATCGCCAGGTTGACGGCGGCGATGGTCCGCCGGCGCCACACCCACCCGGGCAGGATCGGGTCCGCGGCCCTGCGCTCCACCCGCACCACGACCGCCGCCAGCACCGCGCTCGCGCCCAGCAGCCCCAGCGACGGCGGGGACAGCCAGGGCCAGGCCACCCCGCCCTGGACCAGCGCGAACAGCAGCAGCCCGCCGCACGCGAAGATCCCGAGCGCCCCCGCCCAGTCGACGGGCCCGCGCCGGCCCGGGGAGCGCCGGGGTTCGGTCAGGTGGCGGACGGTCAGCCACAGGGCCAGCCCGGCCATCGGCACGTTGATCAGGAAGGTCCAGCGCCACCCCGCGTACCCCGCGATCACTCCGCCGAGGGCCGGGCCGATGAGCGCGGAGCTCGCCCACACGGTGGTCATCCGGGCCTGGATGCGCGGGCGCTCGCGCAGCGGGTAGAGGTCGGCGGCCAGGGTCTGCACGGTGCTCTGCAGGGCGCCGCCGCCCAGCCCCTGGACGATCCGGAAGGCGATCAGCGCGGCCATGTTCCAGGCGGACGCGCACAGCAGCGAGCCGACGAGGAACAGGGCGGTGCCGAAGACCAGGACCGGTTTGCGGCCGAAGGTGTCGCTGAGTTTGCCGTAGACGGGGAGGGTGACGGTCACGGCGAGGAGGTAGCCGGAGAACAGCCAGGAGAAGACGGAGAAACCGCCGATGTCCCCGACGATCTGGGGGACGGCGGTCGAGACGATCGTGAGGTCGAGGGCGACCAGGGCCATGCACAGCATCAGCGAGGCGACGACCTTCGCCGGGGGCCGGCCCTGGACGGGTATGCCGGCCTCCGCCTCCCCGGCGGAAACCTTTCCCCCGGCGGCGCCGGCCGCCCCTCCGCGGGGGATCCGCCCCCGCCCTCGTCCGTCTCCACCGGCCTCTCCCTTCGTCCGCGCGTGCACACCCTCTCACCGGGGTGGGCCGGGCGGAATCCCCATCTCACGCGGGGTGACCCGGGCGGTGCCCCCTACGTCCCGTCCACCGCAGGGGGGACGACCCCTAGGGGTCCCTCAGCAATTGGGCCCATGGGACTTTCGTCCCGGCGGAGGAGGCCGAAGGGCCCGGCACGTCTTTAACTGGTTCACATGGGCGGGGCCGCGGGGGCGAGGTGGGGTTAACCCCCGGCGGATACGGCGACGGGCACCAGGGCGCCGGGCACCCCCGTTCAGCAGACTTCACGAAGGCGACGCGCGGACGCATGCACGCAGTTACGCACGCGGCGGTAGGCACGGACGCACGCACCACACCAACAGGGGAGAAGCAGTGACAACGGCGATGACCGAGACCAGGCACGGAAGCGGCGGGGGACACGGCTCCGTGGCCGCACGGGCGCGCCAGGTCGTCAAGGCGTACGGCTCCGGCGAGACCCGCGTCGTCGCCCTTGACCACGTGGACGTGGACATCCACCGCGGCCGGTTCACCGCGATCATGGGCCCCTCCGGCTCCGGCAAGTCCACCCTCATGCACTGCCTGGCCGGCCTGGACACGGTGACCAGCGGGCAGATCCACCTTGAGGACACCGAGATCACCGGCCTCAAGGACAAGAAGCTCACCCAGCTGCGCCGCGACAAGATCGGCTTCATCTTCCAGGCGTTCAACCTGCTGCCGACGCTGAACGCCCTGGAGAACATCACCCTCCCCATGGACATCGCGGGCCGCAAGGCCGATCCGCAGTGGCTGGAGCGCGTGGTGCAGACCGTCGGCCTCGCCGGGCGCCTCAAGCACCGTCCGACCGAGCTGTCCGGCGGCCAGCAGCAGCGCGTGGCGGTCGCCCGCGCCCTCGCCGCCCGCCCGGCGATCATCTTCGGGGACGAGCCCACCGGAAACCTGGACTCGCGGGCGGGGGCCGAGGTCCTCGGCTTCCTGCGCCAGTCGGTGGACGAGCTCGCCCAGACCATCGTGATGGTCACCCACGACCCGGTCGCCGCCTCCTATGCCGACCGCGTCGTCTTCCTCGCCGACGGCCGCATCGTCGACGAGATGTACGGGCCCACCGCCGACCAGGTCCTGGACCGGATGAAGGACTTCGACGCGCGCGGGCGGACCTCGTGACCGTCATGAAGACCGCGCGGCGCAACTTCTTCGCGCACAAGGGCCGCATGGCGCTGTCCGCCGTCGCCGTGCTCCTCTCGGTCGCCTTCGTCTGCGGGACCCTGGTGTTCACCGACACCATGAACACCACCTTCGACAAGCTGTTCGCCGTCACCAGCTCCGACGTCACCGTCAGCCCGAAGGAGCCCGCGGAGGGCGAGGAGAACCCGAACCGCGGCCGCCCGCAGGTGCTGCCCGGGTCGGCCGTGGAGAAGGTGCGCGGCGCCGAGGGCGTGAAGTCCGCCGAGGGCGGCGTCGTCTCGACGGCCGTCACGGTCGTCAACGCCAAGAACGAGAACATGGGCTCCACCACCGGCGCCCCGACCATCGCCGGCAACTGGACCGACGGCGAGCTCAAGTCCATGAAGATCACCTCCGGCCGGGCCCCGCGCGGACCGACCGAGATGATGATCGACGCCGACACCGCCGACAAGCACCACCTGAAGCTCGGCGACGAGCTGCGCACCATCGCCATCACCGGTGACGTCCGCGCGAAGATCAGCGGCATCGCCTCCTTCACGGTCACCAACCCGGGCGCGGCCGTCGTCTACTTCGACACCGCCACCGCCCAGGACAAGCTCCTCGGCGCGCCCGGCACCTTCACCCACGTCAACGTCACCGCGAAGGACGGCGTCAGCGACGAGCAGCTGAAGAAGAACGTGGCCTCGGTCCTCGGCGCCGACACCTACAAGCTGCAGACGGCCAAGGAGGCCACGGCCGCCAACAAGAAGGACATGGGCTTCCTCGACGTCATGAAGTACGTGATGCTCGGGTTCGCCGGCATCGCCTTCCTCGTCGGCATCTTCCTGATCTTCAACACCTTCTCGATGCTGGTCGCCCAGCGCACCCGCGAGATCGGCCTGATGCGCGCCATCGGCTCCGACCGGGGCCAGATCAACCGCTCGGTGCTGCTGGAGGCCCTGCTGCTGGGCGTCGTCGGCTCCGCCGCCGGTGTCGCGGCGGGCGTCGGCCTGGCCGTCGGCCTGATGAAGCTCATGGGCCAGATGGGCATGCACCTGTCCACCGGCGACCTGACGGTCCGCTGGACCACCCCAGTCACCGGCCTGGTCCTGGGCACCGTCGTCACCGTCGTCGCCGCCTACGTCCCGGCCCGCCGGGCCGGCAAGGTCTCCCCGATGGCCGCCCTGCGCGACGCCGGCACCCCCGGCGACCGCAAGGCCGGCGCGGTCCGCGCCGTCCTCGGCCTGGTCCTCACCGGCCTCGGCGCCGCGGCCCTGTTCCTCGCCGCGGCCGCCGACAAGGCCTCCACCGGTTCGCTGTGGCTGGCCGTCGGCGTCCTGTTCAGCCTGATCGGCTTCATCGTGATCGGCCCGCTGCTGGCGGGCGTCGTGGTCCGGCTGCTGGCCGCGCCCGTCCTGCGGCCCTTCGGCTCCGTCGGCCGGCTCGCCGAACGCAACGCCCTGCGCAACCCGCGCCGTACGGGGGCCACGGCCGCCGCGCTGATGATCGGACTGGCGCTGGTCGCCTGCCTGTCGGTCGTCGGCTCCTCGATGGTGGCCTCCGCCACCGACGAGCTCGACCGCACGGTCGGCGCGGACTACATCGTCGCCTCCCAGGGCGGCCAGCCGCTGATGCCGCAGGCCGAACAGGCCATGCGCGGGGTCAAGGGCCTGGACCACGTCACCGCCTACCGCGAGGTCGAGGCGAAGATCACCGCCCCGGACGGCACCTCCGCCCAGGACCGGCTCAGCGCCACCGACCCCTCCTACGCCCAGGACGTCCGCCGCAAGACGAGCGCCGGGCAGCACCAGGACGCGTACGCGCCCGGCTCGATGGCCGTCGGCTCGGAGTACGCCGTCAAGCACCACGTGAAGGTCGGCGACGAACTGGGCGTGGCCTTCAACGGCGGCAAGACCGTCAGGCTGAAGGTCGCGGCGATCACCCTGGACGAGGGCAACCTCGACAAGGGCGTGAAGTACATCAGCACCGCCACCGCCGAGGCCAACCTGCCGGCCGACCAGCTGCCGCGCCCGTTCATGCTGCTGGCCACGGCGCACAAGGGGCAGGCCGACAGCGCGTACACGGCGCTCAAGGCGGCCATGGCCGAGTACCCGCAGTACAAGGTGCTCAACCAGACCGACTACAAGAAGGACCTCAAGGACCAGGTCGGGCAGCTGCTCAACATGGTCTACGGCCTCCTCGCCCTGGCGATCGTCGTCGCGGTGCTCGGCGTCGTGAAC
Source organism: Streptomyces katrae (assembly GCF_002028425.1). Lineage (GTDB taxonomy): Bacteria > Actinomycetota > Actinomycetes > Streptomycetales > Streptomycetaceae > Streptomyces > Streptomyces katrae_A. The sequence goes on along the minus strand of NZ_CP020042.1, from coordinate 3,247,324 downwards.
ACGCTGGCCCTCTCGGTGGTCGAGCGGACCCGGGAGATCGGCCTGATGCGCGCCATCGGCCTCTCGCGCCGCCAGCTGCGCCGGATGATCCGCCTGGAGTCGGTGGTCATCGCGCTCTTCGGCGCCCTGCTGGGCCTGGGGCTGGGCATGGGCTGGGGCGCCACCGCGCAGCAGCTCCTCGCCCTCCAGGGCCTGAAGGTGCTGGAGATCCCGTGGGCGACGATCATCGCGGTCTTCGCGGGCTCGGCGCTGGTGGGCCTGTTCGCCGCACTGGTCCCGGCGTTCCGGGCGGGGCGGATGAACGTCCTGAACGCGATCGCCAGCGAGTAGCCGCCGGCGGTCGTACGGGGGAGGCACCGGGACCCCACGGGGTCCCGGGCTCCCTTCGGGGGAGGTACGGGAGCCCACGGGGAAACCGGGGCCCCACGGGGGAGTACGGGGGAACACGCCGGCCCCGGGGCGTCCGCGAGGGCGGCCCGGGGCCGGCGCCGTGCGCGGCCAGGCCGGCCGGGCCGGGGTCCGCGCGCCACGTCACGGTCATTCCCCGGCGGCTCCTCCGGGCGGCGTCGGGGCCGGGTTTCGCCCCTACAGCTGCCGTTCCAGCAGGACCATCCCGCCCGCCTCGCCCACCAGGGCGAACCGCGACCCCGGGTGCAGCCGCCCCGCGTACGCCAGTGGGTCCCCGGCCCAGCCGGAGGCGTTGTCGAAGACCAGGTAGGCCGGGCGCACCCCGCGCGTGCCGCCGAGCCAGAAGACCCGGCAGCGCGAGGTCAGCCGGGTCAGCGCCGGGTAGTCGGCCTCCACCGACACCCCGTCCGGGATCCGCGCCAGCAGCCGCTCGACCGCGACGGCCCGCTTCGGCTTCTCGTACGCGGCCCGCTCCCCGAGCCGGGCCAGCGGCAGGCTGGTCGCGCTCAGCGCGAGCGCGGCGGCCAGCACGGCGCCGGGCAGCTGGTGGGCGTACGAGCGCAGCCACGGCCGGGGGCTGCGCCGGACGGTGTCGAGGGAGTCGGCCAGCGCCAGCGTCACCACCGGCATCAGCACGGCGCTGTAATGGAAGTCGGTGGACCAGTAGTTCGGGTCGGCGGCGGTGAACCGCCAGCCCAGCGTCGGCAGGGCCACCCACAGCAGCGGGGAGCGCAGGGCCAGCAGGCCGCTGGTGGGGACGAGCACCCAGGCCAGGGTGGTGAGCTTCGTGCCGAGGCCGTGCAGAGCGTCGCCGGGGCCGCCGGCCTTCTGCCAGTAGGTGTAGCCGTCGGCGGCGAAGGCGGGGATCACCACCGTGAACACGAGTGCGGCCGCCGCCGCCCCGGCCACGGCCACCCCGAGGGCCAGCCGGGCCGCCCTCCGGTCGGTGCGCCGGGCCCGCCAGGCGACGACGAGCGCCAGCGCCGCCAGGGTGAGCCCCTGGTCCTCCTTGACCAGCAGCAGCGGCAGCCCCCAGGCCACCGCCGCCCGCCAGCGGCCCGCCAGCAGTGCCTCCAGGGCGAAGGCGATCAGCGGTACGGCGAAGCAGATCTCGTGGAAGTCGAACTCGACGGCCCGCTGGATCCCCCAGGACAGCCCGTACGCCGCCCCGAGCGCGAGCCCCCGCGCCTGCCCCAGCAGCCGCGCCGAGGCCCGGGTCACGGGCAGGGCCGACAGCGCGAACAGCGCCGCCTGCACCACCAGGAGGGTGACCGGGCCGGGGAAGACCCGGTAGAGCGGGGCGATCAGGGCGATGACGGGGCTGAAGTGGTCGCCGAGGACGAGGGTGCCCGGGCCCTTCAGGTCCACGACGGGCGCCTGGAGGTGGGCGTAGGCCCGGACGGCCTGCTCGAAGATGCCCAGGTCGTAGGAGGAGTCCTCCATTCGCCGGTGGCGGGTCACGGAGAGCGTGGCGTACGCGGCGAACAGCGCGGCGGTCAGCACGTACGGCGCCCGGGCCCGGGCCCACGCGGCGGCCCGGGCCCGCCGGGCGGGGCGCGCCACGCCGGCGGTGGGCGCGGCCGGCTCCGCCGGGGGCGCGGTGGCGGGCGCGGCGGATGCGGCCGGCGCCGTGCGGGGCGCGGTCGTGCCGTCGGGCGGGCGTGCGGAGGGGGACATCCGGACAGATTGTCATCCCGGTGCGGAAGCACTGCCTCCGCCCCCGGAGCCGTACCGGAGCCGTACGCAGCCGTACCGGACCCGTACCGCATCCACCCGAACCCGTACGCGCCCCGAATCCCGCGCGCGGCCGGCACACCCGCGGCATAGGGTGGGAACCCCCGGCCCGTTCACGTGTCGGGTGCTTCGCGTTGCCCCCGCCCGCCCCTCCACCGGATGGAAAGCCGCTTTCATGAGCCTGCACGGACTGCTCGACGCCGTCACCCGGGACCCCGCCCTGGCCGAGGCGGTCACCGCGGCCGGGGACGGCAACCGCATGCACGTGGACCTCGTCGGCCCGCCCGCCGCCCGGCCCTTCGCGATCGCCGCGCTGGCCCGCCGCACCGGGCGGACCGTGCTCGCCGTCACCGCCACCGGCCGGGAGGCGGAGGACCTGGCCGCCGCGCTGCGTTCGCTGCTGCCGCCCGACGAGGTCGTGGACTACCCGTCCTGGGAGACCCTGCCGCACGAGCGCCTCAGCCCGCGCAGCGACACCGTCGGCCGGCGCATCGCCGTCCTGCGCCGCCTCGCCCACCCCCGTGCGGACGACCCGGCCGCCGGCCCCGTCTCGGTGGTCGTCGCCCCCATCCGCTCCGTGCTCCAGCCGCAGGTCAAGGGGCTGGGCGACCTGGTGCCGGTGAGCCTGCGTCACGGCGAGAGCGCCGACCTCGGCGCGGTCACCGAAGCCCTGGCGGCCGCCGCGTACGCGCGCGTCGAGCTCGTGGAGAAGCGCGGGGAGTTCGCCGTGCGCGGCGGCATCCTCGACGTGTTCCCGCCCACCGAGGAGCACCCGCTGCGCGTGGAGTTCTGGGGTGACGAGGTCGAGGAGATCCGTTACTTCAAGGTCGCCGACCAGCGCTCCCTGGAGATCGCCGAGCACGGCCTGTGGGCCCCGCCCTGCCGGGAGCTGCTGCTGACCGGCGAGGTGCGCGAGCGGGCGGCGGCCCTCGCCGAGCAGCACCCGGAACTCGGCGAACTGCTGGGCAAGATCGCCGAGGGGATCGCCGTGGAGGGCATGGAATCCCTCGCCCCGGTCCTCGTGGACGACATGGAACTGCTCCTCGACGTCCTGCCGGCCGGTTCCATGGCCGTGGTCTGCGACCCCGAGCGGGTCCGCACCCGGGCCGCCGACCTGGTGGCGACCAGCCAGGAGTTCCTGATGGCCTCCTGGGCGGCCACCGCCGGCGGCGGCCAGGCCCCCATCGACGTCGGCGCGGCCTCGCTGCGCGGGATCGCCGACGTCCGCGAGCACGCCCGCGAGCTCGGCATGATGTGGTGGTCGCTCTCCCCCTTCGCGGCCGACGACCCCGGCCTGGGATCCGACACCCTCAAGCTCGGCATGCACGCCCCCGAGGCCTACCGGGGCGACACCGCCCGCGCCCTCGCCGACACCAAGGGCTGGATCGCCGACGGCTGGCACACCGTCTACCTCACCGAGGGCCACGGCCCGGCCGCCCGTACCGTCGAGGTCCTCGGCGGCGAGGGCATCCCGGCCCGCCTGGAGGCCGACCTCGGGGCCCTGGAGCCCTCGATCGTCCACGTCTCCTGCGCCTCGCTCGACAACGGCTTCATCGACCCGGCCCTCAAGCTGGCCGTCCTCACCGAGACCGACCTGACGGGCCAGCGCACCGCCACCAAGGACCTCGGCCGGATGCCCACCCGCCGCCGCAAGTCCATCGACCCCCTCACCCTGGAGGCCGGCGACTACATCGTGCACGAGCAGCACGGCGTGGGCCGCTACGTCGAGATGGTGCAGCGCACCGTCCAGGGCGCCACCCGCGAGTACCTCCTCGTCGAGTACGCGCCGGCCAAGCGCGGCCAGCCCGGCGACCGCCTGTACATCCCCACCGACCAGCTGGAGCAGGTCACCAAATACGTCGGCGGCGAGGCCCCGACCCTGCACCGGCTCGGCGGCGCCGACTGGACGAAGACCAAGGCGCGGGCCAAGAAGGCCGTCAAGGAGATCGCCGCCGACCTGATCAAGCTGTACAGCGCCCGCATGGCGGCGCCCGGCCACACCTTCGGCCCCGACACCCCCTGGCAGCGCGAGCTGGAGGACGCCTTCCCGTACGCGGAGACCCCCGACCAGCTCACCACCATCGCCGAGGTCAAGGAGGACATGGAGAAGTCCGTCCCCATGGACCGCCTGGTCTGCGGCGACGTCGGCTACGGCAAGACCGAGATCGCGGTGCGGGCCGCGTTCAAGGCGGTCCAGGACGGCAAGCAGGTCGCGGTCCTCGTCCCGACGACCCTGCTGGTGCAGCAGCACTTCGGGACCTTCTCCGAGCGCTACAGCCAGTTCCCCGTCAACGTGAAGGCGCTCTCGCGCTTCCAGTCCGACACCGAGTCCAAGGCCACCCTGGAGGGCCTCAAGGAGGGCTCGGTCGACGTGGTCATCGGCACCCACCGCCTGTTCTCGCAGGAGACGAAGTTCAAGGACCTGGGCCTGGTCATCGTCGACGAGGAGCAGCGGTTCGGCGTCGAGCACAAGGAGCAGCTGAAGAAGCTCCGCGCCAACGTCGACGTGCTCACCATGTCCGCCACGCCCATCCCCCGCACCCTGGAGATGGCGGTCACCGGCATCCGCGAGATGTCGACGATCACCACCCCGCCGGAGGAGCGCCACCCGGTCCTCACCTTCGTCGGCCCCTACGAGGAGAAGCAGATCGGCGCGGCCATCCGGCGCGAGCTGCTGCGCGAGGGCCAGTGCTTCTACATCCACAACCGGGTCGAGTCCATCGACCGGGCGGCCGCCAAGCTCCGGGAGATCGTCCCCGAGGCGCGGATCGCCACGGCCCACGGCCAGATGTCCGAACAGGCCCTGGAACAGGTCGTGGTCGACTTCTGGGAGAAGAAGTTCGACGTCCTGGTCTCCACGACGATCGTCGAGTCCGGTATCGACATCTCCAACGCCAACACCCTGATCGTGGAGCGCGGCGACAACTTCGGCCTCTCCCAGCTGCACCAGCTGCGCGGCCGTGTCGGCCGGGGCCGCGAGCGCGGCTACGCGTACTTCCTGTACCCGCCGGAGAAGCCGCTGACGGAGACTGCGCACGAGCGGCTGGCCACCATCGCCCAGCACACCGAGATGGGCGCCGGCATGTACGTGGCGATGAAGGACCTGGAGATCCGCGGCGCGGGCAACCTGCTCGGCGGCGAGCAGTCCGGCCACATCGCGGGCGTCGGCTTCGACCTCTACATCCGCATGGTCGGCGAGGCCGTCGCCGACTACCGGGCCGCCGTGGAGGGCGGGGCGCAGGAGGAGCCGCCGCTGGAGGTGAAGATCGAACTGCCGGTCGACGCGCACGTCCCGCACGACTACGCGCCCGGCGAGCGGCTGCGCCTGCAGGCCTACCGGGCGATCGCCTCGGCGGCTTCGGAGGCCGACATCAAGGCGGTCCGGGAGGAACTCACCGACCGCTACGGCAAGCTGCCGGAGCCGGTGGAGAACCTGCTGCTGGTGGCGGGCCTGCGGATGCTGGCCCGGGCCTGCGGGGTCGGGGACATCACCCTCCAGGGCCCCAACATCCGCTTCGGCCCGGTGGAGCTGCGCGAGTCGCAGGAACTGCGCCTCAAGCGCCTCTACCCCGGCACGGTCCTCAAGCCGGCCACCTCCCAGGTCCTGGTCCCCCGGCCGAAGACGTCCCGCGTCGGCGGCAAGCCGCTGGTCGGCCGCGAACTCCTGGCCTGGACGGGCGAGTTCCTGACCACCATCCTCGGATCCTGACCCCCGCCCCGCGCCCCCGCCGCCCGCACCCACCCGCGGGCGGCGGCCGGGCGCGGCCGTACCATCGCCCGATGACCCCTCCCGTCACCCTCCGCGCCGCCCCGGCGGCGGGCCGGCCCGCCCTGCTCCTGCGGCCCTGGCGGGAGGAGGACGTCCCCGCGCTGGTGGAGGCGTGCGCGGATCCCGCCATGCGGCAGTGGATCCACCACCGCGCCGACGACGAGGCAGAGGGCCTGCGCTGGCTCGCGGAGCAGCGGCGGGGCTGGGCCTCGGGCGTGCGCTTCGCCTTCGCGGTCCTGGAGGAGGACGCCCCCGCCCCGCGCCGCCTCCTGGGCAACGCCGTCCTCAAACTGCCGAAGCCGGGCGCCCTCGCGGCCGAGGTCGGCTACTGGACCGCCGCCCACGCCCGCGGCCGGGGCACCGCCACCCGCGCCCTGGACACCCTCACGGCCTGGGCCGCCGAGACCTTCGCCCCCACGGGTCTGCGACGCCTCGACCTCTTCCACCAGCTGGACAACGAAGCCTCCTGCCGCGTGGCCCGGAAGGCCGGCTACCCCACCCACACCACCCTCCCCGCCACCCCACCGGCCCACCCCCTCCCGGGCCACCTCCACACCCACCACCTCACCCACCCCTGACCCCCGGCCGAGCGGCAGCCCCGCGTGGCCGGCAGGGCCGGAGAGGAGTGCCATGCGCAGCACGTCCTGGAGTGCGGGTCGGCGATTGACGAACTACGTTCTTCTTGATCGGACTTGAGACCGGAGGTCAGCAGATGGCAGACGAGACGGTGAACGCGCAGGGGACGGCCGGATTCATCTTCGGCCGCCGCTACATCGACGCCGCCCCCAACCAGGCCGTCACCGCCGACCAGGTCTCGGCCGCGCACCCGGCCGTGAGGGCCGGTGTGCAGCGCGTGGTGGAGGAGTACGAGGCCAACGACACCCCCGACGCGGTCGTCGCCAAGGACGCCGACAAGCTGGAGTGCCTCGTCCAGGCCGTCGAGTACCGGGCGCAGGGCAACACCCTCGTCCAGGACTGGATCGACACCTCTCTGGGCGGTCTGAAGACGGCATCCGCCCATGCCCTCGCCGAGGCGGCGCTGACCATGTCGCCGCTGGAGTGGCGCAAGACGTTCCTCGGCTGAGTCCGAAGGCCGGCAGCGTCAGATCGATTCGCCCGGCGGGGTGTCCAGTTTGGAGAGGTCGAGGATGTCGGGGTCCTTCGGGGAGGTCGTGTCCACCGGGACGTCGAAGGCCGAGAAGAGGGCCTCGCCCGTGGTGTCGCCCATGACCGTCGACTTCAGGATGTACGGCTTGCCCTGCGTGGCCACGTAGTCGGTCTGGGTGCCCTGCTTCGCCGGGGAGGTCACCGCCAGGGCCGGCTTGCCGTCGACCGTCGCCGTCTCGCCCTTGCGGGCGAGGGGGCTGGGGCGGTCGAGGTCGCTGGTCAGCTTGGTCAGGTCGCAGCTGCCCGTCATCGGGGCGGCGCGGGGGTCGGAGGCGGGTATGCGGACCCAGCGGTCGGCGAGCATGGCCACCAGCTGGTCCGTCCGCTTCTGCGGGGTGTGCTGCAGCTCCGCGGTGCCCCGCCAGTAGGCGCGGTCACCCCGGAAGTGGACGAACTCCGAGGACTTGACGACGTCGAGCCGGCCCAGGCCCGCCACCCGGATCTCGCCCCTGCAGTTGCCCTTGCGGTCGAGGGAGAGGTCCACCTTCATCGGCTTGCCGTCCTGCTGGACCGTGGCCGCCACCCGCATCGAATCGGCCTTGCGGGTGGTCTCGTAGGCCTCGGTGAGGATCTCCTGACCGGAGCGGGACGAGGCCGGGGAGGGGGAGGGGGTGGAGGGGGCTGGGGTGGCGGGCTGTGCGGCGGCGGGGCGGTGGACGGACGGGCCGCAGGCCGTCAGGGCGCCCAGCAGGGCCGCGGCGGCTGCGACGGCCGACGCCGCCCTGGACTTCGTACGGCTGCGCATGTGCGGTGACCCCCGTGGTGACGACGTGATGCCGAGCTCGCGGCTTCCTCGTCGAGGGTAGGGGGCACCTCTGACAGGCCGGCCGGGGCGGGGCGGTTACGCGGCCGGGCCCGTCAGGTCCCGGTACTCGACGCTCCCGCCCTCCGGCCCGGTCTCCGCGTGCCCGAGGAGGTACGGCGTGCCCTCCAGGGCCACGTGGTCGCTGATGTCGGTGCCGCCGGGGCCCTTCGACACCAGCACCGCGACCGGCCTGCCGTTCAGCCGGGCGTCCGGGCCCCGGCGCAGGGCGGTGCGGTCCGCCGGGAAGGCGCGTGCGGGGGAGCCGTCCCGGCACAGGGCGACGAGGTGGGCGACCGCCGGGTCGCCGGGCTTCACGTCGATCCAGCCGTCCGCCGTGTCCGGGGACTTGGCGGGACCGCTCCCGAACTGGTCCCGCAGGAAGCCGTCGTCGCCCCTCAGGGAGACCTTGGAGTCGTCCACCAGGATCTCCCCCGTCCCGGCCCCGCCGACCTTCACCTCGCCCCAGCAACTGTCGCCCTCGAAGCTCAGCTTCGCGGTGATCTCCCGCGTCCCCGTGCGGCGCGAGATGACCGCGGTCTTCGACGCGGCCCGCTCCGTCTCCTCGTACGCGGCGCGCAGGACCGCCGCCGGTTCCCGGCCCGCGAGCGGGTCCCGGGCCGTGGAGGCCGGGGCCGACGGCGCCGCGCCGCCGGCTGCCGGGCCGCAGGCGGTGGCGGCGGTCAGCAGGGCCGCGCAGGTGAGCGCGGCCACGGTCGTGGTTCTGGGCGTGCGGGTGCGCATGACGGTTCCCCCCCGGGATCGATCAGGAGCGGCGAGGTTAGCCGACGGGGCAGGAGGGCCGCTGGAGGCGTATGGGGACCGGGGCCCGGGCGGGCGTGCTGCGACCCTGCAACGGTTGCGCCCATCCCCTCACCGGCGGCCGGAAACGCTGTATACGCTTCCAGCCGTCACCCTTTCCGCACGGCCCGTCAGGAGCAGCGATGCACGGCCCCGGCATCCCGCCGCAGCAAGGCCCCCACGGCCACCGGCCCTTGTCCGGGGCGGCGATGACGCTGCGCGTGCTGTTCACCGCCCTGCCCCTCCTGAGCTGTGGTTTCTTCGCCTGGGGTGCGCTGCTGCGGATCGCTCTGCTCACCCGTAAGACCCGCGACTGGGTGCTGCTGGTGCTGGGCGGGGTGCTCTCGGTCGTCTGGATCACCTTCATCGAGCTCGACCCGACGGAGGAGACCAACGGCTGGCAGGGCAACCTCGGCGCCGGTGGCTCGATCTTCACCGGTTTCGCCGTCTGCGTGTACTACCTCGTCGCCGACATCAGGCACCACGAGGCGAAGGCCGCCGCCGCTCCCGCGGTGGGGGCCGCGCCCTGGTACCCGGCGCAGCAGTCCCCGTACGCCCAGCCGCAGCAGCACCAGCCGCAGCACCTTCAGCCGCAGCCCCCGCACCAGACCCGCCCCTCCTACGGCTACCCGCCCGTCCCGCCGCAGCAGGCCCCCGCCCCGGTCCAGCCCCCGCGCATCGGCCAGGTCCGCGCCGAACTCGACGAGCTGAGCGAGCTCCTGCGCAAGCAGACCCCGCACACCCCGCCCCGTCCCCCGCAGCCCGGCGGCCCCTACCAGGACCCGAACAGCACGGCGGTCCAGGACCCGCAGCAGTGACCGGCGGCGAACGGCTCGTCGGCGAGCGCTACGAGCTCGCTACCATCCTCGGCCAGGGCGGCATGGGCCAGGTGTGGACGGCCTACGACAAGCGGCTGGACCGCCGCGTCGCCGTCAAACTGCTGCGCCCCGACAAGGTGGCCGGCCCCGGCACCGTCGCCGAGGAACTGCGCCGCCGCTTCGTGCGCGAGTGCCGGGTCACGGCGCAGGTCGACCACCCGGGCCTGGTCACGGTGCACGACGCGGGCAGCGACGGCGACGAGCTGTACCTCGTCATGGGGTACGTCGAGGGCTCCGACCTGGCCGACCACCTCGCCGCACACGACCCCTACCCCTGGCCGTGGGCGGTCGCGGTGGCCGCCCAGCTGTGCGCGGTGCTGTCCGCCGTGCACGCCGTGCCGATCGTCCACCGGGACCTCAAGCCCCGCAATGTGATGATCCGCCCGGACGGAACGGTCCTCGTCCTGGACCTCGGCGTCGCCTCCGTGATGGACACCGACACCACCCGCCTCACCAGCACCGGCACCCCGATCGGCAGCCCCGCCTACATGGCGCCCGAGCAGGCCATGAGCGGCGCGGTGGGCCCCTACACCGACCTGTACGCCCTCGGTGTGCTGCTGTACGAACTCCTCAGCGGCAACGTCCCCTTCGCCGGGTCCACCGCCCTCGGCGTGCTGCACCGGCACCTGTACGAGCCCCCCGCCCCCGTACGCGCCCGGCGCCCCGAGATCCCGCAGGAGCTGGAGGCGCTGCTGATGCGCCTCCTCGCCAAGGACCCGCAGGACCGGCCCGGTTCGGCGCAGGAGGTCTACGAGGCCCTCGCGCCGCTGCTCCCGGCCCCCGGCAGCCGCCCCGTGGCCGGCGCCCTCGACCCGACCCGGCCCTTCCGGCGCCCGCAGGCACCCTGGCCGGACCGGCCGGACCACGTGGACCGGGCCGACCACGCGCCCGGCGGCGTCCCGCCGATGCCCACCGTGGCCCCGGCCCCGCCCCGCCCGGACATCCCCGGCGCGGTGGACGAGGCCCGCAGGCTGCTGGACCAGGGGCGGCTCACCCAGGCCGTGGACATCCTCGGCGGGATCCTCCCGGCCGCGGCCGCCGAGCACGGGGAGCGGTCGCCGGTGGTGCGCAGCCTGCGCAAGCAGTACGCCGCCACGCTGATGGACGACGGCCAGTACCGCCGCGCCCTGCCCGAACTGCGCCGCCTCGCGGAAGAGTTCCCGGCCGGCGATCCGCAGGCCCTGCGGCTGCGCTACGACGCCGCGCAGTGCCTGGAGCAGCTGGGCGAGCCGGCCGCGGCCCTGGCCGAGTACCGGTCGCTGCTCCCGCTGTTCGAGAACCACTACGCCAACCCGGACCCGGGCCTGCCGCTGGAGGTCCGCCGCCGGATAGCGCACCTGCTGCTCTCCCTCGGCGACCGCGCCGCCGCCCACGACACCCTGGTCCGGCTCCTGTACGACGCGGACCGGGTGCACGGCCCGGCGCACCCCCTCCCGGTGGAGATCCGCCGGACCCTGCAGTGGCTGGGCCAGGTGCGCTGAGGCAGGGCCGTGCCCGGGGGCGCGGCGCAGTCCTCACGCGCCCCCGCGCCGGACCCGCGGCCCCGCCAGGAGCCCCGGGCGCCGCCTGAGCACCGCCAGCGCGGCCACGGCCAGCGCCGACGCCCCCGCCAGTCCCGCGCCGGGGAGCAGCCCGGGCGGGGTGAAGGCGCAGTGCAGGGTGGTGGTGCGGCCGTCCAGGGGCACCGCCAGCAGCCCCAGCCGGGACCCGGCCGGGCGGCCCTCGCAGCTCCAGCCCGCGATGGCCGGCACCGCGACGACCGCCGTGCCCGTGCTGCCGGGCGGCAGGGTGGCGGTCAGGTCCGAGTCGCCGGCCCGCACCGCCGTGGCGGCCGCGCCGCGCAGCGCCGCCACCGCGGCGGTGAGCTTCGACCGGTCCAGGCAGGACAGCGCCCACTGGTCCGGTGCCGGGCGGTCGAAGACCAGCGCCGAGGAGGCCCCGTGCGAGCGCCCCAGGGGCTGGAGCGCCGCCCGGTTCTTCGGCGGGGTGCCGTTGAGCCTGGCCGGGCGCCCGTCCGCGAGGCGGGCCGTTCCGCTGTACTGCGGGGCCCACAGGAAGGCGTCGGTGCCCGCCCGGCAGGTTCCGGGCGCGACCGGGTCCTCGTACACCTTCGCCCCCAGCAGCAGCTCCTGGTTGGCGAACGGCGACCCGCCGAACTCCGGGGCCGGACCGGCGGGCCGGACGGTGACCAGCGGCAGCGCCTCCGCCCGGACGGCCCGCCCGTCGGTCTTGAGGCGTGCGCCGACCGAGAACAGGGCGTCCGTCACCGGGTTGTCCAGGCTCTGCACGCTGCGCCCGCGCGAGGTCCAGCCCGCCCCGAGCGCCGCCATCGTGCGGGTGAAGACGTCCGGGGTGTGGCTGCTGTAGTACGAGCCGCCCTCGCCGCCCAGCAGCAGCGGGTCGTTGTTCGAGAGCGCGGGCCGGCCCGCGTCGGTGCGGTACGCCGGCCAGCCGTCGGCCTGCGCCAGGGCCCGTTCGCGGACGGTGTGGGTCCGCCCCCAGGAGGGGTAGTCGTCCAGCCCGCCCAGCTTGCCCTTGTGCCCGTACGCCGTCGTCGCTGCGGCCTGCGCCACCAGGGCCGCCGCCAGCACGGCGGCCGCCGGCAGCAGCAGCCGCCGGTGGCGCAGGCCCCACCAGGCCCCCGCCGTCAGTGCCAGCCCGCCGCAGAACAGGGCGTACCCCCAGCCCGTGGCCAGCGCGCTGCCCGCCGCCCACGCGGCGGCCGCCGCCAGGACGCCGGCCCCGGCCGCCAGCGCCCGTACGCCGGGCAGCCCGGCCGCGAGCCCGGTCCAGGCGGCGATGACCACGATCCCGGCCAGCACGAAGGTCTGCCGGTACGGGCTGCCGTTCGGGGTGGCGAAGACGTGCCAGGCCAGGTGGGTCGGCGCCCACTGCAGGGACAGCAGCACCGCCGCCACCAGCCCCGCCCACCACAGGCGGGTGCGCAGGGGCAGCGCCCGGTGGAAGGGCAGGGCCGTCACCAGCAGCAGGGTCCCGGTGCCGACGAACAGGGCGGGGGAGCCGAAGGAGTAGGTGGCCGGCATCAGCCGGGCGAGCAGGTCCGGCCAGGGCACCGGGGCGAACTCCTTGGACCAGCCCGGGTAGGCCTGCTGCGAACTCAGGAACAGCGGCACCAGCAGCGGCGCCGTCAGGGCCATCCCCAGCACGGTCGTCACCGCCGCCCGCCCGACCACCCGGGCCCGCTCGCGCATCCCGTCATGCGTCAGCACCACCCGCACCACCAGCACCAGCGCCGCGCCGAGCGTGGCCATGTAGGCGGTGTAGAAGTTCGCCGTCCACGAGACGGCCACCACCAGCACCCCCAGCAGCGGCCGCCGCCCGCGCAGCGCCCACTCGCCGGTCAGGCACAGCAGGGGGAAGGCGATCAGCCCGTCCAGCCACATCGGGTTGTACGAGGCCTCGATCACCGACCAGCCGCACAGCGCGTACGAGGCCCCCAGCAGCCCCGCCGCCCACCACGGCCCGGGCCGCTGGGTGCGCAGCAGCCAGGCCATCGCGGCGGCCGCGGCGGTCATCTTCACGACGGTGACCACGTACACGGCGAGGTCGATGTCGTGCCGCGGGAAGAGCCCGACCAGCAGGGCGAAGGGGCTCGTCAGGTACGTGCCGAGGTCGGGCAGGAAGCTGGTGCCGTACCCGGACTGCCAGTTGAACAGCAGTCCGCCGTGCGCCCGGCCGTGCAGCAGGTCCCACAGGTGGGCGTGGAAGGGCACGAACTGGTTGCCGAGGTCGTTGACACTGCGGTGCCGGGGCCCGTACGGGAAGACCCGCGCGACGGCGTCCCCGGAGCACACGGCCACGGCCGTGACCAGGGCGGCGAACGCCGAGCCGGACAGGGCGGGCCGGCGGCCGAAGCGGTGTACGGGGGCCGGAGCGGGGCGCTCCGGGGTGTGGTGCGGAGCGAGCTGCGAAGTCGACATGGTGAGCCGACCTTCGCAGGAACGTCCGGCTCCGCGGTAGCCGGGGGGTTAATTCGCACCTTCGACACCCCGGGAATCGTTGGTCGAACAGGTGGCTCGGGCCACTTCGACTGCATACCATCGATCACCGCACGGCCTTGTGCACCGACGCACAATCTCCCGGCCCTGGAGGCTCCTTTGCACCGTCGCACAGCGCTCTCCGTATCCGTCGCCCTGCTCGCGGCGGCCCCCTTGCTGGCCGCCTGCTCGGGCGGGACCCGTCCCGGTACCGCGGCCGTCGTCGGCGGCGAGCGCATCACCACGTCCGCGCTCCAGGCACAGGTCAACGACGTGCGCACCGCGCAGAACCGGTCCGAGCAGGGGGCGCGGCTGATCGGGGCCACCGCCGGACTCGAGCGGCTCAAGCTCAACAAGATGATCCAGACCGCCGTCCTGGAGCGGGCGGCGGACGACGCCGGGCTGAGCGTGAGCCCCAAGGAGATCGAGGACGTCCGCAAGGCGCAGCTCCAGCAGGTCGGCGGGGAGAAGGCGCTGGCCGCGGCCGCTCTGGAGCAGGCGCAGCTGGCCCCGGACCAGATCGACGCCGACACCCGGTTCAAGCTGCTGCGCGACAAGCTGTTCGCGCACTACGGCAGCCAGGACAAGGCGCTCGTGAAGCTCGGGGAGGCGGCGAAGGAGCTGCACATCGAGGTCAACCCGCGCTACGGGCGCTGGGACGAGAAGCAGATCCTCCTCGGTGACCAGCAGACCCCGTGGATCACGCAGAAGACGATGCCCGAGCAGGCGGCCCCCGCCGGAGCCTGACACCCGGGGACGGAGGTAGGTTCGGAGGGTGACCGACCACACCGCCGAACCCGCCTCCGCCGTCGCCCCCGCTCCCGCCGTCGCCCCCGCCTCCCCTGCGGACGCCGGGCGGATCGTCCTGCTGACCGCCAGCCACCGGGTGGCCCCCGGGCTGCTGTCCTGGCCGGCCTGGCAGGTCCTGCACGCCGCGGACCGGGTGCTGTGCGCGGACCCGGGCCACCCGCAGCTCCCGTACCTGCGGGAAGCGGGGGTGGTCGTGGCGCACGAGGCCCCCGACGCACACGCTCTCGTCGATGCCTGCGCCGGGGGCCGCACCATCGTGGTGATCCCGGCCGGTGAGGGCGACCAGCGGCTGACGGACGGACTGGCGCGGCTGGCCGGCTCGGGCCGGGTGGCCATGCCGGACCTGGAGCTGCTGCCGGGGTCGTACGACCTGCCGGGCGCGCGGCTGCTCGACCTGGTGCAGGTGATGGACCGGGTGCGCCGGGCGTGCCCGTGGACGTCGCGGCAGACCCACGAGGGGCTGGTGAAGTACGCCATCGAGGAGGCGTACGAGCTGGTCGAGGCGATCGAGGACGGCGACCGGGACGCACTGCGCGAGGAGCTCGGCGACGTCCTGCTCCAGGTGGTCTTCCACGCGCGCATCGCCGAGGAGGGCGCGCAGGACGCCGGGGAGGCGGAGGCGTTCTCCATCGACGACGTCGCCGGTGACCTGGTCGACAAGCTGATCCGGCGCCACCCCCATGTCTTCGGGGACGCCACGGCCGAGTCCCCGGAGGACGTCAGCGCCCACTGGCAGGCCACCAAGGCGGTCGAGAAGCAGCGGGAGTCGGTCACCGACGGCATCCCCCTGGCCCAGCCCGGGCTCGCGCTCGCGGCGAAGCTGGCCGGCCGGGCCCGCGCGGGCGGGGTCCCGGTAGAGCTGCCCCGGGGCGAGGGCATCGGCTACGAACTGCTGGAACTGGCGGCCCGCGCCGAGGCGGCGGGCACCGACCCCGAAACGGCACTGCGCGCGGCGGCCCGCGCCTACCGCGACGCCATCCGCGCGGCGGAGGGCGTCGCCTAGCCCGGGCGGTTCAGCCCTCAGGGGGCGTCAGTCGCCCGGGGCGCGGGCCGACGGGTCGTGCCAGTGCGGGGCCGGGCGGTGCAGGAACCACTCCCCGAAGCCCAGGGGGCGCCCGCCGCGGGCGGAGCCGGGGACGGGGACGGCGTCGTGGAAGAGGCGGTCGGGGCGGGCGCCGAGCTCCTCCAGGAGGAGGGCGGTCTCCTCCATGAACACGGGCGGCCCGCTCAGGTAGACGTCCTGCTCGGGCCACAGGGCGCGGTGGCCGAGGGCGGTCGCCAGCCGGGCGGTGGCCTGGTCGCGGTGCTGCCCGGGGGCGGGGGTGATGTAGGTGACGCCGAGCCGGCGGAAGGCGGCGGCGTAGGCGTCGATCCAGGGCCGGTCGTAGAGGTGCGCGGCGTCCCGGGCGGCCAGGAAGAGCCGTACGTCTCGATCGGGAGGGTGGTCCGCGAGCTCCTCCAGCATGGCCCGCACGGGCGCCCACCCGGTGCCCGCGGCGATGAAGGTGACGGGCCGGTCCGCGCGGCGCAGGGTCAGCCTCCCGCCCGGGGCGCTGAGCCGCAGCGGCTCGCCGGGCCGGATCTCGCGGACCAGGGCGGTGCTGAGGCGGCCGCCCTCGATCCGGCTGACGTGCAGGTCGACGGTGTGGTCGGCGCGGGGTGCGTTGGCGAGGGAGTACGTGCGCCAGACGGACGGGACCCGCCCGCTGCTCACGCTGACGTACTGGCCGGGCCGGTAGGGCAGCGGGGCGTGCGGTGCCAGGGTCAGGACCGCGATGTCCTGCCCGTAGCGCAGGTGGCGCACGACCTCGGCGTCCCACCAGGGCGGGTCCTCGCTCGCGGCGGCGCCGGCCGTCATCGCGTCGGCCATCAGCTGGTAGGCCTCGCCCCAGGCCTTCTCGGCGTCGGGGGTCCAGGCCGCGCCCGAGGTCGCGGCGAGGGCGGCGAGCAGGCTGGCGCCGACGGCGGCGTAGTGCTCGGGTCCGACCAGGAACTTGCGGTGGTCGCGGCCGAGGTCGTGGAGATAGGGGAGGAGGCTGTCGTCCTCCAGGCGGGAGACGACATGGGTGAGGGCGGCGAAGAGCCGGTCGCGCTGGCGCTCCATGTCCTCGGCGGAGTCCGGGAACAGCCGGCGGATCCCGGGGTTGTGCCAGAACAGGTGGGAGTAGAAGAACTTGACCGTGTGCTCGGCCCGTCTCTCCACCACCGCGAAACTGCTCTTCAAGATCCTCACGTCCACAGGACCGAAGTAGGAATGTCCGACAAGCCGCCGTCAAGTGAGGGGCGATCCACGGACAGCCGCGGCGAACCGCCCATAAAGGATGACCGGTAGCGGGCCGGGATACCGTCGACGGGTGCACGAGCAGACCCCCGACACCCCGCCCGCCCCCGCCGTCCCGGCGGCGCCGACCCTCTTCGACTGGGAGTTCGCCACCGACCCCTACCCCGCCTACGCCTGGCTGCGCGAGCACGCGCCCGTGCACCGGGCCACGCTCCCCAGCGGGGTCGAGGCCTGGCTGGTGACCCGGTACGCGGACGCCCGCCAGGCCCTCGCCGACCAGCGGCTGAGCAAGAACCCGGCGCACCACGCGGAGCCCGCCCACGCCAAGGGCAAGACGGGGATCCCCGGGGAGCGCAAGGCGGAGCTGATGACCCACCTGCTCAACATCGACCCGCCGGACCACACCCGGCTGCGCCGGCTGGTGTCGAAGGCGTTCACCCCGCGCCGCGTCGCGGAGTTCACCCCCCGGGTGCAGGAGCTGACCGACCGCCTCATCGACGGGTTCGAGCAGAAGGGGGAGGCGGACCTCATCCACGAGTTCGCCTTCCCGCTCCCCATCTACGCCATCTGCGAGATGCTCGGCGTACCGCGCGAGGACCAGGACGACTTCCGCGACTGGGCCGGGATGATGATCCGCCACGGCGGCGGTCCGCGCGGCGGGGTGGCCCGCTCGGTGAAGCGGATGCGCACCTATCTCGGGGAACTGATCCACCGCAAGCGGGACGATCTGGGCAACGACCTCATCTCCGACCTGATCCGGGCGAGCGACCACGGCGACCACCTGACGGAGGCCGAGGCCACCGCCATGGCCTTCATCCTGCTGTTCGCCGGCTTCGAGACGACCGTGAACCTCATCGGCAACGGCGTCCACTCCCTCTTCATGAACCCCGGCCAGCGCGCCCTCCTCCAGGACTCCCTCGCCGCGGGCGAGACCGCCCTGCTGGAGACCGGGATCGAGGAGCTGCTGCGCTACGACGGCCCGGTGGAGCTGGCCACCTGGCGGTTCGCCACCCGCCCGCTGACCCTCGGCGGCCAGGAGGTCGCCGCCGGCGACCCCGTGCTGGTGGTCCTCGCGGCGGCCGACCGCGACCCCGCGCGCTTCGCCGATCCGGACACCCTCGACCTCTCCCGGAGTGACAATCAGCACCTCGGATACGGCCACGGGATCCACTACTGCCTCGGCGCCCCGCTCGCCCGCCTGGAGGGCCAGACGGCGCTCGCGACTTTGCTGAAGCGTCTGCCGGATCTGGAACTTGCCGTTCCCCCTGCGGACCTGCGCTGGCGCGGCGGACTCATCATGCGGGGCCTGCGCACCCTGCCCGTCCGCTTCACAGTCCCGAACGTCTGAGGCGCGCACCCGGGCGCCCGCAACGGCCCCCGGGGCGGCGGAACTGACCGGAATTCAGTCTTCGGCCGAACTTGTGACATCCGTTCGAAGGCGGCTAGGTTCTGCCGTTACCCCGCCGTTATACGAAAGGTGCAGGCTCATGCTTCCCGGGAACGGCCGCCACAGACGACCCCGTCAGGTCCCCGCCATCGTCGTCACCGCCGGAGTCACCGGCTCAGCGCTGGCACTGCCGCTGCTCGCCGCCACGGGCGCGAACGCGGCCGACACCGCGACGTGGGACAAGGTCGCCGACTGCGAGAGCGGCGGCACGTGGAGCGCCAACTTCGGCAGCGGGGCCTACGGCGGCCTCCAGTTCACCCTGGAGCAGTGGAAGAACGCGGGCGGACTCGAGTACGCGGAGCGCCCCGACCTCGCGAGCCGGTCGCAGCAGATAGCGGTGGCCGAGCGGGTGCTGGAATCCCAGGGCCCCGAGGCGTGGCCGCTGTGCTCCGCCTCGGCCGGGCTGTCCAAGAACGGGCCGAAGCCCGACGTGGACACCGGCACCTCCAAGATCCCCGGCCCGGTCGGCCCCACCCCGGTCCGGCCCGACTTCTCGGTGCCCTCCACCGGCCGGGACAAGCCCTCCACGGACTTCGGGGCGCCCACCCCGGCTCCCGGCACCCCGGGCCCGGGCGTACTCCCGGACTACCCGCTGGGCGCCACCAGCGGACTGCCCGTCATGCCGGAGCCGGACTACTCCCTGCCGCCCACCCCGACCACGGGCCCCACCGTCCCGCCCACCACCCCGGCGAACCCGGGCAACCCGGGCAATCAGAACGGCCAGGGCAACCAGGGCAACTCCAACAACCAGGGCAACCCGGCCAATCCGACCGCCCCCGGCACCCCGACCGCCCCGGTCGACCCGACGGCCCCGGCCACCCCGGGCGCCACGCCCTCTCCCTCGGCCTCCGCCGGCGCCTCCGACGGCAGCGGCAAGCACCGCGGCCCGGCCGCGGTCGAGGTGCCCGCGGCCCCTGGCGCGGCGTCAGCCGCCGCCGCGGAGCCCGTGTACACGGTGAAGCCGGGCGACAGCCTGGCGGCCATCGCGGACGCCAACGGCCTCAAGGGCGGCTGGACCGCCCTCTACCAGGCCAACGAGCAGGTCATCGGCAAGGACGCGGACCTCATCAAGCCCGGCCAGAACCTGGATCTAACCAAGAAATAGGGGGTAGTTCGGGCAGCCATTACGGGCTGAATGTCCGTTATCGGCAAGTGAGACATGCATCTCTTCCGGACAACTGGCGTGTCTCATTCCGGAACTTCCGCAAACCCGGCTCCGACCTGCGCAAACGTGCTCTCCCGGAACGCAAGTAGGCCGGTTTCTCCCCAAAATCACACGTTGAACATCGGGGAGAGACCTGTCTACCTTCTGAGTCGCCCGCCACCGCGGGCTCCTTCGACCGCATCGCCGAATCCTGCCGGCGGCCGGAGGGAACAGTCGTCGCGCAAGCGCCGTTGGCAGGAGCGGGGGAACCAAGGTAGGCGCCGGGAAAGGCCGTTGAGAGACGGCCCGCGTACCGGCTTGGGGTGAAGACGCGCAACTGCGCGACCGGGCAACTCATCCGCCCGAACCCGACAGCTCACCTCGAAGGCGTCGGTGAGGAGAAACTCCATGCTGCTTTCCGGCAAGGGCAAGCACCGCCGCGGCTCCAAGGCCGTCCGCATCGTCACGCTCGCCGGTGTCGCCGGTGTGGCCGTCGCCGCGCCGCTGATGGCCGCCGGCTCCGCCAGCGCCGCCACCGTCTCGGAGTGGGACAAGGTCGCCGCGTGCGAGTCCGGCGGCAACTGGTCCATCAACACCGGCAACGGCTACTACGGCGGCCTCCAGTTCTCCGCCTCCACGTGGGCCGCGTACGGCGGCAAGGCGTACGCCGCGCAGGCCAACCAGGCCACCAAGTCGCAGCAGATAGCCATCGCCGAGAAGGTCCTCAAGGGCCAGGGCAAGGGCGCCTGGCCGTCCTGCGGCGTCGGCCTGTCCAACTCCGCCTACAACGGCGGCGGCTCGACCACCACCCCGGCCAAGCCGAAGCCGGAGACCAAGCCGGCCCCGGCCAAGCCCGCCCCGGCGAAGCCCTCCACCCCGAAGGCCGACACCGAGACCAAGTCCACCGGCTCCGGCTCCGGCGACTGGACCCCGTCCAAGCCCGCCCCGGCCAAGCCGTCGGCCCCGAAGACCGGGACCCCGGCGACCGGCAACGGCTCGTACACGGTCCAGGAGGGCGACACCCTCGGCACCATCGCCGAGGCCAACGGCGTCAAGGGCGGCTGGGAGAAGCTGTTCGACCTGAACAAGGACACCGTCCAGGACGCCGACCTGATCTTCCCGGGTCAGAAGCTGAACCTCGGCTGAATTCCCGCGTAACACCCGAGCAGCACCCCGGCACGGACCGCGGCATCGACGCCCGGCGCGCATCCTTCGCGCGCCGGGCGTCGTCGCGTCCGCGCCGCGCCGCCGCATGTCCGGCCCGTTTTCCGGGGCTCTATGTCCCGGAAGGCGGGTATTCGGACCCTTTTTCGTCCCAGGACCCGGGCGGTCGGCTGGCCGACCGCCCGGAGCCGGTTAGGCTCTAGTCGGCGAGGCCGTCCCAGGCCACACGCCACCGCACACCCAGCGTCACATCCCAGAAGGAGATGCTCGTGCCGTCCATCGACGTCGTCGTAGCCCGGGAAATCCTGGACTCCCGAGGCAACCCCACGGTCGAGGTCGAGGTGGGCCTCGACGACGGCAGCACCGGCCGTGCTGCAGTTCCGTCCGGTGCCTCCACCGGAGCGTTCGAAGCCGTAGAGCTCCGCGACGGTGACCCCAACCGCTACCTGGGCAAGGGCGTCGAGAAGGCCGTCCTCGCCGTCATCGAGCAGCTCGGCCCGGAGCTGGTCGGCTACGACGCCACCGAGCAGCGCCTGATCGACCAGGCGATGATCGACCTGGACGCCACCGAGAACAAGGGCTCCCTCGGCGCCAACGCCATCCTCGGCGTCTCCCTCGCCGTCGCGCACGCCGCGTCCGAGGCCTCCGACCTCCCGCTCTTCCGCTACCTCGGCGGCCCGAACGCGCACCTGCTGCCCGTTCCGATGATGAACATCCTCAACGGCGGGTCGCACGCGGACTCCAACGTCGACATCCAGGAGTTCATGATCGCGCCGATCGGCGCGGAGTCCTTCTCCGAGGCCCTTCGCTGGGGTGCCGAGGTCTACCACACCCTCAAGAAGGTCCTGCACACCAAGGGCCTCTCCACCGGCCTGGGCGACGAGGGCGGCTTCGCCCCGAACCTGGAGTCCAACCGCGCCGCGCTCGACCTCATCATCGAGGCCATCAAGCAGGCCGGCTACGTCCCGGGCAAGGACATCGCGCTCGCGCTCGACGTCGCCGCGTCCGAGTTCTACAAGGACGGCAAGTACCAGTTCGAGGGCCAGTCCCGCTCGGCCGCCGAGATGACCGAGTACTACGAGGAGCTCGTCTCCGCGTACCCGCTGGTCTCCATCGAGGACCCGCTGTTCGAGGACGACTGGGCCGGCTGGAAGACCGTCACCGAGCGCCTGGGCTCCAAGGTCCAGATCGTCGGCGACGACCTCTTCGTCACCAACCCCGAGCGCCTCGCCCGCGGCATCGAGGAGGGCTCCGCGAACGCCCTGCTCGTCAAGGTCAACCAGATCGGTTCGCTGACCGAGACCCTCGACGCCGTCGAGATGGCCCAGCGCAACGGCTTCAAGTGCATGATGTCCCACCGCTCCGGCGAGACCGAGGACGTCACCATCGCCGACCTCGCCGTCGCGGTGAACTGCGGCCAGATCAAGACCGGCGCCCCGGCCCGCTCGGACCGCGTCGCCAAGTACAACCAGCTGCTGCGCATCGAGGAGATCCTCGACGACGCCGCGGTGTACGCCGGGCGCAGCGCCTTCCCGCGCTTCAAGGGCTGAGTCCTCGCCTAGCCTCCCTACGTCCCCGCACTCGGTCCCGTACCGTGTGCGGGGACGTATTGCGTAGCGCGCGCACAAGGGGAGGCGGATCATGGCCGGGAACCGGGATCGGTTCTCCACCTTCTCCACGGCGACCAGGCTCCGGCAGCTCGGCGAGCGGACCGCGGCCCACGTCTACCGCTCGCAGTCCCGCCGGGTCGTGCGCCGCAGCCGGCTCACCGGCCGGGCGGCCCTGCTGGTGCTCGTCCTCTGTACGCTGGTCGTCGCCCTGGCGTACCCGATGCGCCAGTACGTGTCCCAGCGCTCGGAGATCGCCGACCAGCAGCGGGCCGCCGCCACCGCGCGCAAGCGCCTGGAGCAGCTTCGCGACGAGAAGGCGCGCTGGCAGGACCCCGCCTACGCGGAGCAGCAGGCGCGCAGGCACCTGCACTTCCTGCGCCCGGGGGAGATCGGCTACATCATGACCGACCCCGGGGCCGCGGCCGCGGAGCACCGCCGCGGCGGCCAGAGCGGATCCGACCGCCCCTGGTACTCCAACGTCTGGGACGGCGTCGACAAGGCCGACCGCCCCGGCGACTGACCCACCCATCACGACCGTCACGTACGGGGCGACCGCAGGCGGCCGCCCCGTACGACCGAACGAAGAGACTTCCTCCAGGCATGCAGACGCCCCCGCCCCAGACCGACCGGACCGAGCCGACCGCCGCCGACATCGAGGCGTTCGAGCAGCAGCTCGGCCGCCCCCCGCGCGGGCTGCGCGCCATCGCGCACCGCTGCCCCTGCGGCCAGCCGGACGTCGTCGAGACCGCCCCGCGCCTCCCCGACGGCACCCCCTTCCCGACGCTGTACTACCTCACCTGTCCGCGCGCGGCCTCCGCGATCGGCACGCTGGAGGCCAACGGCGTGATGAAGGAGATGCAGGCCCGCCTCGCCGAGGACCCGGAGCTCGCCGCCGCCTACCGCAAGGCGCACGAGGACTACATCCAGCGGCGCGACGCCATCGAGGTGCTCCAGGGCTTCCCGAGCGCCGGCGGCATGCCGGACCGGGTGAAGTGCCTGCACGTGCTGGTCGGGCACTCGCTGGCGGCCGGCCCCGGGGTGAACCCGTTCGGCGACGAGGCCCTGGCGATGCTGCCGGAGTGGTGGGCCAAGGGCGCCTGCGTCACCCCGTGCGGTGAGAAGGCGAAGGAAGGGGAGACGGCATGACCCGGGTCGCCGGCATCGACTGCGGTACCAACTCCATCCGCCTCCTCGTCGCCGACTGCGACCCGGCCACCGGGGAGCTGGTCGAGCTCGACCGCCGGATGACCATCGTCCGGCTCGGCCAGGGCGTGGACAAGACCGGCCGGCTGGCCCCGGAGGCGCTGCAGCGCACCTTCGCGGCCTGCCGCGAGTACGCCGCGGTGATCAAGGAGCTGGGCGCCGAGCGGATCCGTTTCGTGGCCACCTCGGCCTCGCGCGACGCCGAGAACCGCGAGGACTTCGTCCGGGGCGTCCTGGACATCCTGGGCGTGGAGCCCGAGGTGATCTCCGGGGACCAGGAGGCGGAGTTCTCCTTCACCGGCGCCACCAGGGAGCTGACCGGTGACACGGCCCTGGAGCGGCCCTTCCTGGTGGTGGACATCGGCGGAGGCTCGACCGAGTTCGTCGTCGGCGAAGAGCACGTGCGCGCGGCCCGCTCCGTCGACGTGGGCTGCGTCCGGATGACCGAGCGCCACCTGGTGGTGGACGGTGAGGTCACCGACCCGCCGACCGGGGCGCAGATCGCCGCCATGCGCGCCGACATCGAGGCGGCCCTGGACCTGGCCGCCGAGACCGTCCCGCTGGAGGAGGCCCGCACCCTGGTGGGCCTGGCCGGCTCGGTGACCACGGTCGCCGCGATCGCCCTGGACCTGCCGGAGTACCGCTCCGAGCGCATCCACCACTCCCGCATCTCCTACGAGCAGGTCCGCGAGATCAGCGAGCGCATGCTGACCGCCACCCACGCCGAGCGCTCGGCGATCCCGGTGATGCATCCCGGGCGGGTCGACGTGATCGGCGCCGGCGCCCTGGTCCTGCTCGCGATCATGGAACGCACCGGCGCCGCCGAGGTCGTGGTCTCCGAGCACGACATCCTGGACGGCATCGCCTGGTCCGTGGCCTGACCGGTCCGCCCGTGCGGGTGGGCGAGGGGGCGTTCCGCGCTGGGCGCCCCCTCGAGCCGTTCGCGGACGTTCCTGCGGCGGCCGTCGTGCGGGGCTGTGGCGCGAATATCGCGTTCCACCCGATGAGTGGCTGGTGGGGCGGGGGAGCACGCCCGGGGCGGGGGCTGTGCGAGGGCTGTGCGGGGGCAGTGCGGGGCTCCCGGGAGGCCGAAAAGGCGCTGCCGCGCACCAAGTTCGTGAAGTTCTTCACAAGGAAAAAGCGCCCCCCGGGTCAACAAGAGGGTCGTTCGAGGGGTTCTTGAGGGTCGCAGGGCCGTTTCGGCACCTGTTTGTGCGATGCGCGGGCGCTGCGGGTTTCGTATCGGAGGTAAGGACGAAACCCGGTGGTCCAGTCCGGTCGAGGCCCTGGAGGCCAGTTCAGGGCGGGTGAACAACGAGTCCCGATACCCTCTGGTTCCCGTTGCGCGCCATGATCTGGGTCACGCGGGGCGCGCAGTGTAGCAGAGCTCTCCTCGCTCCTTGTGAAGGGGCTCACGAGCATCACCCCTTGGGGTGCTGGATACTCATCTCATGAGCACCACGGAGCGTCCCAGGATCCTCGTTGTAGGAGGTGGGTACGTAGGCCTGTACGCAGCCAAGCGCATCATGAAGAAGATGCGCTACGGCGAGGCGACCGTCACGGTCGTCGACCCGCGCTCGTACATGACCTACCAGCCCTTCCTCCCCGAAGTGGCCGCAGGCAGCATCTCGCCTCGGCACGTCGTCGTCCCGCTGCGACGCGTGCTGCCCAAGGCTGAGGTTCTTACCGGCCGGGTCACCACCATCGACCAGGACCGCAAGGTCGCCGTCGTCACGCCGCTGGTCGGCGAGGCGTACGAGCTGCCCTTCGACTACCTGGTGATCGCGCTCGGCGCCGTCTCACGCACCTTCCCGATCCCCGGCCTGGCCGAACAGGGCATCGGTATGAAGGGCGTCGAAGAGGGCATCGGCCTGCGCAACCACGTCCTCGAACAGCTCGACAAGGCCGAGTCCACGACGGACGAGAACGTCCGCCGCAAGGCGCTCACCTTCGTCTTCGTCGGCGGCGGCTTCGCCGGCGCCGAGACGATCGGCGAGGTCGAGGACATGGCCCGCGACGCCGCGAAGTACTACACCACGATCAAGCGCGAGGACATGCGCTTCATCCTGGTCGACGCGGCCGACAAGATCCTCCCCGAGGTCGGGCCCAAGCTCGGCACCTGGGGCAAGGAGCACCTCGAGTCCCGCGGCATCGAGATCTACCTCAACACCTCCATGGACTCCTGCGTGGACGGCCACGTGGTGCTGAAGAACGGCCTCGAGGTCGACTCCAACACCATCGTGTGGACCGCGGGCGTCAAGCCGAACCCGGCGCTGGCCCGCTACGGCCTGCCGCTCGGCCCGCGCGGCCACGTGGACACCGCCCCGACCCTCCAGGTCCAGGGCACCGACTACATCTGGGCCGCCGGCGACAACGCCCAGGTCCCGGACGTCGCCTCCCGCAAGGCCGGCGTCGAGAACGCCTGGTGCCCGCCGAACGCCCAGCACGCGCTGCGCCAGGCCAAGGTCCTCGGCGACAACGTGGTCTCCGGCATGCGGGGCTTCCCGCAGAAGGAGTACCAGCACTCCAACAAGGGTGCGGTGGCGGGCCTCGGCCTCCACAAGGGCGTGGCGATGATCGTCATGGGCAAGATGAAGATCAAGCTCAAGGGCCGTCTCGCCTGGTACATGCACCGTGGCTACCACGGCATGGCCATGCCGACCTGGAACCGCAAGATCCGCGTCTTCGCGGACTGGACCCTCGGCATGTTCCTCAAGCGTGAGGTCGTCGCCCTCGGCGCCCTCGAAACCCCGCGCGAGGAGTTCTACGAGGCCGCCAAGCCGGCGCCGGCCCCCGCCGCCGCCGCTGCCCCGGCCGAGAAGGCCAAGGCCTGACCCCGGCGCTGACGCCGGGTCCCTGAGCACGACCCCGAAGGGGCCGCCCGCCATCCGTGGTGCGGGCGGCCCCTTCGGCGTACCCGCGCACCCGGGCCCGTGCCCCGGGCCCCGGCGCACGGGCCCCGGCGCGCGCGGCGACTCCCGGGCGCACGGCATGGTCAAGGTGCGCTCAAGGTGCGGTCCAGGTGTGATTCGGTGGCGAATGCCCTTCGGCGCGAGTGGGTAGCCGGTTGGTCTGAACACCTTGGAGGTGCCTCGATGACCGACGCCGCGCCGCGGCTGGCAGCCCTTGCCGAAACCCTGCTGGGCGCCCCCCTGCCCGTCCGCATACGTGCCTGGGACGGCAGCGAGGCCGGCCCCGCCGCCGGCCCCGCCCTGGTGCTCAACCACCGGCGCGCCCTGCGCCACATGCTGTGGAAGCCGGGCGAACTGGGCCTGGCCCGCGCCTGGGTGGCCGGTGACCTGACCGTCGACGGCGACCTGTTCGAGATGCTGGACAAGGTGGCCGGACTCGTCTGGGAGCGCGACCACGCGGCCGCGCCCGTCCCCGCCCGCCGCCCCCGCAGCGGCCTGGCCAAGCTCGCCGCGCTGCGCCCGCACCTGCCCGCGCGCGCCTCGGGCGCCGCCGGAACGGCCGCCCTGCTGCGCGACCCGGCGACCCGCGCCGCCGTACGGGAGCTCGTGGCCCTGGCCCGCCCGTGGACGCGGCCCGCCCCGCCGCCGGAGGAGGCCGTCCGCCAGGGCGGGATCATCCACTCCAAGAGCCGCGACCGGCACGCCATCAGCCACCACTACGACGTGGGCAACGAGTTCTACGAGCACGTCCTCGGCCCCTCGATGGTGTACTCCTGCGCCTACTGGACCGAGGGCGGCACCCTGGAGGAGGCCCAGCGCGACAAGCTGGACCTGGTCTGCCGCAAGCTGGCCCTGAAGCCCGGCCAGCGGCTGCTGGACGTCGGCTGCGGCTGGGGTTCGATGGCCCTGCACGCCGCCCGCGAGTACGGGGTGCAGGTCACCGGTGTCACCCTCTCCACCGAGCAGGCCGCCTACGCCCGCAAGCGGATCGCCGACGAGGGCCTGACCGACCGGATCGAGATCCGCGTCCAGGACTACCGGGACGTCAAGGACGGCCCGTACGACGCGATTTCCTCGATCGGCATGGCCGAGCACGTCGGCTCCGTGCGCTACCGCGAGTACGCCGGGATCCTGCACGCACTGCTGGCCCCGGGCGGCCGCCTGCTCAACCACCAGATCGGCCGGCCCCCGGAGCCCGACGAAGCGGCGTACGAGATCGACGAGTTCATAGACGCCTACGTCTTCCCCGACGGGGAGCTCTCCCCGGTCGGCTCCACCGTCGGCGAGCTGGAGAAGGCCGGCTTCGAGGTCCGCGACGTGGAG
Organism: Streptomyces katrae; assembly: GCF_002028425.1. GTDB lineage: Bacteria > Actinomycetota > Actinomycetes > Streptomycetales > Streptomycetaceae > Streptomyces > Streptomyces katrae_A. The sequence goes on along the minus strand of NZ_CP020042.1, from coordinate 3,219,873 downwards.
GCGCTGCGCGAGCACTACGCGCTGACCCTGCGGGCCTGGGTGGCCCGGCTGGAGGAGCACTGGGACGAGGCCGTACGGCTCACCTCGCCCGGCCGCGCCCGGGTCTGGCTGCTCTACATGGCGGCTTCGGCGCTGGGCTTCGAGCACGCGCGCCTCGGGGTCAACCAGATCCTGGCCGTGAAGCCGGGCGGCGGCGGGACCTCGGGGATGCCGCTGCGCTCCCGGGTCTGGGGCGGCGCGTAGCCCCGTACGCCCACAACGCGCAAGGGCCCCGGGGCAGCTCGCCCCGGGGCCCTCCGTGTCCCTGCTCCCGCCCCGGGCTACTCCGTCTTGATGGCGGTCAGCATGTTCAGCCGGGCGGCGCTGCGGGCCGGCCACATGGCGGCCAGGACACCGACGACGGCGGCCAGCAGGAGGAAGACGCCGAGCCGGCCGTAGGGGAGGATCAGCTCGTAGTTCGGCACCGACTTGGTGAGGGTGCTGCCCACGGCCCAGGCCAGGAAGAGGCCGATGCCCATGCCGAGGACCGCGCCGAAGAGCGAGATCACCACGGACTCCAGGCGGATCATGTTCTTGACCCGGGCGCGGTCGAGGCCGATCGCCCGCAGCATGCCGATCTCCTGGGTCCGCTCGAAGACGGACATCGCCAGGGTGTTGACCACGCCGAGCACCGAGATGATCAGCGCCATGCCGAGCAGGCCGTACATGATGTTCAGCATCGTGTTGATGATGCCGCCCATCTCGTTGCGCATGTCCTGCCGGGTGGCGACGGTCATCGCCGGGTTCTTGCCGAGGGCGTCGATGACGGCCTGCTGGCCGGCCTTGGAGTCGCCGGCGGTGGCGTTGACGTAGACCTCGCGGACGTACTGCTGGTCGGTGTGCGCGCCGAGGACCTTGTTGTCGACGACGTACGGGGACAGCAGGCCTTCCAGGTCCTTGTAGACGGCGCCGATCTTCAGGGCGGTCTTCTGGCCGTCCTCGAACTGGACCTGGAGGGTGGAGCCGACGGTGAGGTTCTGCTTCTTCGCGGTGCTCTCGGCGACGGCGACCTCGCCCTTGCCGAGGGAGGCCAGGGAGCCGGACGTGACGTCGATGTTGAGCAGTTCGCCGATGGTGGCCGGGTTGACGCCGGACGCCGAGCGGAAGCTGTCGCCGATCTTGAAGTAGCCGTCGGCCTGCGGGGAGACGGCCTTGATGCCGGGGGCCTTGGCCAGGGTGTCGGCCACGGACTTGTCCAGGCCGCCGATGCCGCCGGCCATGGAGACCTTGTAGTCGGCCTTCAGCTTGTCGGTGCTCATCCGGTCGACGGCGGTGCCCAGGGTGATGCCGAGGACCGACAGCGTGGTGACCAGGGTCAGGCCGATGGCCAGGGAGGCGGCCGTCACGGCGGTGCGGCGCGGGTTGCGCACGGCGTTCTGCGCGGCCAGCTTGCCGGGGACGCCGAACACCTTCTGCAGGAGCGGGCGGACGGCGCCGATGACCGGCCGGGACAGCAGCGGCAGCAGGACGATCATGCCGATGAGCATCAGGCCGGCGCCGCCGCCGATGACCATGCGGCCGTCGCCGCCCATGGACACGCCGAGGAAGACGATGCCGATGCCGGCGAGGCTGATGAGCGAGCCGAGGACGTTCCGCACGACCAGGGACTTCGCGGTGGCCGGGAGGTGGGCGCTGCCCATGGCGGCGACCGGGGCGATCCGTCCGGTGCGCCAGGCCGGCAGCAGGGCGGCGAGGGTGGTGACGACGACGCCGATGACCAGGGCGGCGATGACCGTGCCCGGGGCGATGACGAGGTCGCCGTCGGGGATCTTGGCGCCGATGGAGTCCATCACGGAGCGCATGCCGACCGCCAGGCCGATGCCGGCGACCAGGCCGATCGCGGCGGAGGTGGCGCCGATGACCAGGGCCTCGGCGAGCACCGAGCGCATCACCTGGCCGCGCTTGGCGCCGACGGCGCGCAGCAGGGCCAGTTCCCTGGTGCGCTGGGCGACCAGCATGGTGAAGGTGTTGTAGATCAGGAAGACGCCGACGAACAGGGAGATGCCGGCGAAGGCGAGCAGCATGGTGCTGAAGCTGCTCATCTGCTTCTCGATGTCCTTGGCCTGCTGGGCGGCGAGTTCCTTGCCGGTCTGGGCCTTGGCGTGCTTGGTGTCGAGCAGCGGCTTGATGTCGGAGAGCAGCTGGTCGGCGGAGGTGCCGGCCTTGGCGGCGACGGCGAGCTCGTCGTAGAAGCCGGGCTGGAGGTAGAGCTCCTGCGCGACCTTGGTGTCGAAGAGGACCAGGCTGCCGCCGGCGTTGACGGCGCCGTCCTCGGTGGTGAAGACGCCGGTGAGGGCGAACTCCTTGACCGGGCCGTTGGTGGCGACGCGGACCTTGTCGCCGACCTTGTAGCCGCCCTTGGCCGCGGACGCCCTGTCGAGGGCGATCTGGTCGTCCTTGGCGGGGCCGGTGCCGTCGGTGAAGGCGTAGCGGGGGTCCTTGCCGTCCGTGACGGGGGCGTAGTTGGAGCCCTTGTTGGCCCAGCCGGAGCCGATCAGCTTGCCGTTCTCGTCACCGACGCCGGCGAAGCCGGAGACCCGGCCGGAGACGGAGTCGACGCCGCGCACGGCCTTGACCTTGTCCAGGGTCTGCTGGCTGATGCCGGGCTCGCCCTCCTTCTGGCCGTCCTCGTTGCGGGACGGGCCCCACGAGGTGACGGAGACGGCTATGCCGTCGTAGCTCTTGGCGGACTGGCCGGAGAGGGCCTTGCTCAGGGTGTCGGTGAAGACGAGGGTGCCGGAGACGAAGGCGACGCCGAGGGTGACGGCGAGGACCGTCATCAGCAGTCTGGCCTTGTGCGCGAGGATGTTGCGCAGGGCGGTACGGAACATGGGGTTATCAGTCCTGGGCTGGAAGTCTGTTCGTGGCTTCGGTGATCAGTGACCGATCAGCTGGTGCGGCCCTTGGCGTCGAAGGCCTTCATCCGGTCGAACACGCCGTCCGCGGTGGGCGCGTACATCTCGTCGACGATGCGGCCGTCGGCGAGGAAGATGACGCGGTCCGCGTAGGAGGCGGCGACTGCGTCGTGGGTGACCATCACGACGGTCTGGCCGAGCTCGCGCACCGAGTTGCGCAGGAAGCCGAGGACCTCGGCGCCGGAGCGGGAGTCGAGGTTCCCGGTGGGCTCGTCGCCGAAGATGATCTCGGGGCGGGCGGCCAGGGCGCGGGCCACGGCCACGCGCTGCTGCTGGCCGCCGGAGAGCTGCGTGGGGCGGTGGGAGAGGCGGCCGGAGAGGCCGACCATGTCCACCACGGTGTCCAGCCACTGCTTGTCGGCCTTGCGGCCGGCGATGTCCATGGGGAGCGTGATGTTCTCCAGGGCGGTCAGGGTCGGCAGCAGGTTGAACGCCTGGAAGATGAAGCCGATCTTGTCCCGGCGCAGCTGGGTCAGCTGCTTGTCCTTCAGGGTGCCGAGCTCGGTGTCGCCGATGCGGACCGAGCCGCCGGAGAAGGTGTCCAGGCCGGCGACGCAGTGCATCAGCGTCGACTTGCCGGAGCCGGAGGGGCCCATGATCGCGGTGAACTGGCCCCGGCCGAAGTCCACGGAGACGTTGTCCAGCGCGACCACCTGGGTCTCGCCCTGGCCGTACACCTTGGAGAGCTGCGTGGCACGGGCGGCCACGGCCTGGGCGGTGTGCTGCGGGGCGTAGTTCATGGCGGTCACGGGGGCTCCTGTCGAGCGGGGTCTGCTGCGCGGTGGCGGGACCCTTCCATCCTCACCGCGGCCTTACCGCGGGGGGATCAGCCGCGGTGCCCGTTCGACGGCCCACTCGAGTCTGACCGGGGGCGCGGCCGTCTCCTCCTCTGGTATGACGGGAGCCCCGAGGAGGGCCCGTACGGAGGGGTGGCCCGGGGTGGCGCGGGGCGGCGAAATCACGTCATTTGCGAGGAGGTGCGGAGCGTCTCCCTCAGCACTGCCGACCGTGACTTATCGGTCCTGACGCCCACTCAATCGCCAATAAAATCAGACAACATCGGATAGAGGCGCCGCTGACGGGCGGGGTGTTCCGGATAGGCTCACCGCAGCGTTCAAGGCTTTTGCCACGGGGCCCGCTGCGCCCTGCCCGGATGGTGGAATGCAGACACGGCGAGCTTAAACCTCGCTGGCCCTCGGGCCGTGCCGGTTCAAGTCCGGCTCCGGGCACTTCCGCGCTCCCGCCACGGCCCCGCACACCGTTCCCGGGGCCCTTCCGTTATCTCCGGCGATCCGCCGCGCCTTCTCCTAAGATCCTCCTCCAGCAGTAGGGTGCTTTCTTTGCTAACGCATTACCCTTGACGCAAGGCCGCGCACCGTGGCCACGGAGGAGTGAGATGAGGAGCAGTAACCCGGTCTTCTCGCGACGGGGGTTCAGCCGCGACAACGGCGGCTACGCGGGCTTCGACGCGCAGTACGCGCAGGCCGGGACCGCGACCAACCCGTACGCGACGAATCCTTACGCCATCGACCCCACCACGGGCATGCCGGCCGCGCCGGCCCGCGGCGCCGCCATGACCCTCGACGACGTCGTGAGCCGTACGGCCATGACGCTCGGCACCCTGATCATCACGGCGGCGGTCGCCTGGCTCGCCCTTCCGGTGGACCCGGCGAACCTCGGCAAGTCGTACATGATCGGTCTGGGCGCGGCGCTCGTCGCCTTCGTCCTCGCGATGGTCCAGAGCTTCAAGCGCAAGCCTTCCCCGGGCATCATCCTGGCCTACGCGGCGTTCGAGGGCTTCTTCCTCGGCGTCATCTCCGCGGCGACCAGCTACTACCTCAGCCCCGGCGTGGTCATCCAGGCCGTGCTCGGCACCATGTGCGTCTTCGCCGCCGTCCTGGTGGCCTACAAGATGCGCTGGATCCGCGTCACGCGCCGCTTCACCGGCTTCGTGATGGCCGCGGCCCTCGGCTTCGTCCTGCTGATGGTCGCCAACTCGCTGTTCATGCTGTTCGGCGGCGGTGACGGCCTCGGCTTCCGCAGCGGCCCGCTCGGCATCGTGTTCGGCATCGTCGGCGTGGTCCTCGGCGCCTGCTTCCTCGCCATGGACTTCAAGCAGGTCGAGGACGGCGTCACCTACGGCGCCCCCCGCGAGGAGGCCTGGCTGGCCGCCTTCGGCCTCACCGTGACCCTGGCGTGGATCTACCTGGAGCTGCTGCGCCTGTTCCAGATCCTCTCCGGCGACGACTAGTCGTACCGGTAGTCCGGCGGTCCGGCAGTACGGGGAAGGCCCCGCGAGCGACGCTCGCGGGGCCTTCCCGCATCTCGGGGGCGTACGGGCAAGGGGGCCTGGGTTCAGCCGAACCGGCGGGCCGCTCTGCGCAGCCCGTACTCGTGGACGATCGCCTTCGCCTGGCCGTGCGACAGGTCGTGCGCGCCGAGCAGCCAGTTGACCTTCTCCTCGAACCGGAGGAGGGACGGGCCCTCGTCGACGGTCCGGAGCCAGTCGGAGATCTCACGACCGGTGGTCTGGGGGATTCTGTCGATCATGTTGCGGTGGGTCTGCTCGGAGAACTCAACGGACATGGGCGCCTCCGGAGGTATCGCCGTGCTGTTCTCTTCACTGCACCGTGCCGGAGAGTTCGCCCGTTGGCAATGGTGCCCGGGCGGCGCGTAAGGTCGGCCGGGTGCTCGATACCTCGCCCCTGACCGCCGCCGTGGAACGTTTCGCCGACCGGCTGCGGGCCGCCCCGCAGAGCCGGCTCCAGCGCGGCGCCGCCGCGGAGGCCCTGGAGCTGGCCCGTGAGCTGGCCGTGCGGGCGCAGCGGCTGGAGGACCCCTCGGGGGCGGCTCCGGCGCGCGTGATGCCCGACGAGGGGGTCTTCGTCGTCGGGGACCAGCTGGCGGTGGCCGGGCTGGACCTGGCCGAGGCGCTGCGCGCCGCCGGCCCCGGCAGCGCGAAGGCCCCGTCCGAACTGCTGGACGAGGCCGTGGCGCTGGTGGAGCGGGCGGAAGTCAGAGCGATGCGATGACGCGGTCGGCGAGGATGTAGACGTTGCTGTCCGGGTCCTCGGTGTCACCGCAGGAGAAGGTCAGCGCGTAGGCGCCGGAGATGCCCGAGCCGCCCAGCAGGACCGGGGCCGTACCCGAACGCAGGGCCTCGGCGAGGCGCTCCGCGGTCTCCCGGTGGCCCGGGGTCATGCACAGGGTGGTGCCGTCCGTGAAGACGTACACGTCGAGGGTGCCCAGCGGGCCGGGACGGACGTCCGCGAGGGCCGTACGGGCCTCCGCGAGCTCCTCCAGGCGGCTGACCGTGCGCTCGTGGTCGGCGCCGGGGTGCGGCTGGACCGGGACGAAGTCCGGGTGGGAGGGGTGGCGCCGGCGGGCCGCGGCCAGCTCGGCCGAGTCCTCCGGGTACTCGTCGGCGAGGTCGTCGCCCAGGACCGGCTCCAGGCCGACCAGGTCCGCCTGCCGGGGCAGGAAGACGGGGCCTTCCTCGCCCAGGCCCGGCAGCCCGCCCAGCAGGGACGGGGCGTCGGCGGCGTCACGCGCCTCCTGCGCGGCCCAGAAGGCCCGCGCCTCGGCCAGCTCGCGCTCGCGCTCCTCGGCGAGGGCGGCGGCCACGGCGGCCCGTATCTCGGCGGCGGGGGACTCGACGGCGCTGCGGGCGTGCGGGACGCTCGCGCCGCGGGCGTTGGCCGGCAGGGCGAGCTCATCGCGCAGGGCCGACACCTGCTTGCGCAGTCCGTGTACGGCGTGCAGCGCAGCAGCGCCCACGGCCGTGGCAGCGGCCGTGGTCAGCAGCAGGGCAAGAGACATGGCGCTCACTGACTAACTCCTGGTTGGTTCGATCCCCCGACTTCCTACATCAGCTTGTCCTGTGCTGGGAATGGCGTGCAGTGCATTACGTCATGAAATGGACAGGTCTTTCGTCCTGGAGGCCCTAGGGGGATGGCGTCTGACCTGGGCAAATACCGATCCCCCAGGACAAAGGTCACATCCTGGGGGAGATTCGGTCACAGGTCGGCCGCGACGGGATTAGACCTGATGTCAGTACACCGTATGGATCTAGAGGATCCCTTGCGGGAGCTGGGGGCCCGGCTGGAGCGGTACCGGACCCCTCACTCTGCGCGCTGTGGCCCGCGTCTCAGCTGAGGCGCTCGATCACCATCGCCATGCCCTGGCCGCCGCCGACGCACATGGTCTCCAGACCGAACTGCTTGTCGTGGAACTGGAGGCTGTTGATCAGGGTGCCGGTGATCCGGGCACCGGTCATCCCGAACGGGTGGCCGACGGCGATGGCCCCGCCGTTGACGTTCAGCTTCTCCAGGGGGATCTCCAGGTCCCGGTAGGACGGGATGACCTGCGCGGCGAAGGCCTCGTTGATCTCGAACAGGTCGATGTCGCCGACCGTCAGCCCGGCCCGCTTCAGCGCCTGCTTCGACGCCTCGACCGGACCCAGGCCCATGATCTCGGGCGACAGGGCGGTCACGCCCGTGGACACGATCCGGGCCAGCGGGGTCAGGCCCAGCTCCCGCGCCTTGGTGTCGCTCATGATGACGAGCGCGGCGGCGCCGTCGTTCAGCGGGCAGCAGTTGCCGGCCGTGACCAGGCCGTCGGGACGGAAGACGGGCTTGAGGCCCTCCACGCCCTCCAGGGTGACCCCGGCGCGCGGGCCGTCGTCCTTGCTGACGACCGTGCCGTCGGGGGTGGTGACCGGGGTGATCTCGCGGGCCCAGAAGCCGTTCTTGATGGCCTCCTCGGCGAGGTTCTGCGAGCGCACGCCGAACTCGTCCATGTCCCGGCGGGTCACGCCCTTGAGGCGCGCCAGGTTCTCGGCGGTCTGGCCCATGGCGATGTAGGCGTCCGGGACCAGGCCGTCCTCGCGCGGGTCGTGCCAGTCGCTGCCCTCGCTCTGCGCGACGGCGGCCGTACGGGCCTCGGCATCGGCGAACAGCGGGTTGTGCGTGCCGGGCATGCCGTCGGAGGAGCCGTTGACGAACCGGGACACCGTCTCGACACCGGCGGAGATGAAGACGTCGCCCTCGCCGGCCTTGATGGCGTGCAGCGCCATGCGGGAGGTCTGCAGGGAGGAGGAGCAGTAGCGGGTGATCGTGGTGCCGGGCAGGTAGTCCATGCCCATCTGCACGGCGACGATACGGGCCAGGTTGTGGCCCTGCTCCCCGCCGGGCAGACCGCAGCCCAGCATCAGGTCGTCGATCTGGCGCGGGTCCAGCTCGGGGACCTTGGCGAGGGCGGCCTGGATGATCGTGGCGGTCAGGTCGTCCGGCCGGACGTCCTTCAGCGACCCCTTGCCGGCGCGCCCGATGGGGGAGCGGGCGGTGGAAACGATGACGGCTTCGGGCATCGGGACTCCAAGGGGTGTGCGTGCGTCGTTGCGGGACCGCAAGCGAAGTTACCGCCCCGTACGGTCGAGGTCACCGGGGCGGTGATGTGATGCCCGTCGCTCCGGCCCGCCATCGCCCCCCTCAAGGGGCCGGGGGCGGCGGTGCCGGGGCGGGGCGGGACATGCCGGCGGGCCGGGGGTGGGGGTGGCCGGGGTCCCGGCCGGGCGGTCTCAGGGAGGGGTTGGGGCTTTCCCTTCAGTCTCATCGTCCTTCCGCGTCGGGCCACCCTGTCAAGGGCGCTCCTTCGTCGCGTCGCTTCGCGATCGTCTACGGCGACCCTTGACAGGCCGTCCCGCCGCGAAATGCCGAAGACTGCCGGGAAACCCCCAAAGGAACGGGACGGACGTTCATGGGACATCCGGCGGCATCAGCGACCAGGCGCCCCCCGCGCCCCCCGCGCCGCCCCCCGCGAGGCTCACGAGGCCGATGGTGTTGCCGGTTCGGGGACCGGTTCCGTGGGGAGGCGTCGGCGGCGGCGGTGTTTGAGGATGGCCCAGGGGCCGCGGGCCGCCGTGACCTCCGTGCCCGGTTCGCCCGCCGCCGCCGAGGCGGCCTGGGCCACCGGCAGCATGTCCTCGTTGCGGGAGACGTCCAGGCGGTCCGACTCCGGCCACACGCCCAGCGCCGCGCACAGGGTCGGCAGGACGGCCATCGCCGCCGTCGCGTAGCCCTCCGCCGAGGGGTGGTACGAGTCCGGGCCGAACATCTCCCGGGGGTTCGCCGCGAACTCCGGGCCCAGCATGTCCCCCATCGAGACCGTCCGCGCGCCCAGCGCGACCACCCCGATGGTCTGCGCGGCCGCCAGCTGGCGGGACACCCGCCGGGCCATCCACCGCAGCGGCTGGTACACCGGCTCGATCGTGCCCAGGTCGGGACAGGTGCCGACCACCACCTCCGACCCCGCCAGCCGCAGCCGCCGTACGGCGGCCGTCAGCAGCCGCACCGACTGCGTCAGCGGCATGCGCCGGGTCACGTCGTTCGCCCCGATGATCACCACGGACACGTCCGGCGCCGGTCCGTCCCCGTCCAGCAGCAGTGACACCTGGCGGTCCAGGTCGTCCGACATCGCCCCCGACAGCGCCACGTTCCGCAGCTCCACCGGCCGCTCCGCCACCGCCGCCAGCCCCGAGGCGAGCAGCGCCCCCGGCGTCTGGCGGGCGCGCCGTACGCCCAGGCCGGCCGCCGTCGAGTCGCCCAGCATCGCCATCCGCAGTGGCCCCGGGCTCAGCTCCGGCCCGCCGAACTCGCTCCCGTACAGGCCGTCCGCGCGCGGCGGGTCCGGCAGGCCCGTGCCCACCGTCCGCTTGGCGAACTGCACCTCCGCCAGCACCAGCCCCACCGCGGCCACCCCGACCAGCCCGAGCCCGCCCCCGCCGTACGCTGCCCCCGCCGCGATCCGGCGGGCCGTTCTCGCTCTGGACACCTCTCAGGCCACCTCCTCGGTCGTGTTGACCTTCCTGCCCCGTACTGCCGGTCGGCCAATCCCTTTCCGCATACTCTGGCCGGACCTCCCGGAGAACCCGTGGAGTCCCCTTCTTGGAGAACATGGTGCAATTCCACGACTCGATGATCAGCCTCGTCGGCAACACCCCGCTGGTGAAGCTCAACCACGTGACCGAAGGCCTGCAGGCCACCGTGCTTGCCAAGGTCGAGTACTTCAATCCCGGCGGTTCCGTGAAGGACCGGATCGCCGTCCGGATGATCGAGGCCGCCGAGCAGAGCGGTGCCCTCAAGCCGGGCGGCACCATCGTGGAGCCGACCAGCGGCAACACGGGCGTCGGACTCGCGATCGTGGCCCAGCAGAAGGGCTACAAGTGCATCTTCGTCTGCCCTGACAAGGTCTCCCTCGACAAGATCAACGTGCTGCGCGCGTACGGCGCCGAGGTCGTGGTCTGCCCGACCGCCGTCGACCCCGAGCACCCGGACTCGTACTACAACGTTTCCGACCGCCTGGTCCGGGAGACCCCGGGCGCCTGGAAGCCGGACCAGTACAGCAACCCGAACAACCCCCGTTCGCACTACGAGACCACCGGTCCGGAGCTGTGGGAGCAGACGGAGGGGAAGATCACCCACTTCGTCGCGGGCGTCGGCACCGGCGGCACGATCTCCGGCACCGGCAACTACCTCAAGGAGGTGTCCGGTGGGAAGGTCAAGGTCATCGGCGCCGACCCGGAGGGCTCCGTCTACTCCGGCGGCAGTGGCCGCCCGTACCTCGTCGAGGGTGTCGGCGAGGACTTCTGGCCCACCGCCTACGACCCGAACGTGACCGACGAGATCATCGCGGTGTCCGACAAGGACTCCTTCCAGATGACCCGCCGGCTCGCCAAGGAAGAGGGGCTGCTGGTCGGCGGCTCCTGCGGCATGGCGGTCGTCGCCGCGCTGCGTGCCGCCGAGGGTCTGGGGCCGGACGACGTGGTCGTCGTCCTGCTGCCGGACAGCGGGCGCGGCTACCTCAGCAAGATCTTCTCGGACGAGTGGATGGCCGGTCACGGCTTCCTGGAGGAGGCCGGTCCGGCCGCGCGCATCGGCGCCGTCCTCGCGGACAAGGAGGGCGGCATCCCGTCGCTCGTCCACATGCACCCGGAGGAGACGGTCGGTCAGGCGATCGAGGTGCTGCGGGAGTACGGCGTCTCGCAGATGCCGATCGTCAAGCCGGGCGCGGGCCACCCGGACGTGATGGCGGCCGAGGTCATCGGCTCGGTCGTGGAGAAGGAGCTGCTGGCGGCGCTGTTCGCGCAGCGGGCCTCGCTGGGCGACCCGCTGGAGAAGCACATGAGCGCGCCGCTGCCGCAGGTGGGTTCCGGTGAGCCGGTGTCCGAGCTGATGTCCGTGCTCGGTGAGGCCGACGCGGCGATCGTGCTGGTCGAGGGCAAGCCGACCGGTGTGGTGAGCCGGCAGGACCTGCTGGCGTTCCTGGCGAAGACCTCGAAGTAGTCCTCAGGGGAGGCCGGGGCCGTCGCCGCCGGGGCCGGTGGCCGTCGGTGCCGGGCCGGGGGCTGTTCCCGGCCCTTGGCGCAAACGGTACGGTCCCGACACGTGACGGCAGCACCCGCTTAACACGGCACCGGCACAGTGGTGTTGTCGGCGGGGCCGTCCGGGGGTCCGGGTGGTCCGGTCGGCGCCATGTGCGGTGTCAGCGTGCCTCCGGAGCGGCTCCCGGAGGGGCGGGGCGCCTCAGGACGCGGCCAGCCCTGACCCGGCCCGTGTCCCCGGCGGGGCCGCCGTCGTCCCGCCCTCCGGGCCTGGCCCGGGGGTACGGCGGCCCCTCCCTCCGGGTCCCGCTGGGCGGAGCCGTCTCCCCGCCCCGCCCTTCCTCCGTTCCTCCCCCGGCCACCGCTGGGAGGTACCCCCAGGGGCTCCGCCCCCCACCCCGCTCCCGGGGACTCCGCCCCCAGCCCCCCGCGCCTCAAACGCCGGCGGGGCTCAAGAGTCGGGGCTCCGCCCCAGACCCCCGGCCTGAAGCGCCGGCCGGGCTCAAGGCTCGGGGCTGCGCCCCAGACCCCGGGCCTCCGGCCCCGGTGCGCTGGGCGGCGTGAGGGTCCGCCTGGGGCCCGGGCCGTGCAGGGGGCGCCCGGATCGTGGGCATCGGGTTGCCGTCCTGCATAAGTGCATGCAGAGTGCACCCTGACTGAATATCTCACTCGGACGGACGGAGGGCCCCGCGATGAGCGACAACCCGGCCGCGCGGCTGCAGAAGCTCTTCGAGGGGCACCGGCTGACCCCGACCCAGCGGCGGATCGCGCACTGCATGGTGCGCGGCGCGGCCGAGGTGCCCTTCCTGTCGAGCGTGGAGCTCGCCGAGCTGGCCGGGGTGAGCCAGCCGTCGGTGACCCGGTTCGCCGTGGCCCTCGGCTTCGACGGGTACCCCGCCCTGAGGCGGCACCTGCGCGAGGTGGCCCCGGCGGAGCCGCCGCGGGCCGCGCGCGAGGAGTCGTACAACGAGTACCAGCAGGCCGTCGAGGGCGAGATCGAGAACCTGCGGCGGCTGGCGACGATGCTCGCGGACCCGGCGCCGGTGGAGGAGGCGGGCCGGCTGCTGGCCGGGTCGTCCCCGCTGCCGGTGCTCGGGCTGCGCGCGGCGTCCTCGCAGGCGCGCGGGTTCGCGTACTTCGCCGCCAAGGTGCATCCGGACGTGCGGCTCCTCGACGAGGGCGGCTCGATGCTCGCCGACCGGATCGACGCGGCGGCCGGCGCCGGGGCCTCGGCGCTGCTGTGCTTCGCGCTGCCCCGCCACCCGCGTGAGGTGGTGGAGGCCCTGGAGCACGCGCGCGGGGCCGGGCTGACCACCGTGACGGTGGCCGATTCGGCGTTCGCGCCCGTCGCCCGCTACTCGGACCTGCTGATCCCGGCGCCGGTCGGCACCGGGCTGGCCTTCGACACGGCGTGCGCGCCGATGCTGCTGGGCCGGGTGCTGCTGGAGGCCATGGCGGACGCCCTGCCGGACGCCCAGGCGCGACTGGAGGCCTTCGACGCCCGGGCCGCGGCGCGCGGGCTGTTCGTGGACTGACGACCCGGGCCGCGGGCCCGGCCGGAGGGTCCTGCCGCCCTCGCCCCCGCCGCCGCTCTTACAGCAGGGCGTCCCCGTATGCCCCTCCCGCCTCCGCCACCAGGTCCGTCGGCGTCTGCGCCGGGCGGACCAGGGTGAAGCGGACGGTGCCGGAGGGGTCGGCGGTGAAGCCGTGGACGGCCGGGCGGGGCAGGCTGTTGTAGCCGTAGTGGGCGGTGAAGGCGTACGCCCCGGTGTCGGGTACGGCGATCAGGTCGCCGGGGGCCAGCTCGGGCAGTTCGCGGGCGGTGGCCAGGAGGTCCCCGGCGAAGCAGGCGGGGCCCGCGATGTCCTGGGCTATGGCGGGGCCGGTCTTCGGGGTGCCCTTGGCGTCGTAGGGGAGGATCCGCAGGGGCCAGGCCGCCGGGGCGTAGACCGTGCGGGTGGCCACCTGCACCCCGGCGTGGGTGAGGGCGATGGGGCGGCCCCCGGTGGACTTGGTGTACTCGACGCGGGCGAGCACCGTGCCGTGCTTGGCCAGCAGCGACCGGCCGAACTCCGTGACCAGCCCGTACGAGCCGTCGAACAGGGCGGGGACGGTTTCGCGCAGGGCGGCTGCGTACTCCGCGTAGGTGGGGGTCTGCTCGTCCGAGGTGAAGTTCACCGGCAGGCCCCCGCCGATGTCGAGGGTGTCGATCCGGCGGGTTCCGGCGGCCTCGTTGATCTCCTCCGCGAGCGCGTGCAGCTCCCGTACGCCCCGTGCGATCAGGGGCAGGGGCAGGCCCTGTGAGCCCGAGTGGGCGTGCAGCCGGGTGATCCAGGGCCGGTCCAGGCAGGCCCGTACGAGCCGTTCGCGGGCGCCGGGGTCGCGCAGGCCGATGCCGAACTTCGAGGTGGCGGTGGCGGTGGAGAGGGCGTCGATGGCGCCGGCGCCGGTCTGGGGGTTGACCCGTACGCCGACGGGCGAACGGGTGGGGGCCGCCGCGATCAGGGCGTCGAGCCGTTCCAGTTCCTGGTGGTTGTCGGCGTTGACGGCGATCCCCAGGGTCAGGGCCTCGCGCAGCTCGCCGGTGGTCTTGGCGGGGGAGTCCAGCACGATCCGCCCGGCCGGGATCCCGGCGGCCCGGGCCAGTGCCAGCTCGCCGGGGCTGGCCACCTCGCTGCCCAGGCCGCAGTCGGCGAGCAGCCGCAGGACGGGGACCAGCGGGGCGGCCTTGGCGGCGAAGGCATGCAGGACGGGTGTCCCGGGGGCGGTGACGGCGTCGAAGGCTTCGGCGAGGGCGGCGGCGGAGGCGCGGATCCCGGCGGTGTCGAGCAGGCAGACGAGTGGCCCGGAGTCCAGCAGCCCCTGCTCCACGGCGGCCCGCACGGCCAGATCCCGCCGCCGGACGGCGTCCCGTGCGGAGGTGTCCCGCCCGGCGCCCTCCCGCCCGGCGCCGTCTCCCCGCCCCGCTGCTTCCTCTAAGGCGTCCATGCTCGCCATCCCATCATCCCGTGGACCCGTGCGCAGCTGTTGACTGGATCTATTCAAGGCGCCAGGATGTGAATAGATTGCTCAACATTCGGAGGAGGCACCCGCCATGTCAGGACCCCGCCCCGTACGGGCCGCGCGAGGCACCGAGCTCAGCACCCTGGGATGGCAGCAGGAGGCCGCCCTCCGGATGCTGCAGAACAACCTCGACCCCGAGGTCGCGGAGCACCCCGACAAGCTCGTCGTCTACGGCGGCACCGGCAAGGCGGCGCGCGACTGGCGCTCGTTCGACGCGATGGTCCGCACCCTGCAGACCCTCAAGCAGGACGAGACCATGCTCGTCCAGTCCGGCCGCCCGGTCGGCGTGATGCAGACCCACGAGTGGGCGCCGCGCGTCCTGCTCGCCAACTCCAACCTGGTCGGCGACTGGGCCAACTGGGAGGAGTTCCGCCGCCTGGAGCAGCTCGGCCTGACCATGTACGGCCAGATGACCGCCGGTTCCTGGATCTACATCGGCACCCAGGGCATCCTCCAGGGCACCTACGAGACCTTCGCCGCCGTGGCCGCGAAGAAGTTCGGCGGCACCCTGGCCGGCACCATCACCCTCACCGCCGGCCTCGGCGGCATGGGCGGCGCCCAGCCGCTGGCCGTGACGATGAACGACGGCGTCGCCATCTGCATCGACGTCGACCCGCGCGCCATCGAGCGCCGCATCGAGCACCGCTACCTCGACGTGAAGGCCGACAACCTGGCCCACGCCCTCCAGCTGGCCGTCGAGGCCCGCGACGCCCGCCGCCCGCTCTCCATCGGCCTCCTCGGCAACGCCGCCGAGCTGCTCCCGCAGATGCTGGCCGAGGGCGCGCCGATCGACATCGTGACGGACCAGACCTCCGCCCACGACCCGCTCGCCTACCTGCCCGTCGGCATCGCCTTCGAGGACATGGCCGACGCCGCCGCCAAGGACCCGGCCGGCTTCACCACCCGCGCCCGCGAGTCCATGGCCAAGCACGTCGAGGCCATGGTCGGCTTCATGGACGCCGGCGCCGAGGTCTTCGACTACGGCAACTCCATCCGCGGCGAGGCCCAGCTGGCCGGCTACGACCGCGCCTTCGCCTTCCCCGGCTTCGTCCCCGCCTACATCCGCCCGCTGTTCTGCGAGGGCAAGGGCCCCTTCCGCTGGGCGGCCCTGTCCGGCGAGGCCTCGGACATCGCCAAGACCGACAAGGCGATCCTGGAACTCTTCCCGGAGAACGAGTCCCTGCACCGCTGGATCAAGATGGCCGGCGAGCGCGTCCACTTCCAGGGCCTGCCCGCCCGCATCTGCTGGCTCGGCTACGGCGAGCGCGACAAGGCCGGCGAGCGCTTCAACGACATGGTCGCGAGCGGCGAGCTCGCCGCCCCGCTGGCCATCGGCCGCGACCACCTCGACTGCGGCTCGGTGGCCTCCCCGTACCGCGAGACCGAGGCGATGCTCGACGGCTCCGACGCGATCGCCGACTGGCCGCTGCTCAACGCCATGGTGAACGTGGCCTCCGGCGCCTCCTGGGTCTCCTTGCACCACGGCGGCGGCGTCGGCATGGGCCGTTCCATCCACGCGGGCCAGGTCACCGTCGCCGACGGCACCCCGCTGGCCGGCGAGAAGATCCGCCGCGTCCTCACGAACGACCCGGGCATGGGCGTGATCCGCCACGTCGACGCCGGCTACGACATCGCCGAGTCCGTCGCCGACGAGCGCGGCGTCCGCGTCCCGATGCGGGAGGGCGACGCCTGATGAGTGCGGGCAATCGTTCCGCTGGAGGCGGGGCCGGCCCGGTGGGTGCGAACGCGCCGTCGCCGGGTGCGGGTCCGGTGGTGCCCACCCTCCCCCAAGCTCTCGGCTCCGCTCGGGCAGGGGGTGCCCCCCTCGCCCCAGCGGAACGACTGCCCACCACCTCTTCGTTCCACGCCATGTGGGACGAGCTGGCGCCCATCGGCCGCCACGCCGACAGCGGCGGCTACCGCCGCTTCGCCTGGACCGGGGCCGACGCCGACTGCCGGGACTGGTTCCGGGCCCAGGCCCAGTCGCGCGGCCTAGCCTACGAGGTCGACCGCAACGGCAACCAGTGGGCCTGGCTCGGCGACCCCCTGGCCGGCGACGCCGTGGTCACCGGCTCCCACCTGGACTCCGTCCCCGACGGCGGGGCCTTCGACGGCCCCCTCGGCGTGGTGTCCTCCTTCGCCGCCCTGGACGAGCTCCGCGCCCGTGGCGCGGCCTTCACCCGCCCCCTCGCCATCACCAACTTCGGCGACGAGGAGGGCGCCCGCTTCGGCCTCGCCTGCGTCGGGTCCCGGCTCTCCGCCGGGCAGCTGACGAAGGAGAAGGCGTACGAGCTCCGTGACGCCGACGGGACCACCCTCCCGCAGGCGATGGAGCGCGCCGGCCACGACCCCGAGGCCATCGGCGCCGACCCCGAG
The DNA here is from genome assembly GCF_002028425.1 of Streptomyces katrae. Lineage (GTDB taxonomy): Bacteria > Actinomycetota > Actinomycetes > Streptomycetales > Streptomycetaceae > Streptomyces > Streptomyces katrae_A. Next base: position 3,203,100 of record NZ_CP020042.1, on the reverse strand, counting down.
CGCCTCGCCCGCATCGGCGCCTTCGTCGAACTGCACGTGGAACAGGGCCGCGCCCTCGACCTGTCCGGCGACCGGGTCGGCATCGCCTCCGCGATCTGGCCGCACGGCCGCTGGCGCTTCGACTTCCACGGCGAGGCCAACCACGCCGGCACCACCCGCCTGGCCGACCGCCGCGACCCGATGCTCACCTACGCGGCGACCGTCCTGGCCGCCCGTCAGGAGGCCGCCCTCGCCGGGGCCGTCGCCACCTTCGGGAAGATCGCCGTCGAACCCAACGGGGTCAACGCCATCCCCTCCCTCGTGCGCGGCTGGCTCGACTCCCGGGCCGCCGACCAGGCCACCCTCGACACGGTCGTCACCGCCGTCGAGAAGGCCGCCCGCGAGCAGGCCGAGCGCGACGGCATCGACCTCGCCGTGGTCCGGGAGTCCTTCACCCCGGTGGTCGAGTTCGAGCACGCCCTGCGCGACGAGCTGAACCGGATCCTGGGCGGGGCCGTCCCCGTCCTCGGCACCGGGGCGGGACACGACGCCGGAATCCTCTCCGCCGCCGTCCCGACCGCGATGCTGTTCGTGCGCAACCCCACCGGTGTCTCCCACTCCCCGCGGGAGTTCGCCGCCGAGGACGACTGCGTGGCCGGAGTCCTCGCCCTCGCCGACGTACTGGAAGGTCTCGCATGCAGTTGAAGGGGCCCGTGCCGACCGTGCAGAAGACGTACTGGCTGGAGCACGCCTGGCTCGGCGACCTGGTCGAGCCGGGCGTTGCCCTCGGCGTGACGGCCGACGGACGCATCGCCGAGGTGCGCACCGGGGCGGCTGCCCCGCCCCCGGGGGCGGAGGTGCTGCGCGGCCTCACCCTCCCGGGCCTGGCCAACGCGCACTCCCACGCCTTCCACCGGGCGCTGCGCTCCACCGTCCAGGTCGGCTCGGGGACGTTCTGGACCTGGCGCGAGGTCATGTACGGCGTCGCCCAGAACCTCACCCCCGAGAGCTACTTCGACCTCGCCCGGGCCGTGTACGCGGAGATGGCGCTGGCCGGCATCACCAACGTCGGCGAGTTCCACTACGTCCACCACGCCCCCGGCGGCACCCCGTACGCCGACCCCAACGCGATGGGGGAGGCCCTGATCGAGGCGGCCGCGGCGGCCGGCATCCGCATCACCCTCCTCGACACCGCCTACCTCGCCGCCGGCTTCGGCGAGGCCCCCAACGCGCACCAGCGGCGCTTCTCCGACGGCACCGCCGAGGCCTGGGCCGAACGGGTGTCCGCCCTCAAGCCCCGCGAGCACGCGCTGATCGGCGCGGCCGTCCACTCCGTCCGGGCCGTCCCGGCCGGCCAGCTGGCCACCGTCGCGGCGTGGGCGCAGGAGCGCCGGGCCCCGCTGCACGTGCACCTGTCCGAGCAGACGGCGGAGAACGACGCCTGCCTCGCGGCGCACGGCCGCACCCCGACGCAGCTGCTCGCCGACCACGGCGTGCTGGGCCCGCACACCACCGGCGTCCACAACACGCACCTGACGGACGAGGACATCGCCCTGCTCGGCGGCACCACCACCGGCACCTGCATGTGCCCGACCACCGAACGCGACCTCGCCGACGGCATCGGCCCGGCCGGCCGGCTCCAGCGGGCGGGCAGCCCGCTGTCCCTGGGCAGCGACAGCCACGCGGTGATCGACCTGCTGGAGGAGGCGCGGGCGATGGAGCTGAACGAGCGCCTGCGCAGCCGCACACGCGGGCACTGGACGGCGAACGCCCTGCTGGCGGCCGCCACCGCCGACGGCCACGCCGCGCTGGGCCGCCCGGACGCGGGCCGGCTGGAGGCCGGGGCCCTCGCGGACTTCACGACCCTCGCGCTGGACACCGTCCGCACGGCCGGGCCGCTGCCGAGGCTCGGCGCGGAGACGGCGGTCTTCGCGGCCTCGGCCGCCGACGTCCGCCACACGGTGGTGGGCGGCCGCCACGTGGTCCGCGACGGCGTCCACACCCTGGTCGGCGACGTCGCGGGGGCCCTGTCCGAAGCGATCGCCGCCGTCCGGGGCTGACGCCGGGAAACGAACTTTCCGAGAGGAACCATGACCACCACCGCCATCACCAACATCGGCAGCCTCGTCACCAACGACTCCTCCCTCGGCGACGGAACCCCCCTCGGCCTGATCGAGAACGCCGCCCTCGTCATCGACGGCGACACCATCGCCTGGGTCGGCGAGGCCGCCGCGGCCCCCGCAGCCGACGCGTCCTTCGACGCGAAGGGCCGCGCCGTCATCCCCGGCTTCGTCGACTCCCACTCCCACCTCGTCTTCGCCGGCGACCGCACCGCCGAGTTCAACGCCCGTATGTCCGGCCGCGCCTACTCCGCCGGCGGCATCCGCACCACCGTCGCCGCCACCCGCGCCGCCACCGACGCCGAGCTGGAGGCCAACCTCGTCCGCCACCTCGACGAGGCCCTCCGCCAGGGCACCACCACCTTCGAGACCAAGTCCGGCTACGGCCTCACCGTCGCCGACGAGGCCCGCGCCCTGCGCATCGCCTCCGCCCACACCGACGAGGTCACCTACCTCGGCGCGCACATCGTCTCCCCCGACTACGCCGAGGACCCGGCCGGCTACGTCGACCTCGTCACCGGCGAGATGCTCGCGGCCTGCGCCCCGTACGCCCGCTGGGTGGACGTCTTCTGCGAGAAGGGCGCCTTCGACGGCGACCAGGCGCGCGCGATCCTCACCGCCGGCGCCGCCGCCGGGCTGATCCCGCGCGTCCACGCCAACCAGCTCACCTACGGCCCGGGCGTGCAGCTCGCCGTGGAGCTGGAGGCCGCCTCCGCCGACCACTGCACGCACCTCACGGACGCCGACGTGGACGCCCTCGCCCAGGCGTCCGCCACCACCGTCGCCACGCTCCTGCCCGGCGCCGAGTTCTCCACCCGCGCCCAGTGGCCCGACGCGCGCCGGCTGATCGACGCGGGCGCCACGGTGGCCCTGTCCACGGACTGCAACCCCGGCTCCTCGTACACGAGTTCCATGCCGTTCTGCATCGCCCTCGCCGTCCGGGACATGCGCATGACCCCCGACGAGGCCCTGTGGTCGGCCACCGCCGGCGGGGCCCGCGCCCTGCGCCGTACGGACATCGGCCGCCTGGTCCCGGGTGCCCGCGCCGATCTGGCCCTCCTCGACGCCCCCAGCCACGTCCACCTCGCCTACCGGCCGGGCGTCCCGCTCGTCTCGGCCGTCTGGAACCGCGGGGTGCGCGCGGCCTGACCCGTACGCCACGGCCCGGCGGGGCGGTCCACCAGGCCGTTCACGCCGGGCCGTCCTTTGTCTTCCCTCCGTAAGGTCCCGGGCGTACCTTGAGCCACCAATCTGACATGGCGTCAGTAACCCGTCCCGTGGCCCGAGGGGAAGACCAAGGTGTCCGACCGGAAACGTTCCACCGCGCTCGCGCTGGCCTCCGCGCTGGCCGGATCCGCCGTACTGCTCGCCGCCCCCGCGGCCCACGCCGACGTGGTCGACGTCCAGTACGACTGCAAGACCCCGATCGGGGACAAGTCGGCGGTCTCGCCCATCGACATCAAGGCCGTCAAGGAGGGGGACGGCTACAAGCTGACGATGTCCTTCCAGAAGGGCGTCTCCTCCAGCCCCATCGAACTCGGCAAGGGCGCCATGAACCCCAGCGCCGTCATCATGACCGGCGGCGCCGAACAGGCCTCGGTACCGGTCTCCGGGGCCCCGAACGCCGAGGCCGCGCCCGCCAACACCCCGATCAAGATCAGTGACCTGTCGGGCACGTACACCCCGAAGAAGAGCGGCAAGGTCACCTTCACCGCCGGGGTCCTCACCATCAAGGCCATGGGGACCACCACCACCTGCACCCCCGGCAACAGCCCCAAGCCCTCCCTGGAACTGGACGTGACGGCGGCCGCGGGCGCCGCCGCCCCCGAAGGCACCCTCCCGCAGACCGGCCCCGCCGACTCCGCCCTGGCGTTCGGCACCCTCGGCGCCACCGTGGCCCTCTCCGGCGCCGCCGGCCTGCTGTGGCTGACCCGGCGCGGCCCGCGGCCCCAGCGCACCCCGTCCTGAACGGAGCGGCCGCCCGTGCTCCGCACCCTCACGCCCCGCGCCCTGCGGCGCCTCGCCGCGCTGCTCCTGCTGGCCGCCGCCGCCCTCCACGGGACCCCGGCGGCGGCCGCCGACGGCGGCGAGCCCGGCTGGACCGCCGAACCGGCCTCCGGGGACACCGCCACCGCCCGACGCCCCTCCTTCTACCTCGCGGGCCCCGCCGGCACCGTGCTGGAGGACCGCCTCGCCCTCACCAACACCGGCGACCGGCAGCGGGTCGTCACCCTGCGCGGGGCCGACGCCTACAACACCCCGGGCGGCGCCTTCGCCGTCCGCCCGGCCGCCGCCTCCCGGGGAGCCGGGTCCTGGATCAGCTTCGGCTCCGCCGCCACCGTCACCCTCCCGCCGCACACCCGCGCGCTGGTCCCCTTCACCGTCACCGTCCCGCCCGCCTCCCCGCCCGGCGACCACCCCGCCGCGGTCGTCGCCGCCGAGGGCGGCCACGAGGCGGGCGTACGGGTCGACCTGCGCGTCGGCGGCCCGGCCCTGGCCGCCCTCACCGTCGAGGACGTCTCCGTACGCGGCCACGGCGCGGCCACCACCGTCGCCTACACCCTGGTCAACCGGGGCAACGTCGCCCTCACCCCCGCGCTCGCCCTGCACGCCGCATGCGGCCTCGGCGGGGCCTGCGGCGGACCCCGCAGCGGCCACGCCCTGCCGGTGGAGCTGCTGCCGGGGCAGCGCGTCGCCCTGACCGAGCCCTGGCCCGGCGCGCCCGCCCTCGACCGGGTCTCCCTGAGGCTCACCGCCACCGCCCGCGGCGCCGCCCCGGCCACCGCCACCGCCGCGGCCTGGTTCCTGCCCCCGGGGAGCGCGGCCTGGGCCGGGGCCGGTCTCGTCGCGCTCGGCGGCGCCGCGCTGCTCCTCGTACGGGCCCGGCGGCGCGGGCCGGCCGGGGAGCCGTCCCGGGAACCCGTGCGCCCGCGGGCCCCGGCACCGCGATCCGAACCCGAGCTGACGGGAGCGTCCAGGTGAGCCGCACGCCCGGCCCGAGCGCCGTATCCCGCGCCGCGGCGGCACTGGCCGCCCTCGTCCTTGCCCTCCTGCCCGCGGCTCCCGCCCCCGCCGCCGAGGGGAAGCCGGCCGTGACGCTCTCGCAGCAGGAGGCGGCCAAGGGCGCCGAGCTCACCGCCACCGGCACCGGCTGGCCCGCCAGGACCCTGGTCATGCTGCTGGTCTGCGGCCAGAACATGATCGGCGGCACCAACAGCTGCGCCAACGCCGACGGGGTGGCCGTCTCGGTCGCCGACGACGGCCGCTTCACGGCCCGGCTGCCGGTCGCGGAGCCGCCCAAGCCCTGCCCGTGCGTGGTGAACGTGGCCTCGGTCAACGGCGACCAGTCGACCGTCGCCGTCCCGCTGAAGATCACCGGCCATCCGGTGGCCGACCTGCCCGCCGAGTCGGGGTCCGCCCGGCTTGCGATGCTCACGGGCGCCCGCCTCAAGGGCGGGGACGGGGTGCTGACCTGGTTCGGGGCGCCGCCGTCGCGGAGGTTCACCGCGACGATCGGCAACCTCGGCTCGGCGCCGGTCAAGGACCCGGTCTTCCAGCTGGGCACCGGGCACGGGGTGTTCGCCCCGCAGTGGGAGGAGGCCCGCTGGAAGGGCACCATCCCGCCGGGCGGGAAGGCGGAGGTGGGCCTGGACGTGGAGCTCCCGGCGGGCGCCCACGGGGACTACACCGTCTCGCTCAAGTACGGGGAGACCGTCCTCGCCACCCAGCCGTGGGGCGTGGACCGGCCGTACGGGGTGCTGCTGTTCTGGGCCCTGCTGCTGGTGGTGATCCCGACGGCGCTGTTCCGGCTGGGCATGGCCGTCGTGGACCGCTTCCGCCCCCGCCCCGGGGCGCCCGGCCGCCACCGTGGCCCGGGGCCGGCCCCGGAGGGCGCCGCGGCGGTGACCGCCCGCCTGCCGAAGGTCCCGCCCGCGGGGGTTGCCGGGCCCCCGCCGCCACCCCTGCCGTGGTTCACGCCGGAGCCGCGGGAGGCGGGGCCCCCACAGACATCCGCACCGTCTGAGAACCGTCCGACGACGAAGGGACATTCGTGAAGACCCAACGGAGGGCTGGTGCGGCCGCGGCCGCACTGCTGCTCGGCGGCGCGGGCGTGCTGCTGGCGCCGAGCACCGCCCAAGCAGCCGTGATCGACGTCCAGTACGACTGCAAGACCCCGATCGGGGACAAGTCGGCGGTGTCGCCCATCGACATCAAGGGGGTGAAGGAGGGGGACGGCTACAAGCTGACGATGTCCTTCCAGAAGGGCGTCTCCTCCAGCCCCATCCAGCTCGGCGCGGGGGCGATGACGCCCAGCGCCGTCATCGTCGTCGACGGCGCGGAGAAGACGTCCGTACCGGTCACGGGCCCGGCCAACGCCGAGCCCATCCCCGCCAACACCCCGATCAAGATCAGTGACCTGTCGGGCACGTACACCCCGAAGAAGAGCGGCAAGGTCACCTTCACCGCCGGGGTCCTCACCATCAAGGCCATGGGGACCACCACCACCTGCACCCCCGGCAACAACCCCAAGCCCTCCCTGGAACTGGACGTGACCGCCCCCGGAGGCACCACGGGCGGCACGACGGGCTCGACGACCACCGGCGGCACCACGGGCGGAAGCACGACCGGCGGCAGTACCACGGGCGGCTCCACGACCGGCTCGACGACCACCGGCGGCTCGACGACGGGCGGCTCGACCAGCGGAGGTTCCACCACCGGCGGCTCCACCACCGGGGGTTCCACCACCGGCGGATCGACGGCCGGCGGCTCCACCACCGGCGGCTCCGGCGGCCAGACCGACTTCCCGGGCAAGGCGGTGGACGTCACCTACGACTGCGGCGCCGTGGTGCCGGGCGGCATCAAAACGCCCGTGACCATCAGCGCGAAGAAGAACGGCGGCGACTACGCCCTCACCGTCAAGACCGCCAAGGGCGCGATGGCCAGCCCCATGCAGCTCCCGGCCGGAGCCCTCAAGCCCTCGATGGACATCAAGCTCGGCGGCGCCGACAGCGGCACCGTCAAGGTCACCGGCCCGGCCAACGCCGAGCCGATCCCCAACGGTGCGCCCGTGAGCCTGACCGACATGACGGGCACCTACAAGCCCGGCAAGTCGGGCAAGGTGACCCTCACCCCCGACCAGCTGACCATCGACGTCACGATGGCCCCGGGCTCCACCCCGATCAACGTGCCCTGCAAGGCCACCGCCAGCGGGGTCTCCCTGGAGCTGGACACCACGGCCCAGCCCGGAGGCTCCGGCTCCACCACCGCCGGCGGCTCCTCGGCCGCCGCCTCCGGCGGCCTCGCCGAGACCGGCGCCCAGGACGACGGCGGGATCAAGGCCCTGGCCCTGGTCGCGGGCACGGTCATCCTCCTCGGCGGCGCGGTCTTCACCTTCACCCCCTGGCGCCGCCTGCGCGGCACGCGGTAACCCGCCCGGCGGACACAAGAAGGCCCGGCACACCATCCGGTGTGCCGGGCCTTCAGTCACCCCTCGGGGCGGTGGGTCAGTTCAGCTCGCCCATCAGGGCGTCGACCTTCTTGCGGTACATGTAGATCGCCAGACCGGCGACCACGGCGGCGGCCGCCTGGAAGAGGATCACACCGACGCCGTTCAGCTTCACGTCGGCCAGACCCAGCAGACCGGTCACGCAGTCACCGGCGGTGACGGCGAGGAACCAGACGCCCATCATCTGGGAGGCGTACTTCTGCGGCGCCATCTTGGTGGTGACCGACAGGCCGACCGGGGACAGGCAGAGCTCGGCGACGGTCTGCACCAGGAAGATCAGCACCAGCCACCACATGGTGACCTTGGTGTCGTTGCCCGCGGTCTGGTTCAGCGGCAGCGCGAAGATGAAGAACGAGGCGCCGACCAGGGCCAGGGCACCCGAGAACTTCACGATGGTGCTGGGCTCGCGGTTCCGGCGGGCCAGGACCACCCACAGGGTGGCGAAGACCGGGGCGAGCGCCACCACGAAGAGCGGGTTCAGCGCCTGGAAGATGACGGTGGGGACTTCCCAGCCGAGCAGGCTGCGCTGGGAGTTCTTGTCACCGAACAGCGAGAGGGTCGAACCGCCCTGGTCGTAGATCATCCAGAACACGGCGGCGGCCACGAAGAACCAGATGTAGGCGCTCATCTTGGACTGCTCGCCGGCCGACAGGTCCTTGTCGCGCTTGATGCGCACGAGGACGGCGACCGGTATGACCAGACCGATGATGGTGATCGGGTACAGCGCCCACTTGATCGTGAACATGCCCGCCATGCCCACCGCGGTGTAGAAGACGGCGACGACGGCCAGGACCGCGAGGACCTTGACGATCACGGCCTTGCGCTCGGCCGGGGTCAGCGGGTTCGGGACGACGCTGCTCTCGGGGTTCAGGGTGCGGGCCGCGAGCAGGTAGACCGCCAGGCCCACGCCCATGCCGATGGCGGCGAGCAGGAAGCCGAGGTGCCAGCTGACGGTCTCGCCGATGGTGCCGATCACCAGCGGGGCCGCGAAGGCACCCACGTTGATGCCGATGTAGAAGATCGTGAAACCGCTGTCGCGGCGCGAGTCGTCCAGGCCCTTGTAGAGGTGGCCCACCATCGTGGAGATGTTGGCCTTCAGCAGACCGGAGCCGAACGCGACCAGCAGCAGACCCACGAAGAACGCGATCGTGCCGGGGACGGCCAGCGCGACGTGGCCCGCCATGATCACGCCGCCGGCGATGGCGACGGTCTTGCGGGCGCCCCAGACGCGGTCACCGAACCAGCCGCCGGGCATGGCCATGAGGTAGACCATGGCGACGTACACCGAGTAGATCGCCGTGGCCGTCGCGGCCGTGAAGGCGAGACCCCCGCCCTGGCTGCCGGTCGCGGCGTCAGCGCCGCCGGAGACCAAGTACAGAACGAGAAGCGCACGCATGCCGTAGTAGGAGAAGCGCTCCCACATCTCGGTCATGAACAGCGTGGCCAGGCCAACGGGGTGGCCGAGGAAGGTCTTCTCGTGAGCTGCGCTCGGCGAGGCCTTCGTCAGGCTGGAAGCCATGGTCGATCCTTGCTTGCTCGGGACGCTTGGCTTCGTGAGCTGTTCAGCGCCCGGTGGGGGGTGGCCGGCACCGGCGACGGATGCCCCTACCCCACGCCCTGGGGTGTCGTTCCCCGCTGTGACGGGGTGACGGAGCAGCCGTAACCGGGATCCACGCCCTCCGCGCATCCTCGCGCGCAGGGCCCGGCCCATAGGTCATTCACTGTCATCTGGGCCGGACGAGACCGACCAGAGCAGAATTTGAGGTTCTTGGCTCGGATTTGAGCGCAGATGTCCCCTCGATAGTGCATCGGGCGTTCCGCCACCATACGACAGGGCACCGATGCATATGGAAGGGCTTGAGATATGGATCACAGGGAAGACGGGAACCGATACGTCAAGTTCGAAGGCCGATAGTAGTCAATAACCCCAGTTCCAGAGGGGTACGCAGGCAGGCGCCTCCTTCGACCCGCCGCGGACTACCATCACCCACATGACGCGTGTACTGCTCGCCGAGGACGACGCATCCATCTCGGAACCCCTGGCCCGCGCCCTGCGCCGGGAGGGCTACGAGGTCGAGGTCCGGGAGGACGGCCCCACCGCCCTGGAGGCCGGACTGCAGGGCGGCGTCGATCTCGTCGTCCTCGACCTGGGACTGCCCGGAATGGACGGCCTGGAAGTGGCCCGGCGGCTGCGGGCCGAGGGCCACGGCTTCCCGATCCTGGTCCTGACCGCCCGGGCCGACGAGGTCGACACGGTGGTCGGCCTGGACGCCGGCGCCGACGACTACGTGACCAAGCCCTTCCGCCTCGCCGAGCTGCTGGCCCGCGTACGGGCCCTGCTGCGGCGCGGCGCCAACGACGCAGCCCAGGCCCCCGCCACCCACGGCGTGCGCATCGACGTCGAGTCCCACCGCGCCTGGATGGGGGAGGAGGAGCTCCAGCTCACCGCCAAGGAGTTCGACCTGCTGCGCGTCCTGGTCCGCGACGCCGGCCGCGTCGTCACCCGCGACCAGCTGATGCGCGAGGTCTGGGACACCACCTGGTGGTCCTCCACCAAGACCCTCGACATGCACATCTCCTGGCTCCGCAAGAAGCTGGGCGACGACGCCGCCAACCCCCGCTACATCGCCACCGTCCGGGGAGTCGGCTTCCGCTTCGAGAAGAGCTGACCCGGGGGGCCCGCGGAGGGGCGGGGCGCGCTCGTCCGTTAGGGCATGCTCTACGGCATGCGCCGCCGTCTGATCAACTCCACCCTCGCCGTGGTCCTCGTCGTGATCGCCGTGTTCGGGGTCTCCCTCGTCATCGTGGAGACCCGGACCATCACCAGCAGCGCTCAGGACCGCATCGGCTCCGAGGCGCTGCGCCTGCTGGGCGTGGTCGAGGCCGACGCCCTGGAGCACCGGCGGGTGGACCCCGGCTCGCTGTCCGAACAGCTGGACATGGGCACGTACGCCCGCATCTCCGTCCCCGGTCAGCCGACGGTCGAAGTCGGCGACCGCATCGAGGACAACGTCATCCGGGGCACCGCACGCGGCGAACAGGGCGAGGTCGTCGTCGTGGAGGAGTCCCGCTCCACCGTCACCCGCGAGGTCGGGCGCACCCTGGCCGTGGTCGGCGCCGTCGCCCTGCTGGCCGTCGTCGCCGCCGTGCTCCTCGCCGTCCGCCAGGCCAACCGGCTCGCCTCCCCGCTGACCGACCTCGCCGAGACCGCCGAGCGCCTCGGCTCCGGCGACCCCCGGCCCCGCCACAAGCGCTACGGGGTCCCCGAGCTCGACCGGGTGGCCGACGTCCTCGACGCCAGCGCGGAGCGCATCGGCCGGATGCTCACCGCCGAACGCCGCCTCGCCGCCGACGCCTCCCACCAGCTGCGCACCCCGCTGACGGCCCTGTCGATGCGGCTGGAGGAGATCACCGTCACGGACGACCTGGAGACCGTCCGCGAGGAGGCGAGCATCGCCCTCACCCAGGTGGAACGGCTCACGGACGTGGTGGAGCGGCTGCTGACGAACTCGCGCGACCCCCGCACCGGCTCCGCCGTCCCCTTCGACCTCGACGAGGTCGTCAAGCAGCAGCTGGAGGAGTGGCGCCCGGCCTACCGCAGCGCCGGCCGGGCCATCGTCCGCTCCGGCAAGACCGGCATGCGGGCCGTCGGCACCCCCGGCGCGGTCTCCCAGGTCCTGGCCACCCTCGTGGAGAACGCACTCATGCACGGCGGCGGCACCGTCGCCCTGCGCACCCGCGTCACCGGCAACCAGGCCGTCATCGAGGTCACCGACGAGGGCCCCGGCGTCCCGCCCGACCTCGGCAACCGGATCTTCGAGCGGGCCATCAGCGGCCGCAACTCCACCGGCATCGGCCTCGCCGTCGCCCGGGACCTCGCGGAAGCGGACGGCGGCCGCCTGGAGCTCCTCCAGAGTCAGCCGCCGGTGTTCGCGCTCTTCCTCAGCCGCACCGCGCCCCCGCGCGCGGAGCCGGAGCGGACGGTCAGGTAGGCCTCAGCCCTGGTTGCCCGCCGGCTCCGGGGTGCGGGGGGCCACGGGCGCCGGCTCCTGCCCGTCACGCTGCTCGACGACCAGCGAGGGCGCAGCGTCCGTCGGCAGGGCCTTGAAGACCCACGTCCGGTACGACCAGAACCGGAAGACCGTCGCCACCGCCATGCCGAAGAACTTGGAGACGTTGTTCTGCAGCGAGCTGTCCAGCCCGAAGCCGTACGTGGCGACGTAGAGCACGCCGCTCTCGATGACCATGCCGATCACGCTGAACAGCACGAAGAGGATCATCTCGCGGCGCCGGCTGCCCAGGTCGCGGTCACGGTAGGTGAAGTAGCGGAACCCCACGTAGTTCGTGATGATGGCGACCACGATGGCTATCACGTTCGCGCGGACCGTCTGCAGGTCCGTGGTGGCGCGCAGCAGGTTGAAGACGCCGAAGTTCACCAGGACGCCCGCGCCGCCGACCGCGCCGAACTTGACGACCTCCCGGGCCAGGCCTCGGAAGCGCTCGGACAGCGGTACTGCGTTCGGGGTGCTCATGTGATGGTTCAGTCCCTGTCAGTCGTCGTGTGAGTCCCGGGTGGGCCGCGGGAGGGTCCGCGGGGTGGGCCGTCAGCGCCCGCCGGGCGTGTCACCCGATCTCGTCAACCCCACCATGTTAAGTGTCGCCCCGGGGGCCCCGCCGCGCCTCGGCACCCCGTGCGACGCAACGCACACAAGGCCTCCGGGCCCCACCGGCGAGTCCGCGCCAGGCCTGCGTCCGTATGGCGGAATACCGGCGGATACCCTGGAGGCGTGACGTTCCCGGTAGTCGGCATGGTCGGCGGCGGTCAGCTCGCCCGCATGACCCACGAGGCGGGCATCCCCCTCGGCATCAGATTCAAGATCCTCAGTGACACCCCCCAGGACTCGGCGGCCCTGGTCGTGAACGACGTCGTCATCGGCGACTATCGCGACCTGGACACGTTGCGCGCCTTCGCGCGCGGCTGCGACGTGATCACCTTCGATCACGAGCACGTACCCACCGAGCACCTCCGGGCCCTGGAGTCGGACGGCATCCCCGTCCGGCCGGGGCCCGACGCGTTGGTGCACGCCCAGGACAAGGGGGTGATGCGCGCCAGGCTCGACGAGATCGGCGCGCCCAGCCCCCGCCACCGGATCGTGAGCGATCCGGCGGACGCGGCGGCCTTCGCGGAAGAGGTCGGCGGCTTCCCCGTCATCCTCAAGACGGTGCGCGGCGGGTACGACGGCAAGGGCGTGTGGTTCGTCCGCACGCCCGAGGACGCGGAGGCCCCGTTCAAGGCGGGCGTCCCGGTCCTCGCGGAGGAGAAGGTGGACTACGTCCGCGAACTCGCGGCCAACATCGTCCGCTCCCCGCACGGCCAGGCCGTGGCCTACCCCGTCGTCGAGTCCATCCAGGTCGACGGCGTGTGCGACACGGTGATCGCCCCCGCCCCCAACCTCTCCGAAGCCCTCGCGGGCGAGGCCCAGGCCCTGGCCCTGCGCATCGCCAAGGAACTCGACGTGACCGGCCACCTGGCCGTGGAGCTGTTCGAGACCACCGACGGCCGCATCCTCGTCAACGAACTGGCCATGCGCCCGCACAACAGCGGCCACTGGACCCAGGACGGCGCGGTCACCTCCCAGTTCGCCAACCACGTGCGCGCGGTCCTGGACCTCCCCCTGGGCGACCCGCGCCCCCGGGCCCGCTGGACCGTGATGGCGAACGTCCTCGGCGGGGACTACCCCGACATGTACGCGGCGTACCTGCACTGCATGGCCCACGACCCGCAGGTGAAGATCCACATGTACGGCAAGGACGTGAAACACGGCCGCAAGGTCGGCCACGTCAACACCTACGGCGACGACCTGGACGATGTGCTGGAACGCGCACGCCACGCAGCCGGCTACCTCAGAGGAACGATCACCGAATGAGCACTTCCCCCGTCGTGGGCATCGTCATGGGCTCGGACTCCGACTGGCCGGTCATGGAGGCCGCCGCCCAGGCGCTGGACGAGTTCGAGATCCCCTACGAGGTCGACGTCGTCTCCGCCCACCGGATGCCGCGCGAGATGGTCGCCTACGGCGAGCACGCCGCCGAGCGGGGCCTGAAGGCGATCATCGCCGGTGCGGGCGGGGCAGCCCACCTGCCCGGCATGCTCGCCTCCGTCACCCCGCTGCCCGTCATCGGCGTGCCGGTCCCGCTGAAGTACCTCGACGGCATGGACTCGCTCCTGTCGATCGTCCAGATGCCCGCCGGGGTTCCCGTCGCCACCGTCTCCGTCGCCGGCGCCCGCAACGCCGGCCTGCTCGCCGTGCGCATGCTCGCCGCGCACGACCCCGAGCTGCTCGGGCGGATGCGGGAGTTCCAGCAGGAGCTCAACGACCAGGCCACAGAGAAGGGCAAGCGGCTGCGCGCCAAGGTGGCGGGCGCGGAATCCTTCGGGTTCGGCAAGTGAGCGCGGCGGACCTGCTCGCGCGGGCCCGGGAGCTCCTCGCCGAGCACCCGGTCGTCGACGGCCACAACGACCTGCCCTGGGCCCTCCGCGAGCAGGTGCGCTACGACCTCGCCCGGCGCGACATCGCCGGCGACCAGTCGGCCCACCTGCACACCGACATCCCCCGGCTGCGCGCCGGCGGGGTCGGCGCGCAGTTCTGGTCGGTCTACGTCCGCTCCGACTTCGCGGGCGACGAGGCCGTCAGCGCCACCCTGGAGCAGATCGACGCCGTCGGGCAGCTGATCGCCCGTTACCCCGGGGACCTGGTGCGGGCCCTGACGGCGGACGACATGGAGGCGGCCCGCGCCGACGGCCGGATCGCCTCGCTGACGGGTGCCGAGGGCGGCCACTCCATCAACAACTCGCTCGCCACCCTGCGCGCCCTGCACCGGCTGGGCGTGCGGTACATGACGCTCACCCACAACGACACCATCGACTGGGCGGACTCGGCGACCGACGCACCCCGCCACGGCGGCCTCGCGGACTTCGGCCGCGAGGTGGTGCGCGAGATGAACCGCATCGGCATGCTCGTCGACCTCTCGCACGTCGCCGACACCACCATGCGCGACGCGCTCGCCGTCTCGGCCGCGCCGGTGATCTTCTCGCACTCCTCGGCCCGGGCGGTCTGCGACCACCCGCGCAACGTCCCCGACGACGTGCTGGCCCAGCTGCCCGCCAACGGCGGCGTCGCGATGGCCACCTTCGTGCCGAAGTTCATCCTCCCGGCCGCCGTCGAGTGGACCCTCGCCGCGGACGAGAACCTGCGCGCCCACGGCTTCCACCACCTCGACACCACCCCCGAGGCGATGGCCCTCCACCGGGCCTTCGAAGCCGGCCGCCCCCGCCCCGTGGCCACCGCCGCCACCGTCGCCGACCACCTCGACCACATGCGCGAGGTCGCCGGCGTCGACCACATCGGCATCGGCGGCGACTTCGACGGCACGGCCTTCACCCCGGCCGGGCTCGACGACGTCTCCGGCTACCCGAACCTGATCGCGGAGCTCCTGCACCGCGGCTGGTCCCGGGCCGACCTGGCCAAGCTGACCTGGTCCAACGCCGTACGGGCGCTGCGCGACGCCGAAGCGGTCGCCCGGGACCTCTCGGCCACCCGCGGCCCCTCCAACGCGGTGCTCTAGCCGCACCCGCAGGGGAGACCGCGCACAGGGGCGGGACCGGGAACACCCGGCCCCGCCCCTGTCCCGTACCGCCGTACACCCCGGCCCCGGCCCTGTCCCGTACCGCCGTACACCCGAACGCCGCATTCGCCGGGCGCCACCCTCACCCCGCATGTCACGGTGGCCCCATATCTCCCTGCTGCCGCCGAGACCGGAGCGAATGCCATGGCCGACCTGCAGGATGAACCCCACTCCGTGGGTGTCGGAGCCGAAGACGTCCCCGTCACCGCCCCCCTGGCGGCGGGCGGATCACTGGACCGCGCGGCCGCGCTGCTCGCCGTCCATCCCGTGGCCGACGGCTGCAACACCCTCGTCTGGACCCTGCGCCAGAGCCCGTACCACGACATCGACACCCCGGACACCGAGGTCGACACCGACATCCCCCGGCTGCGCGCCGGGGGCGTGGGCGCCCAGTTCTGGACCCTCCTCGTACCCCCCGGCCCGCCCCGCGCGGACTCCTGCGCCCAGGCCGTGTGCGAGACCCTCGAACAGATCGACGCCGCACGCGCCCTGATGCGCCGCTACGCCGACACCCTGTACCTCGCCCTGACCGCCGACGACATGGCCGACGCCCGCAACCGCGGCCAGATCGCCTCGTTCCTCGGCCCCGTCCCCGGCAGCACCCTCACCGGCTCCCTCGGCGCCCTGCGCGCCTTCCATGCCCTCGGCGTACGTCTGCTCGCGCCCGCCGGGGCCCCCTGGGCCGACGAGGGCCTGACGGCCTTCGGCCACGAGGTGGTCAAGGAGGCGAACCGGCTCGCGATGCTGATCGACCTGACGGGCTGCCCGCCCGCCGCCGCCTGCCAGCTCGCGGCCGCCTCCAAGGCACCCGCGATCATCTCGAACACCGGCGCCGCCTCCCTCAACCCGCACCCGGACAACGCCACCGACGAGGTCCTCCTCGCCCTGCGCGCGGCCGGCGGGCTGGCGATGGTCACCTTCGACTCCGAACGCACCGGCGACTCCCTGCACGCCGTGGCCGACCACGTCGAACACGTACGCGCCCTCGCGGGCCCCGACGGCGTCGGCCTCGGCGCCGCCTTCGGCTCCGAACAGGGAAGCCCGAGGCCGGCCGGACTCACCGACCCCTCGGGCTACCCGCGGCTGATCGCGGAACTACTGGAACGCGGCTGGTCGGAAGCCGACCTCGCCCTGCTCACCTGGGGCAACGCCCAGCGGGTGCTGCGCGAGGCGGAGTTCACCGCCCGCGCCGCCCAGCACAAGGGCGCCCCCGGCTAGAGCTCCGCCTTCGGCAGGACGGTCGCCTTCCACAGCCGGACGCCGGACCACACCGTCGCGAACAGCAGCAGGGCATTGCGGGAGCAGAGTAGGACCGTGCCCAGCGTGCTGGTGGTCAGGACCTCCGCGTCGTAGAAGACGGGGAAGACCAGGGTGGTCAGCGCGGTGGTGGCGACCAGCAGCCAGGCGACCGGCCGCTGGGTGCTGTGCTTCGAGGTCAGGCAGACCGCCCCGAGACCCAGCAGCCAGATCATGTACTGCGGGCTGATCACGCGGCTGGTGACCGTGAAGACCAGGATCGCGCAGAGCGCGGCGTCGAAGGGCGTCGCGCTCGACCAGCGGTTGGCCTTCACCCGCCACAGCAGGAGCAGCAGGAATCCGATCACCGTCAGGCCCACCGAGGCCCGCGCGACGCTCGACACGTACGGGCCGACGTACTCGAACGCCCCGAACTGGAAGTTGGTCTTGCCGGGCCACAGGTGCACCAGCTTCGCCGCCATCAGCGCCGAACCGCCCAGCGACTCGACCTGCACACCGCGGTTGCCCTGGTTGCCCAGGAACCCGAGCGTGTCCTTGAACAGCAGCGCGAACACGCCCAGCAGCGCCGCGCAGGACAGCGCCGCCGCGACGATCGCGTCACGCGTGGACTTGCCGCGGGGGACGCCGAGCAGCGTCAGCAGCGGCCACACCTTGACCATCGCCCCGATACCGGCGACGACCCCGCCGAGCCGGGGCCGGTTGCGCATGCAGAGCAGCGCGAAGACCGCGAACAGGGTGACGTGGATGTCGTAACGGGCGAACGGGGTCGCCATCATCAGCGGCAGCGCCACCAGCCACATCACCGCACCGGCCATGCTGCCGTCGTCGCGCCGCGCCGCCCTCAGGAGGCCGAGCAGGATGACGGCGTCGCAGAGCACCGTCAGGGCGACGAAGGCCTGGAAGTAGGTGAGGAACGGCAGCAGGTCCGGGGAGAGGAAGACCGCCGCGGCCGCCGGCGGGTACTGCCACATGACGTCGTTGTGCGGCATCGTCCAGTGGACCAGGACGTTGTACCAGTTGTGGTAGGTCACGGAGACCTCCACCCGGGTGTTGGTGGAGTGCCCGACGTCGTGGACGAGCGTCCAGAGCATCGCCGCCCTGGTGGCCAGCCAGAAGACCGCGATGCCCAGCAGGGCGCCGCGTCCTCGCATGGCCGCTTCGAAGGATCCCCGCCGGTCACGCGTGGCGGGCGCCGTCTTCGAGGGCGCCGTGGGCTGGACTGCGGGGCTGCTGGTCGTGGTCATCGGCCCCGAGTCTACCCAGTCGTTCATTCCGCTTCTTTGACTGAGAACCTTCAAAAGTGGGTACCGAAGTACGCCCCGGCCGGCCCGCGGGGGGCCCGGAAGCCCCTTATGCCTGCGGGCGTCCCATGGCCCGGTAGGTCCACCCGGCGCCCCGCCAGCGCAGCGGGTCGAGGGCGTTGCGCCCGTCGAGGATCAGCCGGTCCGTGACGACGGACCCCAGCTCGGCGGGGTCGAGCTCGCGGAACTCGCGCCACTCGGTGAGGTGCAGCACGACCTCCGCGCCGCGGGCGGCGGCCAGCGCCGAGTCCGCGTAGCCGAGGGTGGGGAAGACCCGGCGGGCGTTGTCCATGCCCTTGGGGTCGTAGACCGTGACCTGGCCGCCCTGGAGGTGGATCTGCCCGGCGACGTTCAGCGCGGGGGAGTCGCGCACGTCGTCCGAGTCCGGCTTGAACGTGGCGCCGAGCACCGCCACCCGCTTGCCCAGGAAGGACCCGCCCACCGCCTCGCGCGCCAGCTCGACCATGTGGCCGCGGCGTCGCATGTTGATGGAGTCGACCTCCCTGAGGAAGGTCAGCGCCTGGTCGGCGCCGAGCTCGCCGGCCCGGGCCATGAAGGCGCGGATGTCCTTGGGCAGACAGCCGCCGCCGAAGCCGATGCCGGCGCGCAGGAACTTGGCGCCGATCCGCTCGTCGTAACCGATGGCCTCGGCGAGCTTGACGACGTCACCGCCGGCGGCCTCGCAGACCTCGGCCATGGCGTTGATGAAGGAGATCTTCGTGGCGAGGAAGGAGTTGGCGGCGGTCTTGACCAGCTCGGCCGTCGGGAAGTCGGTCACCACCAGCGGGGTGCCCTCCGCCATGGGCGTCGCGTACACCTCCCGCAGCAGCTTCTCCCCGCGCTCCCCCCGCACGCCGATCACGATCCGGTCGGGGTGCAGGGTGTCCTGCACGGCGAAGCCCTCGCGCAGGAACTCCGGGTTCCACGCCAGCTCCACGTCCGCGCCCGCCGGGGCCAGCGCGGCGAGCTTCGCGGCGAGCCGCTCGGCCGACCCCACGGGCACGGTGGACTTCCCCACCACCAGCGCGGACCGCGTCAGGTGCGGGGCCAGCGACTCCACGGCCGAGTCCACGTACGACATGTCGCACGCGTACTCGCCGTGCTTCTGCGGGGTGTTCACGCACACGAAGTGCACGTCGCCGAACTCCCCGACCTCCTCCCACGACTGCGTGAAGCGCAGCCGCCCGGTGGCCCCCGGCAGCCCGGCCACGTGCCGGGCCAGCAGCTCCTCCAGCCCGGGCTCGTACATCGGGACCCGGCCCGAGGCCAGCATCTCGATCTTCTCCGGCACCACGTCCAGCCCCAGCACCTCGAAGCCGAGCTCCGCCATGGCCGCGGCGTGCGTGGCGCCCAAGTAGCCGGTGCCGATCACGGTGATCTTGAGGGGGGCCATGGATGCTCCAGAGGTGCGGGGCCGTTTGCGGCCCCCGAGCATAGTCGGGCCGGTCCCGGGGGACGTTCCCAGGAGTACCCGGCTGTCACGCAGCTCACGTACGCGCTGCATATCGCTGCACGGGCGCCGGGAACTAGAATTTGGGTTACTTAACGGTAGTTAGCATCCCGCGCCGCGCGCCTGCCAGCGACACACGGCTGTCAGCGCCCTACGGCGCGTCATCCTGGGGAGTGACTGATCTTGGCGGGTTCTGCCGACTTCGACCTGTACCGCCCGGCCGAGGAGCACGACATGCTCCGCGAGTCCGTCCGCGCGCTCTGCGAGGCGAAGATCCTCCCGTTCGCGGCCGCGGTCGACGAGGAGGCCCGCTTCCCGCAGGAGGCCCTCGACGCCCTCGTCGCCAACGACCTGCACGCCGTCCACGTGCCCGAGACCTACGGCGGCGCCGGCGCCGACGCCCTCGCCACGGTCATCGTGATCGAGGAGGTGGCCCGCGTCTGCGCCTCCTCCTCCCTGATCCCGGCCGTGAACAAGCTCGGCTCCCTCCCGGTGATCCTCTCCGGCTCCGAGGAGCTCAAGGCCAAGTACCTCGGCCCGCTGGCCAAGGGCGACGCGATGTTCTCCTACTGCCTCTCCGAGCCCGACGCGGGCTCCGACGCGGCCGGCATGAAGACCCGCGCGGTCCGCGACGGCGACTTCTGGGTGCTCAACGGCGTCAAGCGCTGGATCACCAACGCGGGCGTCTCCGACTACTACACGGTCATGGCCGTCACCGACCCCGAGAAGCGCTCCAAGGGCATCTCGGCCTTCGTCGTCGAGAAGTCGGACGAGGGCGTCTCCTTCGGCGCCCCGGAGAAGAAGCTCGGCATCAAGGGCTCCCCGACGCGCGAGGTCTACCTCGACAACGTGCGCATCCCCGCCGACCGCATGATCGGCGCCGAGGGCACCGGCTTCGCCACGGCGATGAAGACCCTCGACCACACCCGCATCACCATCGCCGCCCAGGCCCTCGGCATCGCCCAGGGCGCCCTGGACTACGCGAAGGGCTACGTCCAGGAGCGCAAGCAGTTCGGCAAGCCGATCGGCGACTTCCAGGGCGTCCAGTTCATGCTCGCGGACATGGCCATGAAGATCGAGGCCGCCCGCCAGCTGACCTACGCCGCGGCGGCCAAGTCCGAACGCGTCGACAGCGACCTGACGTTCTTCGGCGCCGCGGCCAAGTGCTTCGCCTCGGACGTCGCGATGGAGGTCACCACCGACGCCGTCCAGCTCCTCGGCGGCTACGGCTACACCCGCGACTACCCGGTCGAGCGCATGATGCGCGACGCGAAGATCACGCAGATCTACGAGGGCACGAACCAGGTCCAGCGCATCGTCATGGCCCGCAACCTGCCGTAAGGCGTCGCGCGGACCGACCCGCTCCCGCACACGACAAGGCCCCGGCACCCAGCCGAGGGCCTTGTCGCGCTTGCGCCGTCCGCGGGCCCGACGGCGTCGGGGCGGTGGATGCGAAGGGTTCCTTTGTAACGATTCCGATCCAGCGGGCCGGTCCGGCCGGGGTGTCCGTGCTGGTGGGCGGTGCGGTGCCGGTGGATCGGGCCACGGGCCGGCGGGTGCCGGGGTTGCGGGGTGCGGACGGATGTGGTGGGCGGGGTTCCGGGGCTGAGCAGGGGGTCTCCCCCCGGGGGTGGCGCGGGCCGCCCCTATAGGGGGGACAGGCCGGGGCGCCGGCGGCCGCAGCGTGCGGAACCGGCCGTAACCGGAACGTTGCCGGAGGCGGCCCGGGCGGGCCTCCGCCGGGCGTCGCACTGTGCCGGATGGGCTAACTTTGAAGCTTCGTACGCCTGAACCGGTTGGGGAGAGAACAAAATGACGGAAGCGATCCTGCTGGTCGGCGGGCAGGGGACGCGTCTGCGCCCCGTGACGGTGAACACCCCCAAGCCGATGGTTCCGGCAGCGGGCGTCCCGTTCCTCGCCCACCAGATCGCCAGGGCCGCTGCCGCCGGTGTCACGCACATCGTGATGGCCACCTGCTACCTCGCCGAGGTCTTCGAGCCCTACTTCGGCGACGGATCCGACTTCGGCATCAGCCTCGAGTACGTCGTCGAGGACGAGCCCCTCGGCACCGGCGGTGCCATCCGCAACGCCGCCCAGCGCCTGACCGGCGGCCCGGACTCGCCCGTGCTCGTCTTCAACGGCGACATCCTGACCGGCCTCGACATCGCCGGCCTGGTCGAGTCCCACCGGGCGGCCGACGCCGACGTCTCCCTCCACCTCGTGCGCGTCGAGGACCCCCGCGCCTTCGGCCTGGTCCCCACCGACCCCGACGGCCGGGTGCTGGCCTTCACCGAGAAGCCCGAGACCCCCGAAGAGATCATCACGGACCAGATCAACGCCGGCTGCTACGTCTTCCGCCGCAGCGTGATCGACTCCATTCCGGCCGGCCGGCCGGTATCCGTCGAGCGCGAGACCTTCCCCGGCCTCCTCGCCTCCGGTGCCAAGCTGCACGGCGTGACCGAGGACACCTACTGGCTGGACCTCGGCAAGCCGGAGTCCTTCGTCCAGGCTTCCGCCGACCTCGTGCGCGGGGTCGTCTCCTCCCCGGCCGTCCCCGGCCCCCGCGGCGAGGCCCTCGTCCTGCCCGGTGCCCAGGTGTCGGAAGGCGCGAAGCTGACGGGCGGTACCGTGGTGGGTGCCGGCGCCCGGATCGAATCGGGCGCTGTCGTCCAGGGTTCCATCGTGCTGGACGGCGCGGTCCTCGGCGCGGACACGGTGGTGAACGCCAGCCTCATCGGCGCCGGCGCCTCGGTGGGTTCGCGCACGGTCGTGACCGGTGCCGTCATCGGTGACGGTGCCGTCGTGGGGGCCGACAACGAACTTCGCGCAGGGGTGCGGGTGTGGTGCGAGGCGGAACTGCCCGACGCAGCCGTCCGTTTCTCCTCCGACCGGTGACCAACTCAGTGAGGCATAACCCTGTGATAGGCGAGCAGCAGACTCCCCGCAAGACCGACGTTGCCACCACCAAGCTCCCCGACACCTGGGCGCACACCCCCCTCACCGTGGTCATGCCGACCTACAACGAGGCGGGCAACCTCCCGGGCATGGTGGAACTGCTGATGGGTCTCGACCAGCCGGGCCTGCGCCTGCTGATCGTCGACGACTCCTCGCCCGACGGCACCGGCAAGATCGCCGACGAGCTCGCGGAGGGCTACCTCACCGAGGAGGGCAAGCCGCGCATGTCGGTCCTGCACCGCACCGCGAAGGACGGCCTCGGCCGCGCCTACGCGGCCGGCATGGCCAAGGCCGTCGAGGAGGGCGCCGAGTACGTGCTCCAGATGGACGCGGACGGCTCCCACCCGGCCGGCAAGATCGCCGAGATGCTGGGCGTGGCCCGCTCCACCGGCGCCGGCCTGGTCGTGGGCTCCCGCTACGTGCCGGGCGGCACCCTGTCCGACGCCTGGGGCGCGCACCGCAAGCTGCTCTCCCGCTGGGCCAACGCGTACGCGAGCACCATCCTGGGCACCCGTGTCCGTGACATCACGGGCGGGTTCAACCTGTGGAGCGCGGGCGCGCTGAAGGCCATCGACCTTGCGTCGATCGGCAGCGCCGGCTACAGCTTCCAGGTGGAGATGAAGTACAAGGCGCTGCGCCGCGGTTTCCAGGTGATGGAGGTCCCGATCCACTTCGAGGACCGTACCGTCGGCGAGTCGAAGATGAACCTGGCCGTGCAGCTGGAGTCCATCGCGATGCCGTGGAAGCTCCGCGCCCGCGCCGGGCGCTGATCCGCCACGAGGACATGCGGAAGGGGCACCCCCTCGGGGGTGCCCCTTCCGCGTGCCCGGCGGCCCTCAGGCCCTGGCGGGGCGCCGTTCCAGCATGCGCTTGAGCGCCGCCGAGCCGGGCCGTTCCACGAACCGCACGACCAGCCAGGACGCCAGCAGCATCGAGCCGGTCATCGACAGGATGAGCACGTAGGGGTGGACGTCGCCCGCCCAGTGCTCCATCAGCGTCACACCCACCTGCTGGTGCAGCAGGTACAGGGGGTAGGACATCGCGCCCGCCACCGACAGCCAGCGCCAGTTGATCCGGTCCAGCAGGCCCAGCGCGACCGCGGCCATCACGAGGTAGAAGAAGGTGACCACGGCGACGCACACGGCCCAGGACAGCTTGTCGCCGGCGCGGGTGTTCCAGCCGTGGATGTCGGTCATGTAGCGCTGCATCAGCAGCCAGGACAGGGCCAGCAGGATCCAGGGCTCGCCGACGCGGGCGCCCTCGCGGCGGATCAGGTAGAAGCAGATGCCGGAGATGAACAGCGGCGAGTAGGTCTGGTTCGCCACCGCCTCCAGCACCGGCAGGCCGGAGGTCGGCGCGAGGATCGAGACGACGGTCCAGATCCAGCAGAAGTTCATGACCCGGCGGTACGTCAGGCCCTTCCAGGCGACGATCGCGAAGATCAGGTAGAACCGGGCCTCCGACCACAGGGTCCAGTAGGAGGGGTCGAGCGAGGGGTTGTTCAGCGGCATCTGCACCATCGTCAGATTGGTCAGGATCTGACTGGGCGTGGGATGGCTGCCACCGTAGGCCTGCGCGTAGAGCACCATGACGGTGCCGGTCACCAGGGCGCAGAACCAGTACGCCGGACCGAGCCGTACGACACGGCTGCGCAGGTAGCTGCCCAGCGGCCGGCCCCAGGCGGACATGCAGATGACGAAGCCGCTGATCATGAAGAACAGCTCGACGCCGAGCCAGCCGTAGCGCGAGACCGTGGCCAGCGGGCCGAACAGCTCCTTGTTCTCGCGGCTGCCCCAGATCACGGGGTGCACGTAGTGGGCGCTGAGCACCACCACGGCCGCCACGATCCGCAGGCCGTCCAGGATCCGCAGCCGGGGCTTGGGGGCGGAGGCCGGGTTGCGCCGCTGCTCCACGAGGGCTGTCGCTTGGGCTCCGTCCCGCCTCAGGTCGCCGAGTTCGGGCGGGGCCGCTGGCAAAGACATCTACGCTCCAGAGCAGGCGTGCAAAAGGCGGCCCAGTCTTACGAAGAACTCACCGGACTGTCCAGCGCTCCGCGGAACGAGTGCTTCATTTCACTGCCGGCCTCGCTTCCGGCTCACTGCCCCCTGACGGTGACCTTCTGGTCGTTCTGGATCTCCTTGACCAGCTGCTGGACCTTCGGCTTGTCCCACAGGAGGTTGCCGCCCCGCTGCCCGGAGATCGGCATGTTCATCGACACGCCCTCACCGCTGTTGATGCCCTTCATGGCGAAGAACATCTGGCCCATGTCCCACAGGGACATGTCCTTGTCGACGATGAGGGTGTCCAGGCCGGCGCCCAGCACCGGGTAGAGGGAGAAGGGGTTGAGGACGGTGCCCGGGGTGGCGGCCTGGGAGGCGAGCGCGGCCAGGAACTTCTGCTGGTTCTTCGTCCGTTGCAGGTCCGACTCGGCGAAGGCGTAGCGGGTGCGGACGAAGGCCAGGGACTGCTCGCCGTTGAGGGTCTGCTTGCCCGCCTTGAAGTCGGCGCCGGACTTCTCGTCCTTGAAGCCCTGTTCGATGTTCAGCTCCACGCCGCCGAGCGCGTCGACGATGTTCGCGAAGCCGGCGAAGCCGATCTCGGCGTAGTGGTCGATGCGCAGGCCGGTGTTGAACTCGATCGTCCGGACCAGCAGCTCCGGGCCGTCGTCGGCGTACGCGGCGTTGAGCTTGGTCCGCTTGCCGGTGCCGGCGTACTTCTTGCCCGACTGCGAGCCGACGAACGAGGGGATCTCCACGTCGGAGTCGCGCGGCAGCGAGACCATGGTGTTCCCGCTGGAGCACTTGGCCAGGATCATCATCGAGTCGGTGCGCTTGCCCTCGGCGGAGCCCGTGTGGAGCTTCTTCTTCTCCTCGTCGGACATGCCCTCGCGGCTGTCGGAGCCCACGATGAGGTAGGTCGTGCAGTCGCCTTCCTTCGGCCGCTCGATGACCTTGGACAGGTCGACCTCGCGGCGGACCTTGGAGTCGGCCCAGAAGTAGGTGCCGATCGTGGTCACCAGGAGTACGGAGACGATCGCGATCGAACCGATCTTGATCCGCTTGCGCCAGTCCGGCGCGGGACCGGCCGGCCGGACCGGACCGCCGGGGCCGCCCGGTCCGCCCGGTCCGCCGGGACGCCCGGGACCGGAGGGACCGGAGGGACGTCCGGGGCCCGAAGGGCGGCCGTAGACCTGGCCGGTGTTGTAGCCGCTGTCGTACGCCGCGTCGGGACCCTGCGTCTGCTGCGGCGGCACCCCGTAGCCGGGGCCGGGCCGCGCGCCGGGCGGCGGGGCCTGCGGCGGAACGGAGGGCCGGGCGGGGCCCTGGGCGGGACGGGGCTGGGACCGGGGAGGCTGCGGGGCCTGCGGCTGCCGCTGCACGTGGCGCATCCGCTGCGGCCCCTGCGGCTGCGCCTGCCCGCTGCCGCGTCCGTACCCGTCATCACGTCGGCCGCGCGCGTCGCGCTCCCCGCCGAAGCCGTCCCAGTCACTCATGCGCACAAGGATGCCCGGCCGGGAGCGCCCCGGGACACCCCGGTGGGGTCTTCGTACCGGGGCTGTTGCACACCTGATGCCTCGGAGACGCACTTAAGGTGGCTGCATGACACAGATACCGGACGCACCGGAGGGGAAGCCGATCTCGGCGTCCCGGACCACCCTCAGCCACATCATGACCGCGGCCGACACCAACCTCCTCGGCACCGTGCACGGCGGTGTGATCATGAAGCTGGTGGACGACGCGGCCGGCGCCGTGGCCGGGCGTCACTCCGGCGGGGCCGCCGTCACCGCCTCCATGGACGAGATGGCCTTCCTCGCCCCGGTCCGCGTCGGCGACCTGGTGCACGTCCGGGCGCAGGTCAACTGGACCGGCCGCTCCTCGATGGAGATCGGCGTACGGGTCCTGGCGGAGCGGTGGAACGAGTCCACCCCCGCCACCCAGGTCGGCAGCGCCTACCTCGTCTTCACGGCGGTGGACTCCGACGGCAAGCCCCGCACGGTCCCGCCGGTGATCCCGGAGACGGAGCAGGACGAGCGCCGCTACCAGGAGGCCCAGATCCGCCGCACGCACCGCCTCGCCCGCCGCCAGGCGATCAAGGAGCTGCGCGAGCGCCGCATCGCGGAGGGCCTGGACGAGGACTGACCCACGGTGACCGCGCATACGGGAGCCTTATCCGAAGCCCCCGTATGCTGATACGTCGACGTCCGGCTCCCGCGCGAGGGACGGCCGTGCACCCACGACCGGCTCTGCCGCGGAGATTTCCTGATGCCGACTGCCACGCAGACCGCCCCCGCGCCCGCCGCCCCCGCCCGTGCGGGCCGGCGGCGGCCGCCCGGGCCCGACTGGCTGTGGGCGGCACTGCTGACCCTGGCGGTGACCACCTTCCGGGCCGGGACCCCGCAGCTGTGGCGTGACGAGCTGGCCAGCTGGAACGCCGCCTCCCGCAGCACCGGCGAGCTGTTCGGGATGCTGGGGCACGTCGACGCCGTCTCCGGCCTCTACTACCTGATGCTGCACTACTGGGTCTCCGTCTTCGGGGACTCCGCCGCCATGCTCCGGCTGCCCTCGGCGCTGGCCATGGCCGGTTCCGCCGCCCTGGTGGTGCTGATCGCCCGGGCCCTTTTCGACCGCCGGACGGCCGTGTTCGCGGGGCTGCTGTTCGCGCTGCTGCCCGTCGTGACCCGGTACGGCACCGAAGCCCGGTCGTACGCCTTCGTGGTGCTCACCGTGACCGCCGCGACGTGGCTGCTGCTGCGGGCGCTGGAGCGGCCGTCGGCGGGGCGCTGGGCCGGGTACTCCGCGCTGGTCGCGGTGTCGGGGCTGCTGCACATGGTGTCGCTGCTGGTCCTGCTGCCGCACGCGATGATCGTGGCCCTGCGGTGGCGGGACGGCCGGCGTACCCGCAGCGCGCTGTCCTTCGTGGGGGCGGCCGGGGTGGGGCTGCTGCCGGTGGTTCCGCTGCTGCTGCTGGGGCGGCGGCAGGTCGGCCGGCAGATCAGCTGGATCGAGACCCCGCACCTTCGGGACGTCGCCGGCCTCTGGGACAACCTGTTCACCTCCCCGCTGGTGGGCCTGGCCGTCGCCGCGCTGGCACTGCTGCCGCTCGCGTGGCCGCGGGGCCGGCGTCCCGCCGTCGAGCTGATGCTGCTGGGGGCCGCGCCGATCGCCGCCTGCTTCGTGGCCTCGCAGGGCAGCTCCTCGTACTTCATCGACCGCTACGTGCTGTTCACCGTCCCCGCCTGGGCGGTCCTCGCCGCCGCCGGGCTGGCCGCGCTGCGGCCCCGGGCGGCCGGTGCGGCCGGGCTGGCGGCGCTGGTCCTGCTCGGCGCCCCCGACCAGCGCCAGCTGCGCACCGAGCAGGCGAAGGAGACCTCCGACGGCATCGCGGCGGCACGGGTGATCGCCAAGGGCTACCGGGCCGGCGACGGCCTCGTGACCCCGCGCGGCAAGGCGGAACGGGTGTTCATGATCGACTACCAGATCGGGTACTACCTGCCCGACCGGGTCCGGCCGCGCGACGTCTTCGCCGAGCGCTCGGCGGTGGCGTCCGACGACCTGTTCCCCGTGGAGTGCAGGCAGCCCGAGCGCTGCCTGGGCGACACGAAGCGGATCTGGCTGGTCACCCGGGACACCGACGACGGCCACCACGACCCGTACAACAAGCTCCCCGCGGCCCCGAAGAAGGCGCTGAAGGACCACTACCGGGTCGCTTCGACGACAGAGGTGCGCGGCCTGCACGTCTCCCTGCTGGAGCGGGTGAAGTAGCGGCCCCGGCGCGGGCGGCTACTTCCCGCAGACCACCTGGTCGCCCGTGACCACGCCGAACTCGCCCTGGTAGGGGTCCTCGGGCCGTACCGGGACGACCTTGGTGTAGTCGGAGCCGGCGATGACCAGCACCGTCCGGCCCTGCCCGGCCACCGCGCGCAGCTCGCTGCCGGGCAGCGCCGCCGCCACCGTGCGGGCGGAGCGGTCCCAGCGCGGGTCGTACGAGATCACCGTGCGCCGCACGCCGCGGCCCGCGCCGCTGCCGGGGGTGCCGGTGGTGTCGAAGCCGGTGGCGCGCAGGGCGGAGTCCACCCGGCCGCCGAGCCCGTCGATGCGGGTGCCGTTCTCCACCTGGACCCGGACCTGCTGCGGGGGCACGTCCACCGGGACGGCCGCCGGCGTCGCGGCGGGCGCGGGACGGGCGGCGGGGTGCCCGGGGCGGGCCGGGGCCAGGGGGCGGTCCTCGCGCAGGGACTCGAAGAGCTGGGCGGCCTTGGACTCGTCCCACTTCACGGTCGAGCCGATGCCCTTGACCGGGTACGAGGCGTCCCCGATCGGGACGGAGGCGAACTCGGACGAGGAGGGGGTGAAACCGCGCATGGCCTGCCCCAGCGCCAGCATCTGCTCGGAGCCGAAGTCCTTGTCGGCGCGCACCGAGCCCAGCAGGGTGGAGCTGACCTCCTTGAACTTCACCGGGTTGAGCAGCACCCCGCCGCCGGTGGCCTGTTTGATCAGGGCGGCGACGAACCGCTGCTGGCGCTGCATGCGGCCCAGGTCGGCGGCCCCGTCGACATGGCGGGAGCGGACGTACTGGAGGGCCTGGCCGCCGGTGAGGCGGTGGGTGCCGGGCAGCAGGTGCAGGCCGGTGTTCTGGTCGTGGAGGGCCTTGGCGGTGCAGATCTCGACCCCGCCCATCGCGTCGACGGTCCGCATGAAGCTGGTGAAGTCGACCTCCAGGTAGTGGTCGATCTTGACCCGGGTCATGCTCTCGACGGTCCGCACGGTCAGGTTCGGCCCGCCCTCGGCGTAGGCGGCGTTGAGCTTCACCGGGTGGGGGCGGTGGGGCGCGCCGGTGTCCGGGTCCGGGTGGGCGGGGAGTTCGGCGTAGCTGTCGCGGGGGAGGCTGACCACGCTGGCCCGCTGCTGGTCGGCGGAGAGGTGCACCAGCATGATCGTGTCGGTGCAGTGGCAGGGCTCCCCGCCGAGGCGGTACTCGCGCTTCTCCTCCGGGGTGATCTTGTCGCGGCCGTCGGTGCCGACCAGCAGGAAGTTCATCCCGTGCCCGGCCTGGGGGCGGTTCTTCATGTCCTTGAAGGGGTCCACCCGTTCGATACCGGTGTCCAGGCCCGTCATCACGGCGTGCCCGACGGCCCCGGAGCCCAGGACCACCAGGGAGAACCCGGCCGCGATCCGTACGCCCCAGCGGGGCCGGTCGCGCCGGCCGCGGGCCGTCCCGCCGCGGCCGCCGCCCTTCCGTGCGCGCTGCGGCTGGGCCGGCCCGGCGGGCCGGTGGGGACGGTGCGGCTGGGGCACGGGGGACACCTCCCGGTACGTCGGGCAGATTCATCGGAACAGTAGGCCCATACGATCAGCGTCTGTCCGTACCGCTCGTCCGCCGCGCACCCGTTTCCCCCGTACGCGGTAACGTGACACCGATACCCGACCGTGAAGGACGACATGCCCGCCCAGCAGCCCGCAGTCTCGGTGATCATGCCGGTGCTCAACGAGGAGCGCCATCTGCGTGACTCCGTCCGGCACATCCTCGGACAGGAGTACGCCGGAGAGATGGAGGTGGTGATCGCGCTCGGGCCGTCCACGGACCGCACCGACGAGATCGCCGCCGAACTCGTACGCGAAGACCCCCGCGTCCACACCGTCCCCAACCCCACCGGACGGACCCCCGCCGCCCTCAACGCCGCGATCAAGGCCTCGCGCCACCCGATCGTCGTCCGCGTCGACGGCCACGGCATGCTCTCCCCGGACTACATCGCCACCGCCGTCCGCCTCCTGGAGGAGACCGGTGCGCAGAACGTCGGCGGCATCATGCACGCCGAGGGGGAGAACGCCTGGGAGGACGCCGTCGCCGCCGCGATGACCTCGAAGATCGGCGTCGGCAACGCGGCCTTCCACACCGGCGGCGAACCCGGCCCCGCCGACACCGTCTACCTCGGCGTCTTCCGCCGCGAGGCGCTCGAACAGCAGGGCGGCTACAACGAGGAGTTCATCCGCGCCCAGGACTGGGAGCTGAACTTCCGCATCCGCGAGGCCGGCGGGCTGATCTGGTTCTCGCCCGAGCTGAAGGTCCAGTACCGGCCCCGGCCCTCCGTGCGGGCCCTGGCCAAGCAGTACAAGGACTACGGCCGCTGGCGGCACGTCGTGTCCCGCTACCACGCCGGCTCCATCAACCTGCGCTACCTGGCCCCGCCGACCGCCGTCTGCGCGATCGCGGCCGGGGTGGTCGCGGGCGTCGCCGTCACCCCGTGGGCGTTCGCCGTCCCGGCCGGCTACCTCGCGGCGATCACCGCCGGGTCCGTCCCCGC
Organism: Streptomyces katrae; assembly: GCF_002028425.1. Taxonomy (GTDB): domain Bacteria; phylum Actinomycetota; class Actinomycetes; order Streptomycetales; family Streptomycetaceae; genus Streptomyces; species Streptomyces katrae_A. Next base: position 3,172,544 of record NZ_CP020042.1, on the reverse strand, counting down.
GGGCAGGGGGCTGCCGCTGAAGGCCCGGGCGCAGATCCCCGTGGCCCTCGCGACGATGCACATGTCCTGGGGCTACGGCTTCCTCACCAGCCCGCGCTCGCTCGCGCGGAAGGTCATCGCCAGCCGCCGCCCGTCGGTGCGCCGCGACCCGGCCGAGGTCTGAGGGGCGCGACCCGCGGCACACGCGAAGGGGTGACCCGGTCCGTACGGGACCGGGTCACCCCTTCGCGTTCAGTGGAGCCGCCGGCTCACCAGCGGTACGGCTTGTAGACGTCCATGCAGGCTCCGGTGTCCGAGCCGTTGATCGCGTCGGCGGTGTCCGGGATCGACCCGGCCGGCGGCGGGGTCTGCGCCGGGAAGGCGTTGCCCTCGCGCCAGTCCGCACCCACGATCAGGGTGATCTTCGAGACGTCGGCCGACTGCTGCACCGCCGTCTCCGGGATGCCCAGGGAGGCCGCCACGTTCTTCGCCTCGTCCGCCAGGTCCGGCGTCGGGTAGCGCACCACGGTGGTCTTCTCCGGGATCAGCGCGCTGTCCGCCCGGGCCCCGGTGAAGCCCTTGGAGACCAGGACGTCCGCGATCGCGTTCGCCCGGTGGGGTGCCAGCGGCTGGCCGGCGGCCGTGCCGTTGACCACGTTCACGGCGATCTTGTCCGGGGCCGTGCCCGGGAGCTTCGAGGGCACCTGGCCGGCCGGCGCCGCGGGCTGCGAGCCGGTCGGAGCGGGCTGAGGGGCACCGGGAGAGGGCTGCGCGGCCGACGGGCTCTGCGCGGCCGACGGGCTCTGCGCGGCCTGCGGCGCTCCGTTCTTGTCGAACGCGATGTCCTTGCGGAGCATCGTCCACAGCTTCTCGGCGTCCGGCTGGTTCACGATGAGCCGGTCCTCGTCCCGGGGGTCCTGGAACGTCGGCATCGTCGTCATCGTGATGCGGTTGGTCGGGACGTCCTTGAGCTGCATGGCCAGGTTGTAGAGCTTCTTGACCGAGCCGATCTCCTCGGAGACCTCCAGGGCCTTGGTGCCCGCCTCCGCCAGGTCCGTGATCCGGCCGACGTCGGTGAAGGCGTTCTGGCTCTTGAGCTCGCGCATCATCGAGTTCATGTACATGTGCTGGGCCTGCGCCCGGCCCAGGTCGCTGCTGAACGCGTGCCGGGTGCGCAGCCACTGGAGCGCCTGCTCGCCCTTGACCCGGGTCGTGCCCTTCTGGAGCTTCAGGCCCGAGCCGCCGCTCGAGGTGGGCAGCGGCCGGTCCCAGACGTTGTCCTTGACGCAGACCGGGACGCCGCCGATCGCGTCGGCCATCTTCACGACACCGGAGAAGTCGATCATCATCCAGTGGTCGATGTAGACGTTGGTCAGCTTCTCCCAGGTGGCCAGGGTGCAGCCGGGGCCGCCGCGGCCGAGCGACTCGTTGATCATCGCGTTGGTCTTCTTGAACTTCTCGCCGGACTTGGGGTCCGTGCACTCGGGTATGTCGACCCGGGTGTCGCGCGGGATGCTCACGACCGAGGCGTTCTCGCGGTCGGCCGACACGTGCAGCAGCATCTGCACGTCCGCGAGCGGGGGGTTGCCCACGGTGTCGCGGCTGCCGCCGAGTTCCACGTTCTCCGGCTTGTTGCGGCTGTCGGAGCCGATCAGCAGGATGTTCAGCGGGCGCTGGCCCTTGGCGTTGGCGTGGGTCTTCTCCACGCTGCTCTCGCCGCTGAGGCGCTGTCCGCTGCGGATGTTGTTGTTGAGGTGGTTGTAGTAGAGGTACCCGGCCGCCGAGGTTCCCAGGATCAGGAACGCCAGGACGGACGCCACCCAGAACAGCACCCGCCGGCGGCGCCGGCGGGCGGGGATGCCACCGCCCGGGGGCTGGGCGCTGCCGCCCGAACCCTCCCGGGGTGGGGGCACCGCGCCGGACACCTTCTTCTTGCCGCCTTCGGATATGCCGTCGGCGTCGGCGGCCTTGTCGGGCGCCCCCTCCCCCCGCACGCTGCTGTGCATCACGCGTACCCCCCTCAAGAATCTTTACCGGTCGGTATTGTGCCGGTCCTGCCGGCTACCGCCCCATCGGCGGTCTGTGGACTTTCGGCGGGCGGCCCGATCGCCGCCCGGTACTGCTTCGCCGCGCCGTCCCCCGGCGCCCTCCGGAGAGGCCGGTCACTTGGCGCAGACCGCCTTGTCCGCCTCGACCCGCTGGACCCCCTCCGGGGCCTGCTGCGGGGCCGCCGCGCCGAGCGGTGTGCCGGGTTCCTTGAAGTCGGAGCCCAGGGTCAGCTTCATCGGGGTCTTCGGCCCCGCGTCCACCGCACCCGGTTTCAGGGCGGAGGCGGGCAGGCCCATCATGTCCGCCAGCGCCCTGGCCTGGTCGGCCTGGTTGGGGGCGTACTCCAGCTGCGTGGCGGCCAGCCGCGCCGAGGCGTTGCCGTGGTTGCCCGCCTTGTACACGCCCTTGGTGTTCTGCAGCCAGGTCAGGGTGGTGGACGCCGCCCCCGGGGGGCCGCCGCCGTTGTACACGTCCACCCGGACGTCCCCGGCGGGGGCCCGGTTGCCCTGGAGCAGCGCGTCCTGCTTGCTCTTGGCGTCGGCGTCCGCCGCGTTCTTGGCAGCCTGCTCCTTCTTCTCCACCTCCGTGAGGGACACGTCCCCCCGGATCATCTGCAGGAGCGGGTCCGCCTGCGCGGAGTTCACGACCACGGTCGCCTTGCGGTTCGCCGGCTCGTTCGGGTTGTCGACCACCGGCAGCGTCGTGAACGTGACGTTCTTGGGGCTGATGTCCTTCAACTCGCCCGCGAGGGCGGTGAGCTTGCCGATCGAGCCCAGCCCCTGGTCCACGGTCAGCGACTTCGTCGCCGCCTCCGCCAGCGAGAAGAACTTCTTCGGACTGGTCAGCGTCTCCTTGGACTTCATCTCGCGCATCATCGAACCCAGGAACTGCTGCTGGGTCTTGATCCGGTCCAGGTCGCTCTCGTTGCCGAAGGAGTGCCGGGTCCGTACGAAAGCCAGCGCCTGCTCGCCCTCCAGCCGGTGCTCGCCCGCCTTCAGGTTCAGCTTCGAATCGCGGTCGTTGACGTCCTTCGCCACGCAGACGGGCACCCCGCCGACGGCCGTGCTCAGGCTCTTCACCGCATTGAAGTCGACCATCATGAAGTTGTCGACGTCGAGGCCGGTCAGCTGTTTGACCGTGCGCATCGTGCAGCCCGGGTCGCGGCCCTCCTGGCCCAGGCTGTTGTTGAAGCGGGTGGCCCGCGTGCCGGGGATCTCCTTGACCGCGCCGTCGATCTTCGTCGGGCAGGCCGGGATGTCGGTGATCAGGTCGCGCGGGATGGACAGCGCGGTCGCGTTGCTGCGGTCCTTGGAGACGTGGAAGAGGATCGTGGTGTCGGCGTGGCCGACGCTGTCCGCGTCCCCGTAGCCCTCGTTGCCCTTGCCGCTGCGCTTGTCGGTGCCGATGACCAGGATGTTGATCGGCTGGTCCTTCTTGAACCCGCCGCCCGCGCCGCCGGTGTCGATGACCTTCAGGTTGCCGTTCAGGTGCTCGTAGTAGAGGTAGGAGCCGACCCCGCCGCCGACCAGCAGGAACGCCAGGGTGCCGCCGGTGACCTTGAGCAGCCGCTTGCGGCGGTCGGGGGCGCCGCCCCCCTTGCGGGAGCGCCCGCCGCCGCGCCGCCCGCCGGGCGGGCCCTCGCCGCGGCGGGGCCCCGGGACGGCGGGGGAGGGGGCGGCCGGTGCCGCGGGAGCCGTGGGCGCGGAGGATTTGCGGGTTCTGCGGGGGGCGGAGACCAGGCGCTGCTGCGCAGCGGAACGGCCCAGTTGCAGTTCGTAGTTGCCAGTGCGGGGATTGAGGACCCACTGGTCAGCGGGGTCGATCTCGTCCGCCCGCCCACGGCTTTGCGCATCCACGGTTGCTCGAATCCTCCGTCGGTGCTTCGCGACGCGCCTCCCCCCAGGCGCGCGGTCAACGATCCGGCTGCTGGTGCACGGCCTCTTCACAGCCGGTGCACCGGATCGCTCACCTTATCCGGCCAGGTCAGCCGCAAACCATGCCGGTGACAAAATCCACTCCCCCCATAACGGACCAAAGCGCTCATCCGGCGCGGTTGGCCAGGCGGCTTTTGGATTGCTTTACCGGCAGTCGGCCGTGCCTGCTGTGGTTCCAGTGAAGGTAGGTGCGGGTGTGGGCGCCGAAGAGGTTCCGCTTCCGGTCGGCGAGGGCCCGCCCGAACCGTCACCGGCGGCCTCGCCGGAGCCCTCCGCGGAATCACCGCGCGCGGCCGCGGACGGCTCCGGATCCGGGCTCGGCGACGCCTCCGGCGCGGTCACCGTCACCGGCCGGTCCGCCCGCAGCTGCTCGAACAGCCGGGACGCGTCCGGCTCCACCAGCTCGTCCCGGTTCGGGTCGGCCGCGTAGGGGCGACGGGGCACGGTCAGGAACTTGACCTGGTCGGCCGGTATGCCCCGTACGCCCCGTACGAGTTCATACAGCCCCCGCAGCGAGGCCAGCCCCGGGTCCGTGGTGACCGAGGAGGTCGCCGCGTCCAGCAACGGGTACAGCCTGGCCGGGTTCAGCAGCACCCCGTTGCTGCTCACCTTCTCCCACAGCGAGCCGAGGAACTGCTGCTGGCGCTCCATCCGTTCGGTGTCACTGCCGTTGCCCAGGCTGTAGCGGGCCCGGACGAACCCCAGCGCCTGCTCCCCGCCCAGCACCTGCCGGCCCGCCGGCAGCCGCAGGTGAGCCTCGGTGTCGTCCACCGGCCGCTTCAGGCAGACCTCCACACCGCCGACCGCGTCGACCATCTTCTTGAACCCGCCGAAGTCCACCACCATGTGGTGGTCGATCCGGATCCCGGTCAGCTTCTCGACCGTACGGATCGTGCAGGCGGCCCCGCCCCACTGGAAGGCCCAGTTGAACTGCGCGAACCGGTCCCCGGTGCGCGAGCCGTCCGTCCCCAGGCACTCCGGCACCTCCGTCATCAGGTCCCGCGGGATCGACACCGCCGTCGCACTGCGCCGGTCGGCCGGCAGGTGCAGCAGGATCGTGGTGTCCGAACGCTGCGTGCCCCCGTCCTGCCCGTAGCCCGCGTTCTCCGACCCGGAGCGCGAGTCCGAACCGATCAGCAGGATGTTCTGGGCCCCCGACGCGAAGTGCGCCGGCCGCTCGCGCTCGTAGCGGCGCAGCTCGGCCGTGGCGGAGGTGTCCTCCGTGATGTTCCCGTCGAGCTTCGCGTACAGCCACCAGCCCGTCGCCGCCCCCGCGAGGACCAGCAGGACGGCGCCGAGCCCGATCCAGCGCAGCAGCCGGCGCCGCCGGCGGCCGCGCGGGGGCGTTCCCGCGCCCGCGCCCGCGGCCGTTCCAGCGTCGTCCGGTATGCCCGCGCCGTCCCTCACTCGCGCACCGTCCCCTCGCCGCGCCGGCCACGGCTCCGCCGCACCGGCCAGGGGCCGTACGGGTGAGCACGGCCTGCAGCGATACTCCCCCCACGGGAGACGGGCGGCCCGGGGGCGGGGGGCTGTCTAGACCCATGCGGGTGACAAATCGCCGCCGCCCGCCCTTTCGGGGCCGCCGGATCCCATGGAGGGCGGATCCCACGGCCCCCGGATCCACGGCCGCCGGGTCCCATGGAGGGCGGATCCCACGGCCCCCGGATCCACGGCCCCCGGATCCCACGGCCCCCGGATCCCAGGGAGGGCGGATCGCGCGGGGCCGGTTCACGCGGGGCCGGATCACACGGTGTGCGTGACCCGCTCGCTCTCCACCCGCTGCGCCAGCGCCTCCGGCGCCAGCCGGTCCAGGTTGCGGCACAGCACCACCGAGCCGCCCGCGGCCAGCGGCCCGTACAGACCCGCCGACAGCCCCTCCCAGCCGTCGAAGCCCAGCCCCGACAGCACCCGGGCCCCCGCGCCCAGCCCGCGCTTCGCCGCGTCCTCCCGGGCCCGCTCGACCAGCGCCGCGTACGACAGCTCCTCTCCGCCGACCACCAGCCCCGGCCCGTCCGCGTCCACCGGGGCGAACGGTGCGAACCGGTCACCCTGCCCCGGCACCTCCACCGCGTAGTCCGCGAACCCGGCCGGCGGCTGCGGGAACCGCCCGCCCAGCGGCCGCAGCGCCAGCGCGACCCGCTCACCGGAGCAGGCACGGGCCTCCTCCAGCGTGTCGGGCCCGCTCACCACCAGGTCGGCGTCGGCGGGATCCCCGCCGATCTCCACGACCACCCCGACGGAGGCACAGGCGAGCAGCCACACGGCGCTCTGCCAGTGCGCGGGCAGCAGCAGCGCCAGCCGGTCGCCCGGCTCGGCGCCCAGGTCGCCCTGGAGCAGATTGGCGGTCTTGGCCACCCAATTGGCGAAGGTGGCGACGGACAATTCGACCCGCTCGCCCGTGGCGTCGTCGTAGAAGGTGACGAGAGGGCGGCCCGGATCGGCGGCGAGCGCGGATCGCAGCAGGTCGGCAGGGGTGCGGTCAATGGCGTTCACCCGCCCCAGCGTACGCGGACCCCTCCCCCGTACGGGGGCGGACGCTCGCCCGTCCAGGGGAGGCCCGCCCGGCGCGCCGCCGGACGGGCCGTCAGTTCTCCGATGGCGCTTCGTGGTGGCTGTGCCCAGCATCGCTTCCATGCGCGGATTCCTTGCTTCCTCGATCGGTGTCGTGACGGCCACCGCACTGGCGATGCCGCTCGCCCTCTCCACTCCGGCCCGGGCCGAGGCGGTCCCCGACGCCCCGGGGTCCACCCAGTCACTGCCCCTCGCCCCCCTCGGACCCTCCGCCACCGCGCGGATCCCCGGCGTCCCCGGCATGAGCGCCTCCCCGGACCTGGCCGAGACCCGGGGCCTGACCCCGCGCGACGTCAAGACGTTCTCGCTCGTCGGGGTCGTCTGGGACGACGCCGCCGCCGAACTCGGCGGCCGGGTCCAGGTACGCACCCGCTCCGTCGCCACCGGCGCCTGGTCCGACTGGCAGGACGTCGACACCCACAACGGCGAACACGCCGCCGACCCCGACGCCGCCGAACGCGGCACCGGCCGCCTCCGCGGAGCCACCGCCCCCCTGTGGGTCGGCCCGTCGAACGGAGTGGAGGTCCGCGTCCAGGCGGACGACGCCGCCGCCACCCCCACCCGCGGGGCCGCCCGCCCCGCCCGCCTCCCGTCGGGCCTGCGCCTCGAACTCGTCGACCCGGGCTCGGCCGCGCAGCCGCAGGCCTCCCCGGACGACAAGAACGGCGCGCCCCCGTCGTCGGCCCCCGCCGTCCCCCCGGACGACGACAAGCCCGACGTCCCCGCCGTGCCCGAGATGACCATGGAGGCGGCGGAATCCTCCTCCGCCAACGTCCCGCACGCCCCGCTCGGCGCACTGGAGATCAGCGCCCTCGACAAGGCCGACTCCACCGCCGACGCGCTCGTCGTCGGCGACGGCGAACTCACCGCCGCCGCCCGCCCCTACATCGGCCCCCGCCCGCGGATCGTCACCCGGCGGGGGTGGGGCGCGGACGAGTCCCTGCGCGAACCGGGCTTCGTCTACACCAGCAGGGTCAAGGCGGCCTTCGTCCACCACACCGCCTCCGGCAACAACTACGCCTGCAAGGACGCCCCGGCGGTGCTGCGCAGCCTGTACCGCTACCACGTGGTCAGCGAGGGCTGGCGGGACTTCGGCTACAACTTCGCCATCGACAAGTGCGGGACGGTCTACGAGGGGCGGGCGGGCGGGGTCACCAAGGCGGTCCTCGGCGCCCACACCATGGGCTTCAACGCCGACAGCATGGGCGTCGCGGTGATCGGCACCTACTCCTCCACGGCCCCGCCGAAGGCGGCGGTGGACGCGGTGGCCCGCCTCACGGCATGGAAGCTCGGCCTGTTCGGCGCGGACCCCCGGGCCAAGACCACGCTGACGTCGGGCGGGGGGAACCGGTACAAGAAGGGCACCAAGGTCAAGCTGAACGTCATCTCGGGCCACCGCGACGGCTTCGCCACGGAATGCCCGGGCCGCCTCCTGTACAACCAGCTCCCCCCGACGCGCTCCGCGTCGGCAAAGCTCCAGGGCCGGTAGCGGCACGCCTGCCGGGGCCGCCACACCCGAGTGCCTGGGCCCGCTATCTCCCCCGCGAGGGGCGGGGCCGGACGGCGCCTGCCCACCCGCCTCCCGGGTGCGGGTGGGTGGGGCGGGGCGGCATCCCGCCGGGCGGCGACGGGACAACTGACCGGAACCGGGGATGGCCGGGACCTCACTCGGCGGTCTCAGAGAAGGGTTGGGGCTTTCCCGTCAGTCTCATCGTCCTTCCGCGTCGGGCCACCCTGTCAAGGGCGCTCCCTTCGGTCGCGTCGCTTCGCGATCGCCTGCGGCGACCCTTGACAGGGCGTCCCGCCACGGAAAAACGAAGACTGCCGGGAAACCCCCAAAAGGACGGCACGGTCCATCGATGGACATACGCGGGATCAGCGACCCTTCGGGGTCGTCGGGGGCCGCCTCGCCAAGCATCCGGGCCGACGAGGCAGTGCATCGGGGCCGCTCTCCGCGACAGATCGCTACGCGCTCCTCCCGTCTCAGCGTCTACCAGCCGCCTGGGGCCGCTGCCCGCACTGAAGGCCGACAGGACCGTCATCCGGGACCGGTGGGCGCCCCAGATCGCTACGCGCTTCTCTATTTTCGGCGTCCGACGACCGCCTGGGGCTGGTACCCGCAGCAAATGACGAACAGAGTGGCAAGCGGGACCGGGGGCGCCCCAGATCGCTACGCGCTCCGGTCATCTCGGCGTCGGCGGTCGTCGTGGGTTGGTGTGACGGGGGTCAGCGGATGGCTCGCCAACCGATCCGGTAGCCGAGGGAAGCCGGAGCCCTACGCCGTGTCTCCGCGCTGCGAGCGGTCTGGGGCTGGTCGTAGAACAGGTTCGGTCCGCAAGGAGTTGGATGTTCTTGCTGTGCGCGGCCTCGGCCTCATCGGCTTGAAGGACTCGATGTTGCGCCCTCACCTCGTCCGGCAGGACGGTGGCCTGCGTGTGCGGGTGCTGCTGCTGGACCCGGAGGCGCCGGCCGTCGCGTTGCGTGCCGCCGAGATCGGCGAGTCGGCGGAATCGCTCGCCAGTGGTGTGCGGCTGGCCGAGGCCAGACTGCGTGAGCTTGCCGAGATCTGCGATATCGAGGTGTACAGGTACGGCATGCTGCCGACATGGCGGTTGATCCGTGCTGATTCCACCATGTTCGTCGGGGCTTTCGACGCGGGCTGGGAAGGACATGAGTCCGCCACCTACAAGGTGATGCGGACCCCGCACGGCGTTGTTCAGGGGGTTTCAGCGCATGTTCGAGGCTATCGCCGTGGGTGCGGAACGCACGGTGTGAGAGGGGAGGGCCAGTGATCGAAGCGGAGTTGAAGGCGCGCGTTCACGCACCGCAAGAGATCCTGCGGCGGCTGGGTGAACGGGCCGACGGCCGGGTCGAGGTGTACCAGGACACCTATTACGCCACCGTGGACGGATCACTCGAAGCGCGGGACGAGGAGCTGCGGGTCCGAACCGTGCACGGTCCCGACGACACCCGCACGGTCCTCAAGGCCCAGCGCCTGAGCGAACAGAAGGAGGCATGACCGCCAGCGCCTCGCCGAACGGCTCAACGCCCTGCCACTCCGTGTCGGTTGCCGGGGTGGTGGTGCGCGATGACGGCCGGCTATTGGCGATTCGCCGAGCCGACAACGGCACCTGGGAGCTGCCCGGCGGGGTCTTGGAGCTGGTAGAGACCCCGGAGGCTGGGGTGCGGCGGGAGGTGCTGGAGGAAACCGGCATCCACGTCGAGGTGGACCAGCTCACCGGCGTGTACAAGAACATGACGGCCGGGGTGATCGCCCTGGTCTTCCGCTGCAAGCCCTCCGGTGGCACGGAACGCCTCTCCGGTGAAAGCACGGCAGTGCGGTGGCTCACGAGGGAGGAGGTCGAAGACCGGATGTCCGAGGTCTATGCCGTCCGCCTCTTGGACGCACTGGACGGCAATAACCCCCATGTCCGCAGCCACGACGGACGCCGACTCCTTTCAGACCAGCCCCAGACGGTCGTCGGACGCCTGGATCTGGGCAGCGCGTAGCGATCTACTGCGCGTGGGTGCTCCGCAGGGCGGTCCGTTCGTCATTTGGTGCAGGTATCAGCCCAAGACGGCTGCCGGACGCCGGGACGGGAGGAGCGCGTAGCGATTTGATGCGCCCACCGGCCCCGCATGCCGATCCTGTCGTCTTTTGGTGCGGGCAGCGGCCCCAGACGGCCGCCGGACGCCGAGACGAGAGGAGCGCGTAGCGATCTGTCGCGGATCGCGGCCCCGGATGGCAATCCTGTCGGCCCGGATGCTTGGCGAGGCGGCCCCCGACGACCCCGGAGGGTCGCTGAGTCCGCCGGATGTCCAATGAACGTCCGTCCCGTTCCTTTGGGGGTTTCCCGGCAGTCTTCGTTTTTCCGTGGCGGGACGGGCTGTCAAGAGTGGAGCGCAGCGACATCGCGTAGCGACGCGACGAAGGAGCGCTCTTGACTGACCGGCCCGACGCGGAAGGACGATGAGACTGACGGGAAAGCCCCAACCCTTCTCTGAGACCGCTGAGTGAGGTCCCGACATCCCCGGTGCCGCCCGGCCAGACGCCTCCGCCCCGCCGGGCCCCGCCGGGCCCCGCCGGGCCCCGCCGGGCCGCCGGCACCGCCCGTGGGAGGCGGGTGGGCAGGCGCCGCCCGGCCTCCACCCCTCGAGGGGGGATGGCGCGCCCGCCCCCGCCGCAGCCGTCCGTTCCGGGGCGACGGCTGCCCCGCCCCGCCCTGTCAGCCCCCGCCGCTACCCTCGAAGCATGGCCGGCCGATTCGATCCCCCGACCCGTACCGACCTGCGGGCCGGGCGGACGCCCGTGCCCGCCGGGCGCGGGGCGGCCGCCGGTGGGGGGACGCGCCGTCTCTGGAAGCCCGGGGGGCCCCTCGACCTGGGCCTCGTCCTCGGCCCCCTCCGCCGCGGCCCCGGTGACCCGACCTTCCGCACCACCCCCGACGGCTCCGTCTGGCGGGGCACCCGGACGCCGGCCGGCCCTGCCACCCTCCGGGTCGCCGCCACCCCGGACGGGGTGGACGCCGAGGCGTGGGGGCCGGGGGCCGACTGGGTGCTGGACGGGCTGCCCGCGCTGCTCGGGGCCGATGACGACCCCGGCGCCTTCGTCCCCCGGCACCGGCTCGTGCACGCCAGCCACCGCCGCCGCCCCGGCCTGCGCCTCACCCGCACCGGACTGGTCCTGGAGTCGCTGATCCCGACCGTCCTGGAGCAGAAGGTCACCTCCGACGAGGCCTACCGCTCCTGGCGCCGCCTGGTGCGCCTGCACGGCGAGCCCGCGCCCGGCCCCGGCGGGCTCTACGTGATGCCCTCGGCCCGGTCCTGGGCGCTGATCCCCTCCTGGGACTGGCACCGTGCCGGGGTGGACCTGAAGCGCTCCGACACCATCGTGCGGGCCGCCCGGGTGGCGGCCCGGCTGGAGGAGGCCGCCGCGATGGAGCTGCCGCAGGCGGCGGCCCGGCTGGAGGCCGTCCCGGGCATCGGTCCGTGGACCTCCGCCGAGACCCTCCAGCGCAGCAACGGCGCGCCGGACGCCGTCACCACGGGCGACCTGCACCTCCCCGGCATCATCGGCTACGCCCTGACGGGCAACCGTGACGCCGACGACGCGCTGATGCTGGAGCTCCTCGCCCCGTACGCCGGCCAGCGCCACCGCGCGGCCCGCCTGATCCTCCTGGCGGGCCACACCCCGCCCCGCCGCGCGCCCCGCATGTACCGGAACGACATCAGCCGCCTCTGAGACGGGACGGGGCGGAACGGGACGGGACGGGACGGCGTGCAACGGACTACCGGACCTCGACGAAGTCCTCCACCGCCCGCGCCCCCCGCTCCGGCGGTGCCCCGGCCGGGTGGCCCACGGCGACGGCGCCCATCGGCTCCCAGTCCTCCGGCAGACCCAGCACCTTCCGCACCACGTCCCGGCAGAACATCGTCGAGGACACCCACGCCGATCCCAGCCGCTCCCCGGCCAGCGCGACCAGGAAGTTCTGGACGCCCGCACCCGTCGCGACGACGAACATCTCCCGCTCGGCCGCGTCCCGCCGGGCGTGCCCGTAGTCGTGGGCGCCGTCCATGACCATGCACGGCACCACCAGGAAGGGGGCGTTGCGCAACACGTCGCCGCGCCGGACCCGCTTGGCGATGGACTCCTCGGACTTGCCGTCGCGCCGCAGGTCCGCGATCCACGCGTCCCGCATCGCGTCCAGCAGCTCCCGCCGTGCGTCCGCCGACTCCAGCAGCACGAACCGCCACGGCGTCGTGTGGTGCGGTGCCGGGGCCGTCAGGGCCGCCGCGACCGCGCGCCGTACCGCGCCCGGGTCGACCGGCTCGTCGGTGAAGGAGCGGACGGTACGCCGCTGCGTCACGGCTTCCCGTACGGCCTCCGACGTGCCCAGCCGGAACATGTCGTCGGCCGGGGCCCGTACCAGGTCACGGGCCGAGGAGGCGCCGCCCACCAGGTGTCCCAGTCCCCGGACGACGGCCACCGGAAGTCCGGCCGCCTTGCCCTTGACCAGGTCGCCGGCGGCGGCGAGTTCGTCCGCCGTCGCCACTATCGTCGCGCTCAGCGGGTTGCCCTGGGCGTCGGTGCCGCCGCGCAGGTCGTCCAGGACCCGTACCCCGGCCGCGCCGATGGCGACGTCGGTGAGCCCGGCGCGCCAGGGGCGGCCGAAGGTGTCGGTGACCACCACGCCCACGTCGGCGCCGAGCAGCGTCCGAAGCCCGTCACGGATGGCCGCCGCCGAGGCGTCGGGGTCTTCGGGCAGCAGCAGCACGGTGCCGGGTTCGGTGTTGGAGGCGTCGACGCCCGCCGCCGCCATGACCAGCCCCTGCCGGTTCTCGACGATCCGCAGCGTGCCCCGGCGCGCGACGACCCGTACGGTCTCCGCGTCTATGGCCTCCTCGCGGGAGTCGGCCCGTACGATCCGCCCCTCCGCCTTCGAGACGATCTTCGAGGTGACCAGCAGGACATCTCCGTCGCGCAGGCCGGGAGCCGCGTCCGCGATCAGCCGGGCCAGGTCGTCGCCGGGCCGGACCTCGGGGATCCCGGGGAGGGCCCGCACCTCGTAGGAGACGCCCGACGAGCGACCGGAGGACAGGCCGGACGGGAGGCCGGACGAGAGACCGGAGGACGGGCTGTTCACCGGGCCTGCTCGGCGAGTTCCAGTGCGGCGCGGGCCATGGCGGCGGTGGCGGCCGTGTCGGTCATCATCAGCGGCACGGCCCGGCAGGCGATCCCGGCGGCGGTGACCGTCTCGACGGCGTCGGCGTCCGAGGTGTCCACGAGCCAGCCGTCGAGGAGTCCGGCCCCGTAGTGCAGGGCGACGGCCGAGGCGGTGGACTCGACGCCGACCGCCGCGAGGACCTTGTCGGCCATGCCGCGCACGGGTGATCCGCCGACGATGGGGGAGAGGCCGACGACCGGGGCGGCGGCCTGGGCCACGGCCTCGCGGATGCCGGGTACGGCGAGGATGGTGCCGATGGAGACGACCGGGTTGGACGGCGGGAAGAGGATGACGTCGGCGGCCGCGATGGCCTCCAGGACGCCGGGCGCGGGCTTGGCCTGCTCGGCGCCGACGGGGACGACGGCCTCGGCGTCGAGGGAGGCGCGCAGCTTGACCCAGTACTCCTGGAAGTGGATGACGCGGCGCTCGCCGGTCTCGGGGTCGTTGACGGCGACGTGCGTCTCGACGCGGTCATCGGACATGGGCAGCAGGCGGACGCCGGGCTGCCAGCGGTCGCACAGGGCCTCGGTGACGGCGCTGAGCGGGTAGCCGGCGTCGATCATCTGGGTGCGGACGATGTGGGTGGCGAAGTCGCGGTCGCCGAGGCCGAACCAGGAGGGTCCGACCCCGTACGCCGCGAGTTCTTCCTTGACGGTGAAGGACTCGTCGGTGCGGCCCCAGCCCTGGTCCTCGTTGATGCCACCGCCGAGGGTGTACATCACGGTGTCCAGGTCGGGGCACACCTTCAGCCCGAACAGGTGAATGTCGTCACCGGTGTTGCCGATGACGGTGATCTCCGCGTCGGGGACCGCCGACAGCAGTCCGCGGAGGAAACGGGCGCCGCCGATACCGCCGGCCAGAACAACAATGCGCATGCATCGAAGTGTGTCAGGCGGGTACGTGCTCCGCGTGGGCCGGGGAGCAGTGGTGCATCGGCATCTCGGTCAGGCCGGGGAAGTACACGTGCAGGCTGACTGCTCCTTCGAGCGTGTCGTTGACGACCTCGTGGGCGTAGCCGGGGGCGAAGACGCGCTGGGCGCCGGCGCGGTGGGTGAGGCGGCCGCGCGGGGTGTGCTCGGTGAGCTCGCCGTCGAGGACGGTCAGGACGCCGGAGGAGCCGCCGTGGTCGTGGAGGCCGCTGCCCTGGCCGGGGACCCAGCTCAGCAGCCAGACCTCGTAACCGATGGGGGCGCCCCCTGCTCGAGCGGAGTCGAGAGCTTGGGGGACGATGCGCAGGCGGTGGTACCAGCGGGTGGTGGCGTCGTACCGGACCAGGTGCTCCCAGCTCGCGCGGTCCTCGGCGATGGAGCGGGCGAGGCCGACGAAGTCGGCGACGGTGACCGGGTGTTCGCGGGCGGGCTGGAGGAGGTGCTGGACGGCCAGGATGTCGCCGGCGATCTGCAGGTCGCTCTCGACGGGCGCGGGGGCGTCGGCGCGGGCGGGCGCGGGAACCTCGGCGCGGGCGGCGGCGGCGACGGCAGGGGCAAGGGCGGCAGGAGCGGTGACGGCGGGGGCGGCGACGGTGGAAGCGGGGGCGCTGTTCATCGTGGGGGTGTCCTCGACGTGTGTCAGTCGTGCGGGGCGGTTGCTGTGGGGGGATGGCTGGTGCTCAGGGGAGCCGGGGCTCCGGGGGCATCAACAGCTGCAACAGCAACAGCGAACCTGGGCAGCGCACAGGAACCCACGAATGGGGGTCCGGGTGGTGGCTGCGGGCGCTGACATGAGGACAAGGAGACCGGGCCGGAGGTCCCGCTGTCAACCCAATGTCTGGTTTGACCGGAAAGTTTCACCTCATCCGGTTACTGTGCGCGGAGAAAGGTTTGTGCAGTCCCGGCCCGGGCATGTGCCGCTCCACGCGCACCGGCGCGTACCGCTCTCAAACCTGCCGACGCCAAGTCGTGACCGGAATGTGATCCGCGCCGCATCTTCGGCCGGATTGCAACCCCTCCACGGAGTGACGCGTCGCCCAGGGGGGAGGGCGTCACGCGCCGGAGCCCGGTAGCTTCTGTCACGATTTTTGGCGATATGAACACTTTCTGCATAGGCTTGGTTCCGCAGAGTGAATAAGGGGCCCAATAGCAGATCTCGGCTTGACTGGGCAGAAGCCACACACTTGTAATTTCACTCGTGTCGTTACCCGGCGATCGGTAACGGCAACACCACGGGGACGCACAGACAGAGCGAGGGGCGCACATGACCGAGCTGTTTCAGGAACTGCTGGTCGAGGAGGCGGACGAGGAGCTCGGATGGCAGGAGCGCGCACTGTGCGCCCAGACCGACCCCGAATCCTTCTTTCCCGAGAAGGGCGGCTCCACCCGCGAAGCCAAGAAGGTCTGCCTCGCCTGCGAGGTCCGTTCCGAATGCCTTGAGTACGCCCTCGCCAACGACGAGCGATTCGGCATCTGGGGCGGACTCTCCGAAAGAGAGCGCCGCCGCCTGAAGAAGGCAGCGGTCTGACCCGCCGCACACCCCACGACGACCCCGGTCAACCGCGCTCCACGGAGCGCCGCACACCCCAGCAGACAGAGCAAACGGTCCGCCTCCCGCACCTTCCCCGCAGGAGGCGGACCGTCGCGTTCAGGGCCTTCCCCGCAGGAGGCGGACCCGCCCCTTCCGAGCCGTTAGTGTGGGGCGCTGTCCAGCAGCCTCCGAGGGCATCCCACCCCCGGATCCCCAGGCCGGAGGGCCCGTACCGCGATGTCCCCGCACAGCAACTCGCCGGTCTCCCAGCAGGCGGCCGCCACCCCCGAGTTCCCCCGGCACGTCGTCACCGCAGTGCTCGTCGCCCACGACGGAGCCCGCTGGCTGCCCCAGACCCTCGCCGGACTCCTTGCCCAGGAGCGCCCCGCGCAGGCCCACGTCGCCGCCGACACCGGCAGCTCCGACGCCTCCGCCCGCCTCCTCGCCGAAGCCCTCGGCGACGAGCACGTCCTGCACCTCGCCCGCCGCACCGGATTCGGCGCCGCCGTCGACGAGGCCGCCCGCGCCGCCGGCACCCTCACCCCCGACGACCTCCCCTACCTCAAGCGCCCCAGCGGCTGGGACCCCGTCAGCCGCACCTGGCGCGACGACACCTACGACCTCCCCGACCTCCCGCACGGCGAACCCGTGCAGTGGCTCTGGCTCCTCCACGACGACAGCGCCCCCGAACCCGACGCCCTCACCGAACTCCTGCGCGTCGCCGACGGCAACCCCGAAGCCGCCGTCATCGGCCCCAAGCTCCGCGGCTGGTACGACACCAAGCAGCTCCTCGAAGCCGGCGTCACCATCGCCCGCAGCGGCCGCCGCTGGACCGGCCTCGACCGCCGCGAACAGGACCAGGGCCAGCACGACCAGGTCCGCCCCGTCCTCGCCGTCTCCACCGCGGGCATGCTCGTGCGCCGCGACGTGTACGACGCCCTCGGCGGCTTCGACCGCCGCCTGCCCCTCATGCGCGACGACGTCGACCTCTGCTGGCGCGCCCACAGCGCCGGCCACACCGTCCTCGTCGCCCCCGACGCCGTGCTGCGCCACGCCGAAGCCGCCTCCCGCGAACGCCGCACCGTCGACTGCGCGGGCCGCTCCTCCGTCGACCCCCACCGCGTCGACAAGGCCGGCGCCGTCCACACCCTGCTGGCCAACACCCCCGGCCGCGCCCTGCCCTACGTACTGCTGCGCCTGCTCCTCGGCACCCTCCTGCGCACCCTCGGCTACCTCATCGGCAAGGCCCCCGGCCAGGCCGCCGCCGAGTTCACCGGCCTGCTCGCCACCCTGCTGCGCCCCGGCCGGATCCTCGCCGCCCGCAGATCCCGCCGCCGTACCGCCGTCCCCGCCGCCGAGCTGCGCCCCCTCTTCCCCCGCCCGGCGCCACCCTGCGCGCGAACGCCGAGCAGCTCGCCGCCTACCTCGGCTCGGGCCAGGGCACCGAAGGCGCCCCCACCGGCCGCCACGGCGGCGCCGTCGAATCCGGACCCGGCGGCGACGACGCCGACTACCTGGAGATCGAGCAGTTCTCCCGGCTCAGGCGGATCGCCCGCAAGCCCGCCCCCGTCCTCTTCGCCCTGCTCCTGCTCGTCTCCCTCGCCGCCTGCCGCGCCCTGATCGGTGGCGGCAGCCTCATGGGCGGCGCCCTGCTGCCCGCCCCCGCGAGCGCCCTCGACCTGTGGCACCGCTACACCACCGACTGGCAGCCCGCAGGCACCGGCACCACCGCCGGAGCACCCCCCTACCTCGCGGTCGTGGCCGCCGTCTCCGCCCTGCTGTTCGGCTCCACCAAGGCCGCGCTGACCCTCCTGCTCGTCTGCTCGGTCCCGCTCGCCGGCCTCACCGCCTACTTCGCCTCCCGGCCGCTGGTCGAGTCCCGGCTGCTGCGCGCCTGGGCCGCCGTCGCCTACGCCTTCCTGCCCGCCGTCACCGGAGCCCTCGCCGGCGGCCGCCTGGGCACGGCCGTCCTCGCGATCCTCCTGCCCCTCCTGGCCCGCTCCGCCGTCACCGCCTTCGGCTTCGCCGACCGCGACACCCCCGGCACCTGGCGCGCGGCCTGGACCTACACGCTGCTGCTGACCCTGGCCACCGCCTTCACGCCGGTCGTCTGGCCGCTCGCCGCCGCCCTGGGCACCGCCGCGCTCCTGGTGCGCCGCGCGCACCTCACGACGTACGCCCCGAGGCTGCTCGCCACCCTCGCCGTACCCGTCCTCGTCCTCGCCCCCTGGTCCCTGGGCCTGTTCGCCCGCCCCGGCCGCCTCCTGCACGAGGCCGGACTCCCCTACGGCAGCGGCTCCGCCACCCCCCTCGGCCTGCTCACCGCCAACCCCGGCGGCCCCGGCACCGGCGGTGGGCTCCTCCTCGCGGGCACCCTGCTCGCCGCCCTCGCCGCCCTGCTCCGCGCCGACCGCCGCCCGGCCGTCGCCACCGCCTGGAGCGCCGCCCTGGCCGGGCTGCTCCTCGCCGTGCTGCTGAACCGCACCGGCTGGGCCGGCCCCGCCACGCTCCTGTACGGGCTCGCGCTGATCGCCGCCGCCGTGCTCGGCGCGGACGGCGCCAAGGAACGCGTCGCCGCCCGCAGCTTCGGCTGGCGCCAGCCGCTGGCCGCCCTCATCGCCCTCGCCGCCGCCGCCGGCCCGCTGCTCGCCGCGGCCGTCTGGACGGTCGCCGGCGCCGACGGACCGCTGCGCCGTCACGACCCCGTCCAGGTGCCCGCGTTCGTCGCCGCACAGTCCGACGACAGCAACCGCACCCGCACCCTCGTCCTCGGCGGCGACTCGCCCGCCACCGTCTCCTACACCCTGGTCCGCGGCGGCGGCGTCGGCCTCGGTGACGCCGAGGTCCTCGCCGACGCCGGCGCCCAGCCCCGTCTCACCCAGGCCGTCTCCAGCCTGGTCTCCGGCTCCGGCGCCGACCAGTCCGAGCAGCTCGGCGCCTTCGCCGTGCGCTACGTGATGATGCCGCCCGGCGGCCCCGCCGCCCTGCGACAGGTCCTCGACGGCACCCCCGGCCTCAAGCAGCACCACCAGGACGACGGCACCGCCGTCTGGGAGGTCCAGCGGCTCCCCGCCCGCGTCGCGATCGTCCCCGCCAAGCGGGGCCAGGCCCCCATCGCCGTCGACGCCGGCCCCGTCGAGGCCCATGCGAAGGTCCCGGCCGGCGAGGAGGGCCGCACCCTGCGCCTCGCCGACCGCGCCGACCCGGGCTGGAAGGCCACCCTCGACGGCCACCCCCTCACCCCCGTCACCCTCGACGGCTGGGCGCAGGGCTTCGAACTGCCCCGGGACGGCGGCCGCCTCGACCTCGTCCACCAGGACTCCGTCACCCGCGACGCCTGGCACTGGGCGCAGGGCCTGCTCGCCCTGGTCCTGCTGGTGATGGCCCTGCCCGGCCGCCGCGCGCGCCTCGACGACGACCTCCCCGAGGAGGCCGCCCCCGCCGCCGGCGCGGTGGACGGCGAGAGCGGCCAGGGCCGCCGCGCCCGCCGGCGGGGCGCGTCCGCCGACGGCCCCGAGCCGGCGGCGGCGCAAGCGGTGGCCGACCCGTACGCACAGATCCCCGCCCAGCAGGTGTACGGCGAGGAGTCGTACGCGTACCAGGAGCCCTACGCCTACGAACCCCCGTACGAGGCCCCGTACGAACCCGCGTACGAAGCACCTTCCGAAGCCCCTCGCGAACCCGGGTACGGGCCCGGTCACGGCGGGCAGCAGCCCCACCCCTACCCCCAGCCGCCGCAGTACCCGGAGTACGGCGGGACCTACGCCCAGCCCGGGCAGCAGCCCGTCTTCCCGCACCAGCAGCAGCCCTACCCGTACGAGTACGAGACCCAGCAGCCCCAACAGCCCCAGCAGTACGACACCTACGGACAGCACCACCCGCGTCCGGACGGGAGCCCCCAGCCGTGAAGCAGCGCGCCCCCCTGACGCTCGCGGCCGTGACGGCGGCCCTCGCCGCCTCCTGCGGCCTGGCCTTCCTCACCGCCCCCGCCGCGGCCCCGGCCGCCGGTGCCCGCGGCGCGGCCGCCGCCCGCATGCCGGTGGAGCGGTCCGTGCTCGTCTGCCCGGCGCCCAGTTCCTCGGACATCGCGGAGACCACCTACACCTCCCTCACCCCGGTCACCCCCGGCCTGGCCGCGGGCAAGGGCGCGGCCCGGCTGGCCAGTACGGAGGGCAAGGCCGTCCTGGAGCCCAAGGAGCCCGGCAAGCCGGTCGCGGCCACCGTCTCCGGCGCCGAGGCGCCCGCGCTGACGGGCACCGCCCAGGGCGCCCTCGCCCCCGGCTGGACCGCTCAGCAGACCACCAAGGTCGCGGTCGGCCAGGCGCGCGGCCTGCTCGGGCTCGCCTGCACCGCGCCCGGCACCGACTTCTGGTTCCCCGGCGTCAGCACCGCCAAGGGCCGCCAGGACTACGTCCACCTCACCAACCCCGACGACACCGTCGCCGAGGTGGACATCAAGCTGTACGGCCCCGACGGCCTGCTCAAGCCCAAGCCGGGCACCCCGGACCTGGTCACCGAGGTGAAGCCCCACTCCACCACCAAGGTGTGGCTGGCCACCCTCGCCGCCGACGCCCAGCTCCCGGACGTCACCGCGCACGTGACGACCCGTTCCGGCCGGGTCGGCGCCTCCACGCAGATCGCCGAGGACGGGGTCGGCTCCGACTGGCTGCCCGCCTCGGACGGCCCGGCGGGCTCCCTGGTCCTGCCCGGCATCCCCGCCGACGCGACCTCGGTGCGGCTGGTCGCGTTCGCCCCGGGCGAGGACGACGCCGACCTGAACCTGAAGCTGTCCGGCCTGAACGGTTCCATCAGCCCGGCCGGCAAGGAGCAGTTGCACGTCAAGGCCGGCATGACGGCCTCCCTGGACCTGGCCGACCTCACCCGCGGCGAGGCCGGCTCCCTGTTCCTGGCCCCCGCCGACCCGAAGAAGCCCGTACCGGTGGTGGCCGCGCTGCGGGTGGTCCGCGGCACGGGTGCCAAGCAGGAGGTGGCCTTCATCCCGGCGAGCCCGCCGGTCGGCGAGCGGGCCACCGTCGCCGACGACCGCCTCGACGACAAGGCCACCACCCTGACGCTCACCGCCGCCGGCGCCGACGCCAAGGTCCGCGTCACCGCCTCCCCGGGCACCGAGGGCGGCCGCCCGTCCGTCCAGGAGCTCACCCTCAAGGCGGGCACCACCCGCGCGCTGACCCCGCCGCCGGCCCCCACGGGCGGCAAGGGCCCGTACGCGCTGACCGTCGAGACCCTTTCCGGCGGCCCCGTCCACGCGGCCCGCACCCTGGCCCTGCCGCAGGAAGGGATCCCGATGTTCACCGTCCAGACCTTCGCGGACGACCGCTCCCGGGTCTCCGTCCCCCACGCCGTCGAGGACCCGTCGATCCTGGTCCGCTGAGCGCGCCCGGCCCGGCCCGGCCGCGCCCGGCCCCGGTCCGGCCGCGCCCGGCCCCGGTCCGGCCCTGCCCGGCCCCGGTCCGGCGGGCTCAGTCCTGTCCGTACCGGGGGTCGACGGTCTCCGGCGAGAGCCCCAGCAGCTCCGCCACCTGCTCCACGACGATCTCGTGCACCAGCAGCGCCCGCTCGTCGCGGGACTTCGCCCGGATCTCCACCGGCCGCCGGAACACCACGATCCGGGCCGGCCGCCCGTCGCGGGCCTCCACCAGCCCGCCCAGCGGCACCGCCTCGTCGTTCCAGCCGCCGTCCGGGCCGCCCGGCGGCCCGGGCACGTCCGCGATCACGAACTCCACCTCGTCCAGCTGCGGCCAGCGCCGCTCCAGCCGCTCCACGGAGTCCCGTACGAGGTCGCCGAACAGCTCCGCCCGGCTCGCCGACAGCGGCACCTGGGGCGGGGCCAGCGGCCCCCGCATCCCGCGGCCGTGGCGGTCGCGCCGCCGGGGCCGGGGCTCCTGCGGGGCCTGCGCGTCGGATGCGGGGCGGGGAGGAAGCGAACTGTCCGTCACCCCGGCAGGGTAGCTCCCGCGCGGCAGCGGCCCACGGCCTCGATCCGGTCACGACCTGGTGTCGCGCCGGTGTCACGCCCCGAACGATCCGGCCAAGATCGCGCACCATTACGGACTCGGTGCCCCTGTTCGTCACCGCCCGGCGGACACGACACGGGGGAGTGGCCGGGGGGCGAGTCGTCGCGGCCCGGTCAAGAGTGCGGTACCGTCCAACGTCGTGAGCCTTGTACGTCGCTGTTCGCGCACCGCGTGCGGCCGCCCTGCCGTCGCCACACTGACGTACGTCTACGCCGACTCGACCGCAGTTCTCGGTCCGCTCGCCACCTACGCCGAACCCCACTGCTATGACCTGTGCGCCGAGCACTCCGAGCGCCTGACCGCCCCGCGCGGCTGGGAAGTCGTCCGCCTGTCGGACGGCTCCGGCCCCTCCGCGCGCACCGGCGACGACCTCGAAGCCTTGGCCAACGCCGTCCGTGAGGCGGCCCGTCCGCCCGACCGCGCGGCCGAGGCGGGAGGCTCCGCGGGGAGCGGCCCGGCGCCCGGCGAGACGCGCCGCGGACACCTGCGCGTCCTCCGCTCGCCCGACTCCTGACACCCAGATCGTCTGAAAAGCCACTCTCCGTACAAGGTAGGTTTGCCCCACCGCACGGAAACCTCAGGAGGGCAGGCAGTGGCCGCAGATCTTTCGAACATCGTCAAGGCGTACGACGTCCGCGGCGTCGTACCGGACGAGTGGGACGAGCCGCTGGCCGAACTGTTCGGTGCGGCGTTCGTCCAGGTCACCGGTGCGAGCGCGATCGTCGTCGGCCACGACATGCGGCCCTCCTCGCCCGGCCTGTCGGCCGCCTTCGCCCGCGGCGCGGCCGCCCGCGGCGTCGACGTCACCCTCATCGGGCTGTGCTCCACCGACCAGCTGTACTACGCCTCGGGCAAGCTGGACCTGCCCGGCGCCATGTTCACGGCCTCCCACAACCCGGCCCAGTACAACGGCATCAAGATGTGCCGCGCCGGCGCCGCCCCGGTCGGCCAGGACACCGGCCTCGCCACCATCCGCGAACTCGCCGAGAAGTGGACCGACGAGGGCGCCCCCGAGATCCCCGCCGGCACCGTCCCGGGCACCGTCACGGAGCTGGACAGCCTCCCCGGCTACGCCGAGCACCTGAAGTCCCTCGTGGACCTCACCTCGATCCGCCCGCTGAAGGTCGTCGTCGACGCGGGCAACGGCATGGGCGGCCACACCGTCCCCACCGTCTTCGCGGGCCTGCCGCTGGACCTCGTCCCGATGTACTTCGAGCTGGACGGCACCTTCCCCAACCACGAGGCCAACCCCCTCGACCCGAAGAACATCGTCGACCTCCAGGAGCGCGTGAAGGCCGAGGGCGCCGACCTCGGCCTCGCCTTCGACGGCGACGCCGACCGCTGCTTCGTCGTCGACGAGCGCGGCGAGGGCGTCTCCCCGTCCGCCATCACCGCCCTGGTCGCCGCCCGCGAGCTGGCCCGCAACGGCGGCACCGGCACGATCATCCACAACCTGATCACCTCCTGGTCGGTCCCGGAGGTCGTCCGCGAGAACGGCGGCACCCCCGTCCGCACCCGCGTGGGCCACTCCTTCATCAAGGCCGAGATGGCCACCTCCGGCGCGATCTTCGGCGGCGAGCACTCCGCGCACTACTACTTCAAGGACTTCTGGAACGCGGACACCGGCATGCTCGCCGCGCTCCACGTCCTCGCCGCCCTCGGCGGCCAGGAGGGCCCGCTCTCCGAGCTGGTCTCCTCCTACGACCGCTACGTCGGCTCCGGCGAGATCAACTCCACCGTCGCCGACCAGGCCGCCCGCACCGCCGAGGTCAAGGCCGCCTACGCCGGCCAGGACGGCGTCACCTTCGACGAGCTGGACGGCCTCACCGTCTCCGCCGCCGACTGGTGGTTCAACCTCCGCCCCTCGAACACCGAGCCGCTCCTGCGCCTCAACGTCGAGGCCCGCGACGCGGCCACCCTCGACAAGATCCGCGACGAGGTCCTGGCCCTGGTCCGCGCCTGACGCGAACACGGGCGGGGCCGGATCCGGCCCCGCCCGGGAGCACCGGTGGCCGGGGGAGTGTGGGGCGCCGCGAACCGGGGGAGAACCCCGCAGCGGCGCCGCCCCCCCCGCGGGTGGCGCACCAGACCACCCCGGGGCGGGGCCCCGAACCGGGCGGGCCCACGAACCACCGCCGAGCCGCACGCCCAGTGACTCGGCGGTACGCTGACCTCGCCCAATCCGCACCCCCCGAAGGGACACCGCCCCATGCCGCTCGAAGCCGGCCTGCTCGACATCCTCGCCTGCCCCGCCTGCCACGCCCCCTTCCAGGACAACTCGGCGGACGAGACCACCCCCGAGCTGATCTGCACCGGCCAGGACTGCGGCCTCGCGTACCCGGTCCGCGACGGCATCCCGGTCCTCCTCGTCGACGAGGCCCGCCGACCCGCCTGACCCGGCCCCGCCCCGCTCGACCAGCCTGGATCCGTCAACACCGCCGGAGGCCCCCATGCTCGACGAGTCACTCCTCGACGCACCGGACGATCTCGCCCGTGCCGACCGCCGCGGCCTGCTCCGCGGCGCCGCCGAGGCCGGGGCCAGAGTGCGCACCGCCGCCCGGCACGCCACCGAGGCCGGCCTCGCGGACCTGCGCCCCGACGGGCGACCCCGCGCCGTGCTCATCGCCGGCCCCGGCACCGCCGCCAGAGGCGTCGCCGACCTCCTCGGCGCCCTCGCCGGAGCCTCCGCCCCGGTGACCCGCCTGCACCCCACCGGCGTCGCGCACGCCGCCGGGGCGCTGCGCTGGGCCCTGCCCGGCTGGGCGGGCCCCGTGGACCTGCTGCTCATCGCCACCACCGACGGCACCGAGCCCGGCCTCGGCGTCCTCGCCGAACAGGCCTACCGGCGCGGCTGCACCGTCGTCGCCGTCGCCCCCGAGCGCTCCCCGCTCAGTGAGACCGTCGACGGCGCCCACGGACTCCTCGTACCGATGGCCAAGGCCCCGTACCAGGAGTACGACGAATCGGCCGCCGCCGGACCCGGCGCCCTGTGGGCCCTGCTCACCCCGCTGCTGGTGCTCCTCGACAAGGTCGGGCTGATCGCGGCCGCCCCGGACACCCTCCAGCTCGTCGCCGACCGCCTCGACCGCACCGCGGAACGCTGCGGCCCGGCCATCGCCACCTACTCCAACCCGGCCAAGACCCTCGCCGCCGAACTCGCCGACTCGCTCCCCCTCATCTGGAGCGAGGGCACCGGCGCCGGTCCGGCCGGCCGCCGCTTCGCCGCGACCCTCGCCGAACTCGCCGGCCGCCCCGCGCTCGCCGCCGACCTCCCCGAGGCCCTGCCCGCGCACGGCGTCCTGCTCTCCGGCGCCTTCGCCGCCGGGGCCGACCCCGACGACTTCTTCCGCGACCGCGTCGAGGAGCCCCAGGCCCTGCGCGCCCGCGTCGTACTGCTGCGCGACCGGCCCACGGGCGGACTCTCCGCCGCACCGGCCGCGCGCGAGCTCGCCCTCAGCCACGACACGGCCGTCAGCGAGCTCGAACCGGAGGAGGGCGGGGAGCTGGAACAGCTCGCCGAACTCCTCGCCGTCACCGACTTCGCCACCGCCTACCTGGCGCTGGCGGCCCGGGGACACAGCTGAGGCACGCATCCGTGCCCGCACCGCACCAGCTCCAGGAAGACGACGATGGACCGCCTGACGAACACGATCCGCCCCTACGCGTGGGGTTCCACCACCGCGATCCCGGCCCTCCTCGGGGTCGAGCCCACCGGTGAACCCCAGGCCGAGATGTGGATGGGCGCCCACCCGGGCGCCCCCTCCCGCCTCGACCGCGGAGCCGGCGAGACCACCCTGTCGGCCGTCATCGCCGCCGACCCGGAGGGCGAACTCGGGTCCGCCGCCGTCGCGAAGTTCGGCCCCGCCCTGCCGTTCCTCCTGAAGGTCCTCGCCGCCGGCGCCCCCCTCTCCCTCCAGGTCCACCCCGACCTCGCCCAGGCGAAGGCCGGCTTCGAGGACGAGGAGCGCCGCGGCGTCCCGGTCGACGCGGCCCACCGCAACTACAAGGACGCCAACCACAAGCCCGAACTGATCTGCGCCCTCACCCCCTTCGACGGCCTGTGCGGCTTCCGCCCGCCGCTGGAGGCGGCCGACCTCCTCGAAGGCCTCGGCGTCGACTCCCTGAAGCCGTACGTGGACCTGCTGCGCGCCCACCCCGAGGACGCGGCCCTGCGCGAGGTCCTGACCGCCGTCCTCACCGCCGACCGCGAGGAGATGGCCCATACCGTCGCCGAGACCGCGGCCGCCGCCGAGCGCCTGGGCGGCCCGTACGCCCCGTACGCGGGCCTCGTCCACGACTACCCGGGCGACCCGGGCGTGATCGCGGCCCTGCTCCTCAACCACGTCCGGCTCCAGCCCGGCGAGGCCATGTTCCTCGGCGCCGGCATCCCGCACGCCTACCTCGACGGCCTCGGCGTCGAACTCATGGCCAACTCGGACAACGTGCTGCGCTGCGGGCTCACCCCCAAGCACGTCGACGTCCCCGAACTGCTGAAGGTCGTCGTCTTCGAGCCCAGCGCCCCCGGCGTCCTGCGCCCCGAGGGAGACGGCGAGGAGGTCTACGAGACCCCCATCGACGAGTTCCGCCTCTCCCGTTTCGCCCTGGCCCCCGGTGGCGCCCCCCGCACCCTTCCGGACACCACCCCGCAGATCCTGCTCTGCACCGCCGGCAACCCGCGCGCCGGCGAACTGGCCCTCGTCCCGGGCGAGTCGGTATTCGTCCCCGCGGGCGAAAAGGTCGAACTGTCCGGAAGCGGCACCATTTTCCGTGCCACCGTGGTCGTCTGACGTGACGTCGGCCGTACGGGCAGCTGCAACAATGTGCGGCCGTAGCCAGTGGCCAGGAAAGGACATCCACCACCCATGAGCGCGTCGGGCGGCACCAAGGCGATCGTGGCGGCACTCGCCGCCAACCTGGCCATCGCTGTGGCCAAGTTCGTGGCATTCCTCTTCAGCGGCTCCTCGTCGATGCTCGCGGAGAGCGTCCACTCGGTCGCCGACTCCGGCAACCAGGGGCTGCTCCTCCTCGGCGGCAAGAAGGCCCAGCGCGAGGCCACCCCGCAACACCCCTTCGGGTACGGGCGCGAGCGCTACATCTACGCCTTCCTCGTCTCCATCGTCCTCTTCACCGTCGGCGGCATGTTCGCCATCTACGAGGGCTACGAGAAGATCCACGACCCGCACCCCATCGAGTCCTGGTACTGGCCCGTCGGCGTCCTCGTCTTCGCGGTCATCGCGGAGGGCTTCTCCTTCCGCACCGCGATCAAGGAGTCCAACGAGACCCGCGGCAGCCAGTCCTGGGGCCAGTTCATCAAGAGCGCCAAGGCCCCCGAGCTGCCCGTGGTCCTGCTGGAGGACCTCGGCGCCCTCGTCGGCCTCGTCCTCGCCCTCCTCGGCGTCGGCCTCGCCCTGATCACCGGCGACGGCGTGTGGGACGGCATCGGCACCCTGTGCATCGGCACCCTGCTGATCGCCATCGCCGTCATCCTCGCCCTGGAGACCAAGTCCCTCCTGCTGGGCGAGTCCGCCGGCACGGCCGAGGTCGAGAAGATCAAGGCCGCGCTCGTCGACGGGGACACCGTCACCGGCGTCATCCACATGCGCACCCTGCACCTCGGCCCCGAGGAGCTGCTGGTCGCCGCCAAGATCGCCGTCCAGCACGACGACACCGCGACCGAGGTGGCCAACGCCATCAACGCCGCGGAGGCCCGCATCCGCGCCTCCGTCCCGATCGCCCGCGTGATCTACCTGGAGCCGGACATCTACAACCCCGAGGCCGCCAAGGCCGACGGCCGCTGACCCGCCCGCCCCACCGGCCCGCACCGGACGCACGAACGCCCCCGCAGCTCACCACGAGCCGCGGGGGCGTTCGCCGCAGGGGAAGGCCCTAGGACTGCGCGTCCGCGCGCTCACCGCCGGCCGGTGCCGCTGCCGCCGCCGCGACCGGCTCGGACGCCTGCGCCTCCGGCGCCTCCGGGGCCGCCGGGGCGGCGGCGGCCCGCTTGCGGGCCCGCCGGGACACGAACGCCAGCACCGCGCCGGCCAGCAGCACCAGCGCACCGGCCACCTGCCCCCACACGGCCAGCTTCGCCATCGGGTACATCACGACCTTGGCGGAGACGTGGTCCGCCGGAACCGGCCCGTTGTTCGCGTACTGCGAGCCGTCCGAGTTCATCCGGTTGTCGCCCATCAGGAACACGTACCCCTCGGGCACCGTCACGTCGAAGGCCACCGCCGAAGGGTTCTTCCACTGCTCCAGGTACGGCTCGTCCAGCGGATCACCGTTGAGCACCAGACGGTACTGGCCGCTGGTCTTGCTGCTCGGCTTGTACCGGATGCGGTCCCCGCCCACGGCGATGACCCGGTTCATCTGCGTCTTGTGCAGGGACCACGGAACGGAGGCGAGGACGACGTCGCCCCGCCGGAGCTTGCCCGTGTCCACCGGCTCCAGGTAGATGCTCTCCCCGTCGGTGTAGGTCGGCGCCATCTGCCAGCCGGCCGCCTTGCCCTCCGAGTAGCGAGCCGGAGGGTTCACGGCCTTCGCCACCGTCACCCCTCCCAGGATGACCGCTCCGAGCACCAGCAGGACGATCGCCGCGATCCCGCGCCTGCGTCCTGGCCTGTGTGTCATTTCGTCCCTTCCGATGTACCTGCCTTGCATCGTAGGTCGACGGCGACGCCCCGAACGCCGCCGGGGGCCCGGTGCGCCAGGTCCGTACATACCGATTCGGACACTGCCCCAGGCCGCCGGGCCCCGTACCGCGGCGGTACGGGGCCCGGCGGACGGACGCGGCGGGGACGGCGGCTACCGGATCTCGCGCAGCAGGTCCAGGACGGCCGGCCCGTCGGGCGCGGACCGCAGCCGGTCCCGGAAACCGCCGTCCATCAGCTTGCGCGACAGCAGCGCCAGGATCCTCAGGTGCTCGTCCCCGGCCGCGGCCTCCGGCACCGCGATCATGAAGACCAGGCGGGCCTTCGTGCCGTCCAGCGCACCCCACTCGATGCCCTCGCCGGACCGGGCGAAGCCCACCGTGGGGCGCACGACCGCGTCGGTCTTGGCGTGCGGGATGGCGATCGACTCACCGAGACCGGTCGTGCCCTGCGCCTCCCGGGCGAGCGCGACCCGCACCAGCTCCGCCACGTCGCGGACGTTGCCGGTGGTCGCGAGCATCTCGGCCATCTCCCGGATCGCCGCCTCCTTGGAGCCGGCCGCCAGCTCCGTCCTGACGGTCCGCTCCGTCAGGTAGCCGGACAGCACCTCCGCCTCCCCGGCAGCCGCGGCGGCGCCGGCCGGGGCGGCCGCCGGGGCCACGGCCGTACCGCCCGCCCCGGCACCCGCCCCGGCGAGCACCGGCTCGGGCACCCGGGCCGCGGCCCCGGCCCCGGCCGGGCCGGCCTTGCGGCCCTTGAGCTCGATCAGCGCGTTGGTCGTCAGCGCGGTCACCGCCGTGCCGATGGCGATCGCCATGAAGAACATCGCCACACCGCTGATCGCACCGAACAGCGAGACGACCGGACCGCCGTGCGGCACGGAGTTCCCGACCCCCGCCACGCCCGCCACCGCACCGGCCACCGCCCCGCCGAGCATGTTCGCGGGGATGACCTGCGCGGGCCGTGCCGCGGCGAAGGGGATCGCCCCCTCCGAGATGCCGAAGAAGCCCATGAACAGGGCCGCCATCCCGGCCTCCCGCTCCTGGCCGGTGTAGAGCCTGCGGCGCAGCAGCGTCGCCAGGCCCTGGCCGAGCGGCATCACCGGGATCGCGGCGGCGGCCATGCCCATGACGGCGTTGTTGGTGCCGATGAGGCCCACGGCCACGAGGAAAGCCGTCTTGTTGACCGGGCCGCCCATGTCGAAGGCGATCATCAGGCCGATCAGGGCGCCGAGGATGACCGCGCTGGAGCCGGTCATCCCGTTCAGCCAGCCGGTCAGGTGCGTGAACAGCCACGAGATCGGCTGACCGATGACGTAGATGTAGAACAACCCGAGCACCAGCGTCGACGCGATCGGGATCACGATGATCGGCATGATCGGCTGGACGAACCGGGGGACCTTGACCTTCTTGATCCACACGACCAGGTAGCCGGCCAGGAAACCGGTGGCGATGGCCCCGAGGAAGCCCGCGTTGGCGTCCGCCCCGTAGATGTTCACCGCGTCGGCGGCCAGGAACCCGCCGATCATGCCCGGCACGAGCGCGGGCCGGTCGCCGAGCGCGTGGGCGATGTAGCCCGAGAAGATCGGCAGCATCAGCTTGAAGCCGAGGCCGCCCAGCTGGTTGACGTAGAACCAGAACGAGTCCTTGTCGAACTCGATGCCCTTGGGCGTGGAGTGCCCGCCCAGCGCGATCGAGACGGCGAGCAGCAGACCGCCCACGACGACGAACGGGATCATGTGGGAGACGCCGTTCATCAGCGCCTTGTAGGCCACGCTGCGATCCCGGCCGCCGCCCCCGGCCGCCACGGCCGTGCCTTCCTGCACCGGCGCCGTCCGTACCCGCTCGATCAGTTCCTCCGGGCGGTGCACCCCGTCCGCGACGCCCGTGGACAGGACCCGCTTGCCGGCGAACCGCGCCCGGTCGACCTCCTTGTCGGCGGCGATGATGATCCCGTCCGCCTCTCTGACATCGTTGTCAGAGAGCACGTTCTCCGCCCCGATGGAACCCTGCGTCTCCACCTTCATGTCCACGCCGAGCTCGGCGGCGGCCTGCTGGAGCTTCTCCGCTGCCATGTAGGTGTGCGCGATCCCCGTGGGGCACGCGGTGACGGCGAGCAGCTTCAGCCGCTTCGCGCCGTCCGCGCCCCCGCCACCGGGAGAGCCGGCCGTCGTACTCACGTGGAATCTCCTTCGCACCAGGGGTCGGTCCAACGGCATCCTCCCCCACCCGAGGAGTGGATCAAAAGTCCGAAAGGCCCCGAACACTCCGCCGGACGGCCCGGAAACACGGCACTACTTCTCCCCCGCGGGCTGGGGGCCGCTGCGCCGATCGGTGTAGATTCGTCATCAGTGTCAGGCGTCGCTGCTGATGGCGGTCGGGCGGTCCTCGCGACCGGCCGAGGGGAGAGAGGACCCCGCGACGGACTGTGCTCGGCGCACCGGCCCGCCCGTGCGCGGCTCAGCCGTACCCACCTCTCGACCCATGAGGAGCAGCACCCATGGACTTCAAGGTCGCCGACCTTTCCCTTGCCGCCTTCGGCCGCAAGGAGATCACCCTGGCCGAGCACGAGATGCCGGGTCTGATGTCGATCCGCCGGGAGTACGCCGAGGCCCAGCCGCTGGCCGGCGCCCGCATCACCGGCTCCCTGCACATGACCGTGCAGACCGCCGTCCTGATCGAGACCCTCGTCGCCCTCGGCGCCGACGTCCGCTGGGCCTCCTGCAACATCTTCTCCACCCAGGACCACGCGGCCGCCGCCATCGCCGTCGGCCCGAACGGCACCCCGGAGAACCCGCAGGGCGTCCCGGTCTTCGCCTGGAAGGGCGAGACGCTGGAGGAGTACTGGTGGTGCACGGAGCAGGCGCTGACCTGGCCGAACACCCCCACCGGCGGCCCGAACATGATCCTCGACGACGGTGGTGACGCCACCCTCCTCGTCCACAAGGGCGTCGAGTTCGAGAAGGCCGGCGCGGCCCCGGACCCGTCCACGGCGGACTCCGAGGAGTACGGCCACATCCTGACCCTCCTCAACCGCACGCTCGCCGAGTCCCCCCAGAAGTGGACCCAGCTCGCGTCCGAGATCCGCGGCGTGACGGAGGAGACCACCACCGGTGTCCACCGTCTCTACGAGATGATGCAGTCCGGTGACCTGCTCTTCCCGGCGATCAACGTGAACGACGCGGTGACGAAGTCGAAGTTCGACAACAAGTACGGCTGCCGCCACTCCCTGATCGACGGCATCAACCGGGCCACCGACGTGCTGATCGGCGGCAAGGTCGCGGTCGTGTGCGGTTACGGCGACGTCGGCAAGGGCTGCGCGGAGTCCCTGCGCGGCCAGGGTGCGCGGGTCATCGTGACGGAGATCGACCCGATCTGCGCGCTGCAGGCGGCGATGGACGGCTACCAGGTCGCCACCCTGGACGACGTGGTGGAGACGGCGGACATCTTCATCACCACGACGGGCAACAAGGACATCATCATGGCCTCGGACATGGCCAGGATGAAGCACCAGGCGATCGTGGGGAACATCGGCCACTTCGACAACGAGATCGACATGGCGGGTCTGGCCAAGGTCGAGGGCATCGTCAAGGACGAGGTCAAGCCGCAGGTCCACACCTGGACGTTCCCCGACGGCAAGGTCCTGATCGTGCTGTCCGAGGGCCGTCTGCTGAACCTGGGCAACGCGACGGGCCACCCGTCCTTCGTGATGTCGAACTCCTTCGCGGACCAGACGCTGGCGCAGATCGAGCTGTTCACCAAGCCCGAGGAGTACCCGACCGACGTCTACGTGCTGCCCAAGCACCTGGACGAGAAGGTCGCCCGTCTCCACCTCGACGCCCTCGGTGTCAAGCTGACCACGCTCCGTCCGGAGCAGGCGGAGTACATCGGCGTCAAGGTCGAGGGCCCGTACAAGCCCGACCACTACCGCTACTGATCCGCACCCAGCGGATCGCGCACACTGAAGCAGGCCCCCCGGCACCCGTGCCGGGGGGCCTGCCCCATACGCACCCGGTACGTCAGCCAAGGACCACAGCCCATGCCCCGCGGCCGCTACTCGCTCCACGACCCGCACGACCACACCCCCCTCGGCGAGGAGCACTTCCACTGCGCCCCCGGCCCCTCCGGCTGGCGGTACGTCTCCCAGACCACCTCCCCCGGCGGCGACCACCGGGGCTCCCTCGACCTCGCCGTCGACACCCTCGGCCGCCCCATCCGCCTCGAGGTCAACGCATCGAGCTGGCAGGTCCGCGGCGCCGCCATCGACGGCGTCACCTGGGTCCGCACCGACCCCACCGG
Source organism: Streptomyces katrae (assembly GCF_002028425.1). Lineage (GTDB taxonomy): Bacteria > Actinomycetota > Actinomycetes > Streptomycetales > Streptomycetaceae > Streptomyces > Streptomyces katrae_A. Next base: position 3,139,843 of record NZ_CP020042.1, on the reverse strand, counting down.
CACCGAGGCCACCGAGGGCAACGTCGCCGCCCCCGGCTTCACCGGCACCTCCCCGGCCTTCCTCATCGCCACGGCCCGCCTGCTGCGCCTGACCCCCGGCGCCCCCGCGACCCGCATCCGCCTCGTCGCCCTCACCGACCCGGTCCTCGCCCCCCGCACCGTCGACCAGGCCTGGGCCCTGCGCTCCCGCGCCGAGCACCCCACCGACAGCGGCCCGCTCGTCGTGGACGAGTACCAGGTCACCGCCCTCGACACGGGCGAGGTCCACACCGTCCACATCGCCGGCGACGTGGTCCTCTCCGCCCCGGGCATCGAACTCGAACACCTGGAAACCCCGCCGTCGACCTTCTCGGAGGAGTCCGAGGAGTCCGACGAGTTCGAGGACTAACCGGGCGGCGCGAACCCGGACGCAGGCCGGGCCGGCTCGGCGGGCGCCGCAGGCCGTACCGGCTCCACCGGCTGTACGGGAGCCGCCACCGGCGCAGCCGGCGAGGCGACGGGCACCACCGGCGGCCCCCCGTACGCCACGGGCGCGGCAGCCGGCCCGCTCGCGGTGGCGAAGGCCCGGGCGGCGTCCCGCGACTGCCGCTCGTGCACCACGGCCATCAGGAACGCGGCCGCCGGCACCCCGGCCGGCGCCGGCGCCCCGGTCCGCGCCACCACGTCGTCCGCGAGCCGCGCCGCCATCACCGCGGCCGTGTGCGGGTCCAGCTGGTTCATCCGCGTCAGGTACTGCCGGATCGCCAGCCACAGCCCGTCGGGCACCGCCGACAGGTCCAGCCCCGCGAACCGCCCGGCCAGCCACGGCGGCGGCGGGGGCACGGGCAGCACCCGGGTCCCCGGCACCCGCTCCCGCACCACCAGCGTTCCCCCGAACACGTCCCCGAGCCGCCGCCCCCGCTCCGACACCAGCGACGCGATGCACGCCACCGTCCCGAAGACCATCAGCAGCTCCACGACCCCCATCGCCCCGCGCACCAGCGCGTGCCGGAACCGGATCGGCCCGCCGTCCTCCCGCACCACCCGCAGCCCGCACGCCAGCTTCCCCAGCGAACGCCCGTGGCTCAGCGTCTCCACCGCGATCGGCACCCCGACCAGCACCAGCACCAGACACGCCACCGACACGGCCGCCTGCGCCGCCATGTCGAGCCCGGAGGTCGCGAGGACCAGCAGGAAGAACACCAGCACGTAGCCGGTGAAGTACACGAACAGATCGAGCAGGTAGGCCAGCGCCCGGCTCGGCAGCCGCGCGGGCCGGAGCCCCAGGACCACCGCGTCCCCCGTCACCAGACCGCTCACCGGACACACCTTTCCCCGACCTGACCCGCCCCTGTGGAACCCCAGTCTGCCAAGCTGACCGCAGGACAGACAGCCGTATCGGGCGGGGCCAGGGGCAGGGGAGCGACAACCGGATGGATCTCGACGTCTTCGTGGCCGCCCACCAGGCGCAGTGGGCCCGCCTGGAACAGCTCCTCGGCCGCGGCCGCCGGCTCACCGGAGCGGAGGCCGACGAACTCGTCACCCTCTACCAGCGCACCGCCACCCACCTCTCCCTGATCCAGTCGAGCGCCCCGGACCCGCTGCTCACGGGCCGCCTGACCCAGCTCGTGGCCCGCGCCCGCTCGACCGTCACCGGAACCCGCCGCGCGAGCTGGCGCGACGCCGCCCGCTTCTTCACCGCCGGTTTCCCGGCGGCCGTCTACCGCAGCCGCCGCTGGTGGATACCGGCGGCGCTGCTCTCCACGGCCGTCGGCGTGCTCATCGGCTGGTGGATCGCCACCCACCCGGAGGTCCAGGCCGCCGTCGCAGCTCCGGAGCAGCTCAAGCAGCTGACGCGACCGGGCGGCGAGTACGAGACGTACTACTCCAGCCACCCGGCGGCCTCCTTCGCCGCGAAGGTGTGGACGAACAACGCCCAGGCCGCCGCGGTCTGCCTGGTCCTGGGGGCCTTCCTCGGCCTTCCGGTGCTCTGGATCCTCTTCCTGAACATGGCCAACCTCGGGGTGGGCCTGGGCCTGATGGCTTCGGCGGGCCGCCTCGACGTCTTCCTGGGCCTGATCCTCCCGCACGGTCTGCTCGAACTGACCGCCGTCTTCGTCGCCGCGGGCACGGGACTGCGCCTGGGCTGGACGGTCGTCGACCCGGGCCCGCGCACCCGCCGCGTGGCCCTGGCGGAACAGGGCCGCGCCGCCCTGGGCATGGCCATCGGCCTGGCGGTGGTCCTGTTCGTCTCCGGCCTGATCGAGGGCTTCGTGACCCCGTCAGGCCTGCCCACCTGGGCCCGCATCTCCATCGGCGTGGCCGCCGAGGCAGCCTTCCTGGCGTACGTCTTCGTCCTGGGCGGCCGCGCCTCGCGCGCCGGCGAGGCGGGCGACGTGGAGGAGGCGGATCGCACGGCCCTGCTGCCGACGGCGGCGTGATGTGCGTACAAGCCCGCTCGGCTGCTAGTCTCCTCGTTGTCGCAAGGGGTGTTGACACACCCGGCGCGCGGAGGTAGATTCGAACGGTTGCCTCGAACTGGACAAGTTCGGCAGCGATGGTTTAGAATCTTCTTCGCCCCCAAGAATCCAAGGAATTGCATTCAACCGGGGCACATCCATCTCTGAATCAGGAAACTGAAGCCGGGAAATCCGGTGGAAAACTTCTGATAGAGTCGGAACCGCCGGAAAGGGAAAGCGCGAAAGCGCAGAACCTGGAAAGCACCGAGGAAGTCGGGCCCGAAAGAGTCTGATAGAGTCGGAAACGAAGAAAGAACGAAAGCCCGGAGGAAAGCCCCAGTAAGTGTTACTGAGGGTGAGTACAAAGGAAGCGTCCGTTCCTTGAGAACTCAACAGCGTGCCAAAAATCAACGCCAGAAGTTGATACCCCGTCCACTTCGGTGGATGAGGTTCCTTTGAAAAAGACCTGTCGGGCCTTCGGGCACTGGCAGGCGACAAACACAGCGAGGACGTTGTGGTCAGTCGGTCTTATTCCGACCGTGACTGGCCCGCTCTTTCGTGCGTGTGCACCGGATTACCGGTAAACATTCATGGAGAGTTTGATCCTGGCTCAGGACGAACGCTGGCGGCGTGCTTAACACATGCAAGTCGAACGATGAACCTCCTTCGGGAGGGGATTAGTGGCGAACGGGTGAGTAACACGTGGGCAATCTGCCCTTCACTCTGGGACAAGCCCTGGAAACGGGGTCTAATACCGGATACGACTGCGGGAGGCATCTCCTGTGGTGGAAAGCTCCGGCGGTGAAGGATGAGCCCGCGGCCTATCAGCTTGTTGGTGGGGTAACGGCCCACCAAGGCGACGACGGGTAGCCGGCCTGAGAGGGCGACCGGCCACACTGGGACTGAGACACGGCCCAGACTCCTACGGGAGGCAGCAGTGGGGAATATTGCACAATGGGCGAAAGCCTGATGCAGCGACGCCGCGTGAGGGATGACGGCCTTCGGGTTGTAAACCTCTTTCAGCAGGGAAGAAGCGAAAGTGACGGTACCTGCAGAAGAAGCGCCGGCTAACTACGTGCCAGCAGCCGCGGTAATACGTAGGGCGCAAGCGTTGTCCGGAATTATTGGGCGTAAAGAGCTCGTAGGCGGCTTGTCACGTCGGATGTGAAAGCCCGAGGCTTAACCTCGGGTCTGCATTCGATACGGGCTAGCTAGAGTGTGGTAGGGGAGATCGGAATTCCTGGTGTAGCGGTGAAATGCGCAGATATCAGGAGGAACACCGGTGGCGAAGGCGGATCTCTGGGCCATTACTGACGCTGAGGAGCGAAAGCGTGGGGAGCGAACAGGATTAGATACCCTGGTAGTCCACGCCGTAAACGTTGGGAACTAGGTGTTGGCGACATTCCACGTCGTCGGTGCCGCAGCTAACGCATTAAGTTCCCCGCCTGGGGAGTACGGCCGCAAGGCTAAAACTCAAAGGAATTGACGGGGGCCCGCACAAGCGGCGGAGCATGTGGCTTAATTCGACGCAACGCGAAGAACCTTACCAAGGCTTGACATATACCGGAAAGCATTAGAGATAGTGCCCCCCTTGTGGTCGGTATACAGGTGGTGCATGGCTGTCGTCAGCTCGTGTCGTGAGATGTTGGGTTAAGTCCCGCAACGAGCGCAACCCTTGTCCTGTGTTGCCAGCATGCCCTTCGGGGTGATGGGGACTCACAGGAGACCGCCGGGGTCAACTCGGAGGAAGGTGGGGACGACGTCAAGTCATCATGCCCCTTATGTCTTGGGCTGCACACGTGCTACAATGGCCGGTACAATGAGCTGCGATACCGTGAGGTGGAGCGAATCTCAAAAAGCCGGTCTCAGTTCGGATTGGGGTCTGCAACTCGACCCCATGAAGTCGGAGTCGCTAGTAATCGCAGATCAGCATTGCTGCGGTGAATACGTTCCCGGGCCTTGTACACACCGCCCGTCACGTCACGAAAGTCGGTAACACCCGAAGCCGGTGGCCCAACCCTTGTGGAGGGAGCTGTCGAAGGTGGGACTGGCGATTGGGACGAAGTCGTAACAAGGTAGCCGTACCGGAAGGTGCGGCTGGATCACCTCCTTTCTAAGGAGCACAGTACCGATTGCAGGCAAATGTTCTGCACGGTCAGCTCATGGGTGGAACGTTGATTAGTTGGCGCGAGTGTGAGGGTCCTTCACTAGTACTGCTTCGGCGTGGAACGTGATGAGTATCTGAGCAGTCGCGCTTGGCACGTTGTTGGGTCCTGAAGGCACGGCCGTCTGGTCAGTCTTCAGTGCCGGCCCCGGTAAAGCTCTGTTTCGGCAGGGTGTGACGGGTGGCTGGTCGTTATTTGAGAACTACACAGTGGACGCGAGCATCTGTGGCCAAGTTTTTAAGGGCGCACGGTGGATGCCTTGGCACCAGGAACCGATGAAGGACGTGAGAGGCCGCGATAGGCCCCGGGGAGCTGCCAACTGAGCTTTGATCCGGGGGTGTCCGAATGGGGAAACCCGGCAGTCGTCATGGGCTGTCACCCATGCCTGAACACATAGGGCATGTGGAGGGAACGAGGGGAAGTGAAACATCTCAGTACCCTCAGGAAGAGAAAACAACCGTGATTCCGGGAGTAGTGGCGAGCGAAACCGGATGAGGCCAAACCGTATGCGTGTGATACCCGGCAGGGGTTGCGCATGCGGGGTTGTGGGAATGAGCTTTCACAGTCTGCCGGCTGTGAGGCGAGTCAGAAACCGTATGGATAGGCGAAGGACATGCGAAAGGTCCGGCGTAGAGGGTAAGACCCCCGTAGCTGAAATCTGTACGGCTTGCTTGCTCATCTCCCAAGTAGCACGGGGCCCGAGAAATCCCGTGTGAATCTGGCGGGACCACCCGCTAAGCCTAAATATTCCCTGGTGACCGATAGCGGATAGTACCGTGAGGGAATGGTGAAAAGTACCGCGGGAGCGGAGTGAAATAGTACCTGAAACCGTGTGCCTACAAGCCGTGGGAGCGTCGGACGTACTTGTACGTCTCGTGACTGCGTGCCTTTTGAAGAATGAGCCTGCGAGTTAGCGGTGTGTAGCGAGGTTAACCCGTGTGGGGAAGCCGTAGCGAAAGCGAGTCCGAATAGGGCGATTGAGTTGCACGCTCTAGACCCGAAGCGGAGTGATCTAGCCATGGGCAGGTTGAAGCGGAGGTAAGACTTCGTGGAGGACCGAACCCACCAGGGTTGAAAACCTGGGGGATGACCTGTGGTTAGGGGTGAAAGGCCAATCAAACTCCGTGATAGCTGGTTCTCCCCGAAATGCATTTAGGTGCAGCGTCGTGTGTTTCTTGCCGGAGGTAGAGCACTGGATAGGCGATGGGCCCTACCGGGTTACTGACCTTAGCCAAACTCCGAATGCCGGTAAGTGAGAGCACGGCAGTGAGACTGTGGGGGATAAGCTCCATGGTCGAGAGGGAAACAGCCCAGAGCATCGACTAAGGCCCCTAAGCGTACGCTAAGTGGGAAAGGATGTGGAGTCGCAGAGACAACCAGGAGGTTGGCTTAGAAGCAGCCACCCTTGAAAGAGTGCGTAATAGCTCACTGGTCAAGTGATTCCGCGCCGACAATGTAGCGGGGCTCAAGCGTACCGCCGAAGTCGTGTCATTGCAGCAATAGGGCCAACGCCTGCTGTGATGGGTAGGGGAGCGTCGTGTGCCGGGTGAAGCAGCAGCGGAAGCTAGTTGTGGACGGTTCACGAGTGAGAATGCAGGCATGAGTAGCGATACACACGTGAGAAACGTGTGCGCCGATTGACTAAGGGTTCCTGGGTCAAGCTGATCTGCCCAGGGTAAGTCGGGACCTAAGGCGAGGCCGACAGGCGTAGTCGATGGACAACCGGTTGATATTCCGGTACCCGCTTTGAAACGCCCAATATCGAATCCTCTGATGCTAAGGCCGTGAAGCCGTTCCGGACCCTTCGGGGAAAGGAAAGTGGTGGAGCCGCCGGCCCAAGGTGGTAGTAGGTAAGCGATGGGGTGACGCAGGAAGGTAGTCCAGCCCGGGCGGTGGTTGTCCCGGGGTAAGGGTGTAGGCCGAGGGGTAGGCAAATCCGTCCCTCATATAAGGCTGAGACCTGATGCCGAGCCGATTGTGGTGAAGTGGATGATCCTATGCTGTCGAGAAAAGCCTCTAGCGAGTTTCATGGCGGCCCGTACCCTAAACCGACTCAGGTGGTCAGGTAGAGAATACCGAGGCGTTCGGGTGAACTATGGTTAAGGAACTCGGCAAAATGCCCCCGTAACTTCGGGAGAAGGGGGGCCATTCCTGGTGATGAGACTTGCTCTCTGAGCTGGGGGTGGCCGCAGAGACCAGCGAGAAGCGACTGTTTACTAAAAACACAGGTCCGTGCGAAGCCGTAAGGCGATGTATACGGACTGACGCCTGCCCGGTGCTGGAACGTTAAGGGGACCGGTTAGTGACCTTTCGGGGTTGCGAAGCTGAGAACTTAAGCGCCAGTAAACGGCGGTGGTAACTATAACCATCCTAAGGTAGCGAAATTCCTTGTCGGGTAAGTTCCGACCTGCACGAATGGCGTAACGACTTCTCGACTGTCTCAACCATAGGCCCGGTGAAATTGCACTACGAGTAAAGATGCTCGTTTCGCGCAGCAGGACGGAAAGACCCCGGGACCTTTACTACAGTTTGATATTGGTGTTCGGTTCGGCTTGTGTAGGATAGGTGGGAGACTTTGAAGCAGCCACGCCAGTGGTTGTGGAGTCGCCGTTGAAATACCACTCTGGTCGTGCTGGATGTCTAACCTCGGTCCGTGATCCGGATCAGGGACAGTGTCTGATGGGTAGTTTAACTGGGGCGGTTGCCTCCCAAAGGGTAACGGAGGCGCCCAAAGGTTCCCTCAGCCTGGTTGGCAATCAGGTGTTGAGTGTAAGTGCACAAGGGAGCTTGACTGTGAGACCGACGGGTCGAGCAGGGACGAAAGTCGGGACTAGTGATCCGGCGGTGGCTTGTGGAAGCGCCGTCGCTCAACGGATAAAAGGTACCCCGGGGATAACAGGCTGATCTTCCCCAAGAGTCCATATCGACGGGATGGTTTGGCACCTCGATGTCGGCTCGTCGCATCCTGGGGCTGGAGTCGGTCCCAAGGGTTGGGCTGTTCGCCCATTAAAGCGGTACGCGAGCTGGGTTTAGAACGTCGTGAGACAGTTCGGTCCCTATCCGCTGTGCGCGTAGGAATATTGAGAAGGGCTGTCCCTAGTACGAGAGGACCGGGACGGACGAACCTCTGGTGTGCCAGTTGTCCTGCCAAGGGCATGGCTGGTTGGCTACGTTCGGGAGGGATAACCGCTGAAAGCATCTAAGCGGGAAGCCTGCTTCAAGATGAGTATTCCCACCTCCTTGAGAGGGTAAGGCTCCCAGTAGACGACTGGGTTGATAGGCCAGATGTGGAAGCCCGGTAACGGGTGGAGCTGACTGGTACTAATAGGCCGAGGGCTTGTCCTCAGTTGCTCGCGTCCACTGTGTTAGTTCTGAAGTAACGAACTCGCCTTGCCGGCTTGAGTTCAACTTCATAGTGTTTCGGTGGTCATAGCGTTAGGGAAACGCCCGGTTACATTCCGAACCCGGAAGCTAAGCCTTTCAGCGCCGATGGTACTGCAGGGGGGACCCTGTGGGAGAGTAGGACGCCGCCGAACAATCATTGTGGGAAAGCCCCGCACCAGTCATGGTGCGGGGCTTTTCTGCGTTTACGGGCCGTGCCGTACCGAGTGGCAGGCCCACGCTTCACCAGTCGGCGGGGTAGCCCTCGGGTAGTCGTGCAGCTCGTCGCGGATGTCGGTGAGGGCATTCGTTCGGGAGACGACTTCCACCACCATCAGCACGTCACGTGAGTTGACGGCCTTCGCTGTGTCATCGGTGTCTTCGTCCGCCATGACCAAGAGATCGGGGATTTTGGTCAGGCCGGTCACGGGATCGGCCATGTTCGTGTCGCTGAGGGTCGCGGCGTCAGGTGTCTGGGCCTCGATCTGGCGCCGCAGCCGCATCACGTTGAGCCCGTGCGGAGCTGTCGGGCTCATCATCGTGAGGAAGATCTGACCATCGGTGGTCTGAACCTTCCACTGATCTTCCTGGTGTTCGGCCAGCTCCGCGAGCTGCTCCGCGAAGTCGTGCATACGGCGCATTTGCTCGGGGCTGAAGTCGGCCATGTGTCCTCCTGGTGGGTGCTCTGTCAGCGTATCCAGTCGGACAACCCCTAGAGCCGGCCTGCCGCCTTCAGCGCCAGGTAGGTGTCCGCCAGGGTGGGGGCCAGGGTGTCGGGGGTGGCGTCGACCACATGGACGCCGTGGCGGGCGAGCTGGTCGGCCGTGCGGCGGCGCTGGGTCTGGGTCTGGGTCGCGGCGGCGGCCTCGTAGACCGCGTCCACGGAGCCCCGGGCGGCGGCCATCGACGCGATGTGCGGGTCGGCCACCGAGGCCAGGACCACCGTGTGGCGCTGGGTGAGGCGGGGGAGGAGCGGGAGCAGGCCCTCTTCCACCGGGGCCGCGTCCAGGCTCGTCAGGAGGACCACCAGGGAGCGGCGCGGGGCGCTGCGCAGGATGGTGGAGACCAGGCCGCGGGAGTCCGTCTCGACCAGTTCCGCTTCGAGGCCGGCCATCGCGTTCACGAAGGCCGGCAGGACGTCCGCGGCCGCGCGGCCCTGGACCAGGGCGCGGGTGCGGCGGTCGTGGGCCAGGAGGTCCACGCGGTCGCCGGCGCGGGTGGCGAGGGCGGCCAGCAGCAGGGCGGCGTCCATGGCCGAGTCCAGGCGGGGGGCGTCGCCGACGCGGCCGGCGGAGGTGCGGCCGGTGTCCAGGCAGATGAGGATGTGCCGGTCGCGTTCGGGGCGCCAGGTGCGGACGGCGACCTTGGGGCGGCGGGCGGTGGCGCGCCAGTCGATGGAGCGGGTGTCGTCGCCGGGGACGTAGTCGCGGAGGCTGTCGAACTCGGTGCCTTCGCCTCGGGTCAGGACGCTGGTGCGGCCGTCGAGTTCCCGCAGGCGTGCCAGGCGGGACGGCAGGTGCTTGCGGCTGGTGAACGGCGGCAGGACGCGGACCGTCCAGGGGACGGTGTGGGAGCCCTGGCGGGCGAAGAGGCCGAGCGGGCCGTAGGAGCGGATGGTGACGCGGGCCGCGCGGCGGTCGCCGCGCCGGGTGGGGCGCAGGCGGGTGGTGAGGCGGCGGCGTTCGCCTGCGGGGACGGTGACCTCGTGGCGGGAGGCGGCGGTTTCGGTGCCGGGGGTCCAGCTGCTGGGGGGCCAGGCGTCGCGGACGTGGGCGCGCAGGCGTCGGGTGCCGGGGTTGGTGAGGGTCAGGTGCACGTCGGCGGTCTCGCCGAGGCGGACCGTGGTGTCGCCGGTGCGGGCCAGGCGCAGGGTGCGGACGGGCGCGGCGAGGGCATAGTCGAGGGCGCAGGCCAGGCCGAGGCTGCCGTTGACGGCGAGGAGGCCCGTCCAGCTCGGTTCGAGGAGGCCGACGGGCAGGCTGCCGAGGGCCGCCAGGAGGGCGGCGCGTCCGGTGAGGGCCATCAGCGGGGGACGGGGACGTGGGTGAGGATCGCCGAGATGACGGAGTCGGCGGTGACGCCCTCCATCTCGGCTTCCGGGCGGAGCTGGACGCGGTGGCGCAGGGTCGGCAGGGCGAGGGCCTTGACGTCGTCGGGGGTGACGTAGTCGCGGCCGGTGAGCCAGGCCCAGGCGCGTGAGGTGGCCAGCAGGGCGGTCGCGCCGCGCGGGGAGACGCCGAGGGTGAGGGAGGGCGATTCGCGGGTGGCGCGGCAGATGTCGACGACGTAGCCGGTGGTCTCGGGGGAGACGGTGACGCGGGTGACGGCCTCGCGGGCGGCTTCGAGTTCCTTCGTGCCGGCGACCGGGCGGATGCCGGCGGCGTGCAGGTCGCGCGGGTCGAAGCCGGCGGCGTGCCGGGTCAGGACGCCGATCTCGTCCTCGCGGGAGGGGAGGGGGACGTTGAGCTTGAGGAGGAAGCGGTCGAGCTGGGCTTCGGGGAGGGGGTAGGTGCCCTCGTACTCGACGGGGTTCATGGTGGCGGCGACGAGGAAGGGCTCGGGGAGCTTGCGGGGGGTGCCGTCGACGGTGACCTGGCGCTCCTCCATGGCCTCCAGGAGGGAGGACTGGGTCTTGGGGGGCGTGCGGTTGATCTCGTCGGCGAGGAGGAGGTTGGTGAAGACGGGGCCGTCCTGGAAGGAGAACTCGGCGGTGCGGGCGTCGTAGACCAGAGAGCCCGTCACGTCACTGGGCATCAGGTCGGGGGTGAACTGGACGCGCTTGGTGTCGAGTTCGAGGGAGGCGGCGAGGGCGCGGACGAGGAGGGTCTTGGCGACGCCGGGGACGCCTTCGAGGAGGACGTGGCCGCGGCACAGGAGGGCGACGACGAGACCGGTGACGGCGGAGTCCTGGCCGACCACGGCCTTTCCGATCTCGGTGCGGAGCGCTTCCAGGGAGGAGCGGGCGCTGTCCGTGGTGGCCGTCATGAGGTGCGGACCTCTCTTTCGAGGGCGTCGAGGTGGTCGGCGAGCGCGACGAGTGCCGCGTCGTCGGCGGGAGTGGGGCCGAAGAGCAGGGTGGTGACGTCGCGTCCGGTGGCGGCGTCGGGCGGCTCGGGCAGGCGGGCGCTGACGGCGGCGGTCAGGACCGCCGGGTCGTGGGCCTGCGCGGGCGGTACGCCGGCCAGTGCGGCGAGGCGTTCGCGGGCGGCGGCGCGCAGTACGTCGGCGGCGCGGTCGCGGGCGGCGGCCTTGCGGTAGAGGCGGGCGCGGCCCTCGGTGGTCTCGGAGGCGCGGATGGCGACGGGCAGGTCCTCGGTGACGAGCGGGCCGAGGCGGCGGGCCCTCCACAGGGCGGCGAGCGCGGCGGCCGCGAACAGCTGGAGCAGGGCCCAGTACCAGCCGGAGGGGACGAGTTCGAGGAGGCTCTTGTCCTGGGCCGGGCCGTCGGCGGGCATGTCGGCGAGGGTGGGCAGGTACCAGACGAGTTCGGGCCGGGAGCCGAGGAGTTGGAGGGCGAGGGAGGCGTTTCCCTCTTCGGCGAGGTGCCGGTTGAGGAGGGGTTGGTCGGAGCCGAGGAGGACGGTGTCGCCGCCCCGGGTGGTGCCGGGCAGGACCAGGAGGGTGGGGTGGCCGTCGCTGGGGTAGCAGCCGGTGGCTCCGGGGAGGTCGGTGGCGTAGCGCAGGCCGTCGCCGGTGCCGGCGCGGCCGGCGGTGGTGGCGGTGGGCAGGGGGCAGGCGGGGTCGAGGTCGCGCCGGCGGGCGAAGCCCTTGGTGTGGACGGCGGGGGCCAGTTCGGCGAGGGCGGTGGCGGTGGGGGCGACGAGGAGGGTGCGGCCGCCGGAGAGGTCGATGGCGGAGCGGATGGCGCTGCGCTGGGGGGCGCCGAGGAGGTCGGGGTCGGTGACGAGGAGGGTGGTGCGGGGGCCGGCTGCGGCGGCGGCCTCCTCGGCGTTGGTGACGACGCGGGTGGTGACGCCGCGTTCCTCGAGGAGCCGGGCGAGGGCGCGGCTGCCGTCGCGGTCGGCGGAGCGGGGGTCGAGGCGGCCGTGGTGGTCGCCGGCCTGGAGCCCGGCGAGGGCGACGGCGGCGACGAGGAGCACGGCGAGGGCGAGGAGCAGCCCGCGGGCCCGGGCCCAGAGCTGGGCGGGCCCGAGGGCGGTGGAGGTGGCGGCCTTGCCCTTGCCCTGGCCGGGGGTGGGTGTGGGTGTGCCGGGGCCGGCGGCGGCCGGGGGTGGCGGGGTCGCCGTGCCGGGGGCCGGGGTGCCTGCGGCGGGTCCGGGGGTGGCGCCTGTGGTGTGGGGGCGTCCCGGGGCGGGCTGCTGGGCTGGGGTGCCGGTGCCTGCGGGGGGCGTGGTGGCGGCCGGTTGGAGGGCGTTGGCCGGGGTGGGGCGGTTGTCGGGGGCCGGAGGTGCGGTGGCTTCCGGGGGCGTGGCGGGGCCTTGGCCGGGGGTGGGTGTGGGTGTGCCTTGGCCGGGGGTGGCCGGTTCGGGGGTGTTGCCCGGGGTGGCGTCGGGGTGTGGGGGCTGGGTCGGGTGGCCGGTCATGGGGTGGGGTCCGTCAGGATCGGCTTCGTGTGGTCCAGGGTGAGGTCGAGGGTGCGCAGGCGGGCGTAGGTGTCGGGGCCGGCGGTGCGGCCGCCGTAGGTGACGTCGTCGAAGGTGCGGGCCGCGGCGCGCAGGCCGTCGGCGTGGGCGGGGAGGGAGCGGGCGGCTTCGGCGGCGGCCTCGTCGGCGGTGCGGCCGGGGCGGGGGTCGAGGAGGGTGCGTTCCTCCAGGGAGCGGACGACGGCCCGCATGCGTTCCTGGACGGCTTCGTTCCAGCGGCCGGCGGCGGCGTGGGCTTCGGCGGCCATGCGGTGGTCGGCGGCGCTGCGGGGGCCCTCGTCGAAGAGGGCCGCGGCGCTGCGGGCGGCGCGGCGGGGGGTGCCCAGGCGCCACCACAGGGCGGCGGCGGCCAGGATCACGAGCAGGGCGATGGCGAGCAGGCCGAGGCCGCCGCCGGGGGTGGCCCCGGAGGCGCGGTCGAAGATGTCGCCCAGCCACTCCCAGAAGCGGTCCAGGGCGCGCTGGAGGAGCCCCGGCTCGTCCTGGTGGTAGACGGGCTTGGCCAGCTCGCGTTCGGCCGCCTCGCGGGCGGCTTCGCGTCCGGTGGTCAGCGGCGGTGTGTCGCCGCCGGCGATGGTGATGAGTCCCCCCGTGCTCATGCGGCGCGTCAGCCTCCGGTGGGTGCCGTGGTGCCGGTGCTGTCGTAGCCCTCGACGCCGGCGGCGCGGGCGAGCTCGAGGTCGAGTGCCTCGCGGCGGATGCGCTGGTCGATGTAGAGGAGGGTGGTGACGCCCGTCTGCATGGGGGCGGTGACGGTGGCGCCGACGACGGCGCCGATGCCGGTGACGATCAGGACGGACCAGTCGCGGGCGGCGGAGCCGTCGAGGAAGCTGCCGAGGCCGCCGGGGGCCAGGGCCACGGCGATGCCGGCGAAGGGCATGGCGATCACGGTGGAAGTGATGGTCCGCATGATCCAGGTGAGCAGGCTGATGCCGCAGACCCGCCACCAGGCGCCCTTGACCAGCTTGGCGGAGCGCTTGAGGGCGGCGACCGGGGTGCCGCGTTCCAGCATCAGGGCGGGCGGGGCCAGGGCGAAGGTCACGTAGAACCAGGCCAGCAGCACGAGGCCGACGGGCACGCCGAGGGCGGTCAGGGCGGCGCTGCCGAGGAGGATGCCGGGCAGGGCCGGGAGCAGGCCGGCGGCGAGGGCGCCGAGGAACAGCAGGCCGGTGAGGCCGAGCAGGCGGGGGGCCAGGGGGCGCACGGCCCTGAGGGTGCCGCCGAGGGTGGAGGCCTGGCCGAGGACGGCGCGGCTGACGACGGGGGCCAGCAGGGCGGTGAGCAGGATCAGCCCGAGGATCTCCAGGTAGTACTGGAATCCGGAGAGGGCCCCGAGGTCGCCCAGGGCGCGGACGGCCTCCGCCGGGGTGGCGGGCTCGGTGTCGGGGACCGTGAGGCTGTCCATGGTGAGGCGCTGGACGGCGAGGAGCGCGATCTGCGACAGGGCGGCGATGACGAGGCTGACGGAGAGCACGGAACGCCAGTGGCCGCGCAGGGTGGCGACGGCGCCGTCCAGTATCTCGCCGAGGGCCAGGGGGCGCAGCGGGATCACGCCGGGCTTGGCGGCGGGCGGGGTGCCGCCCCAGCCGCCGCCGGGGTTGCCGTAGGCGTAGGGGGCGGTGCTCTGCTGTCCGGGCTGGGAGGGGTACGCGCCCCAGCCGGCGCCCTGGCTCGGCTGCTGCGGCGGGGTCTGGCCGGCGGCGGAGCTGCCCCTCCCCCAGACTCCGTCCGGGGGGACCCCCGGGCCGGGCGGTGGCTGGGCGGCGGACCATTTGGAGCCGGTGGAAGCGGAGCCGGTGCCTTCGGCGGGCGGCTGCTGAGCGGCGTCGGGGCCCTGGCCGTCGGAGGGGGATCCGGGCGCGGCCCAGCCCGGAGAGTCGTTCATCGTCGCTCCTTCACGTGCACCTGCCGTGGCGGGCGCGCTGGTCGGCTGTCATCGTGCCATGGGCAGGCCCGGGGACGACCCGGCCGTTCCCCTCGGATCCCGGTCCGCTCTTCCGTTCAATTGTCGCGCGGATCCGGGGCAGACTGGTCGTCCTGATCTCCACGCAGGTCCGAGGGGCGATTTCCAGCCCTTTTGGCTGTGGGACAGCTCACCGCCAGGTAACGATTAGCTAATGGGATGATGTCAACCATGAAGGGACGCGTCCTCGTCGTCGACGACGACACCGCGCTGGCCGAGATGCTCGGCATTGTGCTGCGTGGAGAAGGTTTTGAGCCGTCGTTCGTAGCGGACGGTGACAAGGCACTGGCTGCCTTCCGGGAGGCGAAGCCGGATCTTGTGCTGCTCGATCTCATGCTGCCCGGGCGGGACGGCATAGAGGTGTGCAGGCTGATCCGCGCCGAATCGGGCGTGCCGATTGTCATGCTCACCGCCAAGAGCGACACCGTGGACGTGGTGGTGGGCCTGGAGTCCGGCGCCGACGACTACATCGTCAAGCCGTTCAAGCCGAAGGAGCTGGTCGCCCGCATCCGGGCGCGCCTGCGCCGGTCGGAGGAGCCCGCGCCCGAGCAGCTCGCCATCGGTGACCTCGTCATCGACGTGGCCGGGCACTCGGTCAAGCGCGAGGGAACCTCCATCGCCCTGACCCCGCTCGAGTTCGACCTGCTGGTCGCCCTCGCGCGCAAGCCCTGGCAGGTCTTCACCCGCGAGGTGCTCCTGGAACAGGTCTGGGGCTACCGGCACGCGGCCGACACCCGGCTGGTCAACGTGCACGTGCAGCGGCTGCGCTCCAAGGTCGAGAAGGACCCCGAGCGCCCCGAGATCGTCGTGACGGTGCGTGGTGTCGGCTACAAGGCCGGACCCAGCTGACGTGCAGCCCGGCAAGGCCCGGCGCGGCTCCCGCGGGGGAGCCCTGCGGGGCGGCGGGCCGTTCCGTCAGATGGCCGACGGAGCGCCCGGCGGCCCCCTGCTGCGGCTGTGCGTACGCCTCGTGCGCCGGCCGCTGCTTCCGGCTGTCCGCATATGGCGGCGCAACATCCAGCTGCGGGTGGTCGCCGCCACCCTGCTGATGTCCCTCGCCGTGGTCCTCGCCCTCGGCTTCGTCGTCATCGCCCAGGTCAGCAAGGGTCTCCTCGACGCCAAGGAGGAGGCCGCGCAGAGCCAGGCCGCCGGCGGGTTCGCGGTCGCACAGGAGAAGGCCAACACCCCCTCCGCCTCGGACGGGGCCGACGCCGCCGACAACAAGGTCGGCCGCGACGCCAGCACCTGGATGAACTCGCTCGTCAAGCAGCTCGCCAGCGGCGGCCAGACCGCCTTCGAGGTGGCCGCGCTCGGCGCCGGCACCGGCGAGCAGGCCCCCACCAGCCAGGGCGTCAAGGGCGCCCGCGCCTCCGGCAACGTCGACCCGACCGCGAGCGTCCCGCTGGACCTGCGCAAGGCCGTCAACCACAACACCGGCACCTTCAAGACGTTCTCGCAGATCCGCTACACCGCCGGGACCGGCAAACAGCCGGAGCCCGCGCTGGTCGTCGGCAAGCGGCTCACCGACATCAACGGCGACCCCTACGACCTGTACTACCTCTTCCCGCTCACCCAGGAGGAGGAGTCCCTCAACCTGGTCAAGAGCACCATCGCCACCGCGGGACTGTTCGTCGTCGTCCTGCTCAGCGCCATCGCCTGGCTCGTCGTGCGCCAGATCGTCACCCCCGTCCGGATGGCCGCGGGGATCGCCGAGCGGCTCTCCGCCGGCCGCCTCCAGGAACGGATGAAGGTCACCGGCGAGGACGACATCGCCCGGCTGGGCGAAGCCTTCAACAAGATGGCCCAGAACCTCCAGAACAAGATCCAGCAGCTGGAGGAGCTGTCCCGGATGCAGCGCCGCTTCGTCTCCGACGTCTCGCACGAGCTGCGCACCCCGCTGACCACCGTCCGCATGGCCGCCGACGTCATCCACGACGCCCGGGTCGACTTCGACCCGGTGACGGCGCGCTCCGCCGAGCTCCTGGCCGGACAGCTCGACCGGTTCGAGTCCCTCCTGGCCGATCTGCTGGAGATCAGCCGCTTCGACGCGGGCGCCGCCGACCTCCAGGCCGAGCCCATCGACCTGCGCGACGTCGTACGCCGCGTCATCGACGGCGCCGAACCCCTCGCCGAGCACAAGGGGACCCGGATCCGCGTCCTCGGCGACACCCAGCCCGTCATCGCCGAGGCCGACCCCCGGCGCGTCGAGCGGGTCCTGCGCAACCTCGTCGTCAACGCCGTCGAGCACGGGGAGGGCCGCGACGTCGTGGTCCGCCTCGCCTCCGCCGGCGGGGCCGTCGCCGTCGCCGTCCGCGACTACGGCGTCGGCCTCAAGCCCGGCGAGGCCACCCGCGTCTTCAACCGCTTCTGGCGGGCCGACCCCGCCCGCGCCCGCACCACCGGCGGCACCGGCCTGGGCCTGTCCATCGCCGTCGAGGACGCCCGGCTGCACGGCGGCTGGCTCCAGGCCTGGGGCGAGCCCGGCGGCGGCTCCCAGTTCCGCCTCACCCTGCCCCGTACCGCGGACGAGCCGCTGCGCGGATCGCCGATCCCGCTGGAGCCCGAGGACTCCCGGTCCAACCGGGCCAGGGCCGCCGCCGAGGCCGCCGGACGCGCCGGCGCCCCCGGCCGGCCGGGCACGCAGCCCGACGGACGCGCCGAGCGCGCCGACCGCGACCCGATACCGCCCCGGCCGGCGGTCACCACCGCCCTGCCGGTGCCCGCCGACCCGACGGCGCTGCCCGGCAACGGCGCCCGCGTCGTGGCCCGGCCCGCCGACCAGGGCCCAGCACAGGAGGATGGAACCGGTGGAGGACGCTGAGCGCCGCGGGCGGGCACGGCAGACCCCGCACGCCCCGCAGGCCCCGCAGGCCCCGCTGAGGGGCGCCCGTGCGCTCCTGGCCCTGGGCGTCGTCGGGCTGCTCCTCGCCGGCTGCGCCTCCATGCCCGACCGCGGCGAGATCCGCCGGGTGGAGGCCTCCCAGGGCGTCGACTCCCAGGTCCGGGTCTTCGGCGTGCCCCCGGCCGACAAGGCCAGCCCGGCCGAGATCGTCGACGGCTTCCTGGAGGCCATGACGGGCGACGACCCGCGGCTGGCCACCGCCCGCAAGTACCTCACCGACGACGCCGCCAAGAACTGGAAGCCCTCCTCGGCCGTCACCGTGCTCTCCGCCGGCCTCGACCGCGTCCCCGTCCAGGGCGAGAAGGACCCCGACGGGCCCCGCTGGAAGGTCACCGGCAAGAAGCTCGCCACCGTCGACGAGCGCAGCGCCTACCAGCCGGAGACCGCCGGCAGCCGCTACGAGGAGTACCTCCAGCTGGTCCAGGTCAAGGGGCAGTGGCGGATCGCCACCCCGCCCAGCAGCCTCGTGCTCAGCGAGTCCGACTTCCAGCGCATCTACAAGCCCGTCAACAAGTACTACTTCGCGGGCAGTACGCTCGTCGCCGATCCGGTCTACGTGCGCCAGCGCAGCGACCCCGATTCGCGGATGGACCCCACCACCCTCACCGTGCAGTCGCTGCTGGCCGGGCCCTCCAAGTGGCTCGGGCCCGTGGCCTCCACCGCGTTCCCGACGGGCGCCGGACTGCGCGAGGACACCAAGTCCCTCGCCTACGACGGCCAGAACACCCTGCGCGTCCCGCTCAACAAGGCCGGGGAGAACGTCGCCCAGCCGCAGTGCCAGAAGATGGCCACCCAACTCCTCTACACCGTCAGGGACCTGACGGCCTCCCGGCTGGACCGCGTGGAACTGCTGCGCTCCGACGGCAAGTCCTCGCTGTGCTGGGTGACCGGCTCCACCGCCGCGACGATCGCGAACCGGCCGGTCCCGCCGCAGCACCAGTACTACGTGGACAAGGACGGCCGGCTCGTACGGATGGTCCTCAACGCGGGCGCCGACGAGCAGCAGCAGGACAAGCCCGAGCCGGCCCCCGGACCGCTGGCCACGGCCGCCGGGTTCAAGGTGGGCTCGGCCGCCGTGACGTACGACGAGAAGCGCGCCGCGGTCGTCTCCGAGGACGGGCACGGGCTGTACGTGGTCACGCTGACCACCGCCGGGGCCATGCCGCAGGCGCTGCTCACCAGCAAGACCGGCAAGCTCACCGCGCCCAGCTGGGACGCCCAGGGCGACCTGTGGATCGCCGACCAGGACCCGCAGACCCAGGGCCTGTGGCGGGTGCCCGGCGGGACCGGCACCCCGCAGAAGGTGGACGTCGCCGGACTCGACGGGACGAAGATCAGCGGGCTGAAGGCCTCCTCCGACGGGGTGCGCATCGCCCTGCTCGTCGAACGGGACGGCGGCCGCAAGAACCTCTACATCGGGCGGATCGAGCGGCCCGAGGGCAAGGGGGACCCGTCGAAGGTGTCGGTGCGCGAGCTGCGCCCGGCCGCCCCGCAGATGGCCGAGGTGACGGCGATGAGCTGGGCGCCGCGGGGCCGGCTGCTGGTGGTGGGCCGGGAGAGCGGCGGCGTCGACCAGGCCCGCTACATGCTGGCCGACGGGTCGATGGTCGCGGCGAGCCTGCCCGGGGCCACGGGGCTGAGTGCCATCGCCGCCTCCGAGGACGAGTCGAAGCCTGTGGTGGCCTCCTCCACCGAGGACGGCATCGTGTGGCTGCCACCGGGCGCGCAGTGGCGCACCGCGGCGGCGGGCGGCCGGGCGCCGGTCTACCCGGGCTGACGCGCGCGCGGGGCCGAGGCGGACGCGGGGCGGCCGGCCGGGTACTCCCGGCCGGCCGCCGCGGTTTTCCACAGGGGTCGCGGCCCGCCCGTGCGCCGGGCAGGGTGGAGTCATGCGGGGGTGGTGGCAGGAGCTGGCCGGGCTGGTCCTGCCGGCCGCCTGCGCGGGCTGCGGGGCCGCGCGCTCACTGCTGTGCGGGGCCTGCCGCGGGGCCCTGGGCGGCGCGGGTGCGGGGCCGGTGTGCCCGGCGGTGCGGGGCGCGCTGCCGTCGTTGCCGCCGGTGTACGCGGCGGCCCGGTACGAGGGGCCGGTGCGGGCGGTCGTGCTGGCCCACAAGGAACGCGGCGCCCTGCCCTTGGCCGGCCCGCTGGGCGCCGCCCTGGCCGCGGCGGTCTCGGCGGCGGCCCGCACGGGGGCCCGGGGAGAGCGCGGGGGCGGGGCGGGGGCCTGGGGAGGGGAGCTGGTGCTGGTCCCGGTGCCGTCCGCGCGGCGGACCGTACGGGCGCGCGGGCACGATCCGGCGCGCCGGATCGCCCTGGCCGCGTCCCGGCGGCTGCGGCGGGCCGGGGAGCCCGCGCGCGTGGCGCCCGTACTGCGGCTGCGGCGGCGGGTCGCCGACCAGGCCGGGCTGGGGGCCCGGCAGCGGCGGGAGAACCTGGCCGGGGCCCTGGAGGTGCGCCCGGGCGGGGTGCGGACGGCGGCGGGGGCTCGGATCGTGGTGGTGGACGACGTGGTGACGACCGGAGCCACGCTCGAGGAGGCGGCCCGGGCGCTGCGCGCGGCGGGGCTGCGGGCGGACGCGGCGGCCGTCGTGGCGGCGCCGTCCGGATCGTTCGCCCGGGCCCTGATGCTAGAGCGCCGGTGGACTACTCGTACAGAGCAAAAATCTCGTGAATAGATTTGGAACTGCTGGGGAATGCGCATCGTTGCAGGTAGTAAGAGGGACCACCCACCTGAACGGAGGTAGGTTCCGGTAGCGGGTGCCGACAACCGGCTTGGAGAGATATGTTCGGTTGTGAGGAACTGGCGATCCTTGGGCCCCCTGGTATCGGAGCGCCGGTCCGCCCGTTTTGGAATCTTCGTGTCAGAGGGTGTCTCTCTACTCCGAAGTCGGTGGGGTGTAGATCTTGCCGATGGGGGAGGAGGAGGTGAAAGTCGCCAAGTCCGAGGCTCCGGTGTTCACCGGAGCCTGGTGCGAAAGGGAGACGCTTCGCCGCTCGTGGTGAAGGTCTCCGGGAACGGAGTTCTGCGTGGACATCGTCGTCAAGGGCCGCAAGACCGAGGTGCCCGAGCGGTTCCGCAAGCACGTGGCCGAGAAGCTGAATCCCGAGCGGATCCAGAAGCTCGACGCCAAGGTGATCAGCTTGGACGTCGAGGTGTCCAAGGAGCACAACCCGCGTCAGGCCGACCGTTCCGACCGTGTCGAGATCACCCTGCGTTCGCGGGGCCCGGTGATCCGCGCCGAGGCCGCCGCAGGCGACCCGTACGCAGCCCTCGACCTGGCTCAGGACAAGCTGGAGGCCCGGCTGCGCAAGCAGCACGACAAGCGTTTCACCCGCCGCGGCACCGGACGGCTCTCGGCAGCCGAGGTCGCCGACAGCGTGCCGGGCGTGGCGACGCTCAACGGCAACGGACAGCCGGTCGGTGAGGAGACCGAGGACGGAATTCCGACCACCCGGATCGGATCCCTCGAAGTGCAGGGCGAAGGCCCGCTGATCGTCCGCGAGAAGACCCACTCGGCCCGGCCCATGTCGCTCGACCAGGCTCTCTACGAAATGGAACTGGTCGGCCACGACTTCTATCTGTTCGTCGACTCCGAGACCAAGATGCCGAGCGTCGTCTACCGGCGCCACGCCTACGACTACGGCGTCATCCACGTGGACCCCGACGGGGCGTCCAGCTCGGAGGAGTCGGCCGTCGGCGGCGCCGGCGGAGCGCTCGGAGGCTGACCATCGATCCGTTGCCCCTGCGGAAGCCACGGTGTTTCCGCAGGGGCACCTGTATGACTCGTATGAGCCAAAGGGATTCCGCCAGACCCCCGTGTGACGGTGCGGGCATGGAATCATGGCGGGCAGTCAACCGGCGGCCGCCCCCGCCGGGTTGGCCCAGCAGCTCGGTACATGCAGGGGGAGGAACGATGGCGGACAGCTTCGGGCCGGTGCGCGGTGACGACGGAGCCGGCTGTCGTGCGGCGGAGGCGGCGGACCCGGCGGAGGCCGGGGAGCCCATCCGGGTCCTCGTGGTCGACGACCACGCCCTCTTCCGGCGCGGGCTGGAGATCGTCCTCGCGCAGGAGGAGGACATCCAGGTCGTCGGCGAGGCCGGGGACGGGGCGGAGGCCGTGGACAAGGCCGCCGACCTGCTTCCGGACATCGTGCTGATGGACGTGCGGATGCCGCGGCGCGGCGGGATCGAGGCCTGCACCTCGATCAAGGAGGTCGCCCCCTCCGCGAAGATCATCATGCTGACGATCAGCGACGAGGAGGCCGACCTCTACGACGCGATCAAGGCGGGCGCGACGGGCTACCTGCTGAAGGAGATCTCCACGGACGAGGTCGCCACCGCGATCCGCGCCGTCGCGGACGGGCAGTCGCAGATCAGCCCGTCGATGGCGTCGAAGCTGCTGACCGAGTTCAAGTCGATGATCCAGCGCACCGACGAGCGCCGGCTGGTGCCGGCGCCCCGGCTGACCGACCGGGAGCTGGAGGTGCTGAAGCTGGTGGCGACCGGGATGAACAACCGGGACATCGCCAAGCAGCTGTTCATCTCCGAGAACACCGTGAAGAACCACGTCCGCAACATCCTGGAGAAGCTCCAGCTGCACTCGCGGATGGAGGCGGTCGTGTACGCGATGCGCGAGAAGATCCTGGAGATCCGCTGAGCGGTGCCGCTCCGCGGCGGGCGCCGGGCGGGGCCCCGCGCCACCGCGGCGCTACGCGCGGCGGGCGGCGAGTTCCGCCGTGACCGCCGCCGCCTCCCGCTCGTCGCCCGCGCGCTCGACCCGTACGTCCTCGCATCCCACCCAGCGGGCGGCTTCCCACAGCGCCTCGGCCATCGCCCCGGCGGCCTTCGGGGTGGTCAGCGACAGCTGCCGGGCCACCAGCGTGCGCCCCTCGCGGCCCGGGTCGACCCGGCCCTGGAGCCGCCCGCCGGCCAGCAGCGGCATCGCGAAGTACCCGTGTATCCGCTTCGGCTTGGGGACGTACGCCTCCAGCCGGTGCGTGAAGCCGAAGATCCGCTCGGTGCGGGGGCGGTCCCACACGAGGGAGTCGAACGGGGACAGCAGCGTGGTGCGGTGCCGGCCGCGCGGCTCGGACGCCAGCGCCTGCGGGTGCGCCCAGGCCGGCTTGCCCCAGCCCTCCACCGACACCGGGACCAGCCCGGAATCGGCGACCACCGCGTCGAACTGCTCGCCCTTGAGGCGGTGGTAGTCGGCGATGTCGGCCCGGGTGCCCACCCCGAGGGACCCGCCGGCCAGCTCGACCAGGCGGCGCAGGCACTCGCGGTCGTCGAGGTCGTCGTGGAACAGGGCGTCGGGCACGGCCCGCTCGGCCAGGTCGTAGACCCGCTTCCAGCCGCGCCGCTCGGTGCAGACCACCTCACCGGTGTCGAGCAGCCACTCCACCGCGATCTTGGTCTCGGACCACTCGAACCACTCCCCGCCGTTCTTCGCGCCGCCCAGCTCGGAGGAAGTCAGCGGGCCGTCGGCGCGCAGCCGGTCCAGGACGGCGGCCGTCGAGCGCTCCTTGTCCTGCAGGACGTGCCAGCGGTGGCCGCGGGCCCGGCGGGCGCGGCGGCGGAACGCGAAGTGCGGCCACTCCTCGATGGGCAGGATGCACGCCGCGTGCGACCAGTACTCGAAGGCGTGGCTGTCCGACCAGTACGCCTGCTCCACGGTGTCCCGGCCGACCGCGCCGAGCCGGGCGTAGGGGATCAGCTCGTGCGACCGGGCCAGGACCGAGATGGTGTCCAGCTGTACGGCGCCCAGGTGCCGCAGCACCCCGCGCACACCTGCCTTGCGGTCGGGCGCGCCGAGGAAGCCCTGCGCGCGCAGCGCGATCCGGCGGGCCTCGTCGGCGGAGAGGGCGATGATCGGCATTCCGCGAGCCTAGGGGGTGGCACTGACAGCGGGCAGGTACGGCAGCCGGCAGGGCAGCCCGAGGTCCGAGGGGAGCAGGCCGCCGACCCAGCAGTCGCGCAGGGTGCCGCGTATGTCGAGGGCGGCCCGCAGGGTGCCCTCGACGCGGAAGCCGGCCTTCTCCGCGACGGCGCGGGAGGGCGCGTTCCCGACGGCGGCGCGCCATTCCAGGCGGCCGGCGCCGACCTCGGTGAACAGCCAGCGGGCCACACCGTCGACCGCTTCGGTCATGTAGCCGCGGCCCCGGTGCTCCTTCGCGGTCCAGTAGCCGATCTCGTAGGCACCGGGGCCGCGCACGTGCACCCCGACGGAGGCGACCAGCGGGCCGTCCTCCCCGAGCCGTACCGCGAAGGTGTACGCGCGGTCCTCGCGCCAGGAGGCGGGGGAGAACTCGTTCACCCACTCCTCGGCGTGCGCCCGCTCGTAGGGGGAGGGCACGACGGTCCAGCGCTGGATCTCGGGGTCCTGGCAGGCGGCGTGGACCTCCTCCGCGTCGGAGGGGGCGAAGGGGCGCAGGGTAAGCCGGGCGGTGGACAGGGTGAGGGGTTCCATGAACGGATTGTGGCGGCCCCGGGTAACCCGGGCGAGGGGTTTTCGCCCGTACCGGCACCCAACGGGTCCCCCGTACGTTCTCATTCCGGGCGCCCGTGCCCTGCGGACACGGCGGACCTCCCGACGCGACCACGTCCTCGCTTACGATGGCCGTTGCGGTGGGGCCCACCTGCCGTGCCCGGCT
This sequence comes from Streptomyces katrae, assembly GCF_002028425.1. Lineage (GTDB taxonomy): Bacteria > Actinomycetota > Actinomycetes > Streptomycetales > Streptomycetaceae > Streptomyces > Streptomyces katrae_A. The sequence continues at coordinate 3,115,739 of NZ_CP020042.1, read as the reverse complement.
ACGTAAAGTGCCCAGGCCCGACCGGCAAGGAGACCAGCCTCAGTGTCCGTCCTCACCAAGCTCATGCGTGCAGGCGAAGGCAAGATCCTGCGCAAACTGCACCGCATCGCGGACCAGGTCAACTCCATCGAAGAGGACTTCGTCAACCTCTCCGACGCCGAGTTGCGGGCCCTCACGGACGAGTACAAGCAGCGCTACCAGGACGGCGAGAGCCTCGACGACCTGCTCCCCGAGGCCTTCGCGACCGTCCGCGAGGCCGCGAAGCGCGTCCTGGGCCAGCGGCACTACGACGTCCAGATCATGGGCGGCGCCGCGCTGCACCTCGGGTACGTCGCCGAGATGAAGACCGGTGAGGGCAAGACCCTCGTCGGTACGCTGCCCGCCTACCTGAACGCCCTGTCGGGCCTGGGCGTCCACCTGATCACGGTCAACGACTACCTCGCCGAGCGCGACTCCGAGCTGATGGGCCGGGTGCACAAGTTCCTCGGCCTGGAGGTCGGCTGCATCCTGGCGAACATGTCGCCCGCCCAGCGCCGCGAACAGTACAACTGCGACATCACGTACGGAACGAACAACGAGTTCGGCTTCGACTACCTGCGCGACAACATGGCCTGGTCGAAGGACGAGCTGGTCCAGCGCGGCCACAACTTCGCCGTGGTCGACGAGGTCGACTCCATCCTCGTCGACGAGGCCCGCACCCCGCTGATCATCTCCGGCCCGGCCGACCAGGCGACGAAGTGGTACGCCGACTTCGCCAAGCTGGTCACCCGCCTGACCAAGGGCGAGCCGGGCAACCCGCTCAAGGGCATCGAGGAGACCGGCGACTACGAGGTCGACGAGAAGAAGCGCACGGTCGGCATCCACGAGGCCGGCGTCGCCAAGGTCGAGGACTGGCTCGGCATCGACAACCTCTACGAGTCGGTGAACACCCCGCTCGTCGGCTACCTGAACAACGCCATCAAGGCGAAGGAACTGTTCAAGAAGGACAAGGACTACGTCGTCATCGACGGCGAAGTCATGATCGTCGACGAGCACACCGGCCGTATCCTCGCCGGCCGCCGCTACAACGAGGGCATGCACCAGGCGATCGAGGCGAAGGAAGGGGTGGACATCAAGGACGAGAACCAGACCCTCGCCACGATCACCCTCCAGAACTTCTTCCGCCTCTACACCAAGCTGTCCGGTATGACCGGTACGGCCATGACCGAGGCCGCCGAGTTCCACCAGATCTACAAGCTCGGCGTCGTCCCGATCCCGACGAACCGCGCGATGCAGCGCAAGGACCAGCCCGACCTCATCTACCGCACCGAGGTCGCCAAGTTCGCCGCCGTCGTCGACGACATCGCCGAGAAGCACGAGAAGGGCCAGCCGATCCTCGTCGGCACGACGTCGGTCGAGAAGTCCGAGTACCTCTCGCAGCAGCTCTCCAAGCGCGGCATCCCGCACGAGGTGCTCAACGCCAAGCAGCACGAGCGCGAGGCCGCCATCGTCGCCCAGGCGGGCCGCCGCGGCGCCGTCACCGTCGCCACGAACATGGCCGGCCGCGGTACCGACATCAAGCTCGGCGGCAACCCCGACGACCTCGCCGAGGCGGAGCTGCGCCAGCGCGGCCTCGACCCGGAGGAGCACATCGAGGAGTGGGCGCACGCCCTGCCCGAAGCGCTCTCCAGGGCCGAGGCGGCCGTGAAGGCGGAGTTCGAGGAGGTCAAGGAGCTCGGCGGCCTGTACGTGCTGGGCACCGAGCGGCACGAGTCGCGCCGTATCGACAACCAGCTGCGCGGCCGCTCCGGCCGTCAGGGCGACCCGGGCGAGTCCCGTTTCTACCTGTCGCTGGGCGACGACCTGATGCGCCTGTTCAAGGCCCAGATGGTCGAGCGCGTCATGGCCATGGCCAACGTGCCGGACGACGTCCCGATCGAGAACAAGATGGTCACGCGCGCGATCGCGTCGGCCCAGTCGCAGGTCGAGACCCAGAACTTCGAGACCCGTAAGAACGTCCTGAAGTACGACGAGGTCCTCAACAGCCAGCGCGAGGTCATCTACGGCGAGCGCCGCCGCGTCCTGGAGGGCGAGGACCTGCACGAGCAGGTGCGCTTCTTCATGGACGACACGATCGACGCGTACATCGCCGCCGAGACGGTCGAGGGCTTCGCCGAGGAGTGGGACCTGGACCGGCTGTGGGGCGCCTTCAAGCAGCTCTACCCGATCAAGGTGACGGTGGAAGAGCTGGAGGAGGCCGCCGGGGACCGCGCGGGCATCACCGCCGAGTTCATCGCCGAGTCCGTCAAGGACGACATCCACGAGCAGTACGAGGCGCGCGAGGCGGCCCTGGGCGCCGACGTCATGCGCGAGCTGGAGCGCCGCGTGGTCCTGTCGGTGCTGGACCGCAAGTGGCGTGAGCACCTCTACGAGATGGACTACCTCCAGGAGGGCATCGGCCTGCGCGCGATGGCCCAGAAGGACCCGCTGGTCGAGTACCAGCGCGAGGGCTTCGACATGTTCAACGCCATGATGGAGGGCATCAAGGAGGAGTCCGTCGGCTACCTGTTCAACCTGGAGGTCCAGGTGGAGCAGCAGGTCGAGGAGGTCCCCGTGCAGGCCGAGGCGGCCCCGTCGCTGGCCAAGGAGCCGGTGCCGTCGGCGCGCCCGGAGATCCGCGCCAAGGGCCTGGACACCCCGCAGCGCCCGGACCGCCTGCACTTCTCCGCCCCGACGGTGGACGGCGAGGGCGGCGTGGTCGAGGGCGACTTCGACGACGCCAACGGCGGAGACGGCCTGACCCGCGCGGAGCGCCGCAAGGCCCAGAAGGCGACGGGCGGCCGCCGCCGCAAGAAGTAACCCCCACGCGCGCTGCGCGCGGGCCGGGGCCGGACACCTTGGGGTGTCCGGCCCCGTTTGGTTTTACGTCGGCACGGGGGGCGGGACTTTTGCCCCCGCGAGGGGCCGGGGGCGGGCCGGTGGCTGCCCACCCGCCGCGCGGGGTGCCGGGCGGGGGGCGGTGGCACAGTGCGGCGGGCCCGGGGCCGGGGCCGCGGGAGCCCGCCGGACGGAGCCGGTCAGCCGGGCGGGGCGGTAGGGGGCGGGGTCCTGGCGGGGCGGTCTCAGAGAAGGGTTGGGGCTTTCCCGTCAGTCCCACTGTCCTTCCGGTTCGGGCCGCCCTGTCAAGGGCGCTCCCTTCGGTCGCGTCGCTTCGCGATCGCCTGCGGCGACCCTTGACAGAACAGCCCGAACCGGAAAGACAAGGACTGCCGGGAAACCCCCAAAAGGACGGCACGGTCCATTGATGGACATACGCGGGATCAGCGACCAGGCGAGTAGGTCGGGGGCCGCCTCGCCGGGCATCCGGGCCGACGAGGCAGTGCATCGGGGCCGCGATTCGCGACAGATCGCTACGCGCTCCTCCCGTCTCAGCGTCCGCCGCCCGTCCGGGGCCGCTGCCCGCAGGAAAGGACGATGGAATCGTCATCCGGGGCCGGTGGGCGCGACAGATCGCTACGCGCTCCTGTCTTTTCGGCGTCCGGCGGCCGGCTGGGGTCGCTGCCTGCACGAAATGCCGATGAGAAGGCCATCAGGCGACCCCAGGCGCGTCAGATCGCTACGCGCTCCTCATTTCTCGGCGGCTGATGGCCGTCTTGGGCCGGGATGCTCTGCGGATCGGCTTTTGGTGCCGCCAACAGCCACAGACGGCCGCCGGACGCCGGAATTCGAGGAGCGCGTAGCGATCTGTCGCGGATCGCGGCCCCGATGAACTGACTCGTCGGCCCGGATGCTTGGCGTGGCGGCCCCCGACAACCCCGAAGGGTCGCTGAGTCCGCCGGATGTCCTATGAACGTCCGTCCCGTTCCTTTGGGGGTTTCCCGGCAGTCTTCGTTTTTCCGTGGCGGGACGGGCTGTCAAGAGTGGAGCGCAGCGACATCGCGTAGCGACGCGACGAAGGAGCGCTCTTGACTGACCGGCCCGACGCGGAAGGACGATGAGACTGACGGGAAAGCCCCAACCCATCCCTGAGACCGCTGAGTGTGGTCCCGGCCATCCCCTGTGCCGGGTCGCCGGGTGCGGAGAGTGAAGGGTCCCGTGGGTTGCTGGGGTGCGGTGTGTGGGGCCGGGAGGGTGACTTGGGCGTACCCTTTCGGGCTTGGGTCGGCGGGGGTTCCGGCGTCCACGTAGGGCCTTCGTGAGGGGTTTTCCGGGCCTGGCTGAGGGGGGCCGGCACTCGGATAGGTGAAGCTCGGCGGGGGCTTTGGGGGTGGGGTGCGGTGGTTGCGGAGCGTGTTCGGGGGTCGTAGAAAAACCGGGTCAAGTTACCGCCTGGTACCGCTGGGGCCAGGCTCGGTCTGATCGGGGGAATCGGCATGGACACCACCACGCGCGGCGCCATCGGCGGCGAGGGGAGCCGCAGCAGGCCGGGGGCGGTGAGCCGGACCCGGCCCGCCGGGCGGCGGGACCAGCGGCGGCCGGGCGCCGGGCCCCGGTCGGCGGGCGGGACCCGCCCCGCAGCCGGGCCGGGGCCCGCCGGGGGCGGGCCGCTGCCGACCCCCGCCGGGGTTGGGCCGCTGCCGACGCCCGCCGGGGTTGGGCCGCTGCCGACCCCCGCCGGGGTTGGGCCGCAGCGGGGGCCGGGCGGGGGTGGGCCGCAGGCGGGTGGGCGGGTGGCCGGGGTTCCGCTGCAGCGGGGCCTCGGGAGTCCGCGGTCCGTGCGCCGGCTGGGGCCGCACGAGTGGTTCGCGCAGCGGATCCTCGCCGTGGTGAGCGGGCAGCGGCCCGTGCATTCGCTGCTCGGGCTGACCGTCGGGGAGGCCTACGACCAGCTGGTCGAGCTCGCGCCGACCGGGCCGCTTCGGGAGCGGCTGCGGCCCGTGCTGCGGCACTGCGGGCGGTTCCACCCGGGGCCGGGGGTCATCGAGGCGTTCGCCCGGATCGCGACGGGGGACCGGGTCTCCGCGATGGCATTCCGGCTCGAACAGGGGGCTGATCAGCGCTGGCGGTGTGCCGCCGTGGAGATCCGGGGTCCCCGCCCCTGGGGGAGTTCGCGGGTCGCGGTCGTATCCTGAGGGGGTTTTCCGACTACCGAAAGCAGCCGGCCATGCGCGTGTACGTCCCCCTGACCCTTCCCGGGCTCGCCGAGGCGCACAAGGCGGGCGAGCTGGGGCCCGCCCCGCTCCGCGCGTACGCCGTGACCCCCGGGCTGCGGGAGTGGTACGTCTCCGACGACATCGAGGAGCTGGAGTACGCGGCCCTCAGCCGGGCCGCCGCCGCCTCCCTGCGGATGCTGGCCGCGGACGCCGCCGCGCCGCGCAAGCGGGTCGTCGTCGCCGTCGACGTGGACGACAAGGCCGCCGTCGCCTCTCCCGGGCTGGACGAGGCCACCCTCGGGCAGGTGACGCTCGCCGCCGCCGTGCGGCTGACCGTGGCCGCCGCCGTGCACGTGGACGCCGGGGACGCCGAGGAGGACGTGACCGCCGCCGCCGGGGCGCTGGCCGCCGCGGACGCCGGGGACGACGACGCGCAGTTCATCGTCGACGGCGCCGAGGACCACGAGCTGCTGTGGTTCGGCGTGCAGGAGATCCCCGGGCTGCTGGGGTGAGTGGCGTGAGCGGGGTGCCTGGGGTGAGTGGGGCGGACACGGCGGACGCGATGGACGTGATGGGTGGGTTGAGTGGAATGGGGGCGGAGGTTCCGGTGAGTGGTGGTACGGCCCACATCGTGTGGGACTGGAACGGGACCCTGCTGCACGACATCGACGCCGTCATGACCGCCACCAACGCCTCCTTCGCCGAGCTCGGTTTTCCGCCGATCACCCTGGAGCGCTACCGCGAGCTGTATGTCGTCCCCGTGCCGAAGTTCTACGAGCGGCTCATGGGCCGGCTGCCCTCCGAGGAGGAGTGGGTCGTGATGGACGAGGCCTTCCACCGGCACTACTGGGCGGCCGCCGCGGACTCCGGTCTCGCCGAGGGCGCGCGGGAGCTGCTGCGGGGCTGGCAGGCGGACGGGTATACCCAGTCCCTGCTGTCCCTCGCGCCCCACGACAGGCTCGTCCCCCTGGTCCGCGAACACGGCATCGACGTGCACTTCCTCCGGGTCGACGGCCGTACCGGACCCTCGCACACCTCCAAGGCGGGGCACCTCGTACGCCATATGGCCGCCCTGGAGGCGGCCGGTGTGACGGCTTCCCGTACGGTCCTCGTCGGCGACGCCGTGGACGATGCGCTGGCCGCCGCCCACGTGGGCGCACGCGCCGTCCTGTACACCGGGGGCTCGCACAGCCGGGCCAGTCTGGAGTCGGCGGGCGTGCCCGTGGTCGACAGCCTCGCCGAGGCCGTCGCCACCGCCCGTGAGCTGGCCGGATAACGACCCCCGCACGCCGCGGCGGCGGAGTCGCTGGCCAGAGTGTCCAGGTTTTACCCCCGGTTTTGTACAGATGCAGTGAATGACGACCTGGGGGTCCGGCGAGATAGCCTTGTACCCGTGATCAGCGCGATAGTCCTCGGGGGCACCCATGCCCCCGGCCCGCGCCCGGCGCACATTCGTGCCCGGGCCCTCGCTGATCCCCGCCGCCGGGACCTGTCGATCATGGTCGAAGCCCTCCCGGGCGGCTCTCCCGACGACACGGCGTCGCAACCGGATCCGGACGGACTTCCCACCCCATCGCGGCGCTTTGTCATTCCTTCCTTCACCTACGTCACGCAATGGCGCGCGACAGGAGCCAGAGGACATGCAGACCAAGCTGGACGAAGCAAAGGCCGAGCTGCTCGCGCGGGCGGCACGGGTAGCTGAGAACAGCCCGGCCGGGGGGCTACTTCCGACTGGGTCCGAGCAAGGGGAGCACCCCGGGCAGGGCGCGACGCTCGCCTACCTCCAGCGCTACTACCTGCACACGGCCCCCGAGGACCTCGCGGACCGCGACCCGGTCGACGTGTTCGGTGCGGCGCTCTCCCACTACCGGCTGGCGGAGAACCGCCCGCAGGGCACGGCGAGCGTGCGCGTGCACACCCCCACGGTCGAGGAGAACGGCTGGACCTCCAGCCACTCGGTCGTCGAGGTCGTCACCGACGACATGCCCTTCCTCGTGGACTCGGTCACCAACGAGCTGTCCCGCCAGGGCCGCGGCATCCACGTCGTGATCCACCCGCAGGTCGTCGTGCGCCGTGACGTCACCGGCAAGCTGATCGAGATCCTCGGCCCCGACTGCGACGCCCACGGCCCCAAGACCGCGCGCCCCCACGACTCCCTCGTCGAGTCCTGGATCCACGTCGAGATCGACCGCGAGACCGACAAGGCCGACCTCAAGCAGATCACCGGCGACCTGCTGCGCGTCCTGTCCGACGTCCGCGAGTCCGTCGAGGACTGGGAGAAGATGCGCGACGCCGCGCTGCGCATCGCCGACGAGCTGCCGGACGAGCCGACCGCGCCGGACCTGCGCGAGTACGAGCTGGAGGAGGCCCGCGAGCTGCTGCGCTGGCTGGCCGACGACCACTTCACCTTCATCGGCTTCCGCGAGTACAACCTGGTCGACGGCGACGCCCTCGCGGCCGTCCCCGGTACCGGTCTGGGCATCCTGCGCTCCGACCCGGTCCACCACGGCCAGGAGGACGCGCACCCCGTCTCGCCGTCCTTCAACCGGCTGCCGGCCGACGCCCGCGCCAAGGCCCGCGAGCACGAGCTGCTGGTGCTGACCAAGGCCAACAGCCGCGCGACCGTCCACCGCCCCTCGTACCTCGACTACGTCGGCGTGAAGAAGTTCGACGCCGAGGGCAACGTGGTCGGCGAGCGCCGCTTCCTCGGCCTGTTCTCCTCCGCCGCGTACACCGAGTCCGTGCGCCGCGTCCCGGTGATCCGCCGCAAGGTCGCCGAGGTGCTGGAGGGCGCCGGCTTCTCGCCGTCCAGCCACGACGGCCGCGACCTGCTCCAGATCCTGGAGACCTACCCGCGCGACGAGCTGTTCCAGACCCCCGTCGACAAGCTCCGCGAGATCGCCACCTCCGTCCTGTACCTCCAGGAACGCCGCCGGCTGCGCCTCTACCTGCGCCAGGACGAGTACGGCCGCTACTACTCGGCGCTCGTCTACCTGCCGCGCGACCGGTTCACCACCGGCGTCCGGCTGCGGCTGATGGACATCTTGAAGGAGGAGCTCGGCGGCACCAGCGTCGACTTCACCGCCTGGAACACCGAGTCGGTCCTGTCCCGCATCCACTTCGTCGTCCGCGTCCCGCAGGGCACCCGGCTGCCCGCGCTGACCGACGCCGACGTCGAGCGCGTCGAGGCCCGCCTGGTCGAGGCCGCCCGCTCCTGGGCCGACGGCTTCGGCGAGGCGCTGACGGCCGAGCTGGGCGAGGAGCGCGCCGCCGAGCTGCTGCGCAAGTACAGCGGCTCGTTCTCCGAGGGCTACAAGGCCGACCACACCCCGCGCATGGCCGTGTCCGACCTGTGCCACCTGGAGCGGCTCTCCGCCAGCGACCGCGAGTTCGCGCTCTCCCTGTACGAGCCCGTCGGTGCGGGCCCGGGCGAGCGCCGCTTCAAGATCTACCGCGAGGGCGAGCAGGTCTCCCTGTCGGCCGTCCTGCCGGTCCTCCAGCGCCTGGGCGTCGAGGTCACCGACGAGCGCCCGTACGAGCTGCGCCGCAGCGACCGGGTGAGCGCCTGGATCTACGACTTCGGCCTGCGGATGCCCCCGGCGGGCAACGGCGACGCCTACCTCGGCGACGACGCCCGCGAGCGGTTCCAGGAGGCCTTTGCGGCCGTGTGGACCGGCGAGGCCGAGAACGACAACTTCAACACCCTCGTCCTGGGCGCCGGGCTCACCTGGCGGCAGGCCGTGGTCCTGCGCGCGTACGCCAAGTACATGCGCCAGGCCGGCTCCACCTTCAGCCAGGACTACATGGAGGACACCCTCCGCAACAACGTCCACACCACCCGGCTGCTGGTCTCCCTCTTCGAGGCGCGGATGTCGCCCGGCCGCCAGGCCGCCGGCACCGAGCTCGTCGACGCCATGCTGGAGGAGCTGGACGGGGCCCTGGACCAGGTCGCCTCGCTCGACGAGGACCGCATCCTGCGGGCGTTCCTGACGCTGATCAAGGCCACCCTGCGCACGAACTTCTTCCAGCTGAACGACGCGGGCGAGCAGCACACGTACGTGTCGATGAAGTTCGACCCGCAGGCCATCCCGGACCTGCCGGCCCCGCGCCCGGCGTTCGAGATCTGGGTGTACTCCCCGCGCGTCGAGGGCGTCCACCTGCGCTTCGGCAAGGTCGCCCGAGGCGGTCTGCGCTGGTCCGACCGGCGTGAGGACTTCCGTACGGAGATCCTGGGCCTGGTCAAGGCGCAGATGGTGAAGAACACCGTCATCGTGCCGGTCGGCGCCAAGGGCGGCTTCGTCGCCAAGAACCTGCCGGACCCGTCGGTGGACCGCGACGCGTGGCTCGCCGAGGGCATCGCCTCGTACAAGATCTTCATCTCGGCGCTGCTCGACATCACCGACAACATGGTCGCGGGCGAGGTCGTCCCGCCCAAGGGCGTGGTCCGCCACGACGGGGACGACACCTACCTCGTCGTCGCCGCCGACAAGGGCACCGCGACGTTCTCCGACATCGCCAACGGTGTCGCCGAGTCGTACGGGTTCTGGCTGGGCGACGCCTTCGCCTCGGGCGGCAGCGCCGGCTACGACCACAAGGGCATGGGCATCACCGCCCGCGGTGCCTGGGAGTCGGTCAAGCGGCACTTCCGCGAGCTGGGCCACGACACCCAGACCGAGGACTTCACGGTCGTCGGCGTCGGCGACATGTCCGGTGACGTCTTCGGCAACGGCATGCTGCTCTCGGAGCACATCCGCCTGGTCGCCGCCTTCGACCACCGGCACATCTTCATCGACCCGACCCCGGACGCGGCCACCTCGTACGCCGAGCGCCGGCGCCTGTTCGAGCTGCCGCGTTCCTCGTGGGCGGACTACGACACCGCGCTGCTGTCGGCGGGCGGCGGCATCCACCCGCGCACCGCGAAGGCCATCCCGGTCAACGCGCAGATGCGGGCGGCCCTCGGCATCGAGGCGGGCGTCACCAAGATGACCCCGGCCGACCTGATGCAGGCGATCCTCAAGTCTCCGGTGGACCTGCTGTGGAACGGCGGCATCGGTACGTACGTCAAGGCGACGGCCGAGACGCACGCCGACGTCGGCGACAAGGCCAACGACGCCATCCGCGTCAACGGCTCCGACGTCCGCGCCAAGGTCATCGGCGAGGGCGGCAACCTGGGTCTGACCCAGCTGGGCCGCATCGAGTTCGCCCGCAGCGGCGCCGGCGGCGAGGGCGGCAAGATCAACACCGACGCCATCGACAACAGCGCGGGCGTGGACACCTCGGACCACGAGGTGAACATCAAGATCCTGCTGAACGCCCTGGTCACCGAGGGCGACATGACGGTCAAGCAGCGCAACAAGCTGCTCGCCGAGATGACGGACGAGGTCGGCCACCTGGTCCTGCGCAACAACTACGCGCAGAACGTGGCCCTGGCCAACGGTTCGGCGCAGGCGTCGAGCCTGCTCCACGCGCAGCAGCGCTTCATGCGCCGCCTGGGCCGCGACGGGCAGCTGGACCGCCAGCTGGAGTTCCTGCCCAACGACCGGCAGATCCGCGAGCTGCTGAACACTGGCCGCGGTCTGACCCAGCCGGAGCTGGCCGTCCTGTTCGCCTACACCAAGATCACGGTGGCGGACGAGCTCATCCACACCGAGCTCCCGGACGACCCGTACCTGCGCCGTCTGCTGCACGCCTACTTCCCGGGCGCGCTGGTGGCGAAGTTCCCCGAGCAGGTCGACGGGCACGCGCTGCGCCGCGAGATCATCACGACGCTGCTGGTCAACGACACCGTCAACACCGGTGGTTCGACCTTCCTGCACCGGCTGCGGGAGGAGACCGGGGCCTCGCTGGAGGAGATCGTCCGGGCGCAGCTGTCGGCCCGTGAGATCTTCGGCCTGGCCGAGGTGTGGGACGAGGTCGAGGCCCTGGACAACAAGGTCGCGGCCGACGTCCAGACCCGGGTGCGGCTGCACTCGCGGCGCCTGGTGGAGCGCGGTACGCGCTGGCTGCTGAACAACCGGCCGCAGCCGCTGCAGATCACCGAGACGGTCGAGCTGTTCAGCGCGCGGGTGGCGCAGGTCTGGGCCGAGCTGCCGAAGCTGGTGCGCGGCGCGGACCTGGAGTGGTACCAGTCGGTGATGGACGAGCTGACGGGCGAGGGCGTGCCGTCGGAGCTCGCGGCGAAGGTGGCCGGGTTCTCGTCGGCGTTCCCGACGCTGGACATCGTCGCGACCGCCGACCGGACGGGCGTGGACCCGCTGGCGGTCGCCGAGGTGTACTACGACCTGGCCGACCGGCTGGAGATCACGCAGCTGATGGACCGGATCATCGACCTGCCGCGGTCGGACCGCTGGCAGTCGATGGCCCGTGCGTCGATCCGCGAGGACCTGTTCGCGGCGCACGCGGCGCTGACGGCGGACGTGCTGTCGGTGGGCGACGCGGACGCGGCTCCCGAGGAGCGCTTCCAGGCGTGGGAGGCGAAGAACGCGGCGCTGATCGCCCGGGCGCGGACGACCCTGGACGAGATCCGCAGCTCGGACGACTTCGACCTGGCGAACCTGTCGGTGGCGATGCGCACGATGCGCTCGCTGCTGCGGGCGCACGTCTAGTCGTCGGGCAGCCGCCGGAGCGAACGGGCCGGGCCCGGAACCCCTCGGAGGGTTCCGGGCCCGGCCCGTTTCCGCTGCGGCACGCCCTAGCCGCGGGTGTACGCCTCGTAGGCGTCGCAGACCTCCTTGGAGGGGCCGTCCATGCGGATGACGCCGGACTCCAGCCAGATGGCCCGGTCGCAGGTGTCGCGGACGGTGCCGATGGCGTGGCTGACGAGGAAGACGGTGCCGGCCCGGGCGCGGAGTTCCTCGATGCGGGCCTGGCTGCGGCGCTGGAAGGCGGCGTCGCCGGTGGCGAGGGCCTCGTCGATCATCAGGACGTCGTGGTCCTTGGCGGCGGCGATGGAGAACCGCAGCCGGGCGCCCATGCCGGAGGAGTAGGTGCGCATGGGCAGGGAGATGAAGTCGCCCTTCTCGTTGATGCCGGAGAAGTCGACGATGTCCTGGTAGCGCTCGCGGATCTGCTGTTTGGTCATGCCCATCGCCAGTCCGCCGAGGACCACGTTGCGTTCGCCGGTGAGGTCGTTCATCAGGGCGGCGTTCACTCCGAGGAGGGAGGGCTGGCCGTGTGAGTAGACGGCTCCGCGGGCGACCGGCTGGAGGCCGGCGATGGCCTTGAGGAGGGTGGACTTGCCGGAGCCGTTGGTGCCGATGAGGCCGATGGCCTCGCCCTTGTAGGCGGTGAAGCTGACGCCGCGGACGGCGTGGACCTCGCGGACGCCGGGGGCGGGCTTGCGGGAGAAGATGCGGCTGAGCGCGGCGGTGGCCCCGCCCTTGCGGGTGCCGGAGTTGACCTTGTAGACGACGTGCACCTCGTCGGCGATGACGGTGGGCACGCGGGTGTCGGCGGCGGCGCCGGGGGCGGCGCCGGTGCGGGTGAGGGTGTCAGCCACGGCCGTACTCCTCCTCTGCCTTCCAGAAGTAGACGAAGCCGCCGATGCCGGCGAACAGGGCCCAGCCGATGGCGATCGGCCAGACGTGGTGGGGCAGCTGCGAGGCCTTGAAGCTGTCGATCAGCGCGAAGCGCATCAGGTCGATGTAGACGGCCGCGGGGTTGAGCTTGAGCATCATCGTGACCCAGTGCGGCAGGTGGTCCGTGCGCAGGATGGCGTCGATGGACCACATCACGCCCGAGGAGTACATCCAGGTGCGGAGCACGAACGGCATCAGCTGGCTGACGTCGGGGTTCTTGCTGCCGACACGGGCCATGACCATGGCGCAGCCCGCGCAGAAGACGGCCATCAGGAAGAGGGCCGGGAGGGCGAGCAGCCAGGCCGGGGAGGGGACCTGTCCGAAGGCCAGCAGCAGGATGACCAGGGCGCCCATGGTGACGAGCAGCTGCTGGAAGAGCTGGACCACCGAGGACAGGGGCAGGCTGGCCCGGGGGAAGTGCAGGGCCCGGACCAGCCCGAGGTTGCTGTGGACGGCGCGGGTGCCGGTGTTGACCGAACTGCCGATGAAGTCCCAGACGAAGACGCCGGTGATCAGGAACGGCAGGTAGTCCGGCACGCCGTGGCTGGCGTGCATGACCAGGCCGAAGATGAAGTAGTAGACGGCCGCGTTGAGCAGCGGGGTCATCAGGTGCCAGACCTGGCCGAGCTTGGCCGTGCTGTACGTGGCCTGCATCCGGGCGGTGGCGTACGCGATCACGAAGTGGCGGCGGTCCCACAGCTGTGCGACGTAGCCGGGGAGGGAGGGGCGGGCGCCGCTGAGGGTCAGGCCGTGGGCCGCCGCCAGTTCCGCGGCGGTGGTGGGGGCCGCGGCGGGTGGCGCGGAGGTCGCTCGGGTCACGGGCTTCGCTTTCGACGGGTCGGTGCGTCGCCGGCCGGGGGCACCCCGAGGGGGTCCCCGTACGGGTGCGGGGTGGGCCGGGCGACGGGACGGGTCCGTATCGTCGCTACGGCGAGGTTAGGGCCCAGGAGGACGGAACGCAACCGTATCGTCGTGACGGGGTAGTGGCGGCGTGCGCGGCTATGCTCTGTGCATGACCACCGAGCCTGCCGCTGCCCCGACCGCCGCCCCCGCGCCCGCCCCGGCCCGCCGTGCCCCCGCCGGCGCGGCCGTCCTGCGCGAGGACGTGACGGAGGCGATCCGCGCCGCGGTGCTCGCGGAGCTGGCGGAGGCGGGCTTCGCCCGGATGTCCATCGAGGGCATCGCCCGCCGCGCCGGAGTCGGCAAGACGGCCGTGTACCGGCGCTGGAAGTCCAAGCTGCACCTGGTCCTCGACCTGATCGGCGCCTTCGCCACCGACGGCCTGCCCGTCCCCGCCACCGGCTCCCTCTACGGGGACGTCCGCGCCCTGCTGGAGGTGATGACCCATGTCCTGCGCCACCCCGTGGCCTCGGCGGTGATCCCCGACCTGCTGGTGGAGGCCGCCCGGAACCCGGAGATCGCCGACGCGGTGCGCGGGGCCCTGCTGGACGGCCAGCGCCGGCTCGCCGAGGGGATCGTCGCGGAGGCCGTCGCGCGCGGCGAACTGGCGGACTCCGCCTCCCCCGAGCGGGCCCTGGACCTGGCGATCGGGCCGCTGTACTGGCGGCAGGTCGTCGTGGGGGACTCCGTACCCGCCGCCTACCTGGACGGACTCGCCCGCTCGGCGGTGGCCGGGCTGAAGGCCGGCTGACCCGCCGGGCGGCGCGGTCCGGCACTGCCCCGCCGGTGTGATCCGGCGCACACCGTGTCACGTTCCGCGGGCCTGCGTTGTCCTGTGGTCGAACCCCCTGGAACCGGAGGAGCGACCATGAGCGGCAAGAGCACCGAAGTCCTCGTCATCGGCGGCGGATACGCGGGTGTCATGGCGGCCAACCGGCTGACGCGGCGTGGTGACGTGGCGGTGACGCTGGTCAATCCGCGCCCGGACTTCGTACACCGGATCCGCCTCCACCAGCTGGCGGGCGGCACCGACTCGGCGGTGGTCGCCTACCGCGAGGTGCTGGCCGAGGGCGTGCGCCTGGTGGTCGACTCGGTGACGCGGATCGACGCGGCCGGGCGGTCGGTGGAGCTGGCTTCCGGTGCCAGGGCCGGTTACGACTACCTGATCTACGCGGTGGGCAGCGGCAGCGCCGATCCGGGCGTGCCGGGGGCCGCCGAGCACGCCCACCCGCTCGCGACCTTCGAGGAGGCGCGGCGGCTGCGCCCCCTGCTGGAGGCGGCCTCCGGGCAGGCCCCGGTCGTCGTGGCCGGCGGCGGTCCGACGGGCATCGAGACGGCCGCCGAGCTGGCCGAGGAGGGCCGTGCGGTGACCCTGGTGTGCGGCGGGGTCCTGGGCCCCTACCTCCACGCCCGGGGGCGGCGCTCGGTCGCCGGCCGCCTGGCGGCGCTCGGCGTCACCGTCCTGGACGGCCCCGGCGCGCGAGTGACGGAGGTGGCCGCCGGCGCCGTGCACCTGGCCGACGGCCGTGAACTGCCCAGCCGGGTGACCGTGTGGACCGCCGGCTTCGGCGTGCCGGACCTGGCGGTGCGCAGCGGGCTGCGCACCGACGCCCTGGGCCGGCTGCTCACGGACGAGACCCTGACCAGCGTGGACGACGAACGCATCGTCGCGGCCGGGGACTCGGCGGCGCCGTCGGGACTGCCGCCGCGGATGAGCTGCCAGGCCGCGATCCCGCTGGGCGCGCGGGCCGCGGACACCGTCCTGTCCCGGATCGCGGGTGAGCGGCCCGGGACGCTCAGGCAGGGGTTCGCGGGCCAGTGCATCAGCCTGGGCCGCCGCGACGGCATCTTCCAGTTCGCCACCAAGGCCGACCGTGCCGTGTGGCTCCACGCCGACGGCCGGCTCGGCGCGAAGCTCAAGGAGCTCGTCTGCAAGGGCGTCGTCAAGCACCTGGCCGGAGAGGCCCACAAGCCCGGCGCGTACAAGCTGCACCAGGTCCCGGGAGCCACCCGCCGGAAGCTGCTGGACGCACGCGACGCCGGAGAAGCACGCGACGCCGGGGAAGCGCGCAACGCCGCGGACGCGCGGGACGCCGGGGTGGCGGCGACCGCCGGACAGGCCGCCTGACCGCCGCGCTGCGGAGCCCATCCGGACGGACCGCCCCCGGCGGGACGCCCTCCCCGGCAAGATGATCTTCCGGTGGGCGCACGTCCGAAGACCACCGCCGGCCCGCACCGGCCGCGAAGAGAGGGAACGGGACATGAGCACCGAGACCACCGACCCGGCGACCGAGGCGTTCGTCGCCCACCGCAACCTGCTGTTCACCGTCGCCTACGAGATGCTCGGATCGGCCGCCGACGCCGAGGACGTCCTCCAGGAGACCTGGCTGCGCTGGGCCGGCGTCGACCTGTCACAGGTCCGCGAGCAGCGCGCGTACCTGGTCCGCATCACCACCCGCCAGGCCCTCAACCGGCTGCGCAGCCTCCAGCGCCGCAAGGAGGCCTACGTCGGCCAGTGGCTGCCGGAGCCGCTGCTCACCGCCCCCGACGTCGCCGAGGACGCCGAGCTGGCCGAGAGCGTGTCGATGGCGATGATGCTGGTCCTAGAAACCCTCTCGCCGACCGAACGCGCCGTCTTCGTCCTGCGCGAGGCCTTCGACTTCGGCTACGAGGAGATCGCCGCCGCCGTCGACAAGACCCCGGCGGCCGTACGCCAGATCGCGCACCGGGCCCGCAAGCACGTCGACGCCCGCCGCCCGCGCCAGGTGGTCCCGGCGAGCGCGGCCTCCGCGGCGGTGGAGTCCTTCCTGCGGGCCGTGGAGACCGGGGACCCGCAGGCCCTCCTCGACGTGCTCGCCCCCGACGTGGTCCTCATCGGCGACGGCGGCGGCCTCAAGCAGGCCGCGCTCCGTCCGATCGGCGGCGCCGACAAGGTGGCCCGCTTCCTCCTCGGCGGCATCGGCAAGACGAGGCTGCCGCTCACCCTCGCCCCCACCGTGGTCAACGGCAGCCCCGCCCTCGTCGCCCATCTGGACGGCGAGCTCGACGGGATCATGGCGATGCGGATCGACGGCGACCGCGTGACCGGCCTCTACTACGTCCGCAATCCCGAGAAGCTGACCCGCGTCCTGTCCGAGACCCCGCTCACCCTGCGCTGACTACGGCCACAGGCCCGCCGTCAGCGGCGTGCGGGCCGGGGCCGCAGCCGGGGAGGGCGCCGGCGGCGCGGGATGGCGGTCCTCCAGCGGGACGACCGCCGGGAGCGGCGTCTGCTGGCCCAGGAAGACGCGCCGCACCACGCGTTCGGCCGCGTACCCGTCGTCGTACGAGCAGAACCGCGCGCGGAACGCCGCCCGCAGCTGGGCCGAACGCGAGCCCTGCCAGTGCCCGGTGCCGAAGATGTCGACCAGCTCGTCCTCGGTCCGGGCGATCGCCCCCGGCGGACAGGCCCGCAGGTCGAAGTAGGTGCCGCGGGCTGCCTCGTACGCCTCCCAGTCGTCCGCGTGGATCACGATCGGCCGGTCCAGGCAGGCGTAGTCGAACATCAGGGAGGAGTAGTCGGTGACCAGCGCGTCCGAGGCCAGGCAGAGCTCCTCCACCGACGGGTGGTCGGAGACGTCCAGCAGCCTCGGGTGCACGTCCCGGGCCCGCTCGGTGCCCGCGTACGTGAGGTGGGTGCGGGACAGGACCGTGAAGCGGGGCCCCAGGTCCCGCAGGACCCGCTCGAAGTCCAGGTGCTCGGGCCGGCTGCGCCGGTAGTCGCGGTGGGTGGGGGCGTAGAGGATCACGGTGGTGCCCGGGGCGATGCCGAGGCGTTCGCGCAGGGCCACGACCTCGGCCTGGGTGGCCCGGTGGAAGGGATCGTTGCGCGGGTAGCCGTATTCCAGGGTGGTGTACGAGGCGGGGACGGCCTTCTCCCACACGAGGGTGGAGTGCCGGTTCGAGGACAGCAGGAAGTCCCACTGGTCGGCGCCGCGCAGCAGGCCCTCGAAGTCGGCGGTGGGGGCGGCGGCCGGGCGGTCCTGGAGGTCGAGGCCGACCCGCTTGAGGGGGGTGCCGTGCTGGGTCTGGAGCAGGACCTGGCCCGGCCGCTTGACCAGGCCCCGGTCGAAGTTGACGTTCGTCGTCAGGTACGTGGCCCGGGCCAGCGCCGTCCAGTACGCGGCCGAGCCCGGCTTCAGCGGCGTCGTCCCGGGCGGCAGGGTCGCGGTGTGCCGGGGGTCGCAGATCCACGCCGTCCGCATGTGCGGGGCCAGTTCGCGCAGCGTGGCCTCGATGGCGGCCGGGTTGCAGGCGTAGCCGCCGTGCCAGTACGCCGAGAACACCGCGAGCTCGGGCCGCAGGGGCCGCAGCCGCTGGATCCGGTAGTGCAGGCGCAGGGCGCTCTCGTGCAGCCCCCGCCGCAGGGCCGAGCCCGCCCGGGCCGCGGCCAGCGCCGCCGCGCGGGCCGCCGACGCCAGCCGGTAGGTACGGCGGGCCCCGAGCCGCATCAGGGTGTGCCGCAGCCGGTCGGTGCGGCTCGGCGCCGGCGGCAGGGCGCCCGCACCGCCCGGGGTGCGGTAGCGGCGCAGCAGGGCGCCGGCGCGGGCGAAGAACTCTGCCCGGCCGGCGCGCGGGAGCCGGCGGGGGTCGGCGTACACGGCGCAGAAGTGCTCGGCCATCCGCCGGTGTACCGCCGGGCGCCAGCGCTCCAGTTCGGGCCGGCCCGCGAGGTAGCCGAAGACCCGGTCGTACTGGTCGAAGATGTCGAGGTGGCGGCGGCTGGTGGTGGTCAGGATCGAGCCGGTGCGCCGCTGCCGGTAGTGCACGCACACCCGGTCGAGGACGGCCACGGACTCGGCGGCCAGCAGCGCCGGATAGGTCCAGGGGGTGTCCTCGTACAAGCCGGGCGGGAATTCGAGGCCCTCGCGCTCCACGTACTCGCGGCGGTACGCCTTGTTCCAGACCACCATCAGCATCCCCAGCAGTGCCGGGCGGTCCGCGAGCCGGAAGCTGGCCGGGCCCTCCTCGCTGAGGCGGTGCGCGAGCCGGTTGCGGACCAGTTCGCCGGTCCAGAAGGCGCGGGCGTAGTCGTAGACGAGGACGTCGGGGGAGCCGGTGGCCTTGAGCCGGTCGGTGATGGCCTGCAGGGCGCCCGGGGCGAGGGTGTCGTCGCCGTCGAGGAAGACCAGGTAGTCGCCGGTGGCCCGGGACAGGCCCGCGTTGCGGGCCGGCCCCAGGCCGAGGTTGTGCGCCAGGTGCACGGCGGTGACGCGGGGGTCGCGGGCCGCGTACTCGTCGATGATCGAACCGCAGGCGTCGGGGGAGGCGTCGTCGACCGCGATCAGCTCCAGATCCGGGTACGACTGCGACAGCACCGAGTCCAGGCTCTCCTGGAGGTACGCCTGAACCTTGTACGCGGGCACGATGACGCTGAACCGGGGCACGGCACATCCAGGGGTCGGCGCGGGCATGTTGCTCCCCCAGCCGCCGCTGGGAGGTGCCCCCAGCAACGCCCGCGTGGCGATCGGGTTACGTGCCCTGCGGCATTCGGGTTACGCAGCGTCAACACACCACGTCAACAGCATGATCACAAGGCTTTTGGAGCTATTTGACCGCCCCGGCCATCACCCCCGTCACGAACTGCCGCTGGAAGGCGAAGAAGACCACGAGCGGCACGACCATCGACAGGAAGGCCCCGGGCGCCAGCACGTCGATGTTGTTCCCGAACTGCCGCACCTGCTGCTGGAGCGCCACCGTCACCGGCGGGTGCGCCGAATCGGCGAAGACCAGCGCCACCAGCATGTCGTTCCACACCCACAGGAACTGGAAGATGCCCAGCGAGGCGATCGCCGGCCCGCCCAGCGGCAGCACCACCCGGGCGAACAGCCGCAGTTCGCCCGCCCCGTCCAGCCGCGCCGCCTCCAGCAGCTCGCGCGGGATCTCGGCGAAGAAGTTCCGCAGCAGGAACACCGCGAACGGCAGCCCGAACGCGGTGTGGAACAGCACCACCCCGGCCGTGGTCTCGAACAGGCCGATCGCGCCGAAGAGTTCGGACACCGGGATCAGCGCCACCTGCACGGGCACCACCAGCAGCCCGACCACGACCAGGAACAGCCAGTCCCGGCCGGGGAACTCCAGCCAGGCGAAGGCGTATCCGGCGAGCGCGCCCAGGGTGAGCACCAGCACGGTCGCCGGGACGGCGATCAGGGCCGTGCTCAGCAGGGAGCCGGTGATCGTGTCGTTGGCCAGCAGGTGCGCGTAGTTGGACGCCGTCAGCCGGGACGGCGCGGTCAGCGCCCGCCACCAGCCGCCCCGGTTCAGATCGCCTGGGGACAGGAAGGAGGAGACCAGCAGACCGACGGTCGGCACCAGCCAGAACAGCGCGGCCAGGACCAGGAACACGCGCAGCAGCACACTGCCCGCGAGGCGCCGTACGGCGTTCACCGGGAGGCCTCCCTTCGCATCCGGCGGATGTTGACCAGCATCACCGGTACCACCAGCACCAGCAGCAGCACCGCGATGGCACTGCCCAGCCCCTGGTCGGCGTCCGTGCCGAAAGAGGTCCGGTACAGCTGGAGCGCCAGCACGTTCGCGTCGTCCTGGACGGCGCCCGGCGCGATCACGAAGACCAGGTCGAAGACCTTCATCACATTGATCACCAGGGTCACCAGCACCACCACCAGCACCGGCGCCAGCAGCGGCACGGTGATCCGCCGGAACACCTGCCACTCGCCCGCCCCGTCCACCCGGGCCGCCTCCAGCAGCTCCCGCGGCACCGCCGCCAGCCCCGCACCGATCAGCACCATCGCGAACCCCGCCCACATCCACACGTACGCGCCGATCACCGCCGGGGTCACCAGGACCGGCCCCAGCCACTCCACCCCCGCGTACGCCTCACGGAAGTTCGACGCCGGCAGCCGCAGCCGGGCCCCGTCCGCCGCGGCCGGCAGGGTGAACGTGCCGTCCGCGCGAGCCGTGGCGCTCGCCACCGTCCGGCCGTCCTTCACCGCCTCGATCCGCATCCCCGCCAGACCCGTCTCCGCCGGGTCGACCACGTTCACCGCGCCGCCCCCGCCCCGGGTGAAGTCCTGCCAGACCGTGCCCGTCACCTCCCCCGGCACCGGCCGCGCCCCCACCGCAGTACGGGCCCCCTCCGGCAGCGCCTCCGGCGCCACCCCCACCAGCGGCAGCAGCACCGGGGTACCCGCCCGGACCGGGTCACGCGTCACGAAGCCGCCGTCCCCGGCCGGCTCCAGCGGGGAGTCCCGGCCCGGACGGGCCTTCGGGAACGCCGAGGACGCGGCGAAGGTGTCGTGCACCCCGACCACGACCGCGTTGGCCACGCCTCGGTGCGGATCGTGGTCGTACACCAGCCGGAAGATGATCCCCGCCGCCAGCATCGAGATCGCCATCGGCATGAACACCAGCAGCCGGAACGCCGTCCCCCAGCGGACCCGCTCCGTCAGCACCGCGAAGACCAGCCCGAGACCGGTCGCCACGGCCGGGGCCACCGCCACCCACACCGCCGTGTTGCGCAGCGCGGTGCGGATCGCCGGATCACGGACGATCGCCTCGTAGTTGGCGGCGCCGACGAAGGAGTCCCCGGAACGGTCGAAGAGGCTGCGGTAGAGCGAGAAGCCGATGGGCTGCACGACCAGCGCCCCCAGCAGCACCAGCGCCGGCAGCAGGAACGCCGCCGCGACCAGCCGCCGCCGCGCGGCGGCCCGGCGGCCCGGGGTGTCCCGGGCCGCCCGCGTCGAGGCCTTCACGCCCCTAGTTCCCGTACGCCTTGGCCGCGTCCGCCTCCAGCCGCGCCTGGGTCCCCGCCACGTCGGACGGGTTCGCCAGGAAGTCCTGGAGCGCCTTCCACTCACCCGTCCCCGGCGTCGCGCCGAACGCCGCCGGAGCCTGGTCCGACATGTCGAAGCGGAAGTCGTCGCCCGCCGCGATCAGCGCCTTCGCGATGCCCCGCTGGATGTCGTTCGGGTACGCCGCGAGGTCCACCGCCTTGTTCGGGGAGACGAAACCGCCCTCGGCGGCCTGGATCCGCGCCGCGTCCGCCGACGCCAGGAACGTGAGCAGGGCCTGCGCCCCCTTCGACGGCTTCAGCGCCACCGCCACGTCACCGCCCGACACCACCGGAGCCTTCGCCCCGACCGCCGGGAAGGGGAAGACGAGCGCGTCCTTGCCGACCTTCGCCTCCGTCTGGGCGATGTTCACCCCCACGAAGTCGCCCTCGAAGACCATCGCCGCCGCCGGCCGGTCGCCCCCGGTGAAGGTCTGCGTCACCGACTTGGGGAACTCCGTCGCCAGCGCCCCGCTGGTGCCGCCCGCCAGGAAGTCCTTGCGGCCGAACAGCTCGCCGAGGGTGGTCAGCGCCTGCTTGACGCTGTCGTCCGTCCACTTGATCTCGTGCTTCGCCAGCCGGTCGTACTTCTCCGGGCCCGCCTGCGAAAGGTAGACGTTCTCGAACCAGTCCGTCAGCGTCCAGCCATCCGCGCCCGCGACCGAGACCGCCGGGGTGCCGGACGCCGAGAGGGTGTCCGCGGCCGCCAGCAGTTCCTTCCACGTCTTCGGCGGCTTCACGCCCGCCGCCTCGAACGCCTTCGCGTTGTACCAGACCAGCGACTTGTTGGCCGCCTTGTAGTAGACCCCGTACTGGGTGCCGTCCACCGCCCCCAGCTGCCGCCAGCCCGGCGAGTAGTTCGCCTCCAGCTGCGCCCGGGCCTCCGGGCCCACCGGCTGCGCCCACTTGTTGTGCACCGCCGCCACCAGCGCGCCGACCTGCGGGAGCAGCGCCACGTCCGGCGGCTGACCGCCCGCGACCTTGGTGCCCAGGAAGGTGACGATGGGGTCCTGGGCCGGGACGAAAGCGACGCTCGCGCCCGTCCGCTTCTCGAACTCCTTCAGCACCTTGGCGAAGTTGGCCTGCTCGGGGCCCGTCCAGACCGCCGAGACCTCCAGCTTCTCGCCGGGGAGCTTCGGTAATTCGACCGTGTGCGCCTGCTCCTGCCCGGCGGACGGGGTGCTGCCCGCGCTGCCGCCGCCGTCGCCGGTGTCGCAGGCGGCGAGCGCGAGCGCCCCGGCGGCGGCCAGGGCGGCCCAGGCGTGCGCTCTCGCCCGCGCTCTTCCCGGGCTTCTCCTGCGGCCGTCCGCGCCGCTTCCCGTCTGGCTCGATCCGTGCTGTGCGTGCTGTCCGGACATGGTGCCGCCCCCGATGCCGTGTGGCCGTGAAGTGCTCCGTGCCACCAGGTCTACGCCGCGCCGCGCACCCCCGCAATACCGCGTCGGGGGGGAGCGGCGGATCGTCAGGGGGCCGCGGGGAACAGCACCGGTATGGCCGAGACCAGGTGCGAGGCCCGGTCGAGGGCGCTGGCCAGGAGGGCGAGGTCGGTCGGCCCGTTGCCGAGCTCCCGCACCGGACGGCGGGCCGGCGGGTCACCCATCCGCTCCCACTCCACCGGAACCACGGTGGGCCTCAGGGTCGCGGTGCGCGGGATCCGGCCGGTCACCCGGCCCGCCTGGAACGGGACGGCCCGCCCGTCGGAGTACAGCAGCCGGCCGCGGCCGGGGCCCGGCCGGTCCGGGGCGTCCAGCTCCACCCGCAGCGCCGCCTGGCGGGCCGGCTCGGTCCCGGCGGTGCGGTCCGGGCGGGCGGTGGCGGTGATCAGGTGCACCCCGAGGCGGGCGCCCTCACGGGCCACGCCCTCCAGGATCCGTACGAGCGAACCCGCGGCGGGCCGGCCCGGGCTGCCCAGGGCCGGGGCGACCAGCGCGTCGAAGTCGTCCACCAGCAGCACCAGCCGCGGCAGCGGACTCGGCCCGGCGGCCGGGTCGGTGCGCGGAGCCGAGGCCCGCAGCCGCAGCGTGCCGGTGCGCTGCGGGTCGAGGTCGCCGCGGTGCTCGCCCGGACCGGGGTCGCGGGGCGAGACCATCCGGTCGGAGAGGCTGCGCCGGCCGTGCCACTCCACGAACGGCACCCCGTCCAGCAGCTCGTGGCGGCGCCCCAGCTCGGTGGCGAGGGCCTGCGCGAACTCCCGCATCCGCAGCGGGTCCGAGGCCACGAGATGGGCCGACACGTGCGGGAGCTCCGTGCAGGGCAGCAGGCCTTCGCCGCGCTCCCCGCCCGCGCCGTCGAGGAGGAGCAGGCCCAGGTGGTCGGGGCGGGACCCGGCCGCCAGGGAGGCGGCGAGGGAGCGCAGGAGCTCCGTGCGGCCGCTGCCGGCGGGGCCCTCGATGAGCAGGTGCGGGCCCTCGTGGACCAGCTCGGCGCCGACCGGCCCGCGCCGGCCCGCCCCGAGGACCACGTCGGCCAGGCCGCCGACGGCCCGGCCCTGGTCGGCGGCGGCGGCCCAGCGGGCCATCAGGGAGGCCGGGGTGGCGCGGGCCAGCCCGAGCTCGTCGAGGAGCCGGGCGGCCGTGGGGAGGCTGGCGGCCGGGCGGTGGGCGCCCTGGTGGTCGGCCGGGGGCGCGTCGGCGCGCAGCGGGGCCAGGGCGCGGGCGAACCGCTCCGCCCAGGCGGCGGACACCCCGTCGGCGACGGCGGTGCCGCCCGGCGGGACGGGCCTGCCGTCGCCGATCGCGAAGGTGCGCACGGCGGTGGCGACGTCCCCGCTGAGCAGGGCGACGGCGCCGCAGTCCCGGAAGGCGGGGACGCTCGCGCAGGCGGTGTCGTACGTCTGCGCCACCGGGGAGGCCGGGGTGGCGGCCGGGGCCTCGGCGAGCGCGAGGACGTGGATGCCGGCGGCGGGGCCGTGCGAGGCCAGCCGGCCGGTGAGCTCGCGCAGGGCGGCGGTACCGGGGTCGCCGTCCACGACGAGGAGGGTGCGGGGGCCCTCGTACGCGTCGGCCGTCCGGCGCACGGCTGCCGGATCGGCGGCCGCCCAGCCGCTGCCGAGCGGACCGTCGTCCAGCCGCCGGGTCAGCTCGGCGGTGCGGGCGGCCGCCTGGTCGCGGTCGTAGGCGAGGAGGAGCCGGCAGTCCTGGCCGTGCGCGGGCCGTACGTGGGGCAGCCAGCCGAGCCAGGCCCAGTCGCGGCGGCGCTCCTGCAGGGGCCGGACGCGGTCGGCGGCCAGCAGCACGATCTCCAGCTGTGCGGGCGAGTGCAGTCCGGCGAGCTGCGCCACGACGGACCGGGCGACGCCCATGAGCCGGGCCCGCGGCCCGGCGATCCCGAGCGCCCCGCTCTCGTGCAGCGCGACCCGGCTGCCGGCTCCCAGCCCCACTTCGAGGAACCCGGGATGCCCCGGCCCCCGTGACCAGAGCCGCCCGGTGGGCCCGAGTGCGGCGAGCAGCAGGGCGGCGGGGTCGTCGGCGTCGGGCACCGCGGCGGCGGGCTCCACCACCCCGACGGCCTCCACCGCCACGTCCTCCTGCCCCCGCACCCACTTCCGCGCCCAGGCCCCGATCCCGCCCCGCCGCCGGGGGCCGCCGTCGGCCGCACCGGCGGCCCGGCCGGGTGCGGATGCGGGGCCGGAGTGGAGGCCCGCGGGTCCGGGGCCGGCGGCCCCGGCGTGGGCCCCGCCGGGAGCGCCCGGGTGTTCCCGGCCGCCGGGCGCGGACGGCCGGACCGAAGGTCCGGCAGCCTGCTGCGGCCCCGTACCGGCCGTGGCGGCGGGGGCGCCGGGGTGGGGGGCGGACGCGCCGGAGCCCCCGGCCGGCCGGCCCGCAGCGGCGTCGGGCGCGCCCGTGCCCCGGCCGGCCGCACCGCCGGACGTACCCGCGCCCGGCCCCGGAGCGCCGCCGGAAGCATCCGTACCGGCCTCCGGGCCGCCCGCCAGGGCCAGGTGGCCCTCGTGGTCCGGGACGACCGGCAGGCGGGTGCCGCCGCCCGTGGCCAGGCGGAGGGTGGATTCGCCGATCCGCAGCAGCGCCCCCGGCGCCAGCGGGACGGCCCGGACGCCGACCTCCGCGCCGTCCAGCGTCGTCCCGTTCGTCGAGCCGAGGTCGGCCACCGCCACCCGCCCGTCCGGCATCACGGTCACCGTGCAGTGGAGCCTTGAGACGTCCGGGTCGTCCAGCGGGACGTCGGCGTCCGCCGAGCGGCCGATCCGCACCGACCCGGGGTGCAGCAGGTGGACGCCGCCCGCGTCGGGGCCGGCCACCACGTGCAGCTGCGGGGCGCCGAGCCCGTCGTCCCCGAGCGCGTCCGCGTCCGGCGCCGGGACGTGCAGCGTCAGCACCGCCCCGTCCACGAGCGGCGGCTCGCCCAGCACCGCGCGCTGGGGGTCGAGCCGCTGCGACCCGGCGTACAGCACCACGGTGCCCCGGGGAGTCCCCCCGGCGGTGGCCGCGGGGGTGTCGGGTCCGCCGACGGTCGCCGCTAGCCCGGAGGCCACGGCGGCCAGCGCGGTCCCGGCAGGGGCGGTGACGAGCACGTCACAGCCGGCGGGCGCGGGGGCGGCCTGGTGGCCGCCGCGCGACCCGAGGACGGTCAGCCGGATCTGCATCGCCGTCAGCGGTCCCTTCTGCGCGGAGCGCAGTGCACGGTGCGGGCGCCCGGCGGGGGGAGCGGCGGGACATGTCTGCCCGGTCAACCCCCCGCCCGGCACGGACGCTTCGTCCGTTCAGGTCAGCCGGAAGGCAGGGCTCCCGTCCCGGCCGTTCCGTACGGGTGCATCCTCGCACCTGTCGCCCGCAACACGCCCGGCACCCGCCCAGTAATGATCTTGATTCGCGGAGGCCGGCTCCCCCTGCCGCTCGGATCCGGCCACCCGGCCGGGCGAGCGACGAGGCAATTCCGGGGAAAAGAGCCTCCGGCATACGCCGCAAAACTCACCCTTCGCACAAATGTGCGGCAACCAACCTCCCTCGGCCGGCGTCCTCCATCGGGACACCCCCTAGAGTTGGGCCGGAAACCCACCGGGCCCCGCAGGGGACCCACGACAGCAGGACGACAGCAGGGGAGCGCGAGACGTGCGGCCAGTCGGCAGCAAGTACCTGCTCGAGGAGCCGCTCGGACGCGGCGCCACGGGCACCGTCTGGCGTGCCCGCCAGCGGGAGACGGCCGGTGCGGAGGCGGCCGTCGCCGGCCAGCCCGGCGAGACCGTTGCCATCAAGGTCCTCAAGGAGGAGCTGGCCCAGGACGCGGACATCGTCATGCGCTTCCTGCGTGAACGCTCCGTCCTGCTGCGCCTGACGCACCCCAACATCGTCCGTACCCGCGACCTCGTGGTCGAGGGCGACCTCCTCGCCCTCGTCATGGACCTGATCGACGGCCCGGACCTGCACAAGTACATCCGGCAGAACGGCCCCTTCAGCCCGGTCGCCGCGGCCCTGCTCACCGCCCAGATCGCGGACGCCCTCGCCGCCAGCCACGCCGACGGAGTCGTCCACCGCGACCTGAAGCCGGCCAACGTCCTGCTCGACGAGAGCAACGGGCAGATGAAGCCGATGCTCACCGACTTCGGCATCGCCCGCCTCGCCGACTCCCCGGGCCTCACCCGCACCCACGAGTTCGTCGGCACCCCCGCCTACGTCGCCCCCGAGTCCGCCGAGGGCCGCCCGCAGACCTCCGCCGTCGACATCTACGGCGCCGGCATCCTGCTGTACGAGCTCCTCACCGGCCGCCCGCCCTTCGCCGGCGGCACCGCGCTGGAGGTGCTCCACCGCCACCTCAGCGAGGACCCGCAGCGGCCCTCGTCCGTGCCCGAGGCGCTGTGGATCGTCATCGAGCGCTGCCTGCGCAAGGAGCCCGACGAGCGGCCGAGCGCCGAGAGCCTGGCCCGCGGCCTGCGCGTGGTCGCCGCCGGCATCCGCGTGCACTCCTCGCCCGACGAGGTCGAGGCCGCCCTCGGCGTCGGCGCGCTGCTCGCGCCCGACCCCTCCCCGGCGCCGGTCCCGACCTCGGCCCCCCAGTTCCCCGGGAGCGCCGCGCCGACCGAGGTGACGCCCGTGGTGGCGGCGGGGGAGTACGACCCGAACGCCATGACCAGCGTCCTGCCGCCGGTCGACGGCGCGGACGCCACCACCGTCCTGCCGCCCGTCGCCGGAGGGCCGGGCGCGGGCGGCGGCCCGGGCGCCCCCGACCCGACCTCCGTCATGCCGCCCGTGCAGCGGCCCGACGCCCCGCACCCGTGGCAGTCGCAGATGGCCGCAGCGCGGGACCGCAACGAGCAGACGCAGATGCAGTACCTCGACCCGGGCGAGGACCCCCTGCGCCGCCGCCCGCAGCGCCAGGCCCCGCCGCCCCCGCAGCACCAGCCGCGCCAGAACCAGCAGCAGTACCAGCAGCCGCCGCAGTACCGTCCGGCCCCGCCGCCGCAGCAGCAGCAGTACCAGCAGCCGCCCCAGTACGCCCCCCAGCCCCAGCCGTACCAGCAGCCGCAGGCGTACCAGCCCCCGCAGCAGCAGGCGCCGTACCGGCAGCCGCCGCAGCCGCAGCCGCCGGTGCAGCAGCCCCCGCAGCAGCGCCCGCCCCGCCAGCAGCCCCCGCGCGAACCGCGACCGCCGCGCGAGCCGCGCCGCCGCAGCGCCAACCCGGTCCGCATCCCGGGCCTGGGCTGCCTCAAGGGCTGCCTCGTCCTGATCCTGCTGCTCTTCGTGGGCGGCTGGCTGGTCTGGGAACTGACCCCGCTCCAGGAGTGGGTCGGCACCGGCAAGGGCTGGTGGGACCAGGTGTGGAGCTGGGGCAGGGACGTCGCTGACTTCGTCGGCTCGATCGGCGACAAGACGAACGGCGGCTCCGGCAGCGGTTCCTGACGCCCAGGCAGCCCCGGGGCCCGCGAACTGGGCGCCCCAGGAAGGCCTTTTCGGCCCTCCGTAGCGCCGACCTTGTGGATTTGTCGACTTCCAGGGCGTGATTTCGCCCGCAGAAGTGAAGGTCACCGCGATCCGGAGCGCCGGGCCCCCCTTCGGCCGCGTAGCTTTGGGGCGTTACGCCAGCCGCTGAGGGAGCAGTCGTGGCACGGAAGATCGGCAGCCGGTACACAGCGCACCAGATCCTGGGGCGAGGCAGCGCGGGCACGGTGTGGCTGGGCGAGGGGCCGGACGGGCCCGTCGCGGTCAAGCTGCTGCGCGAGGACCTCGCCTGCGACCAGGAACTGGTCGGACGCTTCGTCCAGGAGCGCAGCGCCCTGCTCGGCCTGGAGCACCCGCACATCGTCTCCGTCCGCGACCTGGTCGTGGACGGCGACGACCTCGCCCTCGTCATGGACCTCGTCCGCGGCACGGACCTGCGCACGCGCCTCGACCGCGAGCGTCGGCTGGCCCCCGAGGCGGCCGTGGCCATCGTCGCGGACGTCGCGGACGCGCTCGCCGCCGCGCACGCGGCGGGCGTCGTCCACCGGGACGTGAAGCCGGAGAACGTCCTGCTCGACATGCAGGGCCCCCTCGGTCCCGGCGGCGCGCACCCCGCGCTGCTGACCGACTTCGGCGTGGCCAAGCTCATCGACCACCCGCGCCGGGCCCCCGTGCCGGCCGGGGTGCGGGCGGCGGCGCAGGCGACGCGGATCATCGGGACGCCGGACTACCTGGCCCCGGAGATAGTGGAGGGCCTGCCCCCGCGGGCGGCCGTCGACATATACGCCCTCGCCACGGTGCTCTACGAGCTGCTGGCCGGGTTCACCCCCTTCGGCGGGGGCCACCCGGGCGCGGTGCTGCGCCGGCACGTCACCGAGACCGTGGTGCCGCTGCCGGGGATCCCCGAGGAGCTGTGGCAGCTGATCGTCCAGTGCCTGGCCAAGGCCCCGGCGTCGCGGCTGCGGGCCTCGGAGCTGTCGGTACGGCTGCGGGAGCTGCTGCCGCTGCTGGCGGGGATGCCGCCGCTGGACGTGGACGAGCCGGACGACGCGGAGCCGGCCGAGCCGGAGGCGGCGAGCGCGTCGGAGGAGTCGGCGGCGGCGGATCCGGTGCGGCGGCGGGGGGTGGTGCCGCTGGTCCCGGGGTCCGCGACGGATTCCAACCGCGACACCCACACCTCCATGCGGGTGCCGACGCCCGACGAGCTCGCGGGCGGGGCGCTGGGCACCGCGCGCGTCCCGCGGCCGGCCGGCGGGCACCGGCCGGGCACCCCCCGGCACCGGGCGGAGGCGGTGCGCAAGCGGCGGCTGGTCCTCTCGGCCTCGGCGGTGGCGCTGGCCGCGGCGGTCGGGGTGGGCAGCTGGCTGGCCGCCTCCGGCGACGAGTCCGCCCCGCCGCCGCGCGACACGAAGCACTCGTCGCCGTCCCGGCCGTAGCCGTCGGGCGCGGGGCGGGGAGGCGGCTCCGCGCAGCGGCCCCCCGGCCCCGCCCCCGGACGGTTACGCGGCCAGCGACGGGTGCCAGCGCCGTGCCACCGCCGGGTGCGCCCGGACCCAGCCCTTCAGCTCGTTGCGCCCGTACTCCGCGTGCAGCGGGTTCGACGCGTCGTGCGCGACCCCCGGCGCGGCCCGCAGGTACTCCCCGGGCACGGTGTCGATCACCGCGTCCAGCCTCGGGTTGTAGAAGAACGGCACCGAGAACCGCTCCACCGCCCCCGGCGGGCTGACCACCCGGTGGTCGGTGGCCACCAGGTACCCCTCCGTGGCGATCTCCAGCAGCTCTCCCAGGTTCACCACGAACGCCCCCGGCAGCGGCGGGATGTCCACGAAGCCGCCGTCCCGGACGACCTGCAGCCCGCCCACCCCGTCCTGCAGCAGCAGCGTCAGGAAGCCGTAGTCCTTGTGCGCGCCGACCCCCTGGTCCGCACCCGAGGGGGCCGACCCGGGGTAGCGGATCAGCTTCGTGTGCAGGTGCGGCCGGTCCGCGAAGGCCGCGTCGAAGAAGTCCGGGGGCGCCCCGATCGCCGCCAGCAGCTCCCGCAGCAGCCGGTGCGCCACCACCGCCAGCCGCGCCTGCCAGCCCAGCACCGCCTCCCGCAGCTCCGGCAGCGCCTCGGGCCACTGGTTCGGGCCCTCCAGCCACAGGTACTCCGGGTCACCCGGCCCCACCTGCGGCGCCGGCCGCTCCGCGCCCACGTCCAGCTGGTCCCGCCAGTCCGAGGCCCCGCCCGTCAGCTCGTGCCCGATGCGGGTGTAGCCGCGGAAGTGCGGGGAGTTCAGATTGCTCACGGCCAGCCGGTCGGCCTCCGGGAGCGCGAAGAAGGCCCGGGTCAGCTCCAGGATGCGGGCGGTCTCGGCCTCCGTTATCCCGTGCCCGGTCAGGTACAGGAAGCCGGTGTCGCGGGCGGCGGCGTGCAGCTGCTTGAGGAAGTCGTCCCGCTCGGCGGGGTCGTCGGCCCGGGAGAGGTCGATCACAGCGAGGGAAGGGGAGGAGGAGGGGTGCGCGGACGGCATGACGGCTCCGTTTCGGATGTCACGGGGTCCTGTGCCCCAGAGATGGCGGGGCGGCGGGCAGCGTGGAGCGGACCGGCCGGCAGGGATGGCGCCGGGCGGACCTGACCGCGTACAGGACCGAAGTCGGATCGGGGTTGATCAGGCTTGTGCGAGGTCCGGCGGCAGACAGCTCGTGGTGGTGACACGCATGTGGTCCACATGGCGGCGCTTCACGAGTAGAACGGTCATACGGTGAGCGTACGCCCGTACCCGCCCTGCTCCGAAGCCGTTGATCCGGCCTGGCCGGAGATGGCCGTCCGCGGACCGGCTACGCTGGACCCGTGGCAGTCGTCGATGTTTCCGAAGAGCTGAAGTCCCTCTCCTCGACCATGGGGTCGATCGAGGCCGTCCTGGACCTCGACAAGCTGAGGGCAGAAATCGCCGTGCTCGAGGAGCAGGCCGCCGCGCCGTCCCTGTGGGACGACCCGGACGCCGCCCAGAAGATCACGAGCAAGCTTTCGCACCTCCAGGCGGAGGTCCGCAAGACCGAGACCCTCCGCGGCCGCATCGACGACCTCGCGGTGCTGTTCGACCTCGCCCAGGAGATGGACGACGCGGACACCCTCGCCGAGGCGGAGGCCGAGCTGGTGTCCGTCCGCAAGGCCCTGGACGAGATGGAGGTCCGCACCCTGCTCTCCGGCGAGTACGCCGAGCGCGAGGCGCTGGTCAACATCCGTGCCGAGGCCGGCGGCGTCGACGCCTCCGACTTCGCCGAGCGCCTCCAGCGCATGTACCTGCGCTGGGCCGAGCGCCACGGCTACCCCACCGAGATCTACGAGACCTCGTACGCGGAAGAGGCCGGCATCAAGTCGACCACCTTCGTGGTCAAGGCCCCGTACGCCTACGGCACGCTCTCCGTCGAGCAGGGCACCCACCGCCTGGTGCGCATCTCGCCCTTCGACAACCAGGGCCGCCGCCAGACCTCCTTCGCAGGCGTCGAGGTGCTGCCCGTCGTCGAGACCAGCGACCACGTCGAGATCGACGAGACCGAGCTGCGCGTCGACGTCTACCGCGCGTCCGGCCCCGGCGGCCAGGGCGTCAACACCACCGACTCGGCCGTGCGCATCACGCACCTCCCGACCGGCATCGTGGTCTCCTGCCAGAACGAGCGCTCCCAGATCCAGAACAAGGCCAGCGCGATGAACGTGCTCCAGGCCAAGCTGCTGGAGCGCCGCCGCCAGGAGGAGCAGGCCAAGATGGACGCCCTCAAGGACGGCGGCAGCTCCTGGGGCAACCAGATGCGCTCCTACGTCCTGCACCCGTACCAGATGGTCAAGGACCTGCGGACGGAGTTCGAGGTCGGCAACCCGCAGGCGGTCCTCGACGGCGACATCGACGGCTTCCTGGAAGCCGGCATCCGCTGGCGCAAGCAGCAGGAGCAGCAGAGCGCGTAAGCGCCGCACACCGTGAGGAAGGGCCCGGACACCGTGGGTGTCCGGGCCCTTCTCCCTTGGCCTGTGATCGGAACGCGGCGCGGCCTACGCGGCCCGGGCCACCAGTGCCAGCGCGGCCACCAGCACCACCATGAGCGCGATGAGCGCCATCGGATTCAGCCCTGCGAAGGGGCCCTCCTGCTGGAGGCGCTCCCGGTTCGCCCGGCACACCGGGCAGCGGCCCTGGCTGACGGGTGCGGCGCAGTTCGCGCACACGAGCCGGTCATATGTCATGCGCTCCTCCTCTCGTCCCCTTATGACGCTTAACGGCAAGGGGACCGAGTCCGTTCCCCTTACCACTGTGCCAGCTCCGCCGGCATTCGGCGCGGCCCGTCCGGGCAAGAGCGATCGGGCTCGCCCGGGAGCTTGGGATAAATCGGGCAACTCCGGATGCCGGGTCCCCACCCAGCGCCCGTTCGCGTATGGTCACGCACACCTACTCCCGGCGACCGTGGTGCACCCGTGATCCGATTCGACAACGTCTCCAAGTCCTACCCGAAGCAAACCCGGCCCGCACTCAGAGATGTCTCCCTCGACATCGCCAAGGGCGAGTTCGTCTTCCTGGTCGGCTCCTCCGGCTCCGGCAAGTCCACCTTCCTACGGCTGGTCCTGCGCGAGGAACGGGCGAGCCACGGGCAGGTGCACGTCCTGGGAAAGGACCTCGCGAAGCTCTCCAACTGGAAGGTCCCGCACATGCGGCGCCAGCTGGGGACCGTCTTCCAGGACTTCCGGCTCCTGCCCAACAAGACGGTGGCCGAGAACGTCGCCTTCGCCCAGGAGGTCATCGGCAAACCCCGCGGTGAGATCCGCAAGGCCGTCCCGCAGGTCCTGGAACTGGTCGGCCTCGGCGGCAAGGAGGGCCGGATGCCGGGCGAGCTGTCCGGCGGCGAGCAGCAGCGCGTGGCCATCGCCCGCGCCTTCGTCAACCGCCCCGCCCTGCTGATCGCCGACGAGCCGACGGGCAACCTCGACCCGCAGACCTCCGTCGGGATCATGAAGCTGCTGGACCGGATCAACCGGACCGGCACCACCGTCATCATGGCCACGCACGACCAGCAGATCGTGGACCAGATGCGCAAGCGCGTCATCGAACTCGAACAGGGCCGACTCGTGCGCGACCAGTCGCGCGGCGTCTACGGCTACCAGCACTGAAAGGTCCCTCAAGACGCCATGCGCGCCCAGTTCGTCATGTCGGAGATCGGCGTAGGCCTCCGCCGCAATCTCACCATGACCTTCGCGGTCATCATCTCCGTGGCCCTGTCGCTGGCCCTCTTCGGGGGCTCCCTGCTCATGCGGGACCAGGTCAGCGCCATGAAGGGGTACTGGTACGACAAGGTCAACGTCACCGTCTACCTCTGCACCAAGAACGACGCCGTCGACGCCGCCGACAGCACCCCGGCCGCCGCCGGCGCCCCGGGCACCCCGGCCGCGCCCGCCGCCGGCAACGGCAAGCCCTGCTCCAAGGGGGCGGTCACGCCCGAGCAGAAGCAGGGCATCGAGCGCGAGCTCAAGAAGATGGACCTCGTCCAGACCGTCATGTACGAGTCCTCGGACGAGGCCTACAAGCACTACAAGGAGCGCTTCGGGCACACCGCACTGGCCTCCGTCGTCACCCCCGACCAGATGCCCGACTCCTTCCGGGTCAAGCTGAAGAACCCGGAGAAGTACGAGGTCATCACCTCGGCCTTCGCCGGCCGCGACGGGGTGCAGTCGGTGGCCGACCAGTCCACCGAGCTCGACAACCTCTTCGCCCTGCTGGGCACCCTCAACTGGGCCGCCCTCGGCATCATGCTGATCATGCTGATCGTGGCGCTGCTGCTGATCGTCAACACGGTGCGCGTCTCGGCGTTCAGCCGTCGGCGGGAGACCGGCATCATGCGGCTGGTGGGCGCCTCCGGCTTCTACATCCAGGTGCCGTTCATCATGGAGGCGGCCGTGGCCGGCCTCATCGGCGCGGGCTTCGCCTGCGGCATGCTGGGCGCCGTCCAGTACTTCGTGATCGACCACGGCATCGCGCTCCGCGACAAGCTCCAGCTGATCAACTTCATCGGCTGGGACGCGGTCTTCACCAAGCTCCCCCTGGTCCTGGTCATCGGCCTGCTGATGCCCTCCCTGGCGGCGTTCGTCGCGTTGCGCAAGTACCTGAAGGTATGACAAGCGTCCCCTGTCGTCTGCGGTCAACCCCGCTTGCGGCAGCGGCGCTTGTCCTAGACTCGGCCGCATGCCGGGTCTGCCCGCTCTCTGTCTCCGGCCCCGTGACCTGCGTCGCGGGGCCGTTCTGACGTTGCTCTTCGCCGTGTCCGTGGGCACCGCGGCCGCCACCGGGCCCTGGGGCTGCGCGGAGGTGGACGACGCTCCCCCCGCCGCCCTCGCGGGCACCGCGGGGGCGGGCGCCGCCCCCCCCGCCGGGACGGCCGACCGGGAGGCCGTCGCGCGGGCCGCCGCCGAGGCCGTCGCCGAAGGGAAGTCCGGCAAGAAGGCCGCCCAGGAGGTCGTCAGCCGCAGCGGGGACCGCTGGGGCGCCGTCTACGACCAGGGCGAGTACGCCGCCTTCGCCGAGGACCTCGACGGCCGCTGGACCGGCGTCGGGCTCTGGACCGGGCGCCGCGGCGACGGCCGCATCGAGGTCGACCGGGTCCAGCCCGACAGCCCCGCCGCCCGGGCCGGGCTGCGCGCCGGCGACCGGTTGCTGAGCGTCGACGGCCGCGAGGTCACCGGTCTGCCCGTCGCCGACGTGGTCGCCCTGCTGCGCGGCCAGGCCGGCACCCCGGTGGTCCTCGGCCTCAGCCGGGAGGGCGCCGCCCTCACCGAGACCGTCCGCCGGGCCGAGCTGCACGCCGACCCGGTGACCGTACGCCGCCTCGCGGGCGGCATCACCGTGATCAAGGTGGCCTCCTTCACCCGGGGTTCGGGCGAGCGCGTCAAGGAGGCCGTACGGGAGGCCCCGCCCGGCGGCGGGGTGATGCTGGACCTGCGCGGCAACCCGGGCGGGCTGGTCACCGAGGCGGTCACGGCGGCCTCCGCGTTCCTCGACGGCGGGCTCGTGGCGACGTACGACGTACGGGGCTCCGAGCGCGCCCTGTACGCCGCCCCCGGCGGGGACACCGGCCGCCCCCTGGTGGCCCTCGTGGACGGCGGCACGATGAGCGCCGCCGAGCTCGTCACCGGCGCCCTCCAGGACCGCGGCCGC
The DNA here is from genome assembly GCF_002028425.1 of Streptomyces katrae. Lineage (GTDB taxonomy): Bacteria > Actinomycetota > Actinomycetes > Streptomycetales > Streptomycetaceae > Streptomyces > Streptomyces katrae_A. The sequence continues at coordinate 3,080,294 of NZ_CP020042.1, read as the reverse complement.
GCGGTGACGGTCGGCACCCGCACCTTCGGCAAGGGCTCCGTGCAGATGCCGACCCCGCTGCCGGGCGGGGCGGTGGCGGAGCTGACGGTCGGCACGTACCGCACCCCGGCGGGCCGCAGCCTCGACGGGGGCGGCATCACCCCGGACCTCGCCGCCGGCGACGGGGCCGAGGAGCGGGCGCGGACGGTATTGGGTGGCCTCGGGTCGGGGTCATAGTGCGAAAATGACCGCACTATGGCTAAGGAAAAAGGGCGCAAGCTGATCGCCCAGAACAAGAAGGCGCGGCACGACTACGCGATCATCGACACCTACGAGTGCGGCATCGTGCTCACGGGCACCGAGGTCAAGTCCCTGCGCCAGGGCCGTGCCTCGCTGGTGGACGGCTTCGTGTCGGTGGAGAGCGGCGAGGTGTGGATGTACAACGTCCACGTGCCGGAGTACAGCCAGGGCACCTGGACCAACCACAGCGCCCGCCGCAAGCGCAAGCTCCTCATGCACCGCGAGGAGATCGACAAGCTGGAGCGCAAGGCGGACGAGTCGGGCCACACGGTCGTGCCGCTGTCCCTGTACTTCAAGGACGGCCGCGCGAAGGTGGAGATCGCGCTGGCGAAGGGCAAGAAGGAGTACGACAAGCGCCAGACCCTCCGCGAGAAGCAGGACACGCGCGAGACCCAGCGGACGATCTCGGCGATCCGGCGCAAGCAGCGGGGCACGGTTTAATCTCCTGGCACGCGGTGGTCCACTTCGCGTACCATGGCGTCAGCACCACCCCCAGGGGGCGGCGCACCTTGAGAAAAAAACATGGGGATGATCGGTTTCGACAGCGGATGTCGATGCAGGGGAAGCGAGCCGAGGAAGCGGCAATGATCTCGCTAACCACATGTCGCAAAAAATAATCGCCAACTCCAAGAGCGATAACTCCCGCTTCACCCTCGCTGCCTAATAACAGTGAGCTGAAGCCTCTGTGAGGAGCGTCAGCCCGGAAGTGGTCCCGGTCCGGATCCTGGCGTCAACTAGGGATCTAAACCTCTAGCCCCGGTCACGGGGGGTAGAGGGAAACCAAACAGTGACTGAGCCCGTCGGAGACTTGTCCGTGTGATCTCCGGGGCCGAGAAAAGCGCAGCGGACTGCGCTCGGAGAAGCCCTGCTTCTGCACCGTTGGACGCGGGTTCGATTCCCGCCATCTCCACTCATCCCATGTGGGCGAAGGCCCCCCGACCTGCGAAAATCTCGCGAGGTTGGGGGGCCTTCGTCATGCGCCGTTGGCGGCGATGACCTCGATCCCGCAACGCGGCTTCTGAACGCCTCGTTTGATGCGCACGTCGGCCGTCAGCAGGGGGACGCCCAGGGCCTCGGCGAGGGCGACGTACGTCGCGTCGTAGGCGGAGAGGTTGGCATACAGCTTTCGGATCCGGGGGAGCAGCAGGCCCGTCTCGTGCCGCTGTACGCGCAGCCCCTGGTAGGTCTTGAAGTGCTCGTCGAGGCTCGTGGGGTCGATCTTGGTGCCGCGTGCCATGCCCAGGAGGGCGGACGCGACCTCGGTGTCCAGGAGGTAGGGAGCGGCGAGGGTGTCCTCCTCGCTGATGCGCCGGCGGGTGGCGGCGCCAAGCGGGCCCCTGTCCGTGAGGAACAGGACCAGGGCGGAGGAGTCCACGACGATCAACGGCCCGCCCTGCCTGCGTCGACGGCGTCGAGGACGTCCTGGATGTCGATGTCCTCCGTGGCGTAGCGCTCGGCGCGGGCGGCCATTTCGGCGAGCGTGGGCTGGGTGGCGTCTTTGGTCACGAGGCTGAGCAGGTAGCTCTGGAGGGACTGTCCGGCCTCGGCGGCTCGGACCTTTATGCGGCGCGCGATGTCATCGGGGACTTCCCGGATCGTGAATGCGGTCATGACTGCATTTTATCGTCAATGCAGTCACTTTGCAGTCGCCCCTCATGCCGGGGCGCACTCCTCGCCCCCGGTCGGCTACTAATCGGTACCGGCCCGGCGCCTTACTCCTTTAGGGTGGCGCGATGTTCGAAGGAAACCTGGTCAGACTGCGGGCGCTGCGCGCCGAAGATGCCGGACACCACCTGCGGTGGCGCAACGACCCGGAGGTGGTGCGGCTGGCCGCGGCCGGGGACCCCCTCTTCGGGCCGGTCACGGCGGAGGCGGTCAGGGCCGCGTTCGAGGGGAAGCTGCGGCTGGTGCCGAGGGAGGCGGCCGTGCTCACGGTCGAGGACCTGGCGAGCGGCAGGGTCATCGGCATGGTCGACTACCGCGACCTCGACCCCTACGCCGGAGTGGCCACCCTGGGGATCACCATCGGCGAGCGGGAGTTCTGGGGCCGCGGCCATGGCAGTGAGGCCGTGCGGCTTCTCGTGGACCACCTCTTCGGCGCGTACGGGCTGCACCGGCTGGAGCTGGACACCTGGAGCGGCAACGAGCGTGCCGTACGGGCCTTTTCGAAGCTCGGCTTCCGCGAGGAGGGGCGCCTGCGGGCGGCCGTGCTGGTGCAGGGGGAGCGCTACGACCGGGTGCTGTTCGGGATGCTGCGCGAGGAGTGGTCCCGGTCCGTCTGAGCGGGACCGGGGGAACGGGCGAAGGCCCCGCGGCCTGTCGGCTGCGGGGCCTTCGTCGTGCGTACGGTGCCGCGCCCGGCGGGGCGGGCTACGAGCAGTACGGGACCTTGTTGAGGTTCAGGGCGTAGCGGGCGGCGATCCAGCCGCGGCCGTCGGCGAGCTTGTACCAGATCGCGTTGTCGTCGACCTGCTCGCCGTTGACCTTGCACTGGAGGGCCACGACCGTGTTGGCCGCGAGCTTGCCGGTCTTGCCGTAGCCCGTGCCGGGGCCGGAGCGGATGCCGAGGCCCTGGCCGGAGCTGACGACGCGGGCCTTCGGGCCACCCTTGCCGTGGTCGCCCTTGTCGCCCTTGCCGTGGTGGTCACCCTTGCCGTGGTGGTCACCCTTGCCGTTGTGGTCACCCTTGTCGTGGTGGTCCTTGCCGCCGTGGTGGCTGTTGCACTTGCAGTCGCCGGGCTTGCCCTTGTCGCCCTTCGGGCCCTGCTCGCCCGGGTAGCCCTTGGGCCCGCGCGGGCCTTCGGGGCCCTGGGGGCCGGCGGGGCCGCGGTCGCCCTGGGGGCCGGTGTCGCCGGGGTAGCCCTTGGGGCCGCGCGGGCCTTCGGGGCCCTGCGGGCCGGCGGGGCCGCGCTCACCGGTGTCGCCCTTGTCGCCCTTGTCGCCCTTGGGACCCTGCGGGCCGCCCGCCGGGCCCGTGTCGCCCTTGGGGCCCTGCGGGCCGGTGTCGCCGCGGTCGCCCTTGGGGCCCCGGTCGCCCGTGTCGCCGCGGTCGCCCTTCGGGCCCCGGTCGCCGGTGTCTCCCTTGTCGCCCTTGGGGCCCGGGCGGCCGGGCCTGCCGTGGTGGCCCGGCTTGCCGTCGTGGCCGTCGTGGCCGTGCTCCCCGGGCGGGCCGTCGTCGCCCTTCGGGCCGCGTACCGGGGTGGCCACGGCGAACAGCGCGGGCGCGTCCTTGCCGTCGGACCACTCGCCGCCGTCCAGCGTGGTGCCCTCGGGGGCGTTCGCGTCCACCTTGAGGGAAACCGCCAGCCGCGTCTGGGCGTTGGCCGGGAAGGCGAAACCGGCGCGGGTCCCGGCGTTGCAGGTGAGCAGGCGCGCGTCCTTCGAGCGGCTGCACGAGCCGCCCGCCCGCTGCCCGTTCCAGTAGAACCGGGCCTCCGGGAACGTGGTCCGCTCCGGTGCGGTGATGCGGAAGGTGCTGCTGTGCGCAGGGTCCGCCCCGTTCAGGGCCGCGATGACGACGCGGCCCGTCTTCCCGGGGGCGATGGAGGGGACGTAGGGCTGGGAGAAACGGACGTGCGAGGAGTCCGCCAGGGCGGGAACGGCGGGCATCAGACAGGACGCCGTGACGGCCGCGACGATCAGGGCCGAGGAGACGGAGCGCGAAGCAGACAAGGGGAGTTCCTCCGCTAAGGGAAGGGTTTGGGGGAAAGCCTCCCCAGTTATGGCGGATTGCGGCCCGGAAGGGTGCGACCCACGCGGTGGCGTCACCCGGCAGCCGGATGAAATCCCGATCAACGACCGGGTCGTGGAGTCGCCGATCCGATAAGCAGAGCGGTCACGGCGGCGGCCGCCGGCAGCACGTACGCCGTCCCCGTCCCGAGGTGGTCGACGGCCAGGCCCGCCGTCGCGGAGCCGGCCGCGATACCGGCGAGGATCGCGGTGACGGCCAGCGTCATGCCCTCGTTGACGCGGCCCTCGGGGGTACGGGACTGGACCAGGCCCATGGCGGTGACCATCACCGGCGCCGTGGCCATCCCGGCCAGCAGCAGGGCCGGGGCGAGCGCCACGACGGAGCCCGTGGCGGCCGCCGCCCAGGGCAGGGCCATCGCCCCGGCCAGCCAGGACAGGCAGGTCCGCAGGCTCCGCGGGCGCCGCGCCCCGTACAGCAGCCCGGCCACGCAGGAGCCCGCCGCCTGGAGCGCGAGGACCGGGCCGGAGCCGCCGCCCAGGCCCAGGGCGGCGAGATGGGCGACCGAGGTGACCTCCATCGAGCCGAAGACCAGGCCGGTGGCGAGGAACAGGCCGAGGAGGGGCAGCAGGGCGCGCAGCGGGGACCGGCCCCGTCCGGCCCCCGGTGCTCCGCCGGCCGGGGGCTCGGTGGCACGGTGCGCCGTGAACACCAGCATGCCGGTCAGCAGCAGCACCGCCCCGGTGAGGGTGCCGGCCTCCGGGAAGACGGCGGTGCACAGGAAGGCGGCGAGGACCGGGCCGAGCATGAAGCACAGCTCGTCGGCGGCCTGTTCGAAGGACATCGCGGTGTGGTGCGCGGAGCGGGGCAGCAGGTGCGTCCAGCGGGCCCGGGACATGCCGCCGATGTTGGGGGTGGTGGCGGTGGCCACGTAGGAGGCGAACAGGGTCCAGGCCGGGGCCTGCGCACGGACGCACAGGACCAGGGAGAGCGAGCCGAGGACCGCGATCACGGTGGCCGGCACGGCGATCCGGGCCTGCCCGTACCGGTCGACGAGGCGGGCCGTCCACGGAGCGACGAGGGCGGTGGCGGCCATCCCGGTCGCGGTGACCGCCCCGGCGAGGGCGTACGAGCCGCGCTGCCCGGCGATCATCATGACCGCGCTGATCCCGAACATGCCCATGGGCAGCCGGGCGAGCAGGTTCCCGGCGGTGAACCCGCGCGCCCCGGGGACGGAGAAGAGGCGGGCGTAGGGGGAGAGGAAGCCGGTCCGGGAGCGGTGGCGGACAGGGGTAGGGGCGGAGGTGGGGGAGGGGCAGGGGCGGGGGTGGCCAGGACCAGGGTGGTGCCCGTCACCGCCATGAGCGGGGGTTCTTGCGGCATGCCATGATCCTGCGGCCCGGCCCCGGCGGAGGTCCAACACCTCTTCCGGGGCCATTCACGCCCTACCGTTGTTAATCTTTCCGGGTGACCTCCCCCGACGTGGACCCCCGGCTGCTGCGCGGCTTCCTCGCCGTCGCCGAGGAACTGCACTTCACCCGCGCCGCCGCCCGCCTCTACGTGGCCCAGCAGGCCCTCAGCCGCGACGTCCGCCGCCTCGAACAGGCCCTGGGAGCCACCCTGTTCACCCGCACCACCCGGGCCGTCGAGCTCACCGCCGACGGCGAACGCCTGCTGCCCCACGCCCGCGAGGTGCTCCGCGCCCACGACGAACTCGCCGCCGCCTTCGCCGGACCGCCCCCCGCCCTCCTCGTCGACCTCAACACCGACGGCCCCACCACCGGCCGCCGCGTCCTGGACCGGGCCCGTGAACTCGCCCCCGGCCACGAGCTGATGGCCCGCTTCGAGAGCGGCCTCACCCACGCCGCCGCCGAGATCGCCGCCGGCCGGCTCGACGTCTCCTTCGGCTACGTCGCCGGCCTCGACCCCGCCCTGCGGGCCCGGCTCGCCCACCGCCCCGTGCGCTACGAACCCCTCGCCGTCCTGCTGCCCGAGGAACACCCGCTGGCCGCGAGGGAATCCGTACCGCTCGCCGCCCTCGCCGGGGAGACCGTCTACGCCGGCGCCGGCAACCCCCGCACCCTGGAGTGGACCGGACTGGCCCGCGAGCTGTTCGCCGGACGCGGCATCGCACTGGCACCGCCCGCACCGGTGGCCATCGGCAAGGAGGAGTTCGGCCGGGTGATGGCCAAGACCCGCAATCCCGTCCTGGTCACCGTCGGCTTCCTCGACATGCCCGGCTGCGTCAAACGGCCCCTCGTGGACCCCGTACCGCTCTCCCCGCTCTCCCTGGTCTGGCGCGCGGGCCTGCGCCACCCCGGCCTGGACGCCCTCACCCGCGCCGCCGAAGAGCTCCAGGCCGCCCACCGCTGGCTGGAACTGCCGCCGGACCACTGGCTCCCCGCAGCGCTCACACCCGGCCCGCACGGAGGGTGAGAGCAAGGTTTCCCCCCGGTCATCCGGCGGGGACCGGGGCCGAAACGCGCCGTTCCTAGCGTCGTCACCACGGACGCGAGAGCTGTGGAGGCGTGAGATGACCGCTACGAGGACGACCCCACCGCACGAAGGGGCCACCGGCGGGAAGGACGGCCGGGACGACCGGGACGGCCGGGACGGGCGAGTCAGCCAAGGCGGCCCGGGCCGCCCGGGGGGCCGCCGAGGGGGCCGCTGGATCGAGCACTGGGACCCCGAGGACGAAACCTTCTGGCGGGAGACCGGAGAGAAGACCGCCCGCCGCAACCTCCTCTACTCCGTCTTCTCCGAGCACATCGGCTTCTCCATCTGGTCCCTGTGGTCCGTGATGGTGCTCTTCATGGGCCCCGGCTACGGCATCGACCCCGCCGGGAAGTTCTTCCTCATCGCCACCGCCACCACCGTCGGCGCCCTCGTCCGCATCCCCTACACCTTCGCCGTCGCCCGCTTCGGCGGCCGCAACTGGACCGTCGTCAGCGCCCTGCTCCTGCTCGCGCCGACCGTGGCCGCCCTGGTCGTCATGGACCCCGGCACCCCGTACGGGACCTTCCTCGCCGTCGCCGCGCTGACCGGCGTGGGCGGCGGCAACTTCGCCTCCTCCATGACCAACATCAACGCCTTCTTCCCGCTCCGCAAGAAGGGCTGGGCCCTCGGCCTCAACGCCGGCGGCGGCAACATCGGCGTCCCGGTCGTCCAGCTCGCCGCGCTGCTCGTCATCGCCACCGCCGGCGCCGGACACCCCCGGCTGCTCCTCGCCGCCTACCTCCCGCTGATCGTCGCCGCCGCCGGGCTGGCCCTCGTGCGCATGGACAACCTGGCCCCGGTACGGGGCGACGCGGGCGCCGTACGGCAAGCCGTCCGGGAGCCGCACACCTGGATCATGGCCCTGCTGTACGTCGGCTGCTTCGGCTCCTTCATCGGCTACGGCTTCGCCTTCGGACTCGTCCTGCAGACCCAGTTCGGCCGCACCCCGCTCCAGGCCGCTTCCTTCACCTTCGTCGGCCCGCTGCTCGGCTCGCTCGTCCGGCCCGTGGGCGGGGCGCTCGCCGACCGGTACGGCGGGGCGCGGATCACCCTCGCCTCCTTCGTGGCGATGGCCGCGGCGACCGGGGTGGTCGTGCTGGCCTCCGTACGGGAATCCCTGCCGGTGTTCCTGACCGGCTTCACCGCCCTGTTCGCGCTCAGCGGGCTGGGCAACGGCTCCACGTACAAGATGATCCCCGGGATCTTCCAGGCCCAGGCCCTCGCCCGCGGGCTGCGCGGCGAAGAGGCCGCCGCCCACGGCCGGCGGCTGTCCGGGGCCGCCATGGGCCTGATCGGCGCGGTCGGCGCGCTCGGCGGCCTCGGCATCAACCTGGCCTTCCGCGAGGCCTTCACGGCCTCCGGGACGGGCACCGCCGCCTTCGTCTCCTTCCTCGGCTTCTACGCCGTGTGCTGCGCCGTCACCTGGGCCGTATACCTCCGCCGGCCCACGGCCCCGCCCGCCGGCCCCCAGGCGGCGGACAGCGGGGCGCAGGCGCAGCTCAGCCCGGTGTGAGGGGTGCCGGGGGCGTCGGGGCCGGTTAACGGCACGGAAATACGGAGGAACCGAGCCCGACACGACGCCTTGGCAGGCTCGGACATCGCCGCCGCGCAGCCTCCGGCCGACAGCGCCGTCGGCCCGGCCGGCGGCGGCGCGGCCTCCGGCTTCGGCTCCGGCTTCGGCTTCGGCTTCGGCAACAGACGTACTGGGCAAGGCAGGTCACCACCATGGACGACGCTACCCACGGCCCCCTCTCGGGGTTCACCGTAGGAGTCACCGCCGCGCGGCGCGCGGACGAGCTGATCGCCCTGCTGCGCCGGCGCGGCGCGGCGGTCGTACACGCGCCCGCGCTGCGGATCGTGCCGCTCGCCGACGACGGCGAACTGATGGCCGCCACCAAGGAACTCCTCGACACCCCGCCGGACGCCGTCGTCGCCACCACCGCCATCGGCTTCCGCGGCTGGATCGAGGCCGCCGACGGCTGGGGCATCGGCGAACGGCTCCTGGAACGGCTGGGCGCCACCGAACTGCTGGCCCGCGGGCCGAAGGTCAAGGGAGCCGTACGGGCCGCCGGGCTGGTCGAGGCCTGGTCCCCGCAGTCCGAGTCCCTGGCCGAGGTACTGGACCGGCTGCTGGCCGGCCCGGTCGCCGGACGGCGCATCGCGCTCCAGCTGCACGGGGAGCCGCTGCCCGGGTTCGTGGAGGCACTGCGCGACGCCGGAGCCGAGGTGGTGCCCGTGCCCGTGTACCGGTGGATGCCCCCCGAGGACCTCGCACCGCTGGACCGGCTGCTGGACGCGGTGGCCGTCGGGACCGTGGACGCCCTCACCTTCACCTCCGCCCCCGCCGCCGCCTCCCTGCTGTCCCGGGCCCGGGAACGGGGGCTGCGCGAGGCGGTGCTGGAGGCGCTGCGCGGGCCGGTGCTCGCGGCGTGCGTGGGGCCCGTGACCGCGCTGCCGCTCCAGGGCGAGGGGGTGGCGACCGTCCAGCCGGAGCGGTTCCGCCTCGGACCGCTGGTGCAGCTGCTCTGCCAGGAACTCCCCGGCCGGGCACGGGTCCTGCCCGTCGCCGGACACCGGCTGGAGATCCGGGGGCACGCGGCGGTGGTCGACGGCGGGCTGCGCCCCGTGCCGCCGGCCGGGATGGCCCTGCTGACGGCACTGGCCCGGCGGCCCGGCTGGGTGGTGTCGCGGGCCGACCTGCTGGGCACGCTGCCGGGGGCGGGGCGCGACGAGCACGCCGTCGAGACGGCGATGGCCCGGCTGCGGGCCGCCCTGGGGGTGCCGAACCTGATCCAGACGGTGGTCAAGCGCGGCTACCGGCTCTCCCTGGACCCCGGTGACGGCGAGGTCTGGAGCGGGGCCGGGGCAGTCCGCTAGCGTGCCCGCATGATCATCAACGGGGTGGAAATGAGGGGCCTGGCCGTCGAGGACGCCGCCGGGCTGGCCGACGTACTGACACGCAACCGGGCGTACATGGCGCCCTACGAGCCCCGGCGGCCCGAGGCGTTCTACACCGAGGCCGGACAGCGGGACCGCATCGAGGGCATGCTCGAGGAGCGGGACGCGGGGCGGCTGGTCCCGTACGTGTTCGCGGAGACGGCGACCGGTGCGGTCGTCGGGGCGATGAACCTCGGCAGCATCGCCCTCGGGCCGCTGTGCAGCGGCGGCGTCGGCTACTGGGTCGACCGGGCCTGGCACGGCAAGGGCCTGGCCACCGCCGGCCTGGAGGAGGTCGTCCGCACGGCCCGCGACGAGCTCGGGCTGCACCGGATCGAGGCCGGGACCCTCGTCGACAACACCGCCTCCATGCGGGTCCTGGCCAAGGTCGGCTTCACCGAGTTCGGACTCGCCCCCCGCTACCTCCACATCAACGGCGCCTGGCGCGACCACCGGCTCTTCCAGCGCCTCTTGCACGACGACCCGCCGCCCGCGTAGCCCGCGCGGGGGCTTCCGCTTCGTGGTCGGCGACGGCACTCTGGGGAGGCGTCCGACGGCGACGACCGAGGCGGTGAGGGGCATGTGGTTCGACTCCGGGCGGGTCTGTCTGGACCTGCTGGCCACCCGGACCCCCCAGGGGGCCGAGGCCATCCACGACGGCGACGAGCTGCACCTGTGGCTGGTCGGAGCCGGGCTGGTCCCCGACCGGACCCCGCTCGGCCGGCTCGGGCCCGACTGGGTGGAGGCCTTCCGCCGCCTGCGCCGCGACGTCGACCGCCTCGTCCGCGCCGAACTGGCAGGCACCGCCCCGGAGGAGGACGCCCTGGCCCGCGTCAACGCCGCCGCGGCGGGCCCGCCGCCGGGGGTGTGCGCGGTCCGGGACGGGGAGGGACACCTGGTGCGGGAGCTGTGCGGCGGCGTCGAATGCGCGGGCCTGCTGGCCACGGTGGCCCGGGACGCGGTGGAACTCCTCACCGACCCCGGCGACCTGTCCCTCCTGCGCGCCTGCGGCGGCGACGGCTGCGCCCGCCTCTACCTGGACACCTCCCGCGGCCACCGCCGCCGCTGGTGCAGCAGCGAGGTCTGCGGCAACCGCGAACGGGTGGCCCGCCACCGTCGGCGGGTCCGGGGGGCGGTGGGGTAGGGGGGGTGCTTTACGTCGGCACGGGGGCCGGGACTTCATCCCCCGCGAGGGGCCGGTGGCGGGCCGGTGGCTGCCCACCCGCCGCCCGGGGTCTCCGGCCGGGACGGCGCCTGCCCAGTGCGGCGGCCCCCCGGCGGCCGCCCCACCCACCGGCCCGCACCCAGGGCGGCGGCCCGCACCGGGAGCCGCGCCGCCTGCGGCGTCGTCGGCGGTCCGCCGCACTGTGCAGGTGCCGCCGCGCCCCCGGCCCCGGGCGGCGGGTGGGCAGCCACCGGCCCGGTGTCACCCCTCGCGGGGGTGAAGGTCCCGCCCGCCCGTGTCCTCGTACGAAAGGACGCCCGCGTCCCGCCGCGCGGACCGGGCGTGCGGAGTGGGGGCTGGTTCGCGTACGGTTGACGGTCGCCCATGCACGTAAGAAGGGGGCCTTCGTGGCCGCGCAGAATGCCGCTGTCGACAGCACGGCGGATTCCGTCCGCGATCGGGAGATCGCGGTCGAGCAGACGCATCTCGACCGGGTGTACCGACGCCTTGAGGAGAAGATCCACGAGGCCGAGTTCCTCATGAACGACGCCGCCAAGCGCGGCCAGGTCGGTACGCCCGGCGCGCTCGCCGAGCGGGACGCGCAGGTCTTCCGCGCCGGGATCCACCTCAACCGCCTCAACAACGAGTTCGAGGACTTCCTCTTCGGACGGATCGACCTCGTGCTGGGCAAGGACGGCGAGCGCGGCCCCGACGGGGCCTACACCTCGGTCGAGCCCGCCGACGACGCGATCCGGTCCGACCTCACGGCCGACATCGCCGAGACCCTGCACATCGGCCGCATCGGCGTGCTCGACACCGACTACGCGCCGCTCGTCATCGACTGGCGGGCCCCCGCGGCCGCGCCGTTCTACCGTTCGACCCCCAAGGACCCCGGCCGGGTGATCCGCCGCCGGGTGATCCGGTCCAAGGGCCGCAAGGTGCTCGGCGTCGAGGACGACCTGATGCGTCCCGAGATCACCGCCAGCCTCGACGGCCGGGAGCTGCCCGCCATCGGTGACGGTGCGCTGATGGCCGCCCTCGGCCGGGCCCGTACGCACACCATGCGGGACATCGTCTCGTCCATCCAGGCCGAGCAGGACCTGGTCATCCGTGCCCCCGCCGCCTCCGTCGCGGAGGTCGCGGGCGGTCCGGGCACCGGCAAGACCGCCGTGGCCCTGCACCGGGCCGCGTACCTCCTCTACCAGGACCGCCGCCGCTATTCGGGCGGCATCCTGATCGTCTCGCCGACCCCGCTGCTCGTCGCCTACACCGAGGGCGTGCTGCCCTCGCTCGGCGAGGAGGGCCAGGTCGCGATCCGGGCGCTGGGCTCCCTGGTCGACGGGGCCGAGGCGACCACGTACGACGACCCCGCCGTGGCCCGGATCAAGGGCTCCTCCCGCATGCTCAAGGTGCTCCGCAAGGCGGTGCGCGGCGCGCTGGAGCTGGGCGACGCCCCGGAGCGGCTGCGCGTGGTGGCCTTCGGCCGCCGCGTGGAGCTGGAGGCCCCGGAGCTGAACCGGATCCGGCAGAACGTGCTCGGCGGCACCGCCCCCGTCAACCTGCTGCGTCCGCGCGCCCGCAAGCTCCTCCTGGACGCCCTGTACGCGAAGACCGGCGCGAACGGCCGGCACAGCGACCCGGAGCTGGCCGCCGAGCTGCGCAGCGCCTTCGACGAGGACGTCTCCACCGAGGACGACTTCCTCGGCTTCCTCAACGCCTGGTGGCCGGAGCTGACCCCGCGCCGGGTGCTGGCCGCGATGGCCGACGAGCGCCGCCTGGGCCGCTGGTCGCGCCGGGACCTGAACCCGCGCGAGACCCGCCAGCTGGCGCGTTCGCTGCGCCGGGTCGGCGCGGACGGCTCGGGGCCGCTCTCGGTGCACGACGTGGCGCTGCTCGACGAGCTCCAGCAGCTGCTCGGCGCGCCCGCGCGGCCGAAGCGCAAGCGGGAGCTGGACCCGTTGGAGCAGCTCAGCGGGCTGGAGGAGCTGATGCCGACCCGGGAGGAGACCAGCTGGGAGCGGGCGGAGCGGCTCGCGGCGGAGCGGACCGAGTACGCGCACGTGATCGTGGACGAGGCGCAGGACCTGACGCCGATGCAGTGGCGGATGGTGGGCCGGCGGGGCCGTACGGGCACCTGGACGGTGGTCGGCGACCCGGCGCAGTCCTCCTGGACGGACCCGGACGAGGCGGCCGCGGCCCGTGACGAGGCGCTGGGGTCCCGGCCGCGCAGGCGGTTCACGCTGACCGTGAACTACCGCAACCCGGCCGAGGTCGCCGAGGTGGCGGCGCGGGTGCTGGAGCTGGCCATGCCGGGGATGGAGCCGCCGACGGCGGTGCGTTCGACGGGCCTGGAGCCCCGCTTCACCGCCGCCGGAGAGGATCTGGGGGCGGCGGTGCGGGAGGAGACGCGGCGACTGCTGGGCGAGGTGGACGGCACGGTCGGCGTGGTCGTGGCGATGGACCGGCGTGCGGAGGCGGCGGGCTGGCTCGCGGACCTGGGCGAGCGGGCGGTGGCGCTGGGCAGCCTGGAGGCGAAGGGCCTGGAGTACGACGCCACGGTGGTGGTCTCCCCGGCGGAGATCGCGGAGGAGTCCCCGGCGGGCCTGCGGGTGCTGTACGTGGCGCTGACGCGTGCGACGCAGCAGCTGACGGTGGTCTCGGCGGAGGCCGACCGGCCGGACGGGTCCGGGGTGCCGGAGCTGCTGCGGCCAGGCGCGTGACGGCGGTGTCCGACTCGCGGGAGGGGGACCGCTTCCGGCGATCCTTTGTTAGCCTGGTTACGACACCGGCTCGATCCAAGCCCCCGGGCCCAACCTTCGTCGCTTAGAGCGACCACTTGCCGCGAGGCGAGCATGGCGGGTCGGTGTCGTAGGCATCCCGTCCGTCCTGGACGGAAACAGGTCCGCGCCCTCCACCAGTGGGGGCGCGGACCTGTTTTGTGTGTACCACCCATTCCACCACCCCGAGTTATCTCGTATGGTGGAAGAGTTCTTCCGAAATTTGTAGCTGGTTACCTTGTACCGGCTGGTAGGTGGGACGATCGGACAACAGGTCCCGCCCGCGCGGGACCCTGTGTGTACAGAAGAACCAGGGACAGAAGAGGAACACGGCCATGGCAACGGCGCCCAGCGTCTCGTATTCGATGACGGTCCGCCTGGAAGTGCCCGCGAGCGGAACCGCGGTCTCCCAGCTCACCACCGCCGTGGAGTCTTCCGGAGGCTCGGTCACGGGCCTCGACGTGACCGCGTCCGGCCACGAGAAGCTCCGTATCGACGTCACCATCGCCGCCACCTCCACCGCCCACGCCGACGAGATCGTCGAGAAGCTGCGCGGCATCGAGGGCGTCAGCCTCGGGAAGGTCTCCGACCGCACCTTCCTGATGCACCTCGGCGGCAAGATCGAGATGTCGTCCAAGCACCCCATCCGCAACCGTGACGACCTGTCGATGATCTACACCCCGGGCGTCGCCCGCGTGTGCATGGCCATCGCCGAGAACCCCGAGGACGCGCGCCGCCTGACCATCAAGCGCAACTCCGTCGCAGTCGTGACCGACGGCTCCGCCGTCCTGGGCCTCGGCAACATCGGCCCGATGGCCGCGCTGCCCGTCATGGAGGGCAAGGCGGCCCTCTTCAAGCGCTTCGCCGGCATCGACGCCTGGCCGATCTGCCTCGACACGCAGGACGCCGACGAGATCGTCGCCATCGTCAAGGCCATCGCCCCCGGCTTCGCGGGCATCAACCTGGAGGACATCTCCGCGCCCCGCTGCTTCGAGATCGAGGCCCGGCTGCGCGAGGCCCTCGACATCCCCGTCTTCCACGACGACCAGCACGGCACCGCCATCGTCGTCCTTGCCGCCCTCACCAACGCACTGCGCGTCGTGGGCAAGGAAGTTGAGGACGTCAAGGTCGTCATGTCGGGCGCCGGCGCCGCCGGTACGGCCATCCTCAAGCTGCTCCTCGCCGCCGGCGTGAAGAACGCCGTCAGCGCCGACATCCACGGCGTCGTGCACGCCGGCCGCCCCGACCTGGTCGACGCCGCGCCGGACTCCCCGCTGCGCTGGATCGCCGACAACACCAACCCCGAGGGCTACACCGGCACCCTCAAGGAGGCCGTGGTCGGCGCCGACGTCTTCATCGGCGTCTCCGCCCCCAACGTGCTCTCCGGCGACGACGTCGCCGCCATGGCCGAGGGCGCCATCGTGTTCGCGCTCGCGAACCCGGACCCGGAGGTGGACCCGGCCGTCGCGCGCCAGACCGCCGCCGTCGTGGCCACCGGCCGCTCCGACTTCCCGAACCAGATCAACAACGTGCTGGTCTTCCCGGGCGTCTTCCGCGGCCTCCTGGACGCCCAGTCCCGGACCGTGAACACCGACATGATGCTCGCCGCCGCCACCGCCCTCGCCGACGTCGTCGGCCGCGACGAGCTGAACGCGAACTACATCATCCCGTCCGTCTTCAACGACAAGGTCGCGGGCGCCGTCGCCGGCGCCGTCCGCAAGGCCGCGCAGGCCGGTGCCGAGAAGGCCGCTGTGACGGGGCCCACGGTCTGATCCCGGCGCGTCGCGGGATGCGGGCCCGCCGGGGCGCCTCTAGGGTTGCGGGGATGCCCGCGCGGCGCGCGGCCCGCATCGGCATCGGAGCCTCGGGTGCGACGGAGCGTCACTGCGGCGTGACTGTGGCGCTTTTCGTGTGACCCTGGCGGGTGCCGGATTGGCTTTCCCGCCGCTGGTGGGGGCAGGATGCGTAACCGGGCGAGAGGGTCTGACGTTCAGACCCGGGTCCGGGGACTGTCCTAGGGCCCTGGCAGCATCGGCTTCGATCTCACGCCTCTAAGGCAAGTTGAACACGGGAGTACAACATGAACCGCAGTGAGCTGGTGGCCGCTCTGTCCGAGCGCGCCGAGGTGACCCGCAAGGACGCCGACGCCGTTCTGGCCGCGCTCGCCGAGACCGTCGGCGAGATCGTCGCCAAGGGCGACGAGAAGGTCACCATCCCCGGCTTCCTGACCTTCGAGCGCACCCACCGTGCCGCTCGCACCGCGCGCAACCCGCAGACCGGCGACCCCATCCAGATCCCGGCCGGCTACAGCGTGAAGGTCTCCGCGGGCTCCAAGCTCAAGGAAGCCGCCAAGGGCAAGTAGTACCGCCCTTGTGCCGAGGGCCGCAGAGGCCCCCGGGACGGCAGTGGTACGTAGAACGGCCGAGGGCGGCCACCCCCGCGGGGGTGGCCGCCCTCAGGCCTTTCCCGGGCCTTCCAGGCCCTCCCAGGGGCCTCGTGGGCCCTGGGAGGGGGAAGTTCCGGACGTCGGAGCGACCGTCAGACCAGGTCGCCGTTCGGCAGTTCGACCTTCGCGCCCAGCTCGACGAGCTTCTCCATGAAGTTCTCGTAGCCGCGGTTGATCAGGTCGATGCCGTGGACGCGCGAGGTGCCCTCGGCCGCCAGCGCCGCGATCAGGTACGAGAACCCGCCGCGCAGGTCGGGGATGACCAGGTCGGCGCCCTGCAGCTTCGTCGGGCCGGAGACGACCGCCGAGTGCAGGAAGTTGCGCTGGCCGAAGCGGCAGGCGCTGCCGCCCAGGCACTCGCGGTACAGCTGGATGTGAGCACCCATCTGGTTCAGCGCCGAGGTGAAGCCGAGGCGGGACTCGTAGACCGTCTCGTGGACGATCGACAGGCCCGAGGCCTGCGTCAGGGCCACGACCAGCGGCTGCTGCCAGTCGGTCTGGAAGCCGGGGTGCACGTCCGTCTCCAGCGCGATGGCGTTGAGCGGGCCGCCCGGGTGCCAGAAGCGGATGCCCTCGTCGTCGATCTCGAAAGCGCCGCCGACCTTCCGGTATGTGTTCAGGAAGGTCATCATCGAGCGCTGCTGCGCCCCGCGGACGTAGATGTTGCCGCCGGTCGCCAGGGCCGCGGAGGCCCAGGACGCGGCCTCCAGACGGTCCGGGAGCGCCTTGTGGTTGTAGCCGCCCAGGCGGTCGACACCGGTGATCCGGATGGTCCGGTCGGTGTCCATGGAGATGATCGCGCCCATCTTCTGCAGTACGCAGATGAGGTCCTCGATCTCCGGCTCGACGGCGGCGTTGCTGAGCTCGGTGACGCCCTCGGCCAGGACGGCCGTCAGCAGGACCTGCTCGGTCGAGCCGACCGACGGGTAGGGCAGGCGGATCTTGCAGCCGCGCAGGCGCTGCGGGGCCTCCAGGTACTGGCCCCCCTCGCGCTTCTCGATGGTCGCGCCGAACTGGCGCAGCACGTCGAAGTGGAAGTCGATCGGCCGGCCGCCGATGTCGCAGCCGCCCAGACCCGGGATGAAGGCGTGGCCGAGGCGGTGCAGCAGCGGGCCGCAGAAGAGGATCGGGATGCGGGAGGAGCCCGCGTGCGCGTCGATGTCGGCGACGTTCGCGCTCTCGACGTACGTGGGGTCGAGGACCAGCTCGCCCGGCTCCTCGCCGGGGCGCACGGTCACACCGTGCAGCTGGAGCAGACCGCGCACGACCCGCACGTCACGGATGTCGGGAACATTGCGCAGCCGGCTCGGCTCGCTGCCGAGCAGGGCGGCCACCATGGCCTTCGGCACGAGGTTCTTCGCA
This sequence comes from Streptomyces katrae, assembly GCF_002028425.1. Classification (GTDB taxonomy): domain Bacteria; phylum Actinomycetota; class Actinomycetes; order Streptomycetales; family Streptomycetaceae; genus Streptomyces; species Streptomyces katrae_A. The sequence goes on along the minus strand of NZ_CP020042.1, from coordinate 3,063,144 downwards.
CCGCGGACACGGATCTCGCCCTCGAGCGGGGTTCCGCCGTGGACAAGCAGGACATCGTTGCCGGTCATGGATCTCGCGTTCCGGAGTGGATGGGCAGGGGACCAGACGTAAGGGTAAGGGCCACCACCCCCTTGTTTGTATGGGTGACGGGGCCGTAGGACTGTCATGCAGTCGGCACACCACGTACGGTGTCCGCCAGGTAGCGGAGTGTTGCGTTCCGGCGTGTGGACCGGCGCGCGCCTGCGTCTGCAGCCGTGCGCCCTGAGCTGCGCGTGATCGGATCGCGCCGCCCGCTCCCCCCGGAGGGCGAATGTGCGAGATCATGTGCCCATGACCGAGGTGTCCTCCCTCACAGGGCGGCTGCTCGTGGCCACCCCCGCCCTCGCGGATCCGAACTTCGACCGCGCGGTGGTGCTGCTGCTCGACCACGACGAGCAGGGCTCCCTCGGCGTGGTCCTCAACCGGCCCACCCCCGTGGACGTCCGCGACATCCTGCTGCCGTGGGCCCCGCTGGCCGGCGATCCCGGCGTGGTGTTCCAGGGCGGCCCCGTCGCCCTCGACTCCGCCCTGGGGGTCGCGGTGATACCGGGCGAGGAGGGCCCGCTCGGCTGGCGCCGGGTGCACGGGGCCATCGGCCTCGTCGACCTGGAGGCCCCGCCGGAACTGCTCGCCGCCGCCCTCGGAGGCCTGCGGATCTTCGCCGGGTACTCCGGCTGGGGGCCCGGCCAGCTGGAGGACGAGCTGGGCGACGGCGCCTGGTACGTGGTGGACTCCGAGCCGGGCGACGTCTCCTTCCCCGACCCCGAACGGCTGTGGCGGGCGGTGCTGCGCCGCCAGCGCAGCGACCTCGCGATGGTCGCCACCTATCTGGACGACCCGTCGCTCAACTGACCCCGGCGGCGTTCAGTACCCTGGTTTTTATGAGCACTCTCGAGCCCGATCGCGGGACTGGTACGGGGACCCTCGTAGAGCCGACGCCCGTGGTGTCCCACGGCGACGGCGACCACGAGCGCTTCGCCCACTACGTCCAGAAGGACAAGATCATGGCGAGCGCCCTCGACGGCACCCCCGTCGTCGCGCTCTGCGGCAAGGTCTGGGTGCCGGGCCGCGACCCGAAGAAGTACCCCGTCTGCCCCATGTGCAAGGAGATCTACGACTCCATGGGCGCCGGCGGCGACAAGGACAAGGGCGGCAAGGACTCGTAACGGGTCCGGCTCCCGCCGACGAGGCCCCCGGGGCGTGCGCCCGCGCGCACCCCGGGGGCCTTCGTGCACCCGGATCCATTTGTCCGGACCTTTCGCCGCCGGGGCCTATGCCGGGGGCGGGTGCGCGGCTAGGGTCGGGCGCGAGGAGCGCTCTGTCGTGAGGGGCTGACGCATGGACCTGATCCCCGTACCCCGGATGGCCGTTCCCGACGAGGAGGGCCGCCGCTACGTCTTCGGGCCCGAGCCCGTGCTCGACGCCGGGCCGGGCTGCGAGGGCGTCGCGCGCTGGCTGCGCCGGGAGGTCGGGGGCGCCACCGGGTGGGCGCTCCCGGCGGGGGCGCCGGGCGACCTGCGGCTGAGGCTGGAGCCCGGGGGCGCGGGGTCCGGGGGCATGGGGTCCGGGGGTACGGAGCCCGAGGCGTACCGGCTCGACGTCGGCGCCGACGGGGTCGAGCTGACCGGTGCGGACGCCGCGGGGCTGTTCTGGGGCGCCCAGACGCTGCGTCAGCTCCTGGGCCCCGACGCCCACCGGCGGGCCCCGCTGCGGCCCGGGCGGACCTGGGACCTGCCGTACGTCCGCATCGCCGACCGTCCCCGCTTCGGCTGGCGCGGGCTGATGCTGGACGTGGCCCGGCACTTCATGCCCAAGGACGGGGTGCTGCGCTACGTCGACCTGCTGGCCGCGCACAAGCTCAACGTGCTGCACCTGCACCTGACGGACGACCAGGGGTGGCGCATCGAGATCAAGCGCCACCCGCTCCTCACGGAGACCGGCTCCTGGCGGCCCCGCAGCCGCTGGGGGCACCGTGCGTCCCCGCTGTGGAACGAGACCCCGCACGGCGGCTTCTACACCCACGACGACATCCGCGAGATCGTCGCCTACGCGGCCGAGCGGCACGTGCGGATCGTCCCCGAGATCGACATCCCCGGACACTCCCAGGCCGCGATCGCCGCCTACCCCTGGCTGGGCAACGCCGACGTCGTGGACACCGCCGCGCTGGAGGTGTGGGACGACTGGGGCGTCAACGAGAACGTGCTCGCGCCGACCGAGGAGGTCCTGCGCTTCTACGAGGGCGTCTTCGAGGAGGTGCTGGAGCTGTTCCCGCCCGAGGTCTCACCGTTCGTGCACGTGGGCGGCGACGAGTGCCCCAAGGACCAGTGGCGGGCCTCGGCGACGGCGCAGGCGCGCATCGGGGAGCTGGGCGTGGACGGGGAGGACGGCCTCCAGGCCTGGTTCATCCGGCACTTCGACCGCTGGCTCGCCGACCGGGGCCGCCGGCTCATCGGCTGGGACGAGATCCTGGAGGGCGGTCTCGCGGACGGCGCGGCCGTCTCCTCCTGGCGCGGCTACGCGGGTGGCATCGCCGCCGCCGAGGCCGGGCACGACGTGGTGATGTGCCCGGAGCAGCAGGTGTACCTGGACCACCGTCAGGCGGACGGCCCCGACGAGCCGATGCCCATCGGGTACGTGCGTTCGCTGGAGGACGTCTACCGGTTCGAGCCGGTGCCGCCGAAGCTCTCGCCGGAGGCGGCCGCGCACGTGCTGGGCGCGCAGGCGAACGTGTGGACCGAGGTGATGGAGCACCAGGGGCGGGTCGACTACCAGGTGTTCCCCCGGCTGGCCGCCTTCGCGGAGGCGGTGTGGTCGTGGCTGCCGGAACCGGAATCCCGTGACTGGGCCCGCTTCGAGGGGCGGGTGGCGGGGCACCTGGCGCGGCTGGACGCCCTCGGGGTCGCTTACCGGCCACCGGGCGGGCCCCTGCCGTGGCAGCGGCGGCCGGGGGTGCTGGGGCGTCCGCGCGAGGGCGCGCCCCCGATCGTGTGACCCGGGGGCGCGGGGGAGCCGCGTGTGCCCGCCGGCGCCCTCCGCGTCCGGAAGCGGAACTCTACGGGAACCTTGGGGAAGCTTCGGGAACCTTCGGGAAGCTTCGGGAACCTTTGGAACTGTCGCTCGAACAAGGTGTATCCGGGGGAAAACGGACGTTCGGGTCGGTGTCGTACGAAGGTGGTACGGGTGGGTCCGCAGGGGCTGCGGAGGGGGCCGGCCGTGGGGGTGGCCGGGGGCCCGGCCCGGGTGGAAAAGGCGTGGCGGGCGGGTGTGCGGAAGGTGTCCGGGCGCCCCGCCGCCGGGACCCGGACGCCCGGGGCCGGTGGTACCCGGGAGACCCTCGCGCCGGGCGGTCCCGAAGATGTGCCAGAGTTGCCACGTCCCGGCGGTGAGCACGTACCGTACGGCGGACAGGCGTGAGCGCCAGGACCGGGACATCGGGAAGGGGCAGCTGGGTTGACCACGCACGCACCGCACACACCGCATTCGGCTCAGGGGCCGCACACCCCGCATTCGGCGCCGGGGCAGGCGGCGCAGTCCGTGATGCTGCCGGCCTCGCTCGACGAGGCCGTCGCGGCGCTCGCCGCCATGCCCGCGGCCGTCCCGGTGGCCGGTGGCACCGACCTCATGGCGGCGGTCAACGCCGGACTGCTGCGGCCCGCCGCGCTGGTGGGCCTCGGGCGGATCAACGAGATCCGCGGCTGGCAGTACCAGGACGGGCACGCCCTGCTCGGCGCCGGTCTGACCCACGCCCGGATGGGACGGCCGGATTTCGCCGCTCTGATCCCGGCGCTGGCCACGGCCGCGCGTGCGGCCGGCCCGCCGCAGATCCGCAACGCCGGCACCCTGGGCGGCAACATCGCGACGGCCGCGCCGACCGGTGACGCACTGCCCGTGCTGGCCGCGCTGGAGGCGGTGCTGGTCATCGTCGGCCCCGGCGGCTCGCAGCGCGAGATCCCCGTCTCCCACCTGCTCGCCGGGCGGGAGATGCTGCGTCCCGGCGAGCTGATCGGTTTCGTGCGGGTGCCGCTGCTGCACGCCCCCCAGGTGTTCCTGAAGGCCACGGGGCGGACGGGACCGGGGCGCGCGGTGGCCTCCGTGGGGCTCGTGCTGGACCCCGCGCGCCGGGGCGTGCGGTGTGCGATCGGCGCGGTGGCCCCGATGCCGCTGCGGCCGCTGGAGGCCGAGCAGTGGGTGGCCTCGCTGATCGACTGGGACGGGGACCGCAGTCTGGCCCCGGAGGCCCTGGAGGCCTTCGGCGAGTACGTCGCGGCGGCGTGCGTGCCCGACCAGGGGCAGCAGGTCTCCGCCGGAGTACTGCATCTGCGGCGCACCGTCGCCGTGCTGGCGCGCAGGGCCCTGGGGAGGGCGCTGACCTCATGAGTGAGAACGAGAACGTGAGCGGAACGAGCGGGGACGCGCAGAACATGGGGAACGGCGGCGCCGGGGGCGCGGCCGCAGGGGCCGGCTGGGGCTGGGAGCCGGTGCCGCACGGGGGCGACTACGACTCCGACGCCACCGCCTTCGTGCAGCTGCCGCAGGACATGCTGGACGCGCTCGACACCGGGGAGCCCCTCGCGGCGCCCGGGCACGGCTTCGTGCCGCCTCCGATGATCATGCCGCTGGGCTCGTCCGGCAGTACGGACCCCAGCGCCACCGGCACCTGGACGATGCCGGCCCAGTGGCCCGCGGCGGGCGGCGCGGCCGGGCAGGCCGAGGCCGCCGACGCGGCGCCGGCGGCTCCGTCCCGCGCGCCGATCCCCGCGTCGATCCCGCTCCCGGCGTCGGTGGCGGCCGCCTTCGCGGCGGCCGAGCCCGAGGCGCACGCGGAGTTCCACGGCGGCGCGCGGCCGGACGCCGCCCAGGACGGACGGGCGCAGCCCGGCTCCCGGCTGGCCTCCCACGCCGGGGCCCACGGGACGGCGCAGCACGGGGAGCCCGGGGAGTTCGCGGAGTTCGCGGGGCACGGGGAGTACGCGGAGTCCGCGGGGCATGCGGAGTCCGGGGGCTTCGCGGGGCATGCGGGGCACGGGGAGTCCGGGGAGTTCGCGGAGCCCGCGCAGTTCGCGGAGCGCGCGGAACCCGTGGGGTTCGCGGAGCAGCGGCACGTGCAGCACTACGCCGGCCCGCACGCCGGGGTGGACCCGGGGGCGACGGCCGAATGGCAGTTCCCGGAGGCGCTGCACCAGGACGAGGAGTCCTCGGCCACCGGGCACTGGACGCTGCCGGCCGACCTTGCGGGTGGCGGCGCGGGTGCGGATGCCGGTGGTGGGGGTGGCGTCGACGGTGTCGGCGGTATCGGTGGGGACGGTGTCGGCCCCGACGGTTTCGGGCTCGGCCGGGCTGCCGGAAGCGGCGCCGGTGCCGGGCGCGGCGGTGAGCTGCCCGGCGGGACCGGGGAGTTCCGGGCCGGCGGGGCGGACGGTGGCTGGGGCCAGGCCCCGGTGACGCTGCCGGGCGGGGCCCAGGCCCCCTGGGCGGCGGCCGAGGTGCCGGGCGGGCCGGGGGCGGAGGCCGTGGCGGCCGCGGCCGAGATGCCGCTGAGCTCCGGGGTGCTGCCGGGCGGCGGTGGCCAGGGGCCGCAGGGGGCCGGGGCCGGGGTGCCGGGGCGCGGGCCGAGGGTGCTGGGCGGTCCCGGTGTCGGGACCCCGCTGCCCGAGGGCTACCCCCAGGCCGGGCCGGAGCCCGAGTCCGTGCTGGACGCCGCCCCGGACATCGAGGCCTCGCACGGCCACGGCCCGGCGCAGCCCCCGGCGGGGGACGAGCGGCCGCGGCCGGCGGAGGCCGAGGGCGCCGACGCCGCACCGGGGGAGGGGTCCGCCCCCGCCCCGGTACCGGGCGGGACGGACGGGCACGGCTTCGGGGAGGGGGCCGGTGCCCCCGCCGGAGCGGAGGCCGCGCCCGCGCCGGGTGAGGACACCGCCGACAGCGCCGTGCCGGCCCCGGCCGGGCACGACACCGGGGAGTTCCCGCTCGGGGAGGCGTCGTACGAGGAGGAACGGCAGCCCGCCGTCGCCCATCACGAGCACCCTTCCGCGTCGTACGTCCTGCGCGTCAACGGCGCCGACCGGCCCGTCACCGGCGCCTGGATCGGCGAGTCCCTGCTCTACGTGCTGCGCGAGCGGCTCGGCCTGGCCGGCGCCAAGGACGGCTGCTCCCAGGGCGAGTGCGGGGCGTGCGCGGTGCAGGTCGACGGGCGGCTCGTCGCCTCCTGCCTGGTCCCGGCGGCCACCGCGGCCGGCTCCGAGGTCCGCACGGTCGAGGGCCTGGCCCAGGGCGGGGAACTCTCGGACGTGCAGCAGGCGTTGTGCAGGTCGGGCGGGGTGCAGTGCGGGTTCTGCGTGCCCGGCATGGCCATGACCATCCATGACCTGCTGGAGGGCAACCACGCCCCCAGCGAGCTGGAGACCCGCCAGGCGCTGTGCGGCAACCTCTGCCGCTGCTCCGGCTACAAGGGCGTCATCGAGGCGGTCCGCGAGGTCATCGCGGAGCGCGAGGCCACCGCGTCGCAGGCCGCGGAAGCGGGAGCGCAGGCCCCGGCGGAAGCGCTCATCCCGCACCAGGCGCCGCCGGGCCAGGGCGGCGTGCACGGCTTCGACGTCCCGGCCCCGGGCCCCGACGGGACGTTCGGCGGCAACGGCTTCGACGCCTCCGCCGTGTTCGAGGCGTCCGGCGGCTTCGACGCGGGCGTTCCCGGCCCGAACGGGACACTGGGCGGCAACGGCTTCGAGGTACCGGGCGGCTTCGAGGCCGTAGCCGGCGGCCCGGGCGGCCCCGGCGGCCCCGGCGGCACGCTGGGCGGCAACGGCTTCGACGCGTCGGCCGCGTTCGAGCCGGCCCCGGGCGCGGACGGGACCTTCGGCGGCAACGGCTTCGACCCGTCCGGCGTGGCCCACGCCGGCGGCTTCGACGCGTTCGACGCGCTCGACACGACGGGCGCCCTCGGCATCCCGGGCACCCCGGGCGCGGCCGGCGGCGCTGCCCCCGGCCCGCACGGGTTCGACGGCGCCCACGGCCCCACCCACGGCACCAGCAGCAGCAGCGGATTCGACGGGATCCACCACAACGGAGGCATGGCGTGAGCGGGCAGGACGCGGCCACGGCGACGACCACGACCACCACGACCACCACCATGACCATGGCGACGCTCAACGGCGGCGCCGACGGCGACGGTGACGGCGGCGGCACGGGCGACCAGCGCCCCGCGCGCGGAATCGGAGCCTCCGTCCCCTCGGCGGACACCCGTGCCAAGACCGAGGGCACCTACCCCTACGCCGCCGACCTGTGGGCCGAGGGCCTGCTGTGGGCCGCCGTGCTGCGCTCCCCGCACGCCCACGCCCGTATCCGTTCCATCGACACCTCGGCCGCCGTCGAGATGCCCGGCGTGCGGGCCGTCATCACCCACGCCGACGTCCCCGGCGCCACCACCCACGGCCGCCGCATCGCCGACCGGCCGGTCTTCGCCCACGACGTCGTGCGCCACCACGGCGAGCCCATCGCCGCCGTGGCCGCCGACCACCCCGACACGGCCCGCCTCGCGGCCGCCGCCATCGCCGTCGAGTACGAGCTCCTCGACGCCGTCACCGACCCCGAGCAGTCCTTCGGCGCCGCCCCGCTCCACCCGGACGGCAACCTGATCCGGCACATCCCGCTGCGCTACGGCGACCCGGACGCCACGGGCGAGGTGGTCGTCGAGGGCCTCTACCGCATCGGCCGCCAGGACCCGGCCCCCATCGGCGCCGAGGCCGGCCTCGCCGTGCCCCGCCCCGACGGCGGCGTCGAGATCTACACCGCCTCCACCGACCCGCACACCGACCGCGACCTCGCCGCCGCCTGCTTCGGCCTCGACCCGGACCGCGTCCGCGTCGTCGTCACCGGCGTCCCCGGCGCCACCGCCGACCGCGAGGACCCCGCCTTCCAGCTCCCGCTCGGCCTCCTCGCCCTGCGCACCGGCTGCCCGGTCAAACTGGCCGCCACCCGCGAGGAGTCCTTCCTCGGCCACGCCCACCGCCACCCCACCCTGCTGCGCTACCGCCACCACGCGGACGCCGAGGGCCGGCTGGTCAAGGTCGAGGCGCAGATCCTGATGGACGCCGGCGCCTACGCCGACGCCTCCGCGGAATCCCTCGCGGCGGCCGTGGCCTTCGCGTGCGGCCCGTACGTGGTCCCGCACGCTTTCGTGGAGGGCTGGGCGGTCCGCACGAACAACCCGCCCTCCGGCCACGTGCGCGGCGAGGGCGCCATGCAGGTCTGCGCGGCCTACGAGGGCCAGATGGACAAACTCGCGGCCGCCCTTGGCATCGACGGCGCGGAACTGCGCCTGCGCAACGTCCTCGCCACCGGCGACCTCCTGCCCACCGGCCAGACCGTCACCTGCCCGGCGCCGGTGGCCGAACTCCTCCGTTCGGTCCGCGACTTCCCCCTTCCCTCCCTCCCCAAGGACACCCCGGAGGAGGACTGGCTGCTGCCCGGCGGCCCCGAGGGCGCGGGCGAGCCCGGTGCGGTGCGGCGCGGCGTCGGCTACGGCGTGGGTATGGTCCACATGCTCGGCGCGGAGGGCGCCGACGAGGTGTCCACCGCCACCGTGAAGGTGGTCGGCGGCACCGCCACTGTCATCTGCGCGGCCGTCGACACCGGCCAGGGCTTCGCCACCCTCGCCCGCCAGATCGTCCAGGAGGTGCTGGGCATCGACGAGGTGACCTGCGCCCCCGTGGACACCGACCAGCCGCCCGCGGGCCCCTCCGCCCACGGCCGCCACACCTGGGTCTCGGGCGGGGCCGTCGAGCGGGCCGCGAAGATGGTCCGCACGCAGCTCCTCCAGCCGATGGCCCACAAGCTCGGTATGTCCACCGAACTCCTCCAGATCCAGGACGGCCGGATCACGTCGTACGACGGCGCCTTCTCCCTCTCGGTGGCGGAAGCCATAGAGGGCAAGGAGCTCTGGGCGACGGCCCAGTGCCGCCCGCACCCCACCGAGCCGCTGGACGACCACGGCCAGGGCGACGCCTTCGTGGGCCTGGCCTTCTGCGCGGTCCGCGCGGTGGTCGACGTGGACATCGAACTCGGCACGGTCCGGGTGGTGGAGCTGGCCGTCGCGCAGGACGTGGGCCGCGTCCTCAACCCCCGCCAGCTGGAGGCCCGTATCGAAGCGGGCGTCACCCAGGGCGTCGGCGCGGCCCTGACGGAGAACCTCCGCTCGGTCGCCGGCCTGGTCCGCCACCCCGACCTGACGGGCTACGCCCTGCCGACGTCCCTGGACGCCCCGGCGGTGCGGATCGTCCGGCTGGTGGAGGAACGGGACGTGGTGGCCCCGTTCGGTGCGAAGGCCGCGAGCGCGGTCCCGGTGGTGACGACCCCGGCGGCGGTGGCCTCGGCGGTGCGCGCGGCGACGGGGCGGCCGGTGAACAGGATCCCGATCCGGCCATCCGCGGCGGTGGCGGTGCCCAACTCGTAGCGGTCTGCCCCACCTTGCCGTCAGTGCCGGTCGTTAGAGTGGCGGGTGACAGGGGGGACGCACGCGCGCGGACGGGTGCGGACGGGGACGGGAAGTGGGGGAGGCCATCGTGGCAGGCGAAACCACGCCGGGACTGCTGGGCGGCGGCAACATCGCCGGAGGTGTGGCGGACGCGGTGATGCGCCAGGCGAAGGCGCTCGAAGTCGAGTACGAGTCGCTGACCGACGCCAAGAAGCGGGTCGACGCCCTGCTGAAGAAGCTGGACGGCTCCGAGGCGGACGCCGGCAAACTCGCCCACGGCTCCCTCCCCGCCGGCACCCTCGGCACGGGCTTCGCGGAGGCGGAGTCCCTGTTCAAGGCGTACGACACGGTCCACAGCGAGCTCCAGAAGCTGTCGCAGGGCCTGGCCGGGCAGATCGAGGCGCTCGGCATCGCCATCCAGACGGCGGGCAAGGGCTATGCCGGAGTCGACGAGGACACGCAGGCGAGGATGCGGGCCCTCATCAGGCGCTCGAAGGAGGAGTACGTAGAGGACCGCGACCCCCTCATCCAGCAGCAGAAGGAAGCCCAGAAGCAGCACCAGGGCTCTTCCGCCCCGGCCACCCCGACCCCGACTCCGAGCACGTCGAAGGGCACGATCTGATGGCGACGACGAACTTCGACGGCTACTCGCACGAGCAGTTGCTCGCGATGATCGCCTCCCTCGACCCGGAGACGGTCAAGACGCGCGCCACGCAGCTGGCGGACGCGGCGAAGGCGCTCAACGAGATCGGCGAGAGCCTGAAGAACCACCAGGTCAAGGGCTGGGAGGGCGAGGCGGCCCACGCCTTCCACGACTGGGTGAGCCGCGCGGGCAACGCCACGCTGACCCTGGGCAAGTACAGCGACGCGGGCAGCACGTGGATGACGCACGCCGCCCAGACGATGGTCGAGGTCAAGGCCAACACCCCGAAGTACGACAAGGGGGCGGCCGACAACCTGGAGGCGGCCCGCAAGTCCCACAACGACCCGGACGCCCAGCAGATCGGCCAGACGGCCCACGCCAAACTGACGGCGGACCACGAACAGGCGGTCCAGCAACTGACGAAACTGGCCCAGTCCTACGACGCCTCGGCAACCCAACTGAGCCGCACGGAGGCTCCTACGTTTCCGCCACCGCCAGCGGTGTTCGCGCCGCAGGGCGTCGATTTCGAGGAGATCTCCCGCCCTCGGGGGGACGGCGCTGCAGCCGGGCCTTCTGGTTCCGGTGTTTCGACCCATGCCGTGGTATCGCCCAGTGGTGGCGGCCCTTCCGCGGATGCGGGGTTGACGCAGTCTCACACCTCATCTGATGCGGGACGACCTGCGTCTGCGCCGCCGTCGCCCTCCCCGCAGGGCATCCCGGGCCGTGGCGTGAATGTGGATCTTGACCATGTCGCGACCCTTCCGGACAAGACTCTGCCTCCGACCCCGGGTCTGCCTGTCGGGCCCGGCCCGAGCGTGCCTGGTGGGAACCCTCCCAGCAACGGCCTGATCCTGCCACCGCCATTGCCCCCAATCGGTGGACCGCCATCGTTGGGCGGCGGCTCGCTAACCGTGCCCCGGGCCCCAGGTGGCATTGGCGGCAAGGTGGGTGGCATCCCGGTTCCGTCGCCGCGCGATACAGGCATCGTGGGTGGCCGACAGATCGCCACAGGTGGACCCAGCGCCAATATTCCGCGAGGCACGGTCATCGGAGCTGAAGGCCCGTACGCGGGTGGCAGCCGCGGGATGCCCGGCATGATGGGTGGCGGCCTCGGTGGTGCGCACGGCGCTTCAGGCAGTCCGGTCACTGGTCGGAGGCTAGCGATGGAACCGGGTGGCGTTGTCGGGGGCCGTCAGGCCACGGCTGGTGGCCAGCCGTTCACCCAGGGAGGGTCGGGCCTTGTTCGCAATGGAGCGGGCGTCGGTGCCGTGGGCCATGGTGGCACGGCCTCCCCGGCATCGCCCCGTCGCCGTGGAGGCCAGGACGGCAATCGCCCGGACTACCTGACTGAAGACGAAGAGACCTGGCAGGGTGACCGTCGTGTTGTGCCGCCAGTGATCGACTGAGCGGATCGGACAATGCAGCAGATGCGCATGTGCAAGGCGACCTCTGCCCTGATGGGCGTACTTTTGGCCGGCGTTGCTGCTACTCCGGCACATGCGCAGACCATTCGAGAGCAGCAATGGCATCTAGATGCCATGAAGGCTGACGATATTTGGAAGATCAGCACCGGTAAGGGGGTCACTGTTGCTGTCATTGACAGTGGCGTCGACCGTATTCCGGAACTAGAGGGTCAGGTTCTACCGGGAAGGGATTTTGCGGCAGGCCTGGATGGCTACAAGGGCGACGAGCGTACTGACTATGACAAGCACGGGACCACGATGGCGGCGTTGATCGCTGGCTCAGGAAGGCATCCAAGCGGTGACGGCGCGTTCGGCCTGGCCCCTGGAGCCAAGATTCTCCCCATTCGGGTACCGCACGAGTTCAATGCTGCAAGCCCGTCGTGGACTGCCGCAATTCGGTTCGCGGCCGATTCGGACGCCAAGGTCATAAATATCTCCATGGCGACTCCCAAGGACGACCCTGGGCGGCTCGATGCTGTGAAGTACGCGCTTTCTAAGGGGAAATTGATCTTCGCCGGTGTTGGCAATGACGGCGATACGACGAATCCCGTTCTCTATCCGGCCGCGACGCCTGGAGTGGTGGGGGTCGGAGCGGTTGATGCGGATGGGGCTGCAGCAAAGGTGTCGCAGCATGGGCCGCAGGTCGACATCTCAGCCCCCGGTGTTGGCCTCGTAACAGCGTGTGCACGCGAGACGGGGCTATGCACCAGCAGCGGCACCAGCGACGCCACAGCCCTAACCTCCGCCTCCGCCGCCCTCCTCTGGTCCGCCCACCCCACCTGGACCAACAACCAGGTCCTCCGCGTCCTCCTCAACACCGCCGGCAAGCCCGTCGACGGCGTAGAGCGCAACGACTACATCGGCTACGGCGTAGTCCGCCCCCGGGTCGCGCTGCCCACCCCCGGCGACCCCGGTCCTCCGGACGTCTACCCCCTCCCCGATCTCGCCGCCGCCGCTGCCGGCTCCCCCTCTCCCGGGGGAAAGATCACGCCATCGCCTGCGTCGCAGCCCCGAGCTGCGGTAAAAAAGGCCGACGGTGGCGGTTCGCCCTGGATCGCCCTCGGACTCGGGGCCTGCGTTCTTATCGGTGGAGCCGTCACCGCGGTCGTCGTACGCCGGGCCAAGCGCTGACCTGAACCGACACACGAGTGGAGTGCACGCCATGTCCTTCGAAGAGGAATGGTCCGCCGCCCGAGCCACCGCCGCCGCCAACGTCTCCATGAGGCTCAACCAGGGTCCAGCCGCCTCCGGCGCCGACCTCGAGCTGAACCAGGACCACATCGGAGCCGTCGGCAGCGAGGCGTACAAGCTCCACTCCCGCCTCCAGACCGACGGCAAGCACGCCGCCACCGCCTCCGGCGAGGCGGCCGGCGCGCTCTCGCGGGAGGGCTTCGCCAGCGGGGCCGCCCTCGCCAAGGCGAACAGCCGCTGGGAGAGCCAGGTCAAGACCCTCGTCGCCGCCTGCGCGCAGATCTCCAACGGGCTCAACTACTCGCTCTCCTCCCACGCCAAGGAAGAGCAGCAGCTCTACGCCGAGTTCACCTCCTCCAAGATCGACGAGTACCTCAAGTAGGGAAAGGCGCGCGGCCGTGCTGACGTACGAGAACGTCCTCAACGCCCCGATCGACAAGCTCGCCACCGCCATCCGCGACTGGCAGGCGATGGCCGCCAAGCTGGAGGAGCTGGCCGAGGCCGCCCGCAGCGGGATGAAGGCCAAGTCCGACCAGGCCCAGTGGAGCGGGGTCACCGCGGGCGTGGCGCGGCCATTCGTCGACAAGACGGCCAAGGAGTTCCAGGACGCGGCCAAGGAAGCCAAGGGCATCCATCAGGCGCTCACCCAGGGCCACGACGCCTTCAAGTCCTCCCGCGACCAGCTGAAGAAGATCGCCGAGGAGGAGGCCCCCGCCGCGGGCTTCCAGGTCGATGCGAAGGGCAAGGTCACCGCGGTCCCCCTCGCCTCCGCCGCGGACCGCAACACGGCTCGGCACGACCTCGACTACCAGCAGTCCCTCCGAGCCAACCAGGCGCAGTGGCAGGCGAAGGTCGACGCCCTCATCGACGCCTGCGACGACGTCGACCAGTCCCTTGCCCGCCTCCTCAACGCCAACGTCGCCGAGGACCACAACTTCAGCGCCCCGAAGTACTCAAGCCTCGCCGCCGAACAGGCCGGCCGCGCGACCGACCTCGCGCGGAAGGGCCGCAACCTCTCGCACGCCGAGCTCACGGAACTCAACGAACTGCTGGCCGACAACGCCAAGGTCCCGGAGTTCTCGACCGCCTTCTACGGGAACCTCGGCCCCAAGGGTGCGCTCCAGTTCTTCGGCACCATGGCGACCGACACCTATGAGTACGGCAAGCTCGACGAGCAGCGGCTGAAGGACGTCCAGGAACTCCAGCAGAACCTGGGCCTCAACCTGGCCACCGCCACCCGCTCCACCACCGAACCCCACCTGCCCGACAGCTACGCGGCCGAGCTCCGCAAGCTGGGCACCCAGCAGATCCCCCTGGCCCGCTACGACCAGAACCCGCCGTACGGGTACCAGCTGCTCGGCGGGATCATGCGCTACGGCAACTACGACCCGAAGTTCCTGGTCCCGATCGCCGAGCACGCGACGCAGATCCACGCCAAGAACCCGGACTTCTTCACCGGAACCCGCCAGCTCAACGGCTACGGCAAGAACATGCTGAACCCCTCCGGCATCAACGGCGCGGGCTACGACCCGGTGGTCAGCTTCCTGGAGGCCCTGGGCCACAGCCCGGAGGCGTCGGCCCAGTTCTTCGACCCGAAGCGCGAGCACCTTCCCTCGTACAACGAAGACGGGACGCTGCACGCGGGCGACGCCAACCTCGGCAAGGACGCCAAGGGAAAACCGATCGCCAGCTACCTCGACTTCTTCGCCAACGAGAAGTACCACCCCACCATCGACATGGAGGGCATGAACCCAGACGACCTGAAAAAGGTCGGGAACTACATGCCCGACGCCCTGGGACACGCTTTGGAAGCGGCCACTCTCGGCCACGCCTGGGACGACCCCAAGCCGGAGCTCCACCGCACCGAGACGGGGGCGCACGTCATGGAGGCTGTAGCGCTGAAGTACGGCGGCGACGCCGGACTGCTCATGCGCCAGGAGGTCCTCGCGGACAGCTTGGGAAATATGACCGCAGGCTACGTCGACGACGTCAACTGGGCGCTGAACGAGAACGACCAGCGGAGCCTCTTCGCCCCACGATCCGAGGGGGCAACGCACGCGAGCTTCGGGCGCGCCGGTGTCCGCGACCTGTTGGCCGCCTTGGGACAGCATCCTGACGCCTATGCCACGGTGTCCACCGCCGAACGCGTCTACTCCGCGAGCGTCCTGGAGAGCCAGGGGGTGCACGACGGCGCGATCGACGAGGGCCGGGCGCGGACGGCGATCCGTACCGGTGCCGAGGTTCAGGGAATCCTCGACGAGTCACGGGCGGAGCAGGTCAAGGGAGTCCACGACAGGAAGCAGGAGCTGTACGAGAGGGCGCACGAGCAGAACTCGTCCTGGATCGAGTTCGGCACCACGGCTGCCATCGCAGCCGGTGTTGCCTTCCTGCCCGCCACGGCTGCTGCGGCAGGTGCGGCGGCGGTCGTCGTCCCCCTGGCCATGGACACCGGTACCGGTCTCGTGGAGCAGGCCGCAGGGCAGGTCATCGGGGAATGGTCGGAGACGGCCAAGGAGCAGCACAAGGACGATCTCGACGGCAAGACGCACGACGACAACAAGGCGACGTTCCAGAGCGGCGAGTACAGCGCCGAGGCGCCCATGCGGGCCTTCATGACGCGTCATGACGTCGACCGGAACAGCGTCCTCGGCAACAACCTCTACGAGTCGATGCGCAGCGGCTATATGACGGGCAACTCCACCGCCCGTCAGCAGGGCCACGAGGCGCAGACCAAGGGCGTCGAGTGAACCACGGACGGATACGGCGCCCGCTGGGGTGCCTGGTGCTCGTCCCCATGGCGGCGGTGGGCTGTTCCGGCGGAACGCCGGAGCGACCGGCTCCGGCGCCGACCGTGGCGAGGGTTTCGGCTGACCAGGTCTGTGCAGGCCTGTTCACGGGAGATGGTGGGAAGGGGCTGGAGCGGGTCCTCGAATCCACGGAGTTCCGGCTCCGGAACCAGAAGTGGAATCCGGATGCCAGGGCCGTCGCGCAGGTGATGGAGGACGCGTACAGGTCTGGCAACCGGATCCGCGAGATGCCTCAGGCGGTCTGCGAGGTCTCGGGATCCGAGAAGGAACTTCACGTGCCGACGGTGACGCTGCAGTTCACCGCCTTCAGCCTGTACGCCGGAGATCCCGCCGACTTCCCGTCCGGGAGCGACCGGGGTGTGCGGGTTGCCAGCAGTCCAGGGAAGTTCATGCACCTCTCCTATGACTGCGTCAGCTCCCGATTCGGCTCCACACCGGAGGTTCCCCTGCGGATCAAGATCCTGCTTCACGAGGAGTGGGAAGAGAGCAAGGGCGGGGACGTTCTCCGCGCCGACTACATGGCCATCAACCACTCCGCCGGCCTGGCCGTGGCCAAGGAGCTCCGGTGCGCGGATGACGGCGGGCTTCCTGCTCGGGCTGCCGACCTGCCGACGGGCTGAGGGCCGCCCGGGGAACATTCCCCGGGCGGCCCTCAGCCCGTCGTAGAGGCCGTGACCGGAATCGAACCGGCGTAACTCGCTTTGCAGGCGAGTCCCTCAACCACTCGGGCACACGGCCGTGCTGTGCTGCGCTGGGTACGACGCTACGGGCCCCCGGCGGCGGCCGGGAAGGGGAGCGTGGGGGCTGCAATGTGACTGCCATGCGGCGTTTACACGGGCCCTTCGGCCTAGGTCCCGCGGACCATGCGGGATCCGACCAAATGACAGGGGCGAGACCCGGCCGCGCACCTTACTCTGGGGCGATGAGCGCCCTTGAACCCCGGATATCAGAGAACAGTGACGCCGCCCCGCCACCGCCGGGCGGCGGGATTCTGGGGCCGGCGTACCGGACGCTGAGCGTCGGGATCATTTCCGTGATCTTCCTGATCGCCTTCGAGGCCACCGCCGTCGGGACCGCCATGCCCGTCGCCGCGCGCGAGCTGGACGGGATCGGGCTCTACGCCTTCGGGTTCTCCGCCTACTTCACCACCAGCCTCTTCGGCATGGTCCTGTCCGGCCAGTGGGCCGACCGGCAAGGGCCGCTGCGGCCGCTGAGCGTCGGGATCGGGGCCTTCGCCGCCGGGCTGGTGTGTTCCGGGACAGCCGCCGTCATGGGGGTGTTCGTGCTGGGGCGGGCCGTGCAGGGGTTCGGGGGCGGGCTGGTCATCGTCGCGCTCTACGTCGTCGTCAGCCGGGCCTACGAGGAGCGGCTGCGGCCCGCGATCATGGCGGCCTTCGCCGCGAGCTGGGTGGTCCCGTCCATCGTCGGGCCGCTGGCCGCCGGGACGGTCACCGAGCGCCTCGGCTGGCGGTGGGTGTTCCTCGGGATCCCCGTCCTGGTCGTCGTCCCTCTGATCGTGGCGCTGCCCGCGATCCGCCGGACCGCGTCCGGGCCGGTGGACACCGGCGGGGAGGCGCCCGCCGCCTTCGACCGGCGGCGGATCCGGCTGGCCCTCGGGATCTCGGTGGGCGCAGGGCTCCTCCAGTACGCCGCGCAGGACCTGCGGTGGCTGTCGCTGCTGCCCGGCGCCGCCGGCGCCGCCCTGCTGGTGCCGGCGGTGCTGGGGCTGCTGCCGCGCGGGACCTACCGCGCGCGGCGCGGGCTGCCGTCCGTGGTGCTGCTGCGCGGGGTGGCGGCCGGGGCCTTCATCGGGGCGGAGAGCTTCGTGCCGCTGATGCTGGTCACCCAGCGCGGGCTCAGCCCGACCCTGGCCGGGTTCTCGCTGGCGCTGGGCGGGGTGACCTGGGCGCTGGGCTCGTGGGTGCAGTCCCAGGGGCGGACGGCGCCCTACCGGGAGCGGCTGATGGTGGCCGGGATGGTGCTGGTGGCGCTCGCGATCCTCGCCGCCCCGGCGGTGCTGGTCGAGTCGGTGCCGGTGTGGACGCTGGCCGTGGCGTGGGCCGTGGGCTCCCTCGGCATGGGGCTGGTGATCGGCTCGACGAGCGTGCTGCTGCTCCGGCTGTCGGCGCCGGAGGAGGCGGGGGCGAACTCCGCCGCGCTCCAGATCTCCGACGCGCTGGCCAACGTGGTGCTGCTCGCGGCGTGCGGGGCGGCGTTCGCCGCGCTGGGCGGGGGAGCGGTGGGCGCGGGGCACGTGCTCGAAGCGGGGGGCGGGGCCTCGCACCCGGCGGCGTTCCTCGTCGTGTTCCTGCCGATGGCCTGCGTGGCGCTGGTGGGCGCCTGGGTGGCGACCCGGCTGCACGAGCGTCCGTCCGAAGCGGCAGGGACGGGGGCGAAAAGCGGGTGATCGGGAGGCGGGTCGTCGTTACTCTGCGTGCATGAAGGACGCGGATGACAGGGACGACGTGGACGACGCCAACGATACGGGCGGCGCGGGCGAGCTGGTCATCCGGCTTTCCGCGGCCGAGGCCGCGGAGCTCGCCGACCTCGCCGACGCCTCCGGCTCCGCCCCCGAGGAGCACGCCCTCGCGGCCGTACGGGAGCACCTGCGCCGGGAGCGCGAGCGGGTCGGTGCCGCCGCGGAGCGGCTGGCGCGGCTGCACGCGCCCCTGCTGAAGAGGCTCGGCGAATGACGGGAACGAACGCCGCCGTGCGCCACCTCACCCTCGCCGAGGTCCTCGACCTGGCCCGGTACGCCTGCCTGGCCCAGGACCAGCCGGTCGAGCTGCGAGCCCCCGGACTGCTGGAGTCCGCCGTGCACCGGCCCCGTGCGCGCATGTTTGGGACGCCGGCCTACACCGACCTCCACGAGCAGGCCGCCGCGCTGCTCCACGGCATCGCCGTGAACCATCCGCTGGTCGACGGGAACAAGCGCACCGCCTGGCTCGCCGCCGCCACCTTCCTCGCCGTGAACGGGGTCGACCCGGCCGCCACCGACCAGGACGCGGCGTACGCGCTGGTCGTCGACGCGGCCTCCGGCGCCGAGGCCCGGGTGCCGGTGATCGCCTCCAGGCTGCGGGAGTTGCTGCCGGTGTGACGCTCGCCGCACTGCCCGAGGTCACGGGCCTGTCCCTCCTCGGGGGGTGCTGCGGCGCGGGTAAGGTGGCCCGGTTGTCCGCCCGGTTGTCCTGAGTACAGTACGACCGCCACCGAGAGCCCGAACCGGAGACCGTGACTACTACCGCCTCCCACCACCTCTCACCCGCCTTCCCCGGCCGCGCGCCGTGGGGTACCGCCAGCAAACTGCGTGCCTGGCAGCAGGGGGCGCTGGACAAGTACATCCAGACCCAGCCCCGTGATTTCCTCGCCGTCGCCACCCCCGGCGCCGGCAAGACCACCTTCGCGCTGACCCTGGCCTCCTGGCTGCTGCACCACCACGTGGTGCAGCAGGTGACCGTGGTCGCGCCGACCGAGCACCTGAAGAAGCAGTGGGCGGAAGCCGCCGCCCGCATAGGCATCCGGCTCGACCCCGAGTACTCGGCCGGGCCGCTCAGCAAGGACTACCACGGCGTCGCCGTCACCTACGCCGGTGTCGGTGTGCGCCCGATGCTGCACCGCAACCGCTGCGAGCAGCGCAAGACCCTGGTGATCCTCGACGAGATCCACCACGCGGGCGACTCGAAGTCCTGGGGCGAGGCCTGCCTGGAGGCCTTCGACCCGGCGACCCGCCGCCTGGCCCTGACCGGAACGCCCTTCCGCTCCGACACCAACCCGATCCCGTTCGTGACGTACGAGGAGGGCAACGACGGCATCCGCCGCTCCTCCGCCGACTACACGTACGGCTACGGCAACGCCCTCGGCGACGGCGTGGTCCGCCCCGTGATCTTCCTGTCCTACAGCGGCAACATGCGCTGGCGCACCAAGGCGGGCGACGAGATCGAGGCGCGCCTGGGCGAGCCGATGACCAAGGACGCCATCTCGCAGGCCTGGCGCACGGCGCTGGACCCGCGCGGCGACTGGATGCCGAACGTGCTGCGCGCCGCCGACCAGCGCCTCACCGAGGTCAGGAAGGCCATCCCGGACGCCGGCGGGCTCGTCATCGCCGCCGACCAGGACGCGGCGCGCGCCTACGCCAAGCTGATCCGGGAGATCACCGGCACTAGGCCGACCGTCGTCCTGTCCGACGACACCGGCGCGTCCAAGAACATCGACACCTTCAGTGCGAGCGACGACCGGTGGATGGTCGCGGTCCGCATGGTGTCCGAGGGCGTCGACGTCCCCCGCCTCGCGGTGGGCGTGTACGCGACGACGATCTCGACGCCGCTGTTCTTCGCGCAGGCCGTCGGCCGCTTCGTGCGATCGCGCAGGCGCGGCGAGACGGCCTCCGTGTTCCTTCCGACGATCCCCTACCTCCTCGGCTTCGCCAGCGAGATGGAGGTCGAGCGCGACCACGTCCTGGACCGGCCCAAGAAGGCCGGCGAGGACGAGGACCCGTACGCCGAGTCCGAGAAGGAGATGGAGGAGGCGAACCGGCAGGAGGACGAGGACACCGGCGAGGACGAGCAGATGTCCTTCGAGGCGCTGGAGTCCGACGCCGTCTTCGACCGGGTGCTGTACGACGGCGCCGAGTTCGGCATGCAGGCCCACCCGGGCAGCGAGGAGGAGCAGGACTACCTCGGTATCCCGGGCCTGCTGGAGCCGGACCAGGTGCAGCTGCTGCTGCAGAAGCGGCAGTCACGGCAGATCGCGCACAGCCGCCGCAAGCCGGACTCGGAGGCCGACCTGCTGGAGCTGCCGGCCGAGCGGCGGCCGGTGGTTTCGCACAAGGAGCTGCTGGAGCTGCGCAAGTCGCTGAACACGATGGTGGGCGCGTACGTCCACCAGAGCGGCAAGCCGCACGGGGTGATCCACACCGAGCTGCGCCGCGTGTGCGGCGGGCCGCCGAGCGCGGAGGCGACGGCGGGGCAGCTGAAGGAGCGGATCAAGAAGGTGCAGGAGTGGGCCACCCGGATGCGGTGAGTCCGGTCCTGTCGTCGTGAACGCGGAACGGGGTCCGTGCGCAGGTGCGCACGGACCCCGTTGCCGTAGGGCGTGGAGCCGGGTCAGTTGGTGACGCGGCGACGACGGCCGGTGCCGGCGACCAGGGCCGCACCCATGGCGAGGGCCACACCGCCGGTGCCGAGCGCCCAGCTGGTGGCGGCGTCCGCACCGGTCTCGGCGAGCTCGCCGCCGGTGTTGGTGCCGGTGCCGGTGCCCGTGCCGGTGCCGGTGTTGTGGTCGACGATCGGCGTGGTGGTGCCGCCGCCGTTCGGCTTGGTGTCGTTACCGCCACCGGTGTTGCCGCCACCGGTGTGGTGGTCGCCGGTGTTGCCACCCGTGTTGCTGCCGGCGTCGGAGGTGATCTTCGACTTGTAGGTGGCCGACTCGGACTGGATCGACCCGTCGTCGTTGGACGCGATGGCCTGGACCTTGATGTCGCCGGCCTTGGTGCTCTTCGTGAAGCGGAGCTGCACATCCATGGTGAAGTGGTCGCCGGGCTCCAGCGGGCTGTTGCCGACGTAGACGATGTAGACGTCGCCGCCGTCTTCGTAGACGTAGCCCTCGTCCCAGAACTCCTCGCCCGACTCTTCGTCGTAGGCCAGGACCCTGCCATCGATCTGGTCGGCAGTCACGTTGCCCTCGATCTTGAAGGCGTAGTGGTACCTGTTGATGTGCTTGCCGCTGGTGTTGTCGACCTCGAACTCGAACTTCTGCAGGCTCCCGCCGGCCTTGAAGGTCGACGGCAGACCGGAGAGGGCCACCTTCGGGCCCTGGGCGGCCTTGTGCTCCGGGGCGGGGGCCGGCTTGGCCTCCGGGGCCGGAGCCGGGGCCGGCTTCTCGGCGGCGGGCTTGGCGTCCTTCGCCGGGGCGGGGGTCTCGACGGCCGGCTTCGCCGTGTCCGCGGCCGGGGCGGCCGGGGTCTCGGCGGCGGCGGAGTCACCCTTGGGGGCGGAGTCCGGCGTGGTGACGGCGGTGTTCTTCGCTTCGTCCGCCATCGCGGGCGTGGCCATGAGGACCGTCGGGCCCACTACCGCTGCGGCGGCGACCACGGCCATGCGCTTGAGGTTCACTGCTGGTTCTCTCCCCTGGTATGTGTCCGGGGCGCGTGTCGCCCGGACCCCCCCAACATCTTTTTGAACACGATCAGAGTAATGGCCATGTAAACCGATTTTCGGTCGGGAGACATTACGAATCGATACAGTCGCGAGGAGGAAAGGGCCGAAACCGGCAGGAGGCGACCGGATTCTGGACGAGGCCTTCCGCTGAGCGGACCCGCTCGCTACTGTCCCCGCATCGAACGCCCCGTGGCAGCGCCGCCGCGGGAGCGCAGCCGGTGCCATGGCCGCTACCGGCGGCCTCTCCGTGCGTCGCCGAGGGACCGGCAGCGCTGAACTCATGAGAGTCACCGCCGTCCACCGACGACACAGAGGGAGAGGCAAGCGACGTGACCGCGGAAACCTCCCAGACTCTCGACCGAGGGCTCAGGGTCCTCAAGCTGCTCGCCGACACCGATCACGGGCTGACCGTGACCGAACTCTCCAACCGGCTCGGCGTCAACCGCACGGTGGTCTACCGCCTGCTCGCCACGCTGGAGCAGCACGCCTTGGTCCGCCGTGACCTCGGCGGACGCGCCCGCGTCGGGCTCGGCGTGCTGCGGCTGGGCCGGCAGGTCCACCCGCTGGTGCGCGAAGCCGCCCTGCCCGCGCTGCGTTCGCTCGCCGAGGACATCGGGGCCACCGCGCACCTGACCCTCGTCGACGGCACGGAGGCGCTCGCCGTGGCCGTCGTCGAACCCACCTGGACGGACTACCACGTCGCCTACCGGGCCGGCTTCCGCCACCCGCTGGACCGCGGCGCGGCCGGGCGGGCCATCCTGGCGGCCCGTCAGGGCTCGCTGATCGAGCCCGGCTACACGCTCACCCACGGCGAACTCGAGGCGGGCGCGAGCGGCGCCGCGGCCCCCCTGGTCGGCATCACGGGGCTGGAGGGCAGCGTCGGGGTCGTCATGCTCGCCGACGCCGTGCCGGAGCGGGTCGGTCCGCGCGTGGTCGACGCGGCCCGAGAGGTCGCCGACGCCCTGCGCTGACCCCCGGCCGGGGCCCGTCCGCCGGGCGCGGCTGCGTGCGCCGCGGCAGCGTGCGGCGCGGGGCGGGCCGGACGGGTCGGTAGATTGGCCGGGTGCTCTCTCGCCTCACACGTCTGCCGCGTCCCACCGCCCTGGCCGTCTGCGCCGCGCCCGTCGTCGCGCTGTTCGCCGTCGCGGCCCTCGCACCGCTGCCCTTCGTGGTGGCCATTCCGGGGCCCACGGCCGACGTGCTGGGCTCCGACCAGGGCAAGCCGGTCATCACCGTCACCGGCGCCCCGGTCCGCGAGACCAAGGGCCAGCTGCGCATGACCACCATCCGCGCCACCGGCCCCTCCTCCACGATGAGGCTGCACGAGCTGGTCGACCACTGGTTCCGGAGCGACCAGGCGGTCATGCCCCGGGAGGCGGTCTATCCCACGGGCGGCAGCGAGAAGCAGATCGAGCAGCACAACCTGGAGGAGATGTCCCAGTCGCAGTCGGCCGCCGAGGCCGCCGCGCTGGGCTACCTCCACAAGGACCCCAAGTCCGTCAAGGTCGGCCTCAACCTCGCCGACGTCGGCGGCCCGAGCGCGGGCCTGCTCTTCACCCTCGGCATCATCGACAAGATCGACGGCGACGGCAGCGGCGGTGACCTCACCGGCGGCCGCAGCATCGCCGGTACGGGAACCATCAGCGCCGACGGGACGGTCGGCGCGGTCGGCGGGGTCGGGCTGAAGACCCAGGCCGCCCGGCGGGACGGGGCCACGGTCTTCCTCGTCCCGAAAGGCGAGTGCTCCGACGCGAAGTCGGAGCTGCCCGAGGGGCTTCGGCTGATCCCCGTCACTTCGCTGACGGATGCGGTGAACGTTCTGCGGGCGCTGAACCGGGGAGAGGGCGTTCCGTCCTGCTGACGACGGACGACGGCTTGGTGTCCATGCCGCGCCAGGCGGGGAAGACGACCGGGGCCAGGGTGGTCAGGAAGTAGACCGCGCCGAAGGCGAGCAGGGCCGTGTGGACGCCGAGGCCGTCCACCAGGAGGCCCGCCGTGAGACCGCCCAGCGGCATGACCAGCTCGCAGCCGGCCGTGGTCACGCCGGAGACCCGGCTGCGCAGTTCCTCGGGCACCGTCTCGAAGACCACCGTCGACAGGATCGGGTTGAGCACGCCCACGCTCAGGCCCGCCAGGGCCATGGTCACCGCGAGGGGGAGCGGGGTGCCGGTCGCGGCGGCGACCACGTAGCGGGTGGCGCCGGAGACCAGGAAGGCGCCCGCGAACAGCGCCCGGCGCGGGAAACGCTCGCCCCACGCCCCGTAGAGGAGGGCGCCGAGCAGGGCGAAGCCGCCGAAGAGGGAGATCATCAGGCCGATGGCGGTGGCGCCGCCGAGGTCCTCGCGGCCGTGGACCGGAAGGAGCACGGACGACCAGCCCTGGTCCAGGCCGTTGGTCATCATCACCATGAGGGTGATGCCCAGCAGGAGGCGCGAGCGGGTCAGGAACCGCCAGCCCTCGGCGAGTTCGGTCCGGTAGGCGGCGAACGAGGGCTTCTCCGCGGCCCGTCGGGGTTCGGCGGCCGGGACCCCGCGCAGGAAGGCGGAGACCAGCAGGGCCGACACGGCGTAGCTGGCCGCGTCCATCAGCAGGACGGACTCCGCGCCGAGGACGGCGATCAGCAGGCCGGCGACCGCGGCCCCGATCATCCGGGCGCCGCGCGAGACGGCGTCGTAGAGGCTCGCGGCCCGGGTGACGGTGGTGCCCGCGTGCTCGGCGAGGCTGGGCAGCAGCACGGAGCGGGCGGTCAGGCCCGGGGTGTGCACGAGGCCGCTGAGGGCCATCAGGGCGCACAGCATCCAGAACTCCAGCAGCCCCGCGTAGTGCAGCAGCGGGATCGCGCCGACCGAGACGGCGCAGACGAGGTCGGAGGCGGCGGAGACCCGGCGGCGGCCGATCCGGTCGATGACCGGGCCGCCGACGAGGGCCGCGACGACGACGGGCAGGGTGGCGCAGAAGGCGACGATCCCCGCCCGTCCGGCGCTGCCCGTGGTCTGGAGCACGAACCACGGGACGCCGATCATGGTGAGTGAACTGCCGGCTATGGAGATCGTGTTGGCGGCCAGGAGGGCCGCGAGGGGCCGCCGGCTCATGCGGCGTGCTGCCGGATGCGGGTGTGGAGGTGCTCGGGCTGCATCAGGCGGATCCCCGCGGACACCAGGGCCTCGCCGAGCCGGTTGCGCAGGGCGGCGGGCGCGGCGGGTGCGGTGGTCGGGTCCGGCGCGGCGGCTTCGTGGGCGAGGCGCCAGGCGGCGGCCTCGGCGGCGAGTTCGGCGGTGCGGGCGGCGTGGATCCGGGTGTGCGTGAAGGCGTGCATGGCAGGACTCCTTCTGAGCGGGCGCGGAAAAACGGGCGCGGAAAGGGGTGGGAAGGGGGTGGGGAAGGGGCCGGGAGGGTGGGGCGGGCCGGGCGGGGTGCTACGCGGTGCCGTGGCGGCGCGGGAAGGCGTGCGTGTGGAAGCGGACCGTCTCGGTGTTCTCGGCCTGCGGCAGGTCGCGGTAGCTGTTCACCAGGTCGTGGACCTTGTGGATCAGTTCGGTGGCCTGGGCGGGCGTCAGCCGCAGGGTGAAGTCGCTCATGTCCGTGGCCGCCCGCCACTCCCTCGGCCAGTTGTGGGAGTCGCCGAGCCAGGTGCTGAGCTCCTGGGTGTGGATGGTGGCGAGCTCGTGGAGGAAGGCGTCGGCGGCGCCGCGCGTCTGCGGGTCGGCCTCGTCGTACATCAGCGTCTCGTCGAAGGCCGTGCCCTGGTGGACCGCCTGCCACCAGCGCTCGCGGCCCTTGCCGTGCCCGGGGGCGTCCTCGACGAAGCCGTGCGCGGCGAGCTGGCGCAGGTGGTAGCTGGTGGCGCCGCTGGACTCGCCGAGCCGCTCCGCCAACTGGGAGGCGGTGGCGGGCCCTTCGTGGCGCAGGGCGGCCAGCATGCGCATGCGCAGGGGGTGGGCGAGGCCGCGCAGGGAGCGGGCGTCCAGCGTCCGGACGGCGGGCCGCTCGGGAGTGGGAGCGGCCGGCTGCCGCGGGTTCTCGGCGTTCGTTTCGGGCATGGCTCAACCGTAGGGCTTGCAAAGGGTTCTATGCAAGGGTTTCTTTGCAAGCTTTTCTTTGGAACTCCTCAGTGGTCCTCGGCCGCCTGCTCCACCAGCGGGATGATGCGCAGCGGGACCGGGTTCTCCATCACGATCGCCGTGGACGCCCGCACGATCCCCTCGAAGCCCACCACCCGGTCGATGACCCGCTGGAGGTCGGCGTTGGACCGCGCCACCAGCCGGCACAGCATGTCCCCGTGCCCGGTGGTCGTGTGCAGCTCCAGCACCTCCGGCACCCCGGCCAGGTGGGCCCGTACGTCCGCGCCCTGACCCTGCTTGATCTCCAGCGTGGCGAAGGCCGTGACCGGATATCCCAGGGCCGCCGGGTCCACCTGGGGCCCGAAGCCGCGGATGACCCCGTTCGCCTGGAGCCGGTCCAGCCGCGCCTGCACCGTGCCCCGCGCCACCCCCAGCCGCCGGGAGGCCTCCAGGACGCCGATCCGGGGTTCACGCGCCAGCAGCACGATCAACCGTCCGTCGAGCTCGTCGATAGCCATGGAAACCTTCCCTCGATCGGCTGGTCATACTGCACAGATCTCTCAGCCATCCTCAGGTACCGCTGGGCAATCTGTACAGCAGAAATGGAAACTATTGCGCAGCTTGTGGAACGGCGGGACGCTGCGCACATGACTGAGACCCTGGACACCACCCCGCAGACCGCGCGTGAGGCAGACCCCTTCCCGGTGAAGGGCATGGACGCGGTCGTCTTCGCCGTGGGCAACGCCAAGCAGGCCGCGCACTACTACTCGACCGCCTTCGGCATGAAGCTCGTCGCCTACTCCGGACCGGAGAACGGCAGCCGCGAGACCGCCAGCTACGTCCTGACCAACGGCTCCGCGCGCTTCGTCCTGACCTCGGTCATCAAGGCGGCCACGGACCACGGCCGTTTCATCGCCGAGCACGTCGCCGAGCACGGCGACGGCGTCATCGACCTCGCCATCGAGGTCCCGGACGTCCGCGCCGCCTACGCGTACGCCGTCGAGCAGGGCGCCCGCGGGCTCGACGAGCCGCACGAGGTCAAGGACGAGCACGGCACGGTCGTCCTCGCCGCGATCGCGACGTACGGCCAGACCCGCCACACCCTCGTCGAGCGCGTCGACTACACCGGCCCCTACCTGCCGGGCTACGTGGCCGTCGCCCCGCTGGTCGAGCCGCCGGCCAAGCGGACCTTCCAGGCGATCGACCACTGCGTCGGCAACGTCGAGCTCGGCCGGATGAACGAGTGGGTCTCGTTCTACAACAAGGTCATGGGCTTCACGAACATGAAGGAGTTCGTCGGCGACGACATCGCCACCGAGTACTCGGCGCTGATGTCGAAGGTCGTCGCGGACGGCACCAAGAAGGTCAAGTTCCCGATCAACGAGCCGGCGATCGCGAAGAAGAAGTCGCAGATCGACGAGTACCTCGAGTTCTACAACGGGCCGGGCGTGCAGCACATCGCGCTGGCGTCGAACGACATCGTCGCCACCGTGCGCACCATGCGCGCGGCGGGCGTGGAGTTCCTGTCCGTCCCGGACGCGTACTACGACACGCTGGGCGAGTGGGTCGGCGACACGCGCGTGCCGATCGACGAGCTGCGCGAACTGAAGATCCTCGCGGACCGCGACGAGGACGGCTACCTGCTGCAGATCTTCACGAAGCCGGTGCAGGACCGGCCGACCGTGTTCTTCGAGATCATCGAGCGGCACGGGTCGATGGGCTTCGGCAAGGGCAACTTCAAGGCGCTGTTCGAGGCCATCGAGCGGGAGCAGGAGCTCCGGGGCAACCTGTAGTCCACCCGGCCCCGCCACGGTTCCCGGGGGCCCCGCCCCCGGGAACCGAAGGGCGGGGAGGGGCCCCGGCCCCGCGCGGCGGGAGTCGGGGCTCAGGTGCCGGACGGGCCGGGCTTCGGCTTCGCCGGGGCCGGCTTCGCGGGCTTCGGGGGCTGCGCCGCAGGCTTCGGCCTGGGGCGTGGCTTCGGCAGCTCCGGCGCCACCCACGGCGTGCGCGGCTGCATGTTCTCCGGCCCGCCCGGCGCCGGCTGCCCCACCGCCGCCAGGGCCTCCTTCGCCAGCGGCCCCCGCACCGGCGAGAAGTCCGGGTTGGTCCGCGCCACCTCCTGAAGGTGCCGCCGCGCCGCCGCCTCGTCCCCGAGGCCCTGCTCGATCACCGCCCGGTGGTAGGCGAACTCCGCGCTCCGCAGCCCGGGCTCCGTCGCCTTCTTCGCGTACTCCAGCGCCTGCGCATCGTCCCCGGCCCGGTGCAGCGCCCACCCCAGCGCGTCCGCCACCTGCACGCTCTTGTGACGCTCCCACTCCGCCGACAGCCGGCGCACCGCCACCGCCGGATCCCCGTGGTCCGCCTCGAACAGGCCCAGGACCACCTCCTGGTCCACCCCGTCCGCAGCCCCCCGCGCCGCCAGCACCGACACCGCCTCGTACTGCGCCCGCGCCTCCTGCGGCCGCCCCAGCGAATCCAGCAGCTCGCCCAGCTCCAGCGCCAGCCGAGGCAGCGGCGTACGCCCCAGCACCATCCGGTAGTCGCGCACCGCCTCTCCGCTCCGCCCCAGCGCCGCCAGCGCCCGCGCCCGGCCGCCCAGGGCCTCCGCCTGCGCCGGGTCCGTGCGCTGCGCCGCCTCGTACTGGCGCAACGCCTCGGCCGCGTCGCCCCGTTCCCAGGCCAGCTCCCCGAGCCGGAACAGCACGTACGCCTTCTCCGCCGGGGACTTCGCCGCACCCCCCGCCGCCTCCAGCGCCACCACCGCGTCCTCGCGCCAGCCCCGGTCCCGGTACACCTGGGCCGCCCTCAGGTCCGCGGCCAGGCCCGGACGCAGCTCCTGCAGCTGCTCCATCGCCTTCTGGGCGCCCTTGTAGTCGCCCAGGCCCGTGTACGCGTCCACCAGCACCGGGTACGCCGTCCAGCGCCGCGACGCCTGCGCCCGTACCAGCTCGCCCCACTTGCGGGCCGTCACGAAGTCCCCGCGGGCGCCCGCCAGCGCGCCCATGCCCGTCATCGCGTCGAAGTTGCCCTTCTCCGCGGGCCGGACCTCCAGGGACCGCTTCAGGGCCCGTTCCGCCTTCGGGAACCAGCCGGAATCGGCCGTCCGCCGGGCCTGTTCCAGGTACGCCGAACCGAGCACCGCCCACGAAGCGTCGTCGTCCGGATGCCCGGCGAGCCACTTCTCCCGGTCCGCCACCAGCGCCGTCAGGTCCACCGCCGCCGCCGGGGCGCCCCGGCCCACCGCCGACGCGGCCCGCTCGCCCGGCCCCGGCGGACGCGCGTCGTCGCCCGAGCGGGCGGGGCGGATCAGCAGGGTCGCGGCGATCAGGACCACCGTCACCGCGGCCGCCACCACCGTCTTGCGGCCGGTGAAGGTCACGGGCGGCGCGGGCTGCGGAGAATGCTCGTCGAAACCGTCCATGCGCTCACTGTGCGTCAATATGAAGAGACCGCCCGGGTGTCCGAAGCCCGTCGCAGCCGTGTTCACACCGATGGCCCCGACTGCCACTGTGGCCCCATGGACGACGATCTCGCCTCCCCGCTCCCCGGTCTCCTCGCAAGGCTGCGCGAAGGGCTCCCGCCCGAGGCGCTGCTGACGGACCCACAGGTGACCGCCTCGTACGCCACCGACATGGCGAGCTTCTGCCCCGCCGGCACGCCCGCCGTCGTCGTCCTCCCGCGGACCGTGGAGCAGGTCCGGCACGTGATGCGCACCGCGACCGCCCTACGCGTCCCCGTGGTCCCCCAGGGCGCCCGTACGGGCCTGTCCGGGGCCGCCAACGCCTCCGACGGCTGCATCGTGCTCTCCCTGGTGAAGATGGACCGGATCCTGGAGGTCTCCGCCGTCGACCGGATCGCCGTCGTCGAGCCGGGCGTGGTCAACGCGGTCCTCTCCCGGGCCGTCGCCGAACAGGGCCTGTACTACCCGCCCGACCCCTCCAGCTGGGAGCAGTGCACGATCGGCGGCAACATCGGCACGGCCTCGGGCGGACTGTGCTGCGTCAAGTACGGGGTCACCGCCGAGTACGTGCTCGGGCTGGACGTGGTGCTCGCGGACGGGCGGCTGCTGCGCACCGGGCGGCGCACCGCCAAGGGCGTCGCCGGATATGACCTGACCCGGCTCTTCGTGGGCTCCGAAGGCACCCTGGGCGTGGTCGTGGGGGCCGTCCTGGCGCTGCGGCCGGCGCCGCCCCGGCAACTGGTGCTCGCCGCCGAGTTCCCGTCCGTCGCGGCCGCATGCGAGGCCGTCTGCGCCGTCATGGAGGCGGGCCTGGCGCCCTCGCTGCTGGAGCTGATGGACCGGACGACCGTCCGCGCCGTCAACGCCCTCGGCCGTGGGAGCCGCCCCCGTTCGAGCGGAGCCGAGAGCCCGGGGGAGGGCCTGCCCGACAGCACGGAGGCGCTGCTGCTGGCCGCCTTCGACACCCCGGACGCGCCCGCCGGCCTCGCCGCCGTCGGCGCGCTGTGCGAGGCCGCCGGCGCGAGTGCCGTCGTACCCGCCGAGGACGAGGCGGAGTCGCGGCTGCTGCTCCAGGCCCGCCGGACGGCCCTGACCGCCCTGGAGGCGCTGCGGCCCGCGACGATGATCGACGACGTGTGCGTGCCGCGGTCGCGGCTCGCCGAGATGCTGGACGGGACCGCCGCCATCGCCCGGGCCCAGGGCCTGCTCATCGGCGTCTGCGCGCACGCGGGCGACGGCAACACCCACCCGGTCGTCTGCTTCGACCCCGCGGACGAGGACGAGGCGCGGCGGGCCCGGGAGTCCTTCGACGAGATCATGGCCCTCGGGCTGGCCCTGGGCGGGACCATCACCGGGGAGCACGGGGTCGGGGTGCTGAAGAAGGAGTGGCTGTCGCGCGAACTCGGCCCGGTCGGGCTGGAGATGCAGCGCGCCGTCAAGCAGGCCTTCGACCCGCTCGGGCTGCTCAACCCCGGCAAGCTGTTCTGACACGCCGTCCGGGGCGGTGCCCCTGTTGCCGCCGGCGTCCCTCACAGGTCACCGTCCGCGGACTCCTCGGAGGGCCACGGGTCGCGCAGCCACAGCTCGTCGGCCGGGGTCGGGGTGAGCAGCTCGGCCAGCGCCTCGTCCAGGCAGAGCCGTTCCGCCTCGGTCCCGGGCGGCACCACGCGCAGGGTGCGCTCCAGCCAGGCCGACACCGCGCCCGCCGGGGCCTCCAGGAGGGCGTCGCCGTCGGGGGAGCTGAGCGCCATGCACAGCACCGACTCACTGCCGATCTTCGTGGGCCAGATCCGGACGTCCCCCTGGCCGCAGGGGCGGAACACCCCCTCGACGAGCAGTTCCCGGGCGAAGGTCCAGTTCACCGGGGCGCTGGTGCCGGTGTGGAAGGTGATGTGCACGGCGTAGGGGTCGTCGGTCAGGTAGAGCAGCTTCGCGGGGATGCGGATGCTGCGCTCGGGGGACAGGATCAGCCTGAGCTCCAGCTCGCGCTCGATGACGGGGTGGTGGTGCACGGCGGCCTCACTTCGGTGCGTCGGTTGCGGACGTGGGGCGCGGATCGCCCCACGTGGGGAGAGAGCGCCGATGTGCCCGGGTATGACGCGACTTCCGGCACCGGTTTCGAGGTTGGCCGGAATCTGTCGGATGACCGAAATCGGTGGGGTGGGGTGACGGTCGGACCGGGGGCGGGACGAGGTTCGCTCAAAGGCTTGGAATCTGCCGTTACCGGACCTGTCGGGAAGGGGTTCTTGGCTATGGTCCTCCCCTTGGGTCCTCCCCTGCACAAGCCTTGAGCCACGATCGGAGTTGGGGACATTGACGGCCTCCCCTGGTGACGGCGAGCACGCGGCCCGCGAGGGCTACTACCCCGATCCGTCCATCCCCGGGTACGTCCGGTACTGGAACGGCGCCGCCTGGGTCCCGGGGACGAGCCGTCCCGCCCCCGCGCCCGCCCCGGTGGAGGAGACGGGGCCGGTGTTCCTCGACGAGACCCCCGAGACCGGGGCCCTCCCGGACCCCGCCCCGGCCCGGCGGCACGGGACCACGCGGCGGCGACGGCCTGGCGGGGGGAACCGGAACGGGAACGGGAACGGGAGGCGGAGGGCAGGCGGCCGGAACGGGAGGCCGGGGGCTGGCCGGCGGAACGGGAGGCCGGGGGCTGGCAGGCGGACCCCGCGCACCAGGCGGGGTTCGGCGGGCCGCGCGACGTCCGGGTGTCCTGGGGCGGCCCGGACCTCGCGGAGCCCGAGGACCTCCGGCCCGGCGGAATCTCCCTGGCCCGCCCCGCGGCCGCCGCCCCCGCCGCACGGCGGCTGCCCGCGCAGGCCGCCGCCGAGAGCGTGGGCATCCTCTCGGCGCGCCCGCCGGCCTGGCCGGACGCCCCGGCGACGGGCGTCTCGGGCCTCACCTCGAGCTGGCCGGAGGCCACGGCCACCGCCCCCGCCCCACCGGCCCCCGGCGGGGGCGCGGCGTGGTCGGCGGCTGCGGGGTCGGAGGCGGAGGGGGAGCCCGGCCGGGGATGGGCCGGGGCCCCGGGTTCGCGTTCGGGCGGGGCTTCCGTTCGTCCGGCGGGGTTCCGGGAGGAGGGGGAGCCCGGCCCGGAGGGTGCCCCGGGCCCGGGCGGGTGGTCAGCCCAGGCGTCGGCCCCGTCGGCATCGGATGCCGCTCGGGTGGCGGGTCCCGCGGGCGGGGCGGGTGGTTCGGCTGCGGCGTGGTCCGGGAATCCGGGCGGGGAAGGTGAGCCCGCCCGGGGGTCGGCCGGGGTTCCGGCGGAGGGCGTGCGGGCGGCCGGTGTGGCTGCGGGGGGTTCGGCCCGGGCCGGGTCCCGGGACGCGGGCCCGGAGGGGGAACCCGCCCAGGGGTGGGCCGGGACCCCGGGGTTGGCTTCGGCTTCGGCGGATGCGGCACGGGCGTGGTCCGGGGGCGCGGGCATGGCGGGGGAGTCAGACGGAAGGTGGTCCCCGGCCCCGGGAGAGGCCCCGGCGGGGAGCTCCGCCCGCGCGGCGCACGGGCGGGCCGATGCTCCCGCGGGCTCCCGCCCGGGTGCGTACCCCGGCCCCGCCGCCAGGCGGCCGGAGGCGACCGCTGTGGCACCCGCCGCGGACCGGGCGGCCGCGCACGCCCCCTCGTCGGCCCCCGCCCCGGTGCCGGACGAGGACGCGCGGGCCGTCTTCGAGCGGATGGCGGAGCGGGCCGTGCGGCCCGCCCGGCTGGTGCGGAGGGGGCTGGCGCGGCTCCTGGACTCGCTCGTGCTCGCGGGGGTGGCCGTCGCCGCCGCGGTGCCCCTCGTACCCGGGGTGACGGCCCATCTCCAGGCCAAGGTCGACGCCGCCCGGGCCAGCGGCCGCAGCACCACCGTGTGGCTGCTCGACGCCACCACGGCCGGCGGGCTGGGCCTCGTACTGGGTGCCGTCCTGCTGTTCGGAGTGCTCTACGAGGTCCTGCCCACCGCCCGCTGGGGCCGTACGCCGGGCAAGAAGCTGTGCGGGGTGCGGGTGCTGGGCACCGCCACCCTGCGCCCGCCCGGCTTCGGCGCGGCCCTGCTCCGCTGGCTCGTGTACGCGCTGCTGGGGCTGCCGGGCAGCCTGTGGTGCCTGGTCGACCGCCCGCGCCGACGGGCCTGGCACGACAGGGCGGCCCGCACGTTCGTGACCCGCTGAAGACCCGGGCGGCAGGACCGGCCCACGGCGTCCCTCGCAGCCCGTCGCGGACGAACGGGCACGCCCCTGCCTCCCACCCGGAAGCGGGCCCACCGATGGCGGCCCGGCCGGGCAGAGGGGTCCGGGGCCGGAGAACCCCTGTCCCCGGGGGCTCCGGCCCCAGACCTTCCCCCCAGCGGCCGCTGGGGAGTGGGCGCACCGGCCGCGCAGGGACCGGTCCAGGGGGCAGGGGGTGGCGCTCCTGGCAGCGGCCGAAGTGGGTTTCCCCCCGGGCAGAGTCCGGGGGAGGGGCGGGGAGCTCGCCCCGGGCGGGGGCCACTCCCCCGGACGGGCGCCGTTGCGTTGCGGGTGGGGCGGGGGCGGGTTCGACTCGGGCCATGAGTACCGACCAGCCGCCGCCGGGCGGGCAGCCCGAGGACGACCCGTTCCTCAAGAAGCCGCAGGAACCGACGCCTCCGCCGGGTGGCCCGCCCTACGGCTCACCGCCTCCGGGCGCCGGCGGCCAGCCGCCCCCGCCGCCCGGCGGGGGGTATCCGCCCCCGGCCGGCGGTCCGGTCGGCGGTCCGCCCGGCGGGGGATACCCGCCGCCCTCGCCCCCGCCCCGTACGGCTACGGCATGCCCGACCCACTCGCCGGCATGCCCCCGCTGGCGGACACCGGCAAGCGGCTCGTCGCGCGCCTCATCGACCTGGTGGTCGTGTTCGTCCCGCTCTGGCTCATCCTCTTCGCGATCGGTTTCGCCCTTCCGGTGCACACCGACCAGAACGGGGAACTGACCGACTCCGCCTCCAGGTGGGTCACCGGTGCGGCCCTGCTGTGGTGGCTGGTCTACGTCGCCGCCTGGATCGTCTACGACTGGTTCTTCACCCAGAAGAGCGGCCAGACCCTCGGCAAGAAGGCGATGCGGCTGCGGGTCGCCATGCTCAACGACGGCAGCGTGCCCTCGTCCGGCGCCGCCGTCGGCCGGGCGGCCACCCTGTGGGTGCCGGCGTTCCTGTGCTGCGGCCTGTGGTGGGTCGTCGTGGGCATCTCGATCCTCGTCGACCAGCCCTACAAGCAGGGCCTGCACGACAAGGCGGCCAGGACCGTGGTGGTCTCGGTGCCCTGAACCACCTCACTGCCCTGATGTCCTGACACCGCCGCAGGCGCGCGTGGACGGCCGGTCCCACCCGGGGCCGGCCGTCCACGCGCGTGCGCGTACGTGTCCGGGGGAGCCTCAGCGGTGAACGGAGTGCTCCGCGGGGGCCGTTCGCGGCTCCGGCACCCGGCCGCCCCCGGCCCCGCCGGGCGCCGCGTCCGACGTGCCCGGCGCGGCCGCGCCCGCCCGGCTGCCCCGTACGGCGGCGTGCCGGCCCCGGCGGCGCGGGAGCGGCACCGTGAGGGCGACCAGCAGCCCGAGGGCCAGCGCGGCGGCGGAGATGACCGCGACCCCGATCCCGGTGCTCGTCTGCGAGAGCAACAGCATGGCGATCGTCGACACGACGACGGTGGCGGAGCCGTAGGCGAGCTGTGCGGCAGTCGGACGCGGCATGACGTGTTCCGTCCTCGGAGGCGGGAGGTGCGTGGGTACGTCGGCTCGGAGTCCCCTCAACGGTCGCGCGCGTCAAGTGACCCATACGACGGGATGCCCGAGGAAGGCCACAAGTAAGCGTGGCCTTACCCACGGGACCGGAGCACGGGGGGCGCACGGGGTCACAAACCGGGTCGCAACCGGACGGGAAGCCGGCATCCGGGGCTCTCTTCGCCCCGGAAGGCCCCGATGACTCCAAACGTCCGAATAGCGGAACTCGCTGACCGCATAGTGCAGTTGTAAGGAAGAAGTCAAGGTCTGTCTTTTCTTTAGACTCTCCGGTCAAATGTCGTCACTTGAGACGCGCGCCGCGCGGAACCCCCCGCTCCAATGGAGACGTTCCGACCAACGCCCGCGGCCGCGGGAGGGGAACGACATCAAGTGACCGGCAACTCCGCAAGGCGTCGCGCGCTGCGCGCCGCCGCAGTTGGCGTGACCATGGCGGCCACCGCCGCCACCGGCGCCATGTTCACCACGGCCCAGGCCAACACCAGTTGGGGCGGCGTACCCGCCTCCGGCAAGCAGGACCCGACCGCTCCTGCCCAGGAGAAGGTCAAGCACGACCTGGAGACCCCGTTCAGCAAGCAGCAGGCGCAGGAGCGCGAGGCTGCCCTTGACCAGGTGCTGGCGGGCAAGAAGCAGGTCGAGCAGCGCGGTGCCTCGAAGGTCGTCAAGCTCGACGACAAGAAGTACGTCGAGCTCGGCCGCGAGAAGACCGACAAGATCTTCACCATCCTCGTCGACTTCGGCGACCAGGTCGACAACACGACCATGTTCGACCCGGACGGCCCGGCCGGCCCGAAGCCGCCGCAGCCCAAGTACGGGGGCACGCCCGGCCCGCTGCACAACCAGATCGCGCAGCCCGACCGCGCGACCAACAACAGCACCGCCTGGCGCAAGGACTTCAGCCGCGACTACTTCCAGGACCTGTACTTCGGTACCGGCCAGGGCAAGAACTCGCTGAAGACCTACTACGAGAAGACCTCCTCGGGCCGCTACTCGGTCGACGGCCAGGTCGCCGACTGGGTCAAGATCCCGTACAACGAGGCCCGTTACGGCTCGAACTACTGCGGCCAGACCAACTGCTCCAACGTGTGGGACGCCGTCCGCGACGGCGTGAACGCGTGGGTGGACGGGCAGAAGAAGGCCGGCAAGACCGACGCCGAGATCAAGGCCACCCTGGCGCAGTACGACCAGTGGGACCGCAACGACTACGACGGCGACGGCAACTTCAACGAGCCCGACGGCTACATCGACCACTTCCAGATCGTCCACGCGGGCGAGGACGAGTCGGCCGGCGGCGGCGTGCAGGGCACCAACGCGCTGTGGGCGCACCGCTGGTACGCGTACGGCACGGACGTCGGCAAGACCGGTCCGGCCAACAACAAGGCCGGCGGTACCCAGATCGGCGACACCGGCATGTGGGTCGGCGACTACACGATGCAGCCGGAGAACGGCGGCCTCGGCGTCTTCGCGCACGAGTACGGCCACGACCTCGGTCTGCCGGACCTCTACGACACCTCCGGTGGCGGCGAGAACTCGGTCGGCTTCTGGTCCCTGATGTCGGCGGGCTCCTGGCTCGGCGAGGGCAAGGACTCCATAGGCGACCTCCCGGGCGACATGACCGCCTGGGACAAGCTCCAGCTGGGCTGGCTGAACTACGACACGGCCAAGGCCGCGACGAAGTCCACGCACAAGCTGGGTGTCTCGGAGTACAACACCAAGGACAAGCAGGCGCTGGTCGTCGAGCTGCCCAAGAAGCAGGTCAAGACCGACATCGTCGCTCCCGCCGAGGGTTCCTCGCAGTGGTGGAGCCAGATGGGTGACGACCTCAAGAACACCCTCACCCGCTCCGTCGACCTGACGGGCAAGAAGGCCGCGGCCCTCTCCCTCAAGGGCTGGTGGGACATCGAGCAGGACTACGACTTCCTGTACACCGAGGTCTCCACGGACGGCGGCGCCACCTGGACCGCCCTGCCCGGCACCGCCGACGGTGCGGCCCTCCCGGCCGACGCCTCCGGCGCCCCCTCGCTGACCGGTGCCTCCGGCGCCTGGAAGTCCCTGAACTTCCCGCTCGACGCCTACGCGGGCAAGAAGATCGACCTCCGCTTCCGCTACCAGACGGACGGCGGCGCGGGCGGCAAGGGCTTCACGGCCGACGCCATCACCCTGACCGCCGACGGCGCGGCGCTGTTCACCGACGGTGCCGAGAACGGCGACAACCGCTGGACCGGCAAGGGCTTCCAGCGGGTCGGCTCGGGCTTCACCAAGGAGTACCCGCAGTACTACATCGCGGAGAACCGCCGCTACGTCTCGTACGACTCCACCCTCAAGGTGGGCCCGTACAACTTCGGCTGGGGCAACTCGAAGCCGAACTGGGTCGAGCACTACCCGTACCAGGACGGCCTGCTGATCTGGCTGTGGGACAAGTCCCAGAAGGACAACAACACGAGCCAGCACCCGGGCTCGGGTCTGATCCTGCCGATCGACGCCAACGCCAAGCCGATGAAGTGGGCCGACGGCACGCTGCTGCGCAACAAGATCCAGCCGTACGACGCCCCGTTCAGCGCCTACTCGACGGACGCGTTCACCCTGCACAAGAACGGCGAGTCGCTCTTCGTCAAGCCGAAGCCGGCCAACCTGGTCTTCGACGACCACAAGGGCAAGTACTACTACGACGAGAACCCGACCGGTTCGGTGAAGGTCGCTGACACCAACACCAAGATCAAGATCGCGAAGGAGACCTACGACGGCCTCCAGATGACGATCGAGGTCGGCCCCTCGGGCAAGTAGTGACCTAAAACCCCAGGTCAAAGCATGATCGGCCGTCGCCCTCTAGCGGGCGGCGGCCGATCGCGTTTAGATGCACGGACGACTGTTCTTATTGACGGGGGAGCTGAGGATCATGCCAGGTGGAGGTTTCGTCAGACTGCCGGGCGGCAGCGTGGTGGTCGCGCTGACGCTGCCGAGGCCGTCCGGCGAGGGCGGAAACGTCCGCGTGCTCGTACACGCCGCGAACCGGGCCCGCGCCCTGACCAGGCTGCGGAACCTCGGCATGCGGGCGGTGTACCTCCGGGGCAACGCCCACCCCCCGACCCCGGACGAGATCACGGCGGTCCTCCACCACCCGGACGGCCTCCTGTGGCGCGGCACCCCGGACGGCACGGCGGAGCTGTGGCACCCGATCCGGGCCCTGCTGGGGCACTAGCGGCCCGGGCCGGCCCCTCGAACCCCCTGGACGGCCTCAGGCCGGTTCCGCCAGGGGGTGGGCTCCCCGCTGCGGTGGGGGAAGGGCTGGGCGGGGGTCAGGCGTGGGGGTGGTCGCCCGCGGTGCCGACGAGGGTGACCCCGGCCGCCCGGAGGTCCTCCAGGGCCTTCGCGGTGGTGTGGGGGGCCACGGCGGCCGTCAGGTCCAGGAGGACGCGGGTGGCGAAGCCCTCGCGGGCGGCGTCGAGTGCGGTGGCGCGGACGCAGTGGTCGGTGGCGATGCCCACGACGTCCACCTCGCTCACGTGGCGCTCGCGCAGCCACTGGGCGAGGCTGTCGCCGTTCTCGTCGGCGCCCTCGAACCCGCTGTACGCGGCCTCGTACGCGCCCTTGTCGAAGACGGCGGCGACCGCGCCGGAGGCGACGGCGGGCGCGAAGTTCGGGTGGAACCCGACGCCCTCGGTCCCGGCGACGCAGTGCGGGGGCCAGGAGTTCTCGTAGTCCGGCTCGGCCGGGGGGCGGGCGAAGTGCGCGCCGGGGTCGATGTGGTGGTCGCGCGTGGCCACGACGTGCCGGTAGCCGGCCGTGGCGTTCCCGATCAGCTCGGTGATCGCGGCGGCGACGTCGGCGCCGCCGGTTACCGCGAGGCTGCCGCCTTCGCAGAAGTCGTTCTGTACGTCGACGACGATCAGTGCGCGGTGCATGTCGCGTGCCCTTCGGCTCGGTGTGGATGGTTCTTCGGTGCGGCGGCGCGTCGGGGCCCTGCGGGTGCTCTTCCCCCACCCCGCCCCTTCCCGAAACTGGGGGCCGGACCCCCAGCCCCCGGCTACCGCCGGAGAACCCCCAGGCGGGGCGGCCGGCTGGCCCCGGGGTTAGGCGGGCCCGCACCGCCCCCGGGCCCGCACCGCCCCCGGGGCTGCCCGCCCCCGGGCCTGCTCGCCCCCGGGCCTGCCCGGCCCCGGGCCCGCACCATCCCCGGGCCTGCCCCGGCCCGGGGTTGCCGGGGTCGGGTCGGGCCCCGGGAGGGGCGGTGCGGGGTTAGGCGTACTCCGTCGGGATGACCGGTTCGCCGCGGGACAGCTGTGTCGCCGACAGCGGCAGGCCCGCGCGGGCGCGTGCGTGGCGGGTGCGGGCCGTGTCCAGGGGTTCGCGGGCCACCACCTCGCCCGCCTTGACCAGCTGGACCAGCAGCTGCCGGTCCGCCAGGGCCGTCGGGACCGGGCCCGTCCCGACCACCTCGGCCTCCGCCACGCCCTCGGCGTCCAGCCGCCGCGCCGCCCACTTGCGGCCGCCGATCGAGGTCTTCCCGCCGGAGGACTTCTTCGCCACCGGAACGAGCGGGGCCTTCGGGTCCGCCGACTCCGCCCGTGCGACCAGCTTGTAGACCATCGAGCACGTCGGGTGCCCGCTGCCCGTCACCAGCTGCGTGCCCACCCCGTAGGCGTCCACCGGCGCCGCCGCCAGTGAGGCGATGGCGTACTCGTCCAGGTCGGAGGTGACCACGATCCGGGTGTCCGTCGCCCCCAGCTCGTCCAGCTGCTGCCGCACCCGGTGCGCGACCAGCAGCAGGTCGCCGGAGTCGATCCGGACCGCGCCCAGCCCCGTTCCGGCCACCTCCACCGCCGTGCGGACGGCCTCCGCGACGTCGTAGGTGTCCACCAGCAGGGTGGTCCCGGAGCCCAGCGAGGCCACCTGCGCGGTGAAGGCGTCGCGCTCCGTGTCGTGCAGGAGGGTGAAGGCGTGCGCGCTGGTGCCGACCGTGGGGATCCCGTACCGGAACCCGGCCGCCAGGTCGGAGGTGGAGGTGAAGCCGCCCACGTACGCGGCCCGCGAGGCCGCGACCGCCGCCAGCTCGTGGGTGCGGCGCGCCCCCATCTCGATCAGCGGCCGCCCGCCCGCCGCCGAGGCCATCCGGGAGGCGGCCGCCGCGATGGCCGAGTCGTGGTTGAGGATCGACAGGACGACCGTCTCCAGCAGCACGCACTCGGCGAAGCTGCCCTCGACCCGCAGCACCGGCGATCCGGGGAAGTAGACCTCCCCCTCCGGGTAGCCCCAGATGTCACCCGAGAAGCGGTACGAGGCCAGCCAGTCCAGGGTCCGCATGTCGACGACGGCCCGCTCGCGCAGGAACTCCAGCACGGCTCCGTCGAAACGGAAGTTCTCCACGGCGTCCAGGACGCGCCCGGTCCCCGCCAGCACCCCGTAGCGCCGCCCCTCGGGCAGGCGCCGGGTGAAGACCTCGAAGACGGAGCGTCGGTCGGCCGTGCCGTTGGCCAGCGCGGCCTGCAGCATCGTGAGCTCGTAATGGTCCGTGAAGAGCGCTGTCGACGGCACGTCCACCGGCAGGCCCAGGTCCGCAGGGTTCATGTCACGGATGCTAGCGCACATCTCGTCAAACTGACGAGATGTGGTCCGGAGGGCGGGACGGCGCGGAGCCCGGCAGGGGGCCCGTTTGTGCGACGGGCCTGTCGCAGTGGCAGCATGGGACGAGTGAGTGTTGCTCCGATTGAGATCGAACGGACCGAATCGGCTGAGGAGACCTACGCGGTCCCGGAACCGGACGTCCCCTGGGTGACCCTGGTCCACAACGACCCGGTCAACCTCATGAGCTACGTGACGTACGTGTTCCAGGCGTACTTCGGCTACCCCAAGGACAAGGCGACCAGGCTGATGCTCGACGTCCACAACAAGGGACGGGCGGTCGTCTCCAGCGGCACCCGCGAGGAGATGGAGCGCGACGTGCAGGCCATGCACGGGTACGGGCTCTGGGCGACCCTCTCGCAGGACCGCAACTGATGGGCGGCGTGTTCGAGCCCCTGAAGGGCGGCGGGGCCGCCGTCGCGCTGGACGAGATCGAGATCTCCATCCTGCGCTCCCTCGCGGTGCAGCTGCTGGAGCTGATCGGCCCCGGCGAGCCGGAGCCCGCCGAGGACGCCGACCCCCTCGCCGTGCTGTTCGCCGCCGAGGGCCCCACCGAGCCCCCGTCCGACCCGGCGCTGGCCCGGCTGTTCCCCGACGCCTACGGGGGCCCGGGCGCCGCGGCTGGCGAGGACCCGGAGGAGCTGCGGGCCCGCTCGGCGGAGTTCCGCCGCTTCACCGAGAACGACCTGCGCACCCGCAAGCGGGAGGACGCGCTGGCCGTCGTGCGCAGCCTCGACGCGCTCACCCCGGCCAGCGACGGCGCGGCGGTGCTGGAGCTGTCCGGGGAACTGCCGCTGCGCTGGCTCGGCGCCCTCAACGACCTGCGGCTGACCATCGCCGCCCGGCTGGAGATCACCGAGGACGAGCAGAGCGGGGAGTTCTACCGGCTGCCGGACGACGACCCGCGCAAGCCGATGGTGATGGCCTACCTCTGGCTCGGCGGTCTCCAGGAGACCCTCATCGAAACCCTCTGAGGATCCTCAAGCGCGCACACCGTTCGCTCAGCGGACGCTCAAATCCGGATAACGATCAGATCACCGCCATGCGGTGATCTGATCTCTTTCAGGCCATATGTCCCGATTTAACCCCTCCCTGCGTCGCATTTCGCCCCTTCCTCCACCCCTAAGCGCGTGATAAATCTTCACGACCGCCGCCGGGACGCCACCCATGTCCCCCGGCCCGCTTGAACCGGCTGACCGCCGGGTGCAACTCCATCCGTATCCGGGGGGATCGAGGACCCGATCCGCAGCCGTCTCAGGCGCGGGTCGGCGTGGAGAAAGGCGCACCAAACATGACCTCTGTGCAGGTCGAGCAGCACGACAGGACGCCCGGCGAGGGCGCACAGGGCGAGGGCGACGGCGAGGGTTACCACCGCGCGCTCGGCGCCCGCCAGATCCAGATGATCGCGATCGGCGGGGCCATCGGCACCGGCCTGTTCCTGGGCGCGGGCAAGGCGATCTCCAAGGCCGGGCCCAGCCTCATCCTGGCCTACGCCATCGTCGGCCTGGTCATCTTCTTCATCATGCGGGCCCTGGGCGAACTGCTCATGTACCGCCCCGTCTCGGGCTCCTTCTCCGACTACGCCCGCGAGTTCCTCGGCCCGTTCTGGGGTTACGCCACCGGCTGGACGTACTGGCTGTTCTGGGTCGTCACCGGCATCACCGAGGTCACCGCCGCCGCGAAGTACATGTCGTACTGGACGCACGACAGCTTCCCGCAGTGGGCCTACGCGCTGATCTTCACGGTCATCCTCTACGCCGCCAACCTGATCTCCGTGAAGCTCTTCGGTGAGCTGGAGTTCTGGTTCTCCATGGTCAAGGTCACCGCCATCGTCGGCATGATCCTGATCTGCGCCGGCATCCTCACCGTCGGCTTCTCCGATGCCGCCGCCGGAGCCTCCGTCTCCAACCTCTGGAACGACCGCGGCTTCTTCCCCAACGGCATCGGCGAGACGCTGATGACCCTGCAGATCGTCGTCTTCGCCTTCCTCGCGGTCGAGCTCGTCGGCGTCACCGCCGGCGAGTCCAAGGACCCCGCGAAGACCCTGCCCAAGGCCATCAACACCGTGCCGTGGCGCATCGCCGTCTTCTACGTCGGCGCGCTCATCATGATCATGTCGGTCATCCCGTGGTCCAACTTCAAGGCCGGCGAGAGCCCCTTCGTCCTCGCCTTCGAGAAGATGGGCCTGGGCATCGGCGCCGCGATCGTCAACTTCGTCGTCCTGACCGCCGCCCTGTCCTCCTGCAACTCGGGCATGTACTCCACCGGCCGCATGCTGCGCGACCTCGCGCTCAACGGCCAGGGCCCGAAGTTCTTCACCAAGCTGACCAAGACCGGCACCCCGCTCGTCGGCACCACCTTCTCCGCCGCCCTCATGCTCGTCGGCGTCTGGATCAACTACGTCGCCCCCGGCAAGGCCTTCGACTACGTCGTCTCCTTCGCCACCATCTCCGGCATGTGGGCCTGGATCGTCATCCTGGTCTGCCAGATCCGCTACCGGGCCAAGGCCGACCGCGGCGAACTGCCCCAGTCCTCCTTCCGCACCCCCGGCGCCCCGTACACCAGCTACTTCTCCCTGGCCTTCATCGGCATGGTCATCGTGATGATGGGCCTCGACAAGGACTCCCGCGTCTCGCTGTACTGCGCGCCGCTGTGGGGTCTGATCCTCGGCGTGTCCTACCTCGTCCTCAAGGCCCGCAACCCCAGCGGCGCCGCGTTCGAGAAGGCCTCGAGCTCCTCGTAGCCCGGGCCGCGAGCCATGGGTCCCGGCCGCCTGTCACCGCCGGGAACCGCGCTCCTGCGGACCTCGTGTCCACCATGCGGGCCCTTCCGTACCACACCTCGGTACGGGAGGGCCCGTCTGCTTATCCTGAGCCCCATGCTGACCCTCACCCAGGCCCTGTACGACCAGATCGTCGAACACGCGCGCAAGGACCACCCCGACGAGGCGTGCGGCGTCGTGGCCGGCCCGGCGGGCACCGGCCGCCCCGAGCGGTTCATCCCGATGCTCAACGCGGCCCGCTCGCCCACGTTCTACGAGTTCGACTCGAAGGACCTCCTGAAGCTCTACCGCGAACTCGACGACCGGGACGAGGAGCCCGTGATCGTCTACCACTCGCACACCGCGACCGAGGCCTACCCCTCGCGCACGGACGTCACCTACGCCAACGAGCCCGGCGCCCACTACGTCCTGGTGTCCACGGCCGACACCGACGGCCTCGGCGAGTTCCAGTTCCGCTCGTACCGGATCGTCGAAGGCGTGATCACGGAGGAAGAAGTGCAGGTCGTAGCCGCCTACTGA
The DNA here is from genome assembly GCF_002028425.1 of Streptomyces katrae. Taxonomy (GTDB): domain Bacteria; phylum Actinomycetota; class Actinomycetes; order Streptomycetales; family Streptomycetaceae; genus Streptomyces; species Streptomyces katrae_A. The sequence continues at coordinate 3,019,200 of NZ_CP020042.1, read as the reverse complement.
CCACTATGTGAGCGGCAGACGTCCACGATGCGGGATCACACTCCAAACGGGGGACCGGGAATCGTTAACATGACCGCATGGTTTCCCACGACGTGAGCATCGAGACGCCCGGCAGGCTGCTGCTCGTGGCGCGGCTGCACGTCGACCTGTGCCGCCTCGCCAGCGCCATCTGTCCTGCCGCCTGAGCACCACGGCCCCGCGCGCGGGCCGCACGAGAACGCGCCCGCATTCTTCTCTCCACCTCCTCCTTCACGACACTGGAGCCTGCTGCCATGGCCATCGAGGTCCGCATCCCCACCATCCTCCGCACCTACACCGACGGCGAGAAGGCCGTCACCGGCCAGGGCGCCACCCTCTCCGAGCTGTTCGCGGACCTGGAGACCCGCCACAAGGGCATCGAGGAGCGCATCGTCGAGGGCGGCCAGCTGCGCCGCTTCGTGAACGTCTACCTCAACGACGAGGACGTCCGCTTCATCGACGGCATCGCCACCGCCCTCAAGGACGGCGACAGCGTCACCATCCTCCCGGCCGTGGCCGGCGGCTCGAAGTAATGCGGTACGACTCCCCGCTCGCGGCGGTCGGCAACACCCCGCTGGTCCGCCTGCCGCGGCTGTCCCCCTCGGCGGACGTCCGGATCTGGGCCAAGCTGGAGGACCGCAACCCGACCGGCTCGATCAAGGACCGCCCCGCGCTCCACATGATCGAGCAGGCGGAGAAGGACGGCCGCCTCTTCCCCGGTTGCACCATCCTGGAACCCACCTCCGGCAACACGGGCATCTCGCTCGCCATGGCCGCGAAGCTCAAGGGCTACCGGATCGTGTGCGTGATGCCGGAGAACACCTCGCAGGAGCGCCGCGACCTTCTCGCGATGTGGGGAGCCGAGATCATCTCGTCGCCGGCCGCGGGCGGTTCGAACACCGCGGTGCGGGTGGCCAAGGAGCTGGCGGCGGAGCACCCCGACTGGGTGATGCTCTACCAGTACGGCAACCCCGACAACGCGGGCGCCCACTACGCCACCACCGGCCCCGAGATCCTGGCGGACCTCCCCTCGATCACCCATTTCGTGGCGGGCCTGGGCACGACCGGCACCCTCATGGGCGTCGGCCGCTACCTGCGCGAGCAGGTGCCCGGGGTGAAGATCGTGGCCGCGGAACCGCGGTACGACGACCTCGTCTACGGCCTGCGCAACCTCGACGAGGGCTTCGTCCCCGAGCTGTACGACGCGTCGGTCCTGACGACCCGCTACTCGGTCGGCTCGGCCGACGCGGTGACCCGCACCCGTGAACTCCTCCAGCAGGAGGGCATCTTCGCGGGAGTCTCCACCGGCGCCGCCCTGCACGCGGCGATCGGCGTCGGGCGCAAGGCGGTGGCCGCCGGCGAGTCCGCCGACATCGTGTTCGTCGTGGCCGACGGGGGCTGGAAGTACCTCTCGACGGGCGTCTACACGGCGGCGACGACGGAGGAAGCCATCGAAGTCCTCCAGGGCCAGCTCTGGGCGTAGCCCCCAGGGAGGCGCGCCAAATCCAGCCCCGCCGGCGTTTGAGGCGCTGCGGGCACCTCCCAGCGGTAGCTGGGGGAGGGTCTGGGGGCGGAGCCCCCAGGAACGGGGTCAGGGGCGGAGCCCCTGGGAACGGAGGAAGGGCGGGGCGGGGAGACGGCACCGCGCAGCGGTAGCCGCCCTCACTCCGCCAGGTGCTCCGCCAGGATGGCGGCATGGCTGGACGCCGGGTCACGGACCGCCGTGAGCAGCGTCATCGGCCCGTCCGCCGCCAGCGCCCGCAGCCGGTCCAGTTCCGCCCCCGCCCCCGCGAGCTCCGCCTCGTACCGCGCCCGGAACTCCTGCGCCGACCCGCCCCCGTGGAACCACTTCCGCAGCTCCGCCGACGGCGTCAGCTCCTTCGGCCACTCGTCCACCGCCGCCGCCTCCTTCGACAGCCCGCGCGGCCACAGCCGGTCCACGAGCACCCGTACGCCGTCGGCCCCCGGCTCGGGCGGATCGTAGACCCGCCGCAACCTGACCTCCCGCCCGCTCATCCGCTGCCGCCTCCCAGTCCCTTGGCCTCGTCCCACAGCGCCGGGTCCAGCGTCCCGAGCCTGCGCCGGAACTCCCACACCGAGACCTCCTCCGGCCGGTCCGCCTCCAGGAAGCCGCCGCGTCCGCCGTCCCCCGCCGTGCCGGGCGGCAGCGGGACGACCCCGGGCCGCCGGTCGTCGTACTTGCCGACGATCCACGCCACCCGCGCCGACTCCCGCTGCGGCCGCGCCGACAGCACCAGGCAGGTCCGCCCGTCCGCCAGGCCCCACAGGTCGCCGGCCCGCACCCGCGGCGGCGGCCCGAGCCCGTGCGGCGGCGCCGGGGGCGCACCCGCACGCCTCCTGACGTGCCACGGCAGCAGCACCACCCCCACCACGGCGACCGCCGCCACCACGGCGAACCACCAGGACGTGTCCATAAACCGACCGTAGCCGTGACGGCCACCCCCGGCGCGGCAGCGACACCGCGGCGACATGGCAACGCCCGTACCACTCGTCGCTCCCCTGGGTGACAGCACAGGTGATTCCCCCCACAACGGCCTGCCGCGGAGGAGCGACCGAAGGTTTCGCGCCTTACGCTCGACGCACGCACGGCCCGCAATCCGTCCACGGACCGTCCACGGAGGTTCACGCTCCATGAAGCTCACCGTCGTCGGCTGTTCGGGGTCGTTCCCGTCCGCGGATTCGGCTTGCTCGAGTTATCTCGTAGAGGCCGACGGCTTCCGGCTGCTCCTCGACATGGGCAACGGCTCCCTCGGCGCCCTCCAGCGCCACTGCGGTCTCTACGACCTCGACGCGATCTTCCTGAGCCATCTGCACGCCGACCACTGCATCGACATGTGCGCGTACTTCGTCGCCCGCTACTACCGGCACGAGGGCGGCCGCTGCGCCCCCCTGCCCGTGTACGGGCCGGAAGGCACCGAGCAGCGCCTGACCACGGCCTACGAGGACGTCCCGGACGAGCGCTCCATGAGCGAGGTCTTCGACTTCCGGACCCTGAAGTCCGGCAGTTTCGAGATCGGCCCGTTCACGGTCCGCACCGAGCGGGTCTGCCACCCGGTCGAGTCCTACGGGATCCGCATCGAGCACGGCGGCCGGGTGCTCGCGTACTCCGGGGACACCGGGGTCTGCCCCGAGCTGGGGGCGCTGGCCGAGGGCGCCGACCTGTTCCTGTGCGAGGCCTCCTTCACCCACGGCAAGGAGGCCATCCCGGACCTCCACCTCAACGGCCGCGAGGCCGGGGAGTACGCACGAGCCGCCCGGGTCGGGCGGCTCGTGCTGACGCACATCCCGCCGTGGACGGACGCCGGACAGAACCTCGCGGACGCCCGCGCGGTCTACGACGGCCGCGTCGACCTCGCGTACGCCGGCGCCGTCTACGAGGTCTGAGCCGCGCCGGGTAGCCCCGGCACGAACGACGGAGCCCCCGCCTCCCTTCCGGGAGAGCGGGGGCTCCGTCGCGTAGTGCCGCCTACGAAACTTACTTCGCCTCGGCCTTCGCCAGCTCGGCGAGCTCCTCGTCGGACTCGCGGCCCGGCGTCGGGAGGTTCCACTTGGTGATCGCGAAGCGGAAGATCACGTAGTAGAGCGCCGCGAAGCAGAGGCCGACCAGCGCCAGACCGGCCGGGTTCGTGGCCTTGCCGAGGTTCAGCAGGTAGTCGATGGCGCCGGCGGAGAAGCCGAAGCCGTCCTTCATCCCCAGCGCCCAGGTCAGGGCCATGGAGACACCGGTCAGGACCGCGTGGACGGCGTAGAGCACCGGTGCGATGAACATGAAGGTGAACTCGATGGGCTCGGTCACGCCGGTGACGAACGAGGTCAGCGCGAGGGAGAACATCATGCCGCCGACGACCTTGCGGCGCTCGGGGCGGGCGCAGTGGACGATCGCCAGGCACGCGGCCGGCAGGGCGAACATCATGATCGGGAAGAAGCCGGTCATGAACTGTCCGGCGCTCGGGTCGCCGGCGAGGAAGCGGGCGATGTCGCCGCTCTTGCCGTTGTACTCGCCCGCCTGGAACCACGGGAAGGAGTTGAGCAGGTGGTGCATGCCGACCGCGATCAGACCGCGGTTGGCGACGCCGAAGATGCCCGCGCCGACGGCGCCCGAGCCGACGAGCCACTCACCGAAGCCGTGCAGACCGGTGCCGAGGACCGGCCAGATGAGACCGAAGACGATGCCGATCAGCAGACCGGCGAAGGCCGAGAGGATCGGGACGAGACGGCGGCCGCCGAAGAAGCCCGCCCACTCGGGCAGCTTGGTCCGGTAGAACTTCTGGTAGATCAGGGCCACGACGAGACCCATCACGACGCCGCCGAGCACCTTGGCGTCCACCGGGGCCTCGACCATGGCGATCTTCCCGTCGACCACCTTGGCGATCTTCGGGAGGTTGGAGTCGGTGAACGTGGCGAGCACGTTCTTGAAGACCAGGTAGCCCGTGACGGCGGCCAGGGCCGTCGAGCCGTCGGACTTCTTCGCGTAGCCGATCGCGATGCCCACGGCGAACAGCAGCGCCATGTTGTCCAGGATCGCGCCGCCGCCCGCGGACATGTAGCCGGCGATCTTGTTGATGAACTCCGGCATCGAGGCCGAGCCCAGCATGTCCTTGTCGCCGAGACGGACCAGCAGTGCGGCGGCCGGCAGCACCGCGACGGGGAGCATGAGGCTCCGGCCGATGCGCTGCATGACGGCCATCACGCCAGCGCCCTTCTTCTTCTCCGCAGCGGTCGCTGTGGACATGGGCTTCCTCCATTGGGCAAGGCGCTGCCAGGGGACAGGGGAAAATGGGGTGGCGGCGTCTCGGAAGAGACCACTGGGCTGCTCGGGCGGCCTGCATGGTCTACACCATTAGGTGGTGTAGACCAGTTGTAGCACGGTCGGGGTTAGATAAGGAACCTTCGATTTTGTGTGGCCTGGACCACAGGACGAAGGGCCTCCGGATCCTCGGATCCGAAGGCCCTTGCCCTGTGCCGCACGGCGGTTCCCGCCATGCGCTACGCCTTGGTGTTCTCCGCCTGCATCGCCGCGATCTCCTCGTCCGACTCCCGACCCGGCGTCGGGATGCCGAACGCCGTGATGGCGAAGCGGAAGATGACGTAGTACACGACCGCGAAGCACAGCCCGATCGGGATGATCAGCCACGGCTTCGTCGCCAGCCCCCAGTTGATGACGTAGTCGATCAGACCCGCCGAGAAGCTGAACCCGTCGTGCACCCCCAGCGCCCACGTCACCGCCATCGACACCCCCGTCAGCACGGCGTGCACCGCGTACAGCAGCGGCGCCACGAAGAGGAAGGAGTACTCCAGCGGCTCCGTGATCCCCGTGACGAACGAGGTCAGCCCCACCGACAGCATCAGGCCCCCGACCTCCTTGCGCCGCAGCGGCTTCGCGCAGTGCGTGATCGCCAGCGCCGCCGCCGGCAGCGCGAACATCATGATCGGGAAGAACCCGCTCAGGAACAGGCCGGCGTGCGGGTCGCCCGCCAGGAACATGTTGATGTCACCGTGCTTCACCTGACCCTCGGGCGTGGTGAACGAACCGAACTGGAACCACACCGGCACGTTCAGGAACTGGTGCAGCCCGATCACCAGCAGCGCCCTGTTCGCCACACCGAAGATCCCCGCACCCCACGCCCCCAGACCGATCAGCCAGTCCGAGAAGTGCTCCAGCGCACCGCCCACCGGCGGCCAGACCCACAGGCACACCACCGCGAACGCGATCGCCACGAACGCCATGATGATCGGCACCAGCCGGCGCCCGTTGAAGAACCCCAGCCAGTCCACCAGCTTCACCCGGTGGTACCGCTGCCAGAACCACGCCGCCAGCAGCCCCATCACGATCCCGCCGAACACCCCCGGATTCTGGTACGTGTACCCCGCGAACGTGTCCGCCGGCGTCAGGCAGCCACCCCCGACGTCCCTGGTCCCCACGGGGCAGTCCTTCGGAAACGCGCGCAGCACCCCCCGGTAGACGAGGAACCCCGCCACCGCCGCCAGCGCCGTCGACCCGTCCGCCTTCTTGGCCATCCCGATCGCCACACCCACGCAGAACAGCAGCGGAAGCCCCAGCTCGGGGTCGAGCAGCGCCCCGCCCGCACCCGCCATCACCTTGGCCACCGGCGCCCAGTCCAGCCCGTCCTTGCCGAACACGTCCGGCTGCCCCAGCCGGTTGAGGATGCCCGCCGCCGGCAGCACTGCGATCGGCAGCTGCAGACTGCGCCCCATCTTCTGCAACCCCGGGTACAGGCCGCTCCACCACTTCGGCTGCGGTGCCGCTTCGGCACTGCTCGCGCTCATCGCGTCCTCCCTGGGCCGGCCCGTTTTGGCAGCCGCACCGCGTACGGCACACTGGTGTAGACCAGTTGTGGGGCAGGGTGCTGCTGATCGTCATCATTCGGCAGACCCCAGACCCGTGCTCGCGTAGATAGGCCAACCGTGAGCTACCGTGACGAAGCGGACGCAGCTGGTAACGGCCGCCGAGACTCGTTCTTCGCCACACTCAGGGAGAAACACATGGCCACCAAGGCTGAGAAGATCGTCGCCGGGCTCGGCGGAATCGAAAACATCGAAGAGGTCGAGGGCTGCATCACCCGCCTGCGCACCGAGGTCGTCAACCCCGACCTCGTCGACGAGGCCGCCCTCAAGGCCGCCGGCGCCCACGGCGTCGTCCGCATGGGCACCGCCGTGCAGGTCGTCATCGGCACCGACGCCGACCCGATCGCCGGCGAAATCGAAGACATGATGTGAACCGCCCCCGCGGAGCATGACCAGGACCCCGTACCGGCCCGACCGGACGGGGTCCACCCGTACCCCCACCCCCCTGCACCGGCCGTACTCCCGCCCGTCACCCGGCCCGCCCCCGCAGCGACTAGGCTCACAGCCATGTCTCGCATCGACGGCCGCACGCCCGAACAGCTCCGCCCGGTCACCATCGAACGCGGATGGAGCAAGCACGCCGAGGGCTCCGTCCTCATCTCCTTCGGAGACACCAAGGTCTTCTGCACCGCCTCCTTCACCGAAGGCGTCCCGCGCTGGCGCAAGGGCAGCGGCGAGGGCTGGGTCACCTCCGAGTACTCGATGCTCCCGCGCTCCACCAACACCCGCGGCGACCGCGAATCCGTCCGCGGCAAGATCGGCGGCCGCACCCACGAGATCTCCCGCCTGATCGGCCGCTCCCTGCGCGCCGTCATCGACTACAAGGCCCTCGGCGAGAACACCGTCGTCCTCGACTGCGACGTCCTCCAGGCCGACGGCGGCACCCGCACCGCCGCCATCACCGGCGCCTACGTCGCCCTCGCCGACGCCATCGCCTGGGGCCAGAAGAAGAAGCTCATCAAGGCCGGCCGCAAGCCGCTGACCGGCACCGTCGCCGCCGTCAGCGTCGGCATCGTCGACGGCGTCCCCCTCCTCGACCTCTGCTACGAGGAGGACGTCCGCGCCGAGACCGACATGAACGTCGTGTGCACCGGCGACGGCCGCTTCGTCGAGGTCCAGGGCACCGCCGAGGGCGAGCCCTTCGACCGCAAGGAGCTCAACGCCCTCCTCGACCTCGCCGCCGGCGGCTGCGCGGACCTCGAAGCCCTCCAGCTCGGCGCCCTGGAGCTCGAGCTCCCGTAGCAACCGCGCGCGGCGGGCCCGCGTCTACGCCGGTACGGGCGCACGGTCTCACGGCCGCGCGCCCGTACCCGTACCCACACCCCCGGGGGGACCCCATGAACCTGACCCAGCCCAGACTCCGCCTGGCCGCCGCGGCCCTCGCGGCCACCCTGGCCGTCCCGGCCCTCGCCTCCTGCGACGCCATCTCCACCGCGATGGACTGCGCCAACACGGCCGTGGCCATCACCAACGGGGTCAACAACCTCCAGCAGGCCGTCTCGAACGCCGGCAACAGCGTCCAGGACACCCAGAACGCGCTGAACCAGATAGACACCGACCTGAAGAAGATCAAGGACCAGACCGGCAACGCCGACCTCGGCAAGGCCGTCGACTCCATGACCACGGCCGTCAACAACGTCCGCACCTCCGTGCAGCAGGGCAACACCGCCCCCGACATCAAGCCGGTCGCGGACGCCGCCGCGGAGATCTCCAAGGTCTGCACCCCGGGCTGACGACCTGCCCTGACGACCTGCCCCGGCCGGGATAATGGCGCCATGACCCGCCTGATCCTCGCCACCCGCAACGCGGGCAAAGTCACCGAACTCCGCGCCATCCTCGCCGACGCCGGCCTGCCGCACGAGCTGGTCGGCGCCGACGCGTACCCCGAGGTCCCGGACGTCAAGGAAACCGGCGTCACCTTCGCCGAGAACGCCCTCCTCAAGGCCCACGCCCTCGCCCAGGCCACCGGCTACCCCGCCATCGCTGACGACTCGGGCCTGTGCGTCGACGTCCTGAACGGCGCCCCCGGCATCTTCTCGGCCCGCTGGGCCGGCGCCCACGGCAACGACCGCGCCAACCTGGAACTGCTCCTCAACCAGCTCGGCGACATCGCCGACGAACACCGCGGCGCCCACTTCTTCTGCGCGGCCGCCCTGGCCCTCCCGGACGGCACCGAACACGTCGTCGAGGGCCGCCTCCTGGGCACCCTCCGCCACACCCCGGCGGGCGGCGGCGGCTTCGGCTACGACCCGATCCTCCAGCCGCTGGGCGAAACCCGCACCTGCGCGGAACTGACGGCAGCGGAAAAGAACGCCATCTCCCACCGAGGCCAGGCCTTCCGCGCCCTGATCCCGATCCTGCGCGACCTGCTGGGCTGACGGTCCGCCCGCCGGATAGCCCGAAGGCCCCGAACGCGGTTGCGTACGGGGCCTTCGGTGTGGTGCGGCCGGGGGGATTCGAACCCCCACGGGATTTCTCCCACGGCGTTCTAAGCGCCGCTCGGCTGCCTGTTACGACACGGCCGCGAGATGCTGCCATGGTAGCGGCCAGCCATCCGCTGCGGTGAAGGACTCCTCAGACGGACCGGCGGCGTCCCCCTCTGCACCAGGTGGTTGTGATCGCGTGGCAGTTGGGGCACAGCAGTCGCAGGTTCTCGCGGCGGTCGTCCCTCCAGTCGCCGTTGACGTGATCCACCTCGAGGGTCATGGCAAGCCCCTGCCACTCCGGGCCGGTTCCACACTCGGCGCAGCACTCAGGCACGCCGATGGCGCGCAGAGCGCGGCGCAAGAGCTCGGTTTTCGTGCGCCGCCCTCCGGTGCGGAGCACGAGGACTTCCTCCGGGGGCTTGAGCGGAACGGTGCCGGGTCTGCCCCGTTGATGCGCCTGCCCCAGGAAATGGGAGGTCGAGAGCCCCTGCTCGTGTATCCATGCCCGCAGCCTTCCACGCTGCCCGCCGGAGTCGGGCAGAGACAGGCGCCGCAGCGTCTCGGCCAGTGACCGGGACTCGGCGACCGCGTCGCGTATTGCCGCCGGGTCCGGCCGGGATCGGCTGTTGCGTCGGCGGGGCTGCTCGGAATGGGAGCCGTTCATGCTGCCCGCCGCTTGGCCCGGCCTCGGTACGAGTCCGTCGTGGAGTGGCAGTTCGGGCACAGCAGGCGAAGGTTCGCCAGCTGGTTGTTCCGCCAGTCGCCGTCGATGTGGTCGACCTCAAGGGGGAGTGGGTAGCCGCGCCACATTGCTTCAGTGCCGCACCTCGAGCAGCGCTCCGGCACCCCGCAGGACCCCATGGCGCGCTTGAGGCGGTCACCCGGGATGCGGCGTGCGCTTCCCGGTTCCTGCACCACCAGCAGGGTCTCCGGAGCCCGGCGCGTCTTGGGCCGGCCAGCCGGTGAAGGGATCTTGAAGTGCGAGGTGTCTATGGCCAGCGACCTCACACGCCGACTGATGTACGTATGGTGGCCACCCACGACGTCCAGTCCCAGTCGCCGCAGTACCTCGCACATGTTCGACGAGACCGCGACCGCTTCGGTCAGGACCTCCGCGGTCCACTTCACCCCCTCCTTCTCGAAGTGGGAGATCTCGATCCCGAGCTTGCGCATGCGGTTGCGAACGTAGCGCCGTGATCCACCGCGCGGATCCACCCCGAGCCGCTCCAGTGCCTCGCTCAGTGTCCTGGAAGAGCCTGCCGCCTCCGCGAGGCGTTCCTTCGTGTACGGACTGACCGGCATGGTCGCCACCCCCTGTTCTCGGCCACGTGTGCGGACCTCGCATGGAGTAACGGATCGGTAGTCGGACGGTTACGGCAGATTTCGTCCGATAAGCGGAACGGTCCGCACCGGGAGGGTGCGGACCGTTCCGCGGGGACGGGTGGGCGGGGTCAGATGCCCAGGTCCTTGATGATCTTCGCTACGTGGCCCGTCGCCTTGACGTTGTAGAAGGCGTGCTCGACCTTGCCCTCCTCGTCCACGACCACCGTGGAGCGGATGACCCCGGTCACCGTCTTGCCGTACAGCTTCTTCTCGCCGAAGGCCCCGTACGCCGCCAGGACCTCCTTCTCCGGGTCGCCGACCAGGGTGACCTTCAGGTGCTCCTGCTCACGGAACTTCGCCAGCTTCTCCGGCTTGTCCGGGGAGACGCCGATGACGTCGTAGCCGGCCGTGGCCAGCACGTCCAGGTTGTCCGTGAAGTCGCAGGCCTGCTTCGTGCAGCCGGGGGTCAGGGCCGCCGGGTAGAAGTACACGATCACCTTGCGGCCCTTGTGGTCGGCCAGCGACACCTCGTTGCCGTCCGCGTCGGGCAGGGTGAAGGCGGGGGCGGGGTCGCCCGGCTGGAGTCGCTCGCTCATGTCAGTGCTCTCCTCGGGAGGGGATCCGTACGGCATGAGCCTAAGCTGACTGAGCTGACAGACTGTCCATGACGGATCAAGCCCATACAAGACCAGACACGACGACGGAGGCAGCGCGGTGCCGGAAGCCAGGACCCCCGCACAGATCGAGGCGGACATCGTCCGCCGCCGCGAGCAGCTCGCCGAGACGCTCGACGAGATCGGCGTGCGCATGCACCCGCAGACGATCATCGGGGACGCGAAGGCCAGGGTCGCCTCGACGGTCGACCACACCGCCGGGCGCGCCGTCGCGTGCGTCAACCGGCTGATCACCGACGTGAAGGACGGCCTGCGCCACGAGGACGGCGCCCCGCGCTTCGAGCGGATCGCCCCCGTCGTGCTGCTCGCGGCCGGCGTGGTCGGGCTGCTCGTGGCTTCCGCGCGCCGCAAGCGGTGACGTCCGCCGTGATGTCGACCCTCACGGGTGCGCGGCGCGCGGCGGCAGGTAGGTTCGTGGCGTGAGCGAGAACACCACCCACGACAAGCTGCCCATCCGCATGCTCCACGACCGCGTGCTCGTGAAGTCCGACACCCCCGAGGGCGAGCGGCGCTCGGGCGGCGGGATCCTGATCCCGGCGACGGCCGCGGTGGGCAAGCGGCTCGCCTGGGCCGAGGTGGTCGCGGTCGGGCAGAACGTACGGAGCGTGGAGCCCGGCGACCGCGTGCTGTACGACCCCGAGGACCGCGCCGAGGTCGAGGTGCGGGGGGCGACGTACGTGCTGATGCGCGAGCGGGACCTGCACGCCGTGGCGGCGGAGCGGCTGGAGGGGTCGAAGGACTCGACCGGGCTGTACCTCTGACGGTCCCCGGCAGGGGTGAAGGGCTGGTGACGCCGGTCACCGGCCCTTTTGCGTCCCCTTTGCTACGGTGGTGGGGAACCGCCCCGACGAGACGCGCCGTACCGGGTAGCTGGACGCAAAGACGACGCACCCCGTTCGTTCTCGTCCCGGAGGTGCCGTCATGGCCTGGGTTCTTCTTCTCTTCGCCGGCCTGCTCGAGGTCGGCTGGTCGATCGGCATGAAGTTCACCGAGGGCTTCACCCGGCTGTGGCCGTCGGTGTTCACCGGTGCCGGGATCGTCGCCAGCATGGTGCTGCTGTCCTACGCGGCCAAGACCCTGCCCATCGGTACGGCGTACGGCGTGTGGGTGGGCATCGGTGCGGCCGGTGCGGCGGTGCTCGGCATGGCGGTGCTGGGGGAGCCCGTCACCGCCGCCCGGATCTTCTTCATCTGTCTGCTGCTGGTCGCGGTGGTGGGGCTGAAGGCCACCTCCGGCCACTGACGGTCATTCGAGGAACAGCGACGGAGGGCGGCGGCGCGGGGTGAGGCCGCCGCCCGTGGCCTGGCCGCCGTTGGTTTCGCCACCGCCGCCCGTGGCGCCCGTGGTGTCGCCTCCGTTGGTCTGGCCGCCGGTCGTCTGACCGCCGTTGGTCTGGCCTCCGGTTGTCTGGCCTCCGTTGGTCTGACCGCCGTTGGTCTGGCCTCCTGTCGTCTGGCCTCCGGTGTTCTGGCCGCCGTTCGTCTGGCCTCCCGTGTTCTGGCCCCCGTTCGTCCGCCCGCCGTTGTCCTGGCCCCCGTTCGGGGGGTTGGGGCGGCCGCTCTGGTCCGGCAGCCACGGCGGGCGGCTGCCCTGGGGCTGCTGCGGGGTGGTGGGCTGGACCGGTGGCGGGGGCTGGGCCGCGCCCGGCTGGAGGTCCAGGTCGAAGTCGGCCGGCTCCGTCCCCTCCAGGGCCTTCTTCGTGTACGCCGCCCAGATCCGCGCCGGGTAGCCGCCGCCTCCGAGGCGGGGTTCGCCGAGGGCCCCGTACAGGGGTTCGAGGGTGCCCGAGTCGGGGTCCTGTCCCATGACCGAGACGACCGTCACCAGGTCGGGGGTGTACGCGGCGAACCAGGCGGCGCGGTCCTGCTCGGCGGTGCCGGTCTTGCCCGCCGCCGGCCGGCCGGCCGCGAGGGCCTCCGTACCGGTGCCGTTGTCCACGACGCTGACCAGCATGGAGGTGGTCGTGTCGGCCGCTTCGCGGCTCACGGCCTGCTGGGGGGTGCGGTCGGGCAGGTGCAGGGTGTCGCCCTCCTTGGTGATCTTCTCCACGAGGGTGTACGGGGTGCGCCGGCCGTGGTCGGCGAGGGTCGCGTACGCCTGGGTCATGTCCAGCACGCTGGCCTGCATGGTGCCGAGCGCCATGGCCGGGACGGCGTCGAAGTTCGGCGTGTCCTCGGGGAGGCCGAGGCCGATCGCCGTCTGCTTGACCTTCTCCGTGCCGACGTCGACGACCATCTGGGCGAAGACGGTGTTGACGGAGAGGTCGGTGGCGGTGTTGACCGTGATCTGACCGTACGACTGCTGGCCCTCGTTCTCGGGGGCGTAGGGAATGCGGGTGCCGACGACGCGGCGCCGGTTGTCGCCGTTGTAGACCGTGTTCGGGGTGATCCGGCGGCCGTCCTGGGTGCGGGAGTCGTTCTCGACGGCGGAGGCGAAGACGAACGGCTTGAAGGTGGAGGCCACCTGGTAGTCGTGCCGGGTCGCGTTGTTGACGTACTGCCTGGTGTAGTCGATGCCGCCGTACATGGCGACGACCTTGCCGGTGGCCGGGTCGATGGAGACCCCGCCGGCGCGCACCACCTTGTCGGCCGGGCGGCCCGCCGGGTCGAGCTTGTCGACCATCTGCTTCTGGACGGCGTCGACGAAGGCGTTCTCGCGGCGCTTGTCGATGGTGGTGGTGATCCGGTACCCGCCCTCGGCCAGGGTCTTGTCGTCGAGGATCTTGTGTTCGGAGATGTAGTCCTTGACGGCTTCGACGAGGTAGCCGCGCTGGCCGGAGAGTCCGGCGGCGGCGCGGACCTTGCCCGGTTCGGGGAAGGTGGCCGCGGCCCGCTCCTCGGGGGTCATCCACTTCTTCTTGACCATGCCGTCGAGGACGTAGTTCCAGCGGGCGAGGGCGCGGGCGCGGCTCTGGGGGTGGGCGACGACGTCGAAGGCGCTGGGGGAGTTGAGGAGGGTGGCGAGGTAGGCGCCTTCGGGGGTGGTGAGCTTGTTGACGTCCTTGCCGTAGTAGGCCTGGGCGGCGGCCTGGATGCCGTAGGCGTTGCGGCCGAAGTAACTGGTGTTCAGGTAGCCCTCGAGGATGTAGTCCTTCGACTTCTCGCGACCGAGTTTGATCGCGATGAAGAACTCCTTGACCTTGCGTTTGATCGTCTGTTCCTGGCCCAGGTAGTAGTTCTTGACGTACTGCTGGGTGATGGTGGAGCCGGACTGCGTGCCCTTGCCGGTGGCGGTGTTCCAGGCGGCGCGGATCATCGCCTTGGGGTCCACCGCCCGTTCGGAATAGAAGTCCCGGTCCTCGGCGGCCAGTACGGCCTCCTGGACGGTGCGGGGGACCTGGGAGAGCGGGACGTTGACGCGGTTCACCTCGCCGTCGCGGGCGAGCTGGGAACCGTCGGCGTAGAGGAACACGTTGGACTGGGCGGTGGCGGCCGAGTTGGCCGGCGGGATGTCGACCAGCAGGTAGCCGGCGACGAGCGCGCCGCCGAGCAGCAGGAGGAGCAGCAGGATCCCGCCGAGGACCATCCGCCAGGTGGGGAGGAGACGCCGCCATCCGGTGCGCTTGCGTTTCACCTTGGGGCTCGGGCTGGCGCTGGCGCTGCCGTTGGGGCCGGCCTTGGCCTTGCCCTTGCCCTTGGCCTTGGCGTTGCGGCTGCCCTTGCCCTTGCCCTTGCTGTTGTCCTTGCCGCCGTCGCCCCGTGGTCCCGTGGGCCCCTGCGGCTTCGGGGTGTCCGGATCACGAGGGGTCCAGCCCGGGGGTGGTGACTGGTCGCTCATCGCCGGGACTCCTCGTGACCGTGCGCAATATCCACATCTGTACCTCATGGTGTCTACCCGATGGCCGCTGCTTCCGCTCCGGACGGGCATAAAACGGTCGCGTGGCTCGCCCCTCCGCACTAAGCTCGCGCGCTTTGGCCGACGTAGGAACGACGTGGAAAACGGAGGGATACGGTGCGGCTCTATCTGGCCGTCGCCGCGGGCGGGTTCCGCCGCTATGCGGCCTACGGGACGGCGACCGCCGCAGGCGTCTTCACCAACACGGTCTTCGGCTTCATCGTCGCGTACACGTACATCGCCCTGTGGGACGAGCGCCCCCACCTCGGCGGCTACGACCAGGCCCAGGCCCTCACCTTCGTCTGGGTCAGCCAGGCCCTGCTGGCGGCCGCCTCGCTCATCGGCGGCGGCTTCCAGGAGGAGCTCCAGGAACGCATCCGTACGGGTGACGTCGCCGTCGACCTGTACCGTCCGGCCGACCTCCAGGCCTGGTGGCTGGCGACCGACCTGGGCCGTGCGGGCTTCCAGTTGCTGGGGCGCGGGCTGCTGCCGCTGGCGGCCGGGGCGTGCGCCTTCACCCTGGCGCTGCCGTCCGATCCGCTGCGCTGGCTGCTGTTCCTGCTGTCGGTGGCCCTCGGGCTGGTCGTCGGGTTCGGGGTGCGGTACCTGCTGGCGCTGGCCGCGTTCTGGCTGCTGGACGGGGCGGGCGTCAACCTGATGGCGACCGTCGTCACCGTCTTCTTCTCCGGGATGCTGCTGCCCCTGACCGTCTTCCCCGGAGGCTTCGGCGAGGTGGTGCGGCTGCTGCCGTGGGCCGCGATGCTCCAGGTCCCGCTGGACGTGCTGCTCGGCACCCACGCCGGGTCCGGAGGAGCGGTGCGGGCGCTGGGCTTCCAGGCGGTGTGGGCGGTGGGGCTGCTGGGTGCGGGGCGGCTGGTGCAGTCGGCGGCCACGCGGAAGGTGGTGGTCCAGGGTGGCTGAGACGGTGGTGAGCCGTACGGGGGCGGGGGCGGCACCGGGCGGCCCGGGGCGGTGGCCGTACGAGCCCGCGCCGGGGCGCGGTGGCCGGCTGCGCGAGGGGCTGCGGGGCTACGGGCTGATCGTGGGGATGTGGATCCGCTCGACGATGGCGTACCGGGCGTCGTTCCTGCTGGCCACGGTCGGGAACGCGGCCATCACGGTGCTCGACTTCGTCGCGATCGCCGTCATGTTCTCCCACGTGGAGGCGCTCGGCGGGTTCACCCTTCCCGAGATCGCCCTCCTGTACGGGTCCTGCTCCGCCTCCCTCGGGCTGGCGGACCTGCTCCTCGGCAACACCGAGCGGGTCGGCGCCCGGATCCGCGACGGCTCCCTCGACACCATGCTGGTGCGGCCCGTCCCGCTGCTCGCACAGGTGGCCGCCGACCGGTTCGCGCTGCGGCGGCTGGGGCGGATCGCGCAGGGGCTGGGGGTGCTGGGCTGGGCGCTCTCGGTGCTGGACGTGGACTGGACGCCGGGGAAGGTGCTGCTGGTGCCGGTCATGGTGGTGGCCGGGGCAGGGATCTTCGGCGGGGTGCTCGTGGCCGGGGCGGCCTTCCAGTTCGTCGCCGGGGACGCGGCGGAGGTGCAGAACTCCTTCACGTACGGGGGCTGCACCATGCTCCAGTACCCGCCGACGGTGTTCGGGAAGGAGCTGCTGCGCGGGGTGACCTTCGTGGTCCCGCTGGCCTTCGTCAACTGGCTGCCCGCGCTGTACGTGCTGGGCCGGCCCGATCCGCTGGGGCTGCCGGGGTGGGCCGCGTACCTGAGCCCGCTGGTCGCCTTCGCGGTGTTCCTGCCCGCGTCGCTGGCGTGGCGCGCGGGGGTCCGTTCGTACCGAAGCACGGGGAGCTAGTCGTGTCCGATGTCCTCGTCTCTCTGGAGGCGGTCGAGAAGGTCTTCGAGGTCCGGCGCCGTGTCGGGCTGGTGCGCAGGGAGAAACGCCGGGTCAGGGCAGTGGACGGGATCAGTTTCGAGGTCGCCCGGGGCGAGGTGGTCGGGTACATCGGGCCCAACGGCGCGGGGAAGTCCACCACGATCAAGATGCTGACGGGCATCCTCACCCCGAGCGGCGGCCGGCTGCGGGTCGCGGGCATCGACCCGTCGCGGGAGCGGATGCGCCTCGCGCACCGGATCGGGGTGGTCTTCGGGCAGCGGACCACCCTGTGGTGGGACCTGCCGCTGAAGGACTCGTACGGGCTGATGCGCCGCATGTACCGGATCCCGGAGGCCCGGTTCCGGGAGAACCTGGACCGCTGCGTGGACCGGCTGGACCTCGCGGCGCTGCTGGACGTGCCAGTGCGGCAGCTGTCGCTGGGGCAGCGGATGCGCGGGGACATCGCGGCGGCGCTGCTGCACGACCCGGAGGTGCTGTACCTGGACGAGCCGACGATCGGGCTGGACGTGGTCAGCAAGGCGCGGGTGCGGGAGTTCCTGCGGCAGCTGAACGAGGAGCTCGGGACGACGGTGCTGCTGACGACGCACGACCTCCAGGACATCGAGCAGCTGTGCGAACGGGTGATGGTCATCGACCACGGCCGGCTGGTGTACGACGGGGCGCTGGGCGGTCTGCACGCGCTGGGGGAGGGCGGTGAGCGGACCCTGGTGGTGGACCTGGAGCGGGAGCTCCCGCCGCTGGAGGTGGCGGGGGCGCGGGTGGTGCGGGTGGAGGGGGCGCGGCAGTGGCTGGCCTTCCCGGCCCGGGAGTCGGCGGCGCCGCTGGTGGCGGCGGTGGCGGCGCGGTATCCGCTGCTGGACCTGTCGGTGCGGGAGCCGGACATCGAGGACGTGATCGCACGGATGTACGCGGGGCGGGGCTGAGGGGGGCGGGGCCGTCCGGGGGCGGAGGTCAGGGGGAAATCAGGGGCGGGGTCGGGGTGCCGCCCGGGGTCGGGACCGTTCAACCGCCGGGCTTCTCTGCATAGTCTGACCCGCATGAGTGACGAGCGCCCGGAGCAGGCGACGCCGGAGAAGACCTCCCTGGACAAGGCCCCCCAAGGCCAGGGCCCTCAAGGCCAGGCCCCTCAGGCCCCTCAGGCCCCTCAGGCATCTCAGGTATCTCAGGTATCTCAGGCCCCTCAGACATCTCAGGCCCCTCGGGCATCTCGGGCGGAGGCCGCCCC
Source organism: Streptomyces katrae (assembly GCF_002028425.1). Lineage (GTDB taxonomy): Bacteria > Actinomycetota > Actinomycetes > Streptomycetales > Streptomycetaceae > Streptomyces > Streptomyces katrae_A. Next base: position 3,001,458 of record NZ_CP020042.1, on the reverse strand, counting down.
CTCCCTGCGGGCGTCGGACGCCGACCGCGAGCGGGTCGTCGAGCGCCTGCGGGACGCCGTCGCCGAGGGCCGGCTGGACATGGAGGAGTTCGAGGAGCGGCTGGAGGCGGCGTACAAGTCCCGTACGTACGCCGAACTCGAACCCCTGACCAGCGACCTTCCGGCCCCCGAGTCCTCCTCGGCCCTCTCCTACGCTCCCGGCCCCGTCTCCGCCACCTCGTCCTGGCAGTCCCGCATCGGCGGTACGTGGGCCTCCTCGTCGGCGGTCGCGATCATGTCGGGGTTCCAGCGCAAGGGGCACTGGACGGTGCCCGCGCAGTTCAACGCCGTGGCCTTCTGGGGCGGCGGCGAGCTCGACCTGCGCGAGGCCGACTTCGCGGCGCGCGAGGTCGTCATCACCTGCGTGGCCATCATGGGCGGCATCGAGATCACCGTCCCGCCGGGCGTCGAGGTCGACGTACGGGGCATCGGCATCATGGGGGGCTTCGACCAGGGCCGGTCCCTGGAGAGCCGCCCGGAACCTGGGGCCCCGCGGGTGATCGTCAACGGCCTCGCCTTCTGGGGCGGAGTGGCGGTCAAGGTCAAGGCGCCGAAGCCTCCCAAGCAGCCGAAGGGCGGCAGGAACCTGGGCGGCGGCGAGGTCCGCAAGGAGCTCTAGCGGGACCCGGCCGGCGGCGCGCCGGGAACTCCCCGGCCCTCCCGGGAGTCGGATGCTATGCAGACAAAACCGGCCATCGGGGGAAGGCAGGAGCACCACATGAAGGAACCGGGACCGGCTGCGGGCCCATCCGCCCGCGGCGCGTTCGTCTTCAACGAGGCGGACGAAGAGCGGCGGCGGGGCGTCCGCCGCATGAAGACGACCGCGACGGGTCTGCTGATCGTCGTCGCGGTGGTCTACGCCCTGGCCACATGCGCCCAGCAGGTCTGGGGGGCGGGCGGCTGGGCCGGATACGTCGCCGCCGCGGCGGAGGCCGGCATGGTCGGCGCGCTCGCCGACTGGTTCGCGGTGACGGCCCTCTTCCGCCACCCCCTGGGGCTGCCCATCCCCCACACGGCGATCATCCCCACGAAGAAGGACCAGCTGGGGGTCTCGCTGGGGGAGTTCGTGGGCGAGAACTTCCTCTCCGCCGACGTCGTACGCGCCCGGCTGCACGCCCTGGGCATCGGCGGCCGCCTCGGCGCCTGGCTGGCCGAGCCCGATCACGCCGACCGGGTCACGGCGGAACTGGCCACCGCCCTGCGCGGCGCCCTCACCGTCCTGCGCGACTCCGACGTCCAGGCCGTGGTCGGCGAGGCCATCACCCGCCGGGCGGAGGCGGCGGAGATCGCGCCGGGCATCGGCAAGACCCTGGAGCGCGTCGTCGCCGACGGAGGGCACCACCGGGCGGTCGACCTGATCTGCGCCAAGGCCCACGACTGGCTGGTCACCCACGGGGACTCCGTCATGGACGCGGTCCAGGGCGGCGCCCCGGGCTGGACCCCGCGCTTCGTCGACCGCAAGGTCGGTGACCGGGTGTACAAGGAGCTGCTGCGGTTCGTCACGGAGATGCGCGACATGCCGGGCCACCCGGCGCGCGGGGCGGTGGACCGCTTCCTGACGGACTTCGCGGCGGACCTCCAGGCGGACACGGAGACGCGGGCCCGGGTGGAACGGCTGAAGTCGGAGGTCCTGGCGCGGGGCGAGGTGCAGGACGTGATCGCGTCGGCGTGGACGGCGGTCCGCTCGATGATCATCTCGGCGGCGGAGGACGAACGCAGCGAACTGCGCCTGCGCGTCCGCTCCTCCCTGATCTCCCTGGGCGCCCGCCTGGCGACGGACGGCCGCCTGCAGGCGAAGGTGGAGGGCTGGATCGAGGGCGCGCTGGTCTACGTGGTCACCACGTACCGCACGGAGATCACCTCCCTGATCACCGACACGGTGGCCGCCTGGGACGCGGAACACACCTCCCGCAAGATCGAGGCCCACATCGGCCGCGACCTCCAGTTCATCCGCATCAACGGCACCGTGGTCGGCGCCTTGGCGGGCCTCCTGATCTACACGGTCTCCCGCACGCTCGGCGCCTAGCCGCCGCCCCACCGGGACCCCGACCATCGGCCCGTCCCGTCCGGCATTTCGGTGCCGGTCGCGTGCGGTACAGGCGGAGGGCGACCGGCATACCCCGCCACCGCCCCGCCACCGCCCCGCCTCCCCCTCAAGGGGGGGCAATGGCCAGCGACCCCGCCGCCCCGCCCCCCGGGCGGGGTCACCCCCGGTCGGACACCGCCCACGCCGTCGCCGCGACGACGCCGGCCGCCCCGGCCACCGCCGGCCACGCGCCGACCTTCTTCGCCAGCGGATGCGCCCCCGCGAAGCCCGCGAGGTACAGCGCCCCCAGACCGGCCGCCGCCGGGACCCCGCCGCGGCGGTGCCACTCCCGGCCGGCCACGATCCCGGCGGCGCCGAGCACGACCCCGCCCAGGGGGCGCTTCTTCGTCCACCGGGCGACGGCGTAGCCGCCGATCAGCCCGGCTGCCGCCACCGCGGAACTCGGTACCCGCGCCATGTCGAACTCCCTCGTCGTGTCAGACGTACGCACCACACAAATCCACGTACGCGCCAGATAAGTCATGTCATGCGATGAACTACTCATGAGGCTAACGCGGACGCCTGGAACCCCGGCGGACACCCACCGCTCCCAGCGCGAGCACGGCCCCGCCCACCACGGCGTCGGGCAGCGCCTCGCGCACCGCGCGCGGCAGCAGCGCCACGACCCCGAGGACGAGAAGGAAGGCGAGCGCACATCGGCCCGCCACCAGCAGCAGTCTGTCCACGGCTGCTCAACGCCCGGCGCCGCCCCGCGACACGCACACACGACGGCCGATTTGTCGGCACACGCCGGGTTCCTCCTATCCGCAGGTTCCGCGCCCCCGTCACCTACTTTCGGTTTCACCCACACTCGGCAACCACCCGCCTTCCCCACCCATCCACCCACCCCCGGAGCCGCTCGTGATCTCCTACGGCCGCGCCGTCCTCGACCTCGCGGACGAACTCCTCGACGCCTACGCCGACGTCTTCTCCGCCCCGCCCTGGAACGAAGACGCAGAAACCATTCGCCAGTTCGCGGGCCGCCTCCACACCGACGTCCGCCGCCCCGGATTCCGTACCGCCTTCGTACAGTCCCCCGCCGGCGTCGACGGCTTCGCGACGGCCTGGCTGACCCCGGCCCCCTTCCCCGGGGGCCGGGGCTATCCCCAGGTCGCCGCGCAGCTCGGCCCGGACCGGGTGCGCGACCTGCTGGTCGGCGCCCTGGAGGTGGACGAACTGGCCGTACGGGCCTACGCACGCGGCACCGGCACCGGCCGGGCCCTCCTCACGGAGATCACCGCCGACGCCCCCGAACACCGCGCGTGGCTCCTCACCTCACGCCTGGCCGAGGACACCGTCGCCACCTACCACCGCCTCGGCTGGCACGAGGTCCCCGCCCTCCCGGGCACCGAGACGAACGTGGTCGTCTTCCTCTCCCCGAACCACCCGGGCCGATCGGACCACCCGCACTGACCCCACCGCCACCCGAAAGAGACGACTGGACACGCCCACCCCGGGCATACCGGGGCCATGATCACCCACAAAGCAAGCACCCCAACCCCTACTCCCCCCACCGCCACATCCCTCACCCGCCGCCAGCTGAACCTCGCCACCCGCCACCAACTCACCACCGCCGGCGTCCCCCACACCACCATCACCTCCCGCATCCGCCCCGGCGGCCCCTGGCAACGTCTCCTGCCCCGCGTCTACCTCCTCCAGACGGGCCCTCCCGACCACCGCCAACGCGCCCTGGCCGCCGTCCTGTACGCCGCCGAACCCGCCGCGGACCCCCTCACCGGCGATACCGCGGCCCTCACCGGCGGAGCCGCGCTCACCCTCCTCGGCATCCGCGACGCCCCGCCGACCCCGGCCGACGTCCTGATCCGCAGCCCGCGCCGGCTCACCGCCACCCCTCAGGTCCGCTCCGTGACGACCGCCCGCTGGCCGGGCACCCTGACCGTCTCGGGCGTGCCCAGCGCCCGCCCGGTCCGCGCGGCCGCCGACTTCGCCGCCCGCTGCCCGAGCGCCGAGCGGGTCCGCTCCGTGCTGGCCCAGGTCGTCCAGTCGGGCTGGTGCCACCCGCACGACCTCCACACCGAACTCCGCAGCGCCCGCCTCCTGTCCCGCCCGGCGATCCACGCCGCCGCCGGGGAACTCCTGGCCGGGGTCCGCTCGGTCGCCGAAGCCCAGGCCCGCGACGCCCTCACCGGCACGGACCTCCCGACCCCGCTGTGGAACGCACGCCTCTACACCCCGGACGGCACCTTCCTGGCCAGCCCGGACGCCTACTGGCCCGACGAGGGCGTGGCCCTGGAGGTCGACTCGGCGGAGTACCACTACACCCGCGACGCCTGGCACGCCACCCTCCGCCGCCGCCTCCGCCTGGAATCCCACGGCGTCCTGGTGGTCAGCGCCACCCCGTCGATGATCCGGGACACCCCAGACGAAGTCCTCGCGGCCCTCCGCACCCTCCTCACCCTGACCACCCCCCGCCCCACCCCACCCACCGCCACAGCCCGCGGCCACCAACAGCTGCCGCTCTTCCCGTGGGTGGGGTGATGCTCCTTCTCGTCCCAGGTCAGTTGGCGATGGTGGAGTACGCCCACACGTCGGCCGGCATCTCGTGATGCAGATTCCACTCGATCGCCATCGGCTTGCTCCCCGAGTGGCGGACGTAGTCGGCAGGTCCGAGGAGCATCCAAGCCTGCGGGCCGCCGATGTCCGTCGACTTGAAGCGTCGGACGAAGAGCAGCACGTGCGAGCCGTTCTTGACGTGGTTCTGGTAGCGCATCCCCGTGGGGGAGCCTTCAGAGGTCCTGTTCTGCGACTCCCAGTGGAAGAGGACCTCATTCATTGCGTAGTCCTTGTAGCGGGTTTGCAGGGAAAAGTCCTTCTCATCCTTTTCCAGGGTGATCAGTAGCGCATCGGTCTGGATGTTTTCGCACCACGTCACTCCCTCCCGAAAGATCCCCGGCATGACGCCGCCGCCGATCACGGACTGGCCCAGTGCCGGCAGGATCTCTTCCCGGCTGTAGGAAGCGTGAACGGCCAGCGGAAGGGGCGCGTGGTCGCCAGTAAGGGGCAACGGCACGTGTTCGACGCGGTCCAGTCCGTGCGCCAGCACCTGGCGCACCTCATCGCGGAACGCTTCGTGGGGCTTCAGGGAGTCGAAGGCCTCTTGATAGCTGGAGAAGTTTCCTCCCTTTGGCCATAGGGAGAAGAAGAGCATGCGGGCATATGCCTGTGCTTGCTTACTGAGAGCCTCATAGGTGGGGGCGTCGTCTGCGAGCAGTTCCGTGTACGCCTGAACCCGAGCTTGATCGTCCACGTGGAGGAACGCTGAGGCGACGCGCCTCAGTAGGGCTTCCTCGCCCGGGGGTGGCGGAGTGGTCAGCAAGCCCGCCCGTCGGAGCAAGCGGGTCCAGGAGTTTCCGTTCCCGCGGTAAATCTCCTTGATGTCTCGGCCGCTCTCATCGAGGTAGGTGGAGAGCTTCACCTCGCGGTACGCGGCAACTTCCCTGGCCAGTTGCTTGACGTTGACGTTGAGCTGGTTGCGGATGTTGGCGAGGATGTTCTCCTTCGCTTTCGACTCCAGGAGGATCTGGCATCCGGAGGGCAGCTGGGGGAAGTCGCGCTCGATGCTGCTGAGCAGTCGGTTGCGCGTCAAATTGGTGAGAGCGCGGAACTGCTCCTCGAAGCGGAATTCCTTGCGGTGCTGGCCGATGAAATCCAGGACGGTGAGCACGGACTTGCCTTCGCTGCGTCGCAGGCCTCGTCCGAGCTGTTGCAGGAACACCGTGGCACTGGAAGTCGGTCGAAGCAGGAGCAAGGTATCGACGTCCGGGATATCGAGGCCCTCGTTGAAGAGGTCCACGGAGAAGATGACGTTCAGCTTCCCCGCCCGAAGGTCGTCGAGCGCCGCCTTGCGGAGTGGGCGCGGGGTCTCCCCCGACAGGGCCGCGGCTTGGAAGCCTGCCTGATTGAAGAAGTCGGCCATGAACTGCGCGTGGGCCACTGAGACGCAGAACCCCAAGGCCCGCATGGTTTCGGGAGACCCATGCTTGTCCTGGAGCGCCCGTACGACGAGTCGAGCCCGCGCATCGTTGCCGGTGAACACGCTGCTGAGGGAAGCGGTGTCGTAGTCTCCGCGCTTCCACGCCACTGCGCTCATATCGGTGTTGTCGCTGATGCCGAAGTAATGGAAGGGGCAGAGGAGATTATTATCGAGAGCCTCCCACAGCCTCATCTCCGCGGCAATCCGACCGTTGAAGAATTCGTCCTGGATGGTCAGCCCGTCCATCCGTTCTGGCGTTGCCGTGAGACCCAGCAGTTCGAGAGGGCTAAAGTGATCGACGATTCTTCGATAGGTGGGCGAGGTGCCGTGATGGAACTCGTCGATGACGATGACATCGAAGTGGTTGGCGGGGAGACGGTTCAGTGTCCGCTCGGTGAGTGACTGCACGCTCGCGAAGACGTGAGTCCAATCCTGGGGGATCTCTCCGCTGTACAGCAATTCGCCGAAGTTCGCATCGTTGAGGACGTTCTGGTATGTGCGGAGGGACTGGTCGAGGATTTCCTTGCGGTGGGCGACGAACAGGAGGCGCAGCTTACGACCCAGCTTGACTTGCAGGTGCTTCAAGTCGAGTGCCGCCATCACGGTTTTTCCCGTGCCCGTAGCGGCAACGAGCAGATTGCGATGGCGGTCGTGCACCGTACGTTCTACCTCAAGGCGCTCCAGCATGTCTCGCTGGTGGGGCAGAGGGTGAATCTCGAGGCCGGACAGACTGATCATCCGTGCGGCGTTGATGTCGCCAGAGCCGCCTGCGGCCTTCAGTGCTTCGTCCAGTCGCTGCGCATCGAGGTCAGGGTCGTATGGCTCGAAGGCCCGCTCGCTCCAATAGGTGTCAAACGTAGCCTCGAACTTGCGCAACACGTCTGGAGTGGCGATACCGGAGAGTCGGACGTTCCATTCCAGTCCGTCGAGCAGTGCCGCTTTGGACAGGTTGGAACTGCCGACGTAGGCGGTGTCGAATCCTGAACGGCGGCGGAAGAGCCAGGCTTTGGCGTGAAGGCGTGTCGAGTGGAGCTCGTAGTTGATCTTCACCTCGGCCTTGAACTCGCGCACCAGCCGGTCCAGGGCCCGACGCTCGGTGGCCCCGATGTAGGTGGTGGTGATCACGCGGATGGGAACGCCCCGGGCGGCTGCTTCCTTCAGGGGCTTCTCGAGCAGGCGAAGCCCCGTCCACTTGACGAAGGCGCACAGGAGGTCGATCCGGTCTGCCGTGGCGAGCTCTGCTCGAAGCTCTGCTCCGAGGTTGGGGTCTTCCGGGGAGTTCGTGAGGAGTGCGGTGTCGGAGAAGGGGGTTGACGGCCGAACGGCGTAGGTCGGGGCGGCTGGCGACGGCCCCACAGGGGCGGACTCTGTCACCGCGAGCAGTTGACGCGGCCCGGCAACGATGGGGCGTGTCAACTCTTGAGCGCCCTCATAAGAACTCAAGGAATGGAGGATGTCGTTGGTTGCGCGGACGCGATCCCCAGGAGCCAGTTTCCTCAGTATGTGCCCGACAGCCTGAGCCACGTGTCGTGTCAGAACGTGCTGCGCCGCGTCAGCGTTCACTGGCTCATCGATCACGACTGCTCCGGAGGCAATGAGCTCCTTGAGCTGCTCCTCGAGGGCAGTCGTGATCAGCGTTTCATGCACGCCGGTCGTCGGCTTGGTCGTGCTCGGGTGGACGCCTGAAGACATGGAACCCCCACTCATCGCTGGATCTTCGCCACTCGGTTGTAGCAAGGACTACCGACAACTACCGCCGAAATGTGGCGCACTGATGCCTGAGGGGGGTCCCGTCTGGTCAGCTATTGGCAGATTCGGTTCAGCCGTTTACTCCGTGGCACTCCGCGTACGGCTTGCCCGAGGTGCACCAGCAGGGGGCCGTGGGGGTGGGGGGCCAGGGGGTGGCTTTGCCTCGGGCGGCCAGGGTGGTGGCGTATTCCGCCAGGAGGGACGGGGAGGCCGGGGAGGATTTTTCCGATGCGGCGAAGGCCTCGTACGAGGGGACGCTGGCCGTGACGATGCCGAGGTTCGTGGTGCCCGAGGCGGCCAGGGTGCGCAGGGAGGACTCGACCTTTGCCAGGTGGGCCTCGTGGGTGGGGTACTCCGCCGCCAGGGTGGGGTAGCTGGTGAGGAGTTCGGCCAGTTCGCGGGCGGGCCAGTGGAGGATGGCCACCGGGAAGGGGCGCGAGAGGGCGGCGCGGCGGTCGCCGAGTTCGGCGCGCAGGCGGGCGATCTCGGCGCGGAGTTCCGCCGGGTCGTTGGAGCCCAGGGCCCAGATGCGCTTGGGGTCGTGGAGTTCGTCCAGCGGGATCGGGCCGATGTGGCGGGTGTCGGCGACCATGTCCCAGTCGTCGTGGGGGAGCGCGAGGAGCCGGCGGACGCGGTGGCGGCCCGTCAGGAGCGCGGTCGTGGCCTGGGTGAGGGGGGTGTCCTCCGAGGTGAGGAGGGCCGCCGCCTCCGTGAAGCACTCGTGGGAGGCTTCGAGCTCGTCGTGGGCCTCGAGGGCCTCCGCGATGATCTCCCAGGGGGCCGGGTCCGCGGGGGCGGCGGCGCGGATGCCGGAGATCAGGGCGCGGGCCTCGGCCTCGTGGCCGTACTCCCACAGGTTCGCGGCCTGGCGGGCCTTGATCAGGTGGGGGTTGGCGGGGGAGGCGGACAGCAGGCGGTCGTAGAGCGCGCTCGCGCGATCCCGGGCGTCGCCCAGTTCGAGGTGGGCCGCGGCCTGGAGGAGGAGGGGTTCCTGGTCCTCGGGGTAGCGGGTCGCCGTGCGGATGAGGCGCTCGGCTTCGGCGATGTGCTCTGCAGGCGTGTCGGGGCGCATGGTTCACACCGTACTGCCGCTGGTCAGTTGAGGGGGGAAGTCTTAGGGTGCCGGCCGTGCGGGATCAGGTGCGCGTGGTGGTGCAAGGGGGCGGTCGGCGGGCGGGCCGGGCCGGGTTCGCGCGGCTGCTGTGGGGGGCCGGTGAGGTCCTGACCACGGTGGGGGTGGTGGTGGCGTTGCTGGTGGTGCACCAGGTGTGGTGGACCAATCGGCAGGCCGTGGCCGGGGCGCAGGCGCAGGTCCGGGCCCTGGAGAGGGGATGGGCAGAAGGGGGAGGAGGGGGAGGAGGGGGAGGGGGAGGAGGAGAGGGGGCGGCTGGGGTGTCTGGGGTGGGGGAGGTTCCAGGGGTGGTCGAGGGGGGTTCTAGCGGGGGTTCGGGTGAGGGGGCTGGTGGGGGCTCCGGCGGGTCCGCTTCGGCGGGGGCCGGGGGCGGCGGGAAGGGTGGGAAGCCCGCGGGCGGGGGTGCCGGGTCGGCGCGGGACGAGGCGTACGGGGTGTTGCGGATCCCCCGGCTCGGGCTGGCCGTGCCCGTCGCGGAGGGGGTCGACCGGCGGGCCGTGCTGGACAAGGGCTACGTGGGGCACTACCCGGGGACGGCGCAGCCGGGGGCGGAGGGGAACTTCGCGCTGGCCGGGCACCGGAACACGCACGGGGAGCCGTTCCGGTACCTGAACCGGCTGCGGGCGGGGGACGAGGTGTCCGTCGACCTGCGGGGACGGCGGTACACGTACGTGGTGGGGAAGGTGCTGGCGGAGACGAGCCCGGGGGACGTGGGGGTGATCGCGCCGGTGCCGCGCAGCGGGGTGAAGCCCGGGTACGGGTACGAGGAGGCCGGGTCGTACATCACGCTGACGACCTGCACCCCGGAGTACACGTCCAAGTACCGGCTGGTGGTCTGGGGGACCCTCAAGGGCGTTGTCGGTGGGAGCCGTTAGGATCGAGGAGCTGGTGTCGATCGTGAGTTCTGGTGTGGTGAGGGGGGTGGTTCGCGTGGGTCGTGCGGTTGAGGATCGGCGGTTCGGCGTGTCCTCCTTCTTGTTCCACGAGGGCTCCCGCGCCGCCCGGCTGCTCGTCGGGCTCCTGCTGCTCGGCGGGGTGCTGGGGCTGCTGTCCGGGGAGGCCGGCCTGGCGGCCGGGGTGGTCGCGCTGGCCGCGGCGGTCGCCGTGGGTGCGGCCGTGCTGGCGGCGGCGTGCCTCGTGCGGCCCGTTCCGCCGCACCGAATACGTACCGCGATCCGTGATCGCGAGCAGCGCACGGCGTTCCTGCCGCAGCGCGATCCCGACGCTTCGGGCCGGTCGCGGCCCAGGGCGCCCGGCCGTCTGGTCCTGACGGCCGCGTAGGGGCGCGCAGTGTCCGCTGCCTTCTGCTCTTCCTTCGACTGAACGCTGTTGTCGCCCCTCGTGGGTCGTCACGCCGAAATGCACCTTTTCGACGTTTGACGAGACCCCTCGGAGGGCCCGCGTGTCCGTTTTCACTCATCTCGTTGCCGAGCTGGGCCGGCTCCTGGAGCCGGTACTGGCCGAGTCCGCGACCGCTGCCGCGATCGTGCTGTTCACCCTGCTCGTACGGCTCGCCCTGTTCCCGCTGGGCCGTGCCGCGTTCCGTGCGGCGACCCCGGGGGCGGGGTGTCTGCCGATGCTGCTGCAGCTGCCGGTGTTCTACCTGATGTACCGGTCGTTCTCCTCGGGGGACGAGCTGCTCGGCCACCGGCTGTTCGCCACGCCCCTCGGGGCGCGGTGGTCCGGGGCGCTGGAGGCGGGCGGCGTGTTCGGGCCGCAGGGGCTGGTGTTCCTGGGGCTGTTCGCCGCGATCGCGGTGGTGGCCGCGTGGAGTGCCGTGCGGGGGCGGCGGGCCGCGGCGGCCGCGCCGGTCGTGGCGCCCGTGCTGCCCGTGCCGCCCTCCTCGGTGAAGGGGGCGGGCGGGGCGGCGGCCGCGCCGACCGCCGGGCAGCTGGCCGCGATGCGCAAGCTGGGCGGGGTGCTGCCGCTGCTGTCGTTCGGGACGCTGATCACGGCTGCCGTCGTGCCACTGGCCGCCGGGCTGTACCTGCTGACCACCACGGCCTGGTCGGTCGCCGAGCGGGCCTGGCTCCAGCGGCGGGCCGCTGCGGGGGCGGGTTCGGCGGTGGACGGAGCGGTGCGTTCCAGTCTGTGAACAGGGTCTTGCGGATGGGGCGGGCATCTTGGAGGATCAGCCAATCCTCCGATGGCCGCAACCCATCGGCCGGCCCTCGGGTGCCTCTGGCATGCCCGCGGGCCGACCACCCACGACCACGGGAGAATGCCCATGAAGCTGCTGCGTGTCGGATCCGCTGGGTCGGAGCGTCCCGCGCTGCTCGACCAGCACGGGACCCTTCGGGATCTGTCCGGCCTGATCACGGATGTGGACGGGGCCCTGCTGGCCGACGACTCCGTGCTCTCCCGCGTACGGGACGCCGCCGCGGCCGGTGAGCTCCCGGCGCTCGACGCGGAGGGGCTGCGCGTCGGCTCCCCGGTCGGCCGCATCGGCAAGGTCGTGGGCATCGGCCTGAACTACTTCGGGCACGCGGCCGAGATCGGCGCGGAGCCGCCGGCCGAGCCGATCCTGTTCCTGAAGGCCGCGGACACCGTGGTCGGCCCGGACGACACCGTGCTCATCCCGCGCGGCAGCGTGAAGACCGACTGGGAGGCCGAGCTCGGCGTCGTCATCGGCAGCACCGCCCGCTACCTGGGCTCCGCCGAGGAAGGCCTCGCGCACGTCGGCGGATACACCCTGGTCAACGACGTGTCGGAGCGCGAGTTCCAGATCGAGCGCGGCGGCACCTGGGACAAGGGCAAGAACTGCGAGACGTTCACCCCGCTCGGCCCCTGGCTGGTCACCGCCGACGAGATCCCGGACCCGCAGGTCCTGGACGTGAAGCTGTGGGTCAACGGCGAACTCAAGCAGGACGGCAACACCTCGGACCAGATCTTCCCGGTGGGCGAGGTCGTGCGGTACCTGAGCCAGTTCATGACCCTCTACCCCGGTGACGTGATCGTCACGGGCACCCCGGCGGGCGTGGCCATGGGCCAGCCGGAGCCGAAGCCGTACCTGCGGGCCGGTGACGTCGTGGAACTGGAGATCGCGGGGCTCGGCCGGCAGCGCCAGGAGTTCAAGGGCGCGTAGCTCAGGGGCGCCGAGGGCTCAAGCGGCCGAGGGTTCAAGGGGCCGAGGGTTCAAGGGCGCCTAGGGCCGCCGTAGGCGGAGGGGAGGGGCGGGGCGGGCTGCCTGTGGGCGGCCGGCCCGCCCCTTCGTCGGGGGGGGTGACCCGTGTGGGTCAGCCTTAGGCCGACGTGCGGCGGCGGCGGTTGGCCACCACCAGGCCTGCGCCCGCGGTGAGGGCGGCGGCGCCGGCGCCGGCCATCCAGGTGGTCTCCGAACCGGCGCCGGTGCTCGCGAGCGGGCCGGAGGAGGAGCCGCCGGCCGGGGCGGCGTTGCCGTTGCCCTTGCCGGTGCCCGTGGCGACGGCCTGCTGGGCGCCGTTGCCGGTGCCACTGCCCGTGCCGGTTGCGCTGCCGCCGCCGCCCGTGCCGTGGCCCTCGTCCTTGGCCCGGGCCACGTGCTGGCCGGTCTTGAGGAAGGCGGCGCGGTCCTCCGGCGTGCCCTTGAGGGCCGCGAGGGCGGCCTTCTTCAGCTCCGGGCCGGCCTTGGCGACCATGGACGCGATCTGCACCTTGTTGTCCTCGTCGCGCAGCTCGTGCTGGGTGGTCGTCACGAAGGTGCGCAGCTGCGCCGGGGTCGGGTTGCCTTCGAGGAGCTTGATGATCCCCTCCTTGAGGCCCGGGCCCGCGTCCTTGATCATCCCGAAGAGCGCGACCCGGTCGTCCTCCGCGCGGACCTTGTACTGGCCGGTGGCGACGAACTCGCGGATCTGCTCGCGCGTGCCGTGGTCCAGCAGCTCGTTCACGGCCTGGGTGACGCCCCGGCCGGCGCCGTTCAGCATGCGCGCCAGCTCGACGCGGTCGTCCTTGAGGCGGGCCGCGTGCTGCCCCTCCTTCAGGAACTCCGTGTACGCCGCCTGGGTTTGCTTGCGGAGGGCCTCGATCGCGGCCGCCTTCACGGCGGGGCCGCCGTCGTTGTGGATCCGGGAGATCTTGACCTCGTCGTCGACGAACTGCTGCTCCGCCAGCTCGACCGTCAGGAACTGCCGCATCTCCGCGGCCGTTCCCTTGAGCGCCTTCGCGGCCGCCTGACGGACGCCGGGACCGCGGGCCGGGTCGGCGAGGATCGCTTCGATCGCCGCCCGGTCCTTCGCCGCCTGGGGGTCCTCGGCGGGCTTGTCCGCCGCCGGCTTCCCCTCAGAACCCTGGTCGGGCGCGGTCGGAGAGGGCGGGGTGGACGGGCTGGACGGCGTCGCCGACGCGCCGTCCGCGGCGAAAGCGGGCGAGGAGAGCAGGACGGCCGGGGCGATCGCGGCGGTGGCCACGATCGATGCGATCCGGGGCAGCTTCACAGGCGGGACGTCCATTCTTCACAAGTGTGATCATCGGCAGCTTGTGAAGGATAGATCGTTTCCATGCCCGCAAACCGTCGATTTTGCGACAGGTTGGATCACAGGGCGACGACCGACCCCTCACGGGACGAAACGCGCGCCGCCTCCAGCACCGCCAGGCAGTGCGCCGCCTCGTCGGCCGTGACCGGGGCCGGTCCGCCCGTGCGCAGCGCCTCCGCCACCGCCGCGTAGTAGGCCGGGTAGTCGCCCGGAACCGTGGGCACCGGATCGCCGCCGCCGGTCAGCGGGGATTCGCCCGAGCCGAGCCGCCCCCACAGGTGCTCCGGCTCCTCGCCCCATGCCGGCCCGCCCGCACCGCCCGGCCGCAGCCCCTCGCGCAGCGCGGCCTCCTGCGGGTCCAGGCCGTACTTGACGTAGCCCGCCCGCGAGCCGAGGACACGGAAGCGCGGGCCGAGCTGCGCGGCGGTGGCGCTGACGTAGAGGTGGGAGCGGATGCCGTTCGCGTGCGTGATCGCGATGAACGTGTCGTCGTCGGCCTCGGCGCCCGGGCGGCGTACGTCGGTCTCCGCGTAGACCCGTATGGCCGGCCCGAACAGCACCAGCGCCTGGTCGACGACGTGGCTGCCCAGGTCGTACAGCAGGCCGCCGATCTCCTCCGGTGCTCCGGACTCGCGCCAGCCGCCCTTGAGCTGGGGGCGCCAGCGCTCGTAGCGGGACTCGAAGCGCTGGATCTCGCCCAGTTCGCCGTCGGCGAGGAGGCGGCGCACGGTGAGGAAGTCGTTGTCCCAGCGGCGGTTCTGGAAGACGGAGAGGAAGGTGCCGGTCCGCTCGGCGAGCGCGGCGAGTTCGCGGGCCTCGGCGGCGGTGGCGGCGAGCGGCTTGTCCACGACCACGGGGAGGCCGGCGGTGAGGGCGGCGGTGGCGAGCGGGACGTGGGTCTTGTTGGGGGAGGCGATGACGACGAGGCCGAGGGGGTCCTCGGCGTCGCCGGTGCGCTCCCACAGCTCGTCGGCGGAGGCGGCGATGCGGACGCCGGGGTAGGCCTCGCGGGCCTGGGCCTGCCGGCCGGGGTCGGAGGTGACGATCGTGTCGAGGACGAGGCCCTCGGTCGCGGTCACGAGCGGGGCGTGGAAGACGGAGCCGGCGAGTCCGTAGCCGACCAGCGCGACGCGCAGGGGGGTGTGGGGGGATGTGGAGGGGGCGGGGGAGGGGCGAGAGGCGGGGGAGGTGGGGGAGGCGTTCATGGGTCCCACTTTGGCAACAGCGTTGTGTAAGTGCAAGGAGGGTGGACAATGGGCGGGTGAACAGGGCGAACGTGGACGGTGGCCGGGGCGGAGTGAACCTGCCGGCGCTGCGCGGGCACAACGAGGTCCTGCTGCTGGACCTGCTGCGCGCCGCGGGCCCGCCAGGGCTGGGGCGCGCCGAGCTCGCCGCCCGGACGGGGCTCACCCCGCAGGCCGTCAGCAAGATCACCGCCCGGCTCGCGGCCGAGGGCCTGGTGGCCGAGGCCGGCCGCGACGCCTCGACCGGCGGCAAGCCGCGCACCCGGCTGCGGCTGGTCCCCGGCGCCCGGTGCGCGGTGGGGGTGCACCTGGACCGGGACGAGCTCCGGGCCGTACGGGTCGACCTGGCGGGTGGCGTCGTCGAGCAGTGGAGCGGCCTGCTGGACTTCGGGGTCGGCCCGGAGGCGGTGGCGGAGGCTGCCGTACGGGCGGTCGGGCGGGTCTCGGGCGGGCTGGAGGCGCCGCTGCTGCTCGGGGTGGGCGTGGCCGCGCCGGGGCCGCTGGACTGGCGGACCGGGGTGCTGGGGCGGGTGACGGGCTTCCCGGAGTGGGAGGGGTACCCGTTGAAGGAGGCGCTGGCGGGGCGGCTGGGGGTGGCGGTGGTGGTGGACAAGGACACCAACGCCGGGGTCGCTGCGGCGGGGTGGGGCGGGCTTGACGGGGCGGGAGCGAGTGGGCCGGGTTCGGGTGGGCCGGGGTCGGGTGGACCCGCGTCGGGTGGGCTCGGGTTGGCTGGGCTGGCGTCGGGCGGGCCGGGGTCGGGTGGGGCCGCGTCGGGTGGGCTCGGGTTGGCTGGGCTGGCGTCGGGCGGGCCGGGGTCGGGTGGGGCCGCGTCGGGTGGGCTCGGGTTGGCCGGGGCCGGTTCGGGTGGGCTCGGGTTGGCTGGGCTGGCGTCGGGTGGGTCGGCGTCGGATGGGCTGGGTTCGGGGTGGCCCAGGGCGGGCGGGGCGCGTTCGGATGGGCTGGCGTCGGAGGGGTCGGCGTCGGGTGAGCTGGGTTCGGGCGGGCCCTGGTCTGATGGGCGTGGCTCGGGTTCTGCCGTGTACCTGCACTTCGGGACCGGGCTCGGGGCGGGGCTGCGGCTGGGCGGGGCGGTCTACCGGGGTGCGCGGTCGGGGGCGGGGGAGTTCGGGCACCAGGTGCTGCGGCTGGACGGGCCGCCCTGCCGGTGCGGGGGCCGGGGCTGCCTGGAGGTGCTCTGCCTGGAGGCGGTGGCCCGGGGCGACCTGGCGGGGGCGGCGCGGGTGCTGGGGGAGGGGGCGGCGAACCTGGTCGCGCTGCTGGACGTGGACCGGGTGCTGCTGGGGGGCCGGGTGGTGGCGGGGGCGCCGGAGGTGTTCGTGAGGGGGGTGCGGGAGGTGCTGGCCGCCCGGGCCCTGACGGCCGAGCCGCCGGTGGTGGGGCTCGCGCCGGCCGGTGTCGCGGAGGGGGCGGCGGAGCTGGTGCTGGCGCCGCTGTTCGGGCGTGGCTGAGCCGGCGGGTGGGCCGCGCGGCTCGGTTGGCCGGTTGTGCCGTGCGGCGTCGTTGCGTCGGCCGGCCGGGGTGCCGCTGCGCGGAGCGGTCCCCTACCCGCCCTTCCACCGTTCGCCGGGGCGTTGCCCCGGCCCCCTGTGGTGCTGGGCAGCCTCGGGGGGGGGCTCCGCCAGCCTCTCTCAGCTACCGCTGAGAGAGGTGCCCCCAGGCGGGGCTGAAGATGCGCTGGGCGACCCCTCGGGCCCCAACCCCCGGCACCCAGGGCCATCCGGGGGTAAAGCGGGAGGAGTCGGGCGTGGGGGTGGGGTTGGGGTGTGGGGGCGTGGGAGGGTGCGGGCAGGGGCGGGGTGATTGTCGCCTCGTCCGATCATCACTCCGTCCGGCGAGCAGCGAGGTCTTCCATGCGACTGCGCAACGCCCCCGCCCTCACCGCCCTCCTCCTCGCCCTCGCCGCACCCTCCGCCACCGCGGACAACGGCACCGGCGGCGGCCCCCACCCCGCCCCCGCCCCCGCCATGCCCGCGCCGGCGTTGCCCTCCCGCGCGCGTGCCAGCTGCGGGGACGGCAAGAGCGGCGCCTTCCCGATCGGGGCCCGCATCCGTGGCGGGCCGTCGGTCTACCGGGCCGGCGGAGGCCCGCAGAGCTGGCTGCTGGACCTGACGAACGCCACCGGCGCCACCTGCACCGCCATCCACCCCGTGATCGTGTTCACCGACCCCGCCCGGGCCCTGCGCCCCGCCCACCTCCGCATGGAGTTCGAAGCCCCCGGCGGCCCCTTCCCCGTCAGCCTCGAACGCAGCGACCGCGACGAGATCATCGCCGTGTTCGACGGCAAGGACGCCTTCCCCGGCTTCTCCGTACCGGCCGGCGGCTCCGCCACCGTCAAGGTGCAGCTCGCCTTCGCCCCGGACGCCCCCCTCGGCGAGGTCGTCGCCGATGCCGCGCTGGTGCAGCGGAAGGGGGACGACGGGGAGTGGGTCGGCGAAGCCGGCGGGTACCGGTTCTCCGTGGAGGGCCCGGAGGAACCGCAGGATGCGGCCGCGGCCGAGGCCGCCGCGGGCTCGCTCGCGCACACCGGGCCCCGGGAGTGGGCCTACGGCGCCGGAGCCGTCGCCGCCCTGGCCGCAGGCGGCGGCATGCTGCTCGGCGCCCGCCGCCTGCGTCGCACCCCGCAGAGCACACGCCCCTTGCGCTGAAACCCCCGTGCGGGATCCCGTCCAGACTCGCGTGCAGGGCCAGCCTCAGGGAGCCCGTCCAGGCCCCCGTCCCAGCCTGCGTCCCGCCTGCGTCCCGGCCTGCGTCCCGGGCTGCGTCTGGCCCCGCGTCCGGGCCTGCCGTCCGGGCCTCGCGTGCAGGCCCCGCGTCCGGGCCTGCGTCTGGGACCCCGCCCAAGCCTCGCGTGCAGGCCCCGCCTCTGGGAGCCCGTCCCGGCCCCCGTCCCGGCCCGCGTCCGGGCTCGCCTTCCGGCCCCCGTCCGGGCCCGCGCCCGACCCCGCCGCCCCGCCCCGCGCCCGACCCCGCCACCCGTCGCCCACTCCCCCCGCAGGTCAGGCCGCCCCCCACCCCTCCCGTACACCTCCCGCACGTACAGTCCGACCGTGGAAGAACAGAACCGGCACCCCGCCCCCCACCGCCCCGGCTCGCCCGTCCGCTCCGGGATCCCCGAGCACGGCCGCATCCCCAAGTACTACGCCGTCAAGGCCCGGATCGCCGAGCTCCTCGACGAGCTCGGCGAAGGCGGGGCGCTGCCCACCGAGCGGGACCTCGCCGAGCGGTACGAGGTGGCCCGCGAGACCGTGCGGCAGGCGCTGCGGGAGCTGCTGCTGGAGGGCCGGCTCCGCCGGGCCGGCCGGGGTACCGTCGTCGCCGGGCCCAAGCTGGAGCAGCCCCTCTCCCTCGCCAGCTACACCGAGGGCGTGCGCCGCCAGGGCCGCCGGCCCGGCCGTCACCTGATCGGCCTGGAACGCTTCCCCTGCCCGCCCGAACTCGCCCGCGGCATCGGCGCCGAGGCCGGTGAGCCCGTCTGGCACCTGGAGCGCGTGCTGCTCGCCGACGACGAGCGCGTCGGACTGGAGAGCACGTACGTCCGGGTGGCCCGCGCGCCCCGCCTCGACGTCGATTTCCAGCCGGACTCCTCCTTCTACGGGTACCTCCGCGACAGCCTCGGCATCTCCTTCGGCGACGCCGACGAGAAGCTGGAAACCGTCCTCGCCACCCCCCGCGAGGCCCTCCTGATCGGCACCCCGCCGGCGCTGCCGATGCTGCTCATCCACCGTTTCTCCCGGGACCAGGACGGCTGGCCGCTGGAGCGGGTGCGTTCGCTCTACCGTGGCGACCGGTTCAGCTTCACGACCCGCCTGCGGCCCGAATAAGCCCTGCGGCCCCGGAGGAAACGAAACGAAAGCTCCCAAACCAGACCGACTAAGATAACAGAATGATAACGGGTCTAGTCCAAGCGTCGAGGGCTGTTCACCGGCCCGTCGCCCACCCGATCCTCCCGGGTCACGGACCGCCCCGACCGTGGACGCCGTGAGAGTCATAGTCGTCGGAGGCGGCGTGGTCGGCACCATGCACGCCTGGCAAGCAGTCCAACGCGGCCACGAGGTCGTCCAGATCGAGCGCGAAGCCGAGGCCCGCGGCGCCTCGCTGCGCAATTTCGGCCAGATCTGGGTCAGCGGCCGGGCCGGGGGCGAGGAGCTCGACACCGCCCTGCGGGCCCGCGAGCTCTGGGAGCGGATCGGCGCGGAGGTGCCCGGCCTGGGCTTCCGCGCCATCGGCTCCCTCACCCCCGTGCGCAACGCCCGCGAGTACGCGGTCGCCGAGGCGGCCGTCGCCCGCGCCGACGCCGCCGCCCGCGGCTACAAGCTGGTCACCGCCGAAGAGGCCCGGGCCGTCAACCCCGCCCTGCGCGGCGCGTTCGAGGCCGCCCTGTGGTGCGAGCGCGACGCGGCCGTCGAACCGCGCACCGCCCAGCTCCACCTCCGCGAGGCCCTGCGCGCCTCCGGCCGCTACACCTTCCTGCCCGGCCGTGAGGTCCGTGACCTGGCCGGCCCCGCCGCCGTCCGCGACGACCACGGCGACGTCCACCGCGGCGACGCGGTCGTCCTCGCCACCGGCGCCTGGCTCTCCGGCCTGGTCCGCGAGCTCGCCCCCGGCCTGCCCGTGCGCCGCGTCCGGCTCCAGATGATGCAGACCGCCCCCCTCGGCGAGCCGCTCACCACCTCCGTCGCGGACGCCGACAGCTTCCGCTACTACCCGGCCTACCGGTCGGCGGCCCTGGACGAGCTCAACGCCTCCCAGGCCCAGGCGCCCGTCGCCGCCGCGCACAAGATGCAGCTGCTGATGGTCCAGCGCCGGGACGGCGGCCTGACCATCGGCGACACCCACGAGTACGAGCACCCCTTCGCCTTCGACACCCTCGAGGACCCCTACGACCACCTCACCGAGGTCGCCGAGTCCTTCCTGGGCCGCCCGCTGCCGAAGATCAGGCACCGCTGGGCGGGCGTGTACGCGCAGTGCTCCGACACCAGCCGCGTCGTCCACCGCCAGCAGGTCGGCGAAGGCGTCTGGCTCGTCACCGGACCGGGCGGCCGGGGCATGACCTGCTCGCCTGCCATCGCCGAAACCACCGCGAACGAACTGGGCTGGTGAGCCGCATGACCGACACGACCGCAACCCCCGCCACCACAACCCCCGCCCCCAAGAGGCTGATCGTCCTCGACATGGCCGGCACCACCGTCGCCGACGGCGGCCTCGTCGAGCGCGCCTTCGAACGCGCCGCCGAACGCCTCGGCGTGGAGCCCGGCACCCCCGCCCACGCCGCGAAGCTCCAGTACGTCCGCGACACCATGGGCGAGTCGAAGATCTCCGTCTTCCGCCACCTCTTCGGCACGGAGGAACGCGCCCAGGCCGCCAACTCCGCCTTCGAGCAGGCCTACGCGGAACTCGTCGACGGCGGCCTCGTCGCCGGGCTCCCCGGCGCCCGCGAGACCATCGGGGAACTCCGCGCCGCCGGCCACACCGTCGTCCTGACCACCGGCTTCGCCCGCGTCACCCAGGACGCCATCCTCGACGCCCTCGGTTGGCGCGGCCTGGCCGACCTCACCCTCTGCCCCGCCGACGCGGGCGGCCGCGGCCGCCCCTACCCCGACATGGTGCTGGCCGCGTTCCTGCGCACCGGCGCGGTGGACGACGTGCGCGAGACCGTCGTCGCCGGGGACACCGCGTACGACATGCTCAGCGGCCGCCGCGCCGGCGCCGGCACCGTCGCCGGGGTCCTCACCGGGGCCCACGACCGGGCCACGCTCACCGGGCACGGAGCCACGCACGTCCTCGGCTCGGTCGCCGAACTCCCGGCCCTCCTCCTCGCGGGGTCCTCGTGAGCGGCATCCGCTTCGACTCCGTATCGGTCGCCTACCACGGCACCACCGTCCTGGACTCCCTCGACCTGACCGTCGAACCCGGCGAGGTCATGGCCCTCCTCGGCCCCTCCGGCTCCGGCAAGACCACCGCCCTGCGCGCCGTGGCCGGCTTCGTCCGGCCCGTCTCAGGGCGGGTACTGATCGGCGGTCAGGACGTCACCACCCTGCCCCCGCACAAACGGGGCATCGGCATGGTCGTCCAGCAGTACGCGCTCTTCCCGCACATGCGGGTCGAGGACAACGTCGCCTTCGGCCTGCGCGCCCGGAAGACCCCCAAGGCCGAGATCCCCGCCCGGGTCACCGAGGCCCTGGAGATGACGGGGATGGCCGCGTACGCCAAGCGCTACCCCCGCGAGCTCTCCGGTGGACAGCAGCAACGGGTGGCCATCGCCCGGGCCCTCGCCATCCGCCCCGGCGTCCTCCTGCTGGACGAACCCCTCTCCGCCCTGGACGCGCAGCTGCGCTCCGGGATGCTCGCCGAACTGGCCCGGCTGCACCGCGAACTCCCCGACGTCTCCATCCTGTACGTCACCCACGACCAGGTCGAGGCCCTGACCCTGGCCGACCGGATCGCCGTGATGGACGGCGCCCGCCTCCAGGACTGCGGCACCCCGCAGCAGCTGTACCGGGCGCCGCGCACGGAGTTCACCGCGTCCTTCGTCGGCAACGCCAACCTGCTCCCGGTGACGGTCGCAGGCGCCGGCGGCGGCGCCGTCTTCGCGGGCCGCCCCCTGGACCTCGACACCGGACGCGCGGCCCCCGGGGCGACCGCGACCCTGTGCGTACGGCCGCACCTGCTGGGGCTCGGCGAGGGCCCCAACGCCCTGCGCGGCACCATCACCGAGGTGCAGTGGCGCGGCTCGACGCACCGGCTGTACGTCGACGTCGACGGGCACCGCGTCAAGGCGGACCTCCCCGAACTGCGGGAGACCCCGGCCCTCGGCGACGAGGTCACCCTCCACTTCGAGCCCCGCGACGCGGTGCTCCTGGCGGCGGGGGTCGCGGATGCCTGAGGCCACCGGCCACCCGGCCGCCCCGGCCCGCCCGGACCCCCTGCTCCCGGCCCGCCCGGACCCCCTGCCCCCGGCCCGGCCCCCCGGCGGCCCGGCCGCGCCACCGGAGCCGGGACCGGCTGCGGGTCCCTTCCCGCCCCCGGCTGCGGGTCCCGTGCCCGCCCCGGCTCCGGGTCCCGTACCGCCTCCGGCTGCGGGTCCCGTACCGCCCCCGGCTGCCACCCCGCCCGTGCCCACACCCCCGCCCGGCGCCACGACCGCGCCCGGCGCCACACCCCCGCCCGGCAGCCGGAAGCCACCCCGGGAAGCGGCCCCGCCCGGGAGCCGGCTGCCCCGGGCGGCGCTGTGGGCCCTGCCCCCCGTCGCCGTGCTCGGGCTGGTCTTCCTCTACCCCCTCGCCCTGGTCGTCCGGCAGTCCCTCACCCCGGACGACGCCGCCGACGGCGGCGCCTTCGACGCCTACACCGCCGTCTTCGCCTCCCACGCCTTCCGCGAAGCCCTCGGCACCACCGTCTGGCTGGCCCTCGCCGCCACCGCCGGCTGCCTCCTCCTCGGCTTCACCCTCGCCCTGGTCATCGCCTTCGTGCCCTTCCCCGGGGCCAAGGCCGTCGCCAAGTTCATCGACGTCTTCCTCTCCTTCCCCTCCTTCCTCATCACCCTCGCCCTCCTCTTCATCTACGGCACCGTCGGCATGGCCAACGGGCTCTGGACCGACCTCCTCGGCGGCGCCGAAGGCCCGTTCCACTTCCTCACCACCCCCTGGGGCGTCCTCCTCGCGGAGATCACGTACTTCACCCCCTTCGTGATGCGCCCGCTGCTCGCCGCCTTCTCCCAGCTGGACACCGCCCAGCTGGAGGTCGCCGCCGGCCTCGGCGCCCGCCCCGCCCGGATCGTCCGCCAGGTGATCCTCCCCGAGGCCCTTCCCGCCCTCGCGGCGGGCGGCAGCCTCGTCCTCGTCATGTGCCTCAACGAGTTCGGGATCGTGCTCTTCACCGGAGCCAAGGGCGTCACGACCCTCCCGATGCTCGTCTACGGCAAGGCGATCCTCGAGTCCGACTACCCGGCCGCCTGCGTGGCCGCCGTCGTCAACATCGCCATATCCATCGGCCTGTTCGGCCTCTACCGGGTGGTGGGCAAGCGTGCTGGTGCATAGCAGGGGCGGCCGCTGGGCCGCCTGGAGCCTGTTCGGGATCCTCTTCGTCCCCCTCTTCGCCCTGCCCCTCCTCGTCGTCGTGGCCGCCTCCTTCGCCACCCACTGGTCCGGCGCCTTCCCCTCCGGCCCCACCACCGCCAACTACGCCTCCGCCGTCCAGGGCGAGTCCCTCCAGGCACTGACGACCTCCCTGGTCACCGCCCTGGCCGCGAGCCTCCTCGCGCTCGCCGCCGGCACCTGGGCCGCCCTGGCCGCCGCCGCGCTCGGCAAGCGCGGCAAGCGCGTCCTGGACGCCCTGTTCATGCTGCCGGTGGCCGTGCCGTCCGTGGTCGTGGGCCTGGCCGTCCTCGTCGCGTTCAGCAAGCCCCCGCTGCTGCTCAACGGCACGAGCACGATCGTGGTCCTGGCGCACACGATCCTCGTCACGGCCTTCGCCTACCAGTCGGTCTCGGCGGCCCTCGTGCGACTCGACCCCGCGTACGAGCAGGCGGCCGCCTCCCTGGGCGCCCGTCCCGCGTACGTGCTGTGGCGGGTCAGGCTCCCCCTCCTGCTGCCGTCCCTCACGGCGGCCGCCGGGCTCTGCTTCGCCCTCTCCATGGGTGAGCTGAGCGCCACGATGATGCTCTACCCGCCGGACTGGATGCCCCTCCCGGTCCGGATCTTCACCGCCACCGACCGCGGTTCGCTCTTCGGCGGATCCGCCGTGGCCGTGGTGCTGATGGCCACCACCCTGCTGGTCCTCCTGGCCGTCTCCCGCATCCGCACCCGAGCCTCCTACCGCTGACACCCCCGGCGCCCCCCAGCCGCCCCCGGCTGCCAAACCCCCGTCCCCGCCCCCCGTAAGGAAGTCCCATGTCCAGAGCGCTCCTGCTCCGCACCGCCACCGCCCTCACCACCGGCCTCACCCTCGCCGCCGCCCTCACCGCCTGCGGCGGCTCCTCCACCACCGCCGGCGCCGACTCCGGCGGGGGCGGCGGGAAGACCGTCACCGTCTACAGCGCCGACGGCCTCAAGAGCGACAAGGGCGACGGCTGGTACGACAAGGTCTTCGCCGACTTCACCAAGAAGACCGGCATCGAGGTCAAGTACGTCGAGGGCGGCTCCGGCGAGATGGTCCAGCGCGCCCTCCGCGAGAAGACCAACACCCAGGCCGACGTACTGATCACCCTGCCGCCCTTCATCCAGCAGGCCGACGGCAAGGGCCTGCTCCAGCCCTACGCCCCCCAGGGCTCCGACAAGGTCAGCGGCGCCGACAAGTCCGCCGACGCCAAGTGGACCTCCGTCGTCAACAACTACTTCGGGTTCGTCTACAACAAGAAGGAGCTCACCACCGCCCCCAGGACCTGGGAGGAGCTGCTGGACGCCAAGTACAAGGGCAAGCTCCAGTACTCCACCCCCGGCGTCGCGGGCGACGGCACGGCCGTCCTCGTCAAGTCCCTGCACGACTTCGGCGGCAAGGACCAGGCGATGGACTTCCTCAAGAAGCTCCAGGCCAACAACGTCGGCCCGTCCTCCTCCACCAGCAAGCTCGCCCCGAAGACCGACAAGGGCGAGCTGCTCGTCGCCAACGGCGACGTCCAGATGAACTTCGCCCAGTCCAAGTCCATGCCCAACCTCGGCATCTGGTTCCCCGCCAAGGACGGCGGCAAGCCCACCACCTTCGCCCTCCCGTACGCGGCCGGGCTGGTCGCCAAGGCCCCGCACACCGAGAACGGCAAGAAGCTCCTCGACTACCTGCTCAGCGAGGACGCCCAGAAGCTGGTCAGCGAGGTCGGCGGCGGCTTCCCGGCCCGTACGGACGTCAAGCCCACCGACGCCAACGCCATCGAGCTCACCCAGCTGATGGCCGGCGTCGAGGTGTTCGAGCCGGACTGGGCCGACATCGACAAGAACCTCACGGGCTACGTCGACGCCTGGAAGTCCGCGACCGGCAGCTGAGCCTTCACCTCCCGGCCACCCCCACCGGGAACCATATCGAACGGATAACGGGTCTGGACCGAAACCGCACCTCGGTCCGGACCCGCCGCATGCGCGCCCGTCCCTGCGCCCGCGGCGCCCGCACGCGCACACCCGGCCCACACCCCGCCCACACCCACTTGCTCCTGGAGGAGTACGTGTCCCCTGACCTGCGCGGACGCACCCTCGCCGTGACCGCCACCGCCACGGCGCTCATCGCCACCACCCTCGGCCTCACCACCCCGGCCACCGCCGCCCCCGGCGACCCCAGGGCCGCGGCCGAAGCGGCGGTAGTGGCGGCCGCGGCCAAGCCCGCCACCGCCACTACCGCCACTACCGCCACCACCGCCGGCTCCGTCGGCAAGGTCCTCGTCATCGGCCTCGACGGCGTGGTCCTCGACCGCGTCAAGGCCGCCAACGCCCCCCACCTCAAAGGCCTGATGGCCGAAGGCCTCACCGCCCGCAGCACCCTCTACGCGAGCCCCATGGCCGCCACCTCCTCCGGCCCCGGCTGGTCCACCATCGCCACCGGCGTCTGGCCCGACCAGCACGGGGTGAAGGACAACTCCTTCACCGGCAAGAACTTCACCGCCCACCCGGACTTCCTCACCCGCGCCGAGAACGCCAACCCGGCCCTCAACACCTATGCGGCCGCCGACTGGGAGCCCCTCACCTCCACCGACCAGAACGGCCCCGTCTTCTCCGCCAAGGCCGACAAGCGCCTCTCCCTCAAGGGAGACCGCGACGGCTACGGCAGCGAGGACCCGAAGATCGCCACGGCCGCCTCCGCCGAGCTGCGCGACGGCAACCCCGACGCCTCCTTCGTCTACTTCGGCCAGGTCGACTCCGCCGGCCACTCCTACGGCGCCGCCAGCCGGCAGTACCTCGACGCCATCGGCCGCGTCGACACCCTCGTCGGTCAGCTCCTCACCGCCGTCAAGGCCCGCCCCGCCTACGCCCAGGAGAACTGGAAGATCCTGGTCACCACCGACCACGGCCACACCGACGCCGGCGGCCACGGCGGCTCCACCATCCAGGAGCGCGGCACCTTCGTCATCGCCAAGGGCGCCGGGATCCCCGCCGGTTCGGTCCGCGACGACGTCAAGCTCGTCGACGTCGCCGCCACCGCCCTCGCCCAGGTCGGCGTCCCCACCGCCGGGCTCGACGGCGTCCCCCTCGACAGCCCCGACAACGACCCCTTCGACACCCTGCGCCCCGCCCTCCGGGCCCGCGTGGACGAGACCGGCATCCCGGCCGGGACGAAGGGCTTCACGCACACCCCGCCCGCCGGCTGGTCCGTGGACAACTCCAGGATGGGCACGGGCGGCGTCACCGAGTGGGCCGGATGGGCCTTCTCCACCGACGAGTTCTGGAGCCAGGCGCAGCGCGACCAGTGGCGCGAGCTGGGCGTCCGCTCCCGTGACGTGTTCGCCGTCGCCGACTCCGACGAGTGGGACGACAAGACCCACACGGGCACCTTCGACTCCACCCTGATCACCCCCAAGTGGGCGGTCACCGGCGGCACCACGCGCACCCTGGACTTCCGGACGCACTACCGCCACGAGGCCGGCCAGACCGCCCAGGTCCTCGTCTCGTACGACGGCGCCGCCCCGGTCGTGGTGAAGACGTACACCGCCGACGCCGTGGCCGCGTCCGAGTCCCTGCCGCTGCCGATCCCGGCGGGCGCCACCGACGTCCAGGTCCGCTTCCGCTACAGCGGCGACAACAACTGGTACTGGACCGTCGACGACGTCCGCCTCCGCTAGGCCGTCCGGGCCGTGGACGCCCCCGGCGCCCACGGCCCGCGCCCGCTAGGGTGGGTGGTACAGACCACAGACCCACAGGTCAGCGGCCATCGAAGAGCGGAGAGAAATCCGTGGCAGAGCGCAAGCCGATCGAATCCTGGCTCACCGACATGGACGGCGTCCTCATCCACGAGGGCACGCCGATCCCCGGCGCCGATGCCTTCATCAAGCGGCTGCGCGAGTCCGGCAAGCCCTTCCTGGTCCTCACCAACAACTCCATCTACACCCCGCGCGACCTCCAGGCCCGGCTCAGCCGCATGGGCCTGGACGTGCCCGTGGACAACATCTGGACCTCGGCGCTCGCCACCGCGAAGTTCCTCGACGACCAGCGCCCGGGCGGCACGGCGTACGTCATCGGCGAGGCGGGGCTGACCACCGCCCTGCACGACATCGGCTACATCCTCACCGACCACCAGCCCGACTACGTCGTGCTCGGCGAGACGCGCACCTACAGCTTCGAGGCCATGACCAAGGCCGTCCGGCTGATCAACGACGGCGCCCGCTTCATCTGCACCAACCCCGACGAGACCGGCCCCTCCACCGAGGGCCCGCTCCCGGCCACGGGCGCGGTCGCCGCGCTGATCACCAAGGCGACCGGCAAGAAGCCGTACTTCGCCGGCAAGCCCAACCCGCTGATGATGCGTACGGGCCTCAACGCCATCGGCGCCCACTCCGAGACCAGCGCGATGATCGGCGACCGGATGGACACCGACGTACTGGCCGGCCTGGAGGCGGGCATGCAGACCTTCCTCGTGCTGACCGGGCTGACCACGGTCGAGGACACCGAGAAGTTCCCCTACCGTCCGACCCGGACGGTGGACTCCATCGCGGATCTCGTCGACCTGGTGTAGTCGCGGAGGGCGCCGCGGCTGCCGCGTTGGCGCATACGGCTGACACGTACGGGCCAAGAGAGCGCCGCTCCGGATGCGGAGCGGCGCGCCGCGCGTGAATCTCCTTGTGAGGAGGTTCACCATGCGAATTTCTCTGATCGCT
This sequence comes from Streptomyces katrae, assembly GCF_002028425.1. GTDB lineage: Bacteria > Actinomycetota > Actinomycetes > Streptomycetales > Streptomycetaceae > Streptomyces > Streptomyces katrae_A. The sequence continues at coordinate 2,973,949 of NZ_CP020042.1, read as the reverse complement.
CTCCGTGCCGCAGCGGTGGCCGTGACCCTGGCGGCCTGCACCGCCGTGACCGCCCCCGCCGCCCTCGGATACGACGGGGACCGCGGCGGTGTCTCCGTCGAACCGAACCCGGCCGAGCCCGGCGACCGGGTCAAGGTCCGCGTGCGCGCCTGTGAGGGTGACTGGGCGGTGGCCCGTTCCCCCGTCTTCGAGGGGGAGGTCCGGCTGCACAAGGGCCACGAGGACCCCCGCACCCTCTTCGGCGAGGCCGAGATCCGCCGGCACGCCGACCCGGGGTGGCACGAGGTCCGGGTCAAGTGCGAGGGCCGCGACGAGGGCCTTCGCGGTTCGCTGGAGGTCCGCCGCGACCACCGCCCCGACCCCCACCACTCGCCGGTCTGGCCGGTCCACGCGGGCGGCGGCGCGATGGCCGCCCAGGTCGCCGAGACCACCCGGCTGGCTTCCGCCTCCGCCGCGAAGAAGAGCCACCACGGTGACGGGCCCGGCCTGTCGCAGACCGTGGTCGGCGCGGTCCTGGCCGCCGCCGCCACGCTGGTGGTCGCCGGGCGCGCCCTGACCCTGCGCCGCCGCCGCAACGACGGATGAGCGGGCCCCGCCCCCTGGCCGGCGGCCGGCTGCTGACCTTCACGGCCTGGTCGGTGCTGGTGCTCGGGCTCTGGCTGTGGGGCAAGGAGATCACGGGGGTGCCGGCGGGCCCGCTCTCCGGGCGGCCCGGCGGCCAGGCGGGCCCGGGCCTCCCGGCGGCGCGGGCCCCCCTGACGGCGGCGATGCCCGCGCGGGTCGACGTACCGTCGCTGGGGGTGCAGGCGCCGGTGATCGCGCGGGGCCTGGACCGGCAGGGGGCGATCGAGCCGCCGCCGTACGAGCTGCCCGGCACGGTGGGCTGGTGGGGCGCGGGCCCCGCACCGGGTGCGGTGGGGGCGGCGCTGATGGTGGGGCACGTGGACACGAAGGCCAAGCCGGCCGTGTTCTTCGGCCTGGGCTCGGTCAAGCCGGGGGAGAAGGTCCGGGTGGCGCGGGCGGACGGGACGGTCGCCGAGTTCACCGTCGAGGACGTACGGGTCTACGAGCGCGCGGGCTTCGACCCCGCCAAGGCGTACGGGCCGCGGGTCCCGGGCCGCGCCGAGCTGAGGCTGGTGACCTGCGGCGGGACCTACGACAAGGCGGCCGGACAGTACTCGGCGAACGTGGTGGTCTCGGCGTACCTGACGGGTGCGGGGACCAGGCCGGGGGCGGCGGCGTAGAGGCGGCCGGCCCCTGGCTTCCGGCAGAACGAAGAAGCCCCTCGTAGCTTTCGCTACGAGGGGCTTCCCCTTGTCTGTGCGCCGCCAGGGACTCGAACCCCGGACCCGCTGATTAAGAGTCCGATGGACGACGAGTCGGACGGTGACGAATAATGTCGCACCGTACCGTTCTCGCAGGTCAGCGGGTGTCAGGCCGTACCAGCCCCAACCGGCCGGCCTTGGGGTGGTTCAGCGCGGCCGTTAGCCCGGCGCTAGCACGCACACGGACCGTGGCCCTCGTTCTGGGGCAGCGGTCATGAAGCTGCCCGACTATGACGTCTACGCGGTGCTGGGCGTGAAGCCGAACGCCAACCTCGCCACCATCCGCCGCGCCCACCGCGCCTGTGTCCGCCACGCACACCCGGACCGCCGCCCCCAGGCCGACGCGGCGCGTGCCCACGAAGACATGGTGCGGATCAACCTGGCTTGGGCGGTGCTGAGTGACCCTCGTCTGCGGGCCGAATACGACGCCGGCCGAGCGGCCAAGCCGAAGAGTCAGCCAACCCACGGGTCTCCGCCGCGACGCGAACCGCCGCCTCGACCCCGGCCGCGGGTCGTCGTGGTCAAGCCGCAAGTGGTGGACTTCGGGTCGGTCGTCGTTGGTGAAATACCGCCCGACCAGGTCGTCATGGTGAGCCTCAGCGACGACTCGACCATCCGCTACGCCTGGGTGCTCAATGACCGTGGAGACTTCTGGCAGGTCGTCGAGCCGCGGCCGTGTCGCGATGTCTCAGCGGTGAGGCTGCGGCTCCGAGTCCGGCCGCTGTCACCGCACGATGGGCTGGGCCCCCGCCACGACCGGCTCCGGCTCGTGGTCGAGGATCTCATCGTGGTGGTGCCGGTCTGCATCAACGTGGTGGAACCGGCTCCGCCGCCACCTCCGAGACCGAAGCCTCCACGACGTCCAGCCTCACCGCCGCCAAGGCCAACGCGATCTCAGCCGTCACCAGAGCCGAAGACATCGCCGCCGCCTCGCCAGGGCAGACCGCACATCGGCTGCGGCCTGGCCAGCCTGCTGATCGTCCTGGTGGCGGTCGTGGCCGGGTTCGTGGTCAATGCGCGGCACGAACTGCCAGCCCGGGAGAGCGCCCACCCAGACCACTACTGCTCAGTGGCTTTGGACGACGGTCAGGTGCTTGGCTACTACGCGACGATCCCAGGGACAGATACAAAGACAGGCCCAGAGCTATGGGACTCGCCGCTGCAACGCGGGGGTGACCCGTGGGTGGCCTGGTGGACGCCAGCGTTTCCGTACTGGGAGCGAGCCAACAAGCACAACGGATTCGAGTTCGACGGAAACTCGTATCACCAGTACGAACGCATCGAGGTGTTGGTTGTCCGGGAGCAAGGCTGGGACCCCCTGACCGGGCTGTTCCGGCGCCACCCTGGCCTGAACCGTGCAGCTGAATCCGCCCAACGAGCCGAGTTTCTGGGGGAGTGGGTGAAACACCTCGAGGATTCAACCTGTGGATGATGCGATCCGTGCCAATGATCGTTATGGCGACCCGAAACCAAATCCGGTGCATTAAGGGCGATTTGCCGAATATCGCACCATTGCTGTATTAGAGTGAGGCCGACTTCTCAAAATTTTGCACCATTGCCAGGCCACTTGAACGCTGGGCCACTCCATGCTAGCCATTAGAAAATCGCACCGCCGTCGAAGGGGGCTTGGAAAAATGACGGATGTTCCAGACGCCACGGGCAATCTCTCTACATGCGGGCGGTGGCTGGCAGGAATCCTCGGCATCGCAGCGCTTGTAATGGGTGTGTACGCGACCTTCGAGAAGGATGCCAATAGCGTTGGAGTCGGCGGAATTTTCCTTGTTGGCATTATTCTTCTGCTCTCCGCTCTAGGAGGAAGGCTGCCAGCTTCTATTTCGCTTGGAAAAGATACCAATGTGCTCTTCAGCGCCGCGCAACAAGGAGTCCGGGCTGGCACCGCTTCTCAGGCCGAAGTGTCTAAAAAGACCGCCAAGGAGGTCGGCGAGGGACTCCCACAGAGCCTTGTCAGTGAGTTCGTTGAAGCAAAGAGCGAAAAAGAAGTCCGAGACCTTGTGGATCGATTGACAGATAGAATCAATGCAAACATTTCAGTTCCCGCCGCCCCGGAAGTTAACGATATCGCAAGACAAATCGTCCGACTCTAGGTTCCGGTTCGGTTTGGCGGTCAAAAAATAAATCCGGCCTAACAATAGTGCTAGACCGGATCCGATGCTTACAGCGTTAGCTGTAATTAAATGCTGCGTTGATAACTCTAACCGCAGCCCTGGTGGCTATGCTCAGGATTTCACCGTTCTTACCTGTCGCCTTTCGATAGGCTTCACAGGGTGGAAGGAGAGTCTGTTGAGCCAGTCGCGCCACTTTCCTTACGCTGTGCTCAGCACCAAGTTGGACGACGTCAGAAACCTCGCGCGGAAAGTCCAAGACTCGGCGGATGGTTTGTTGAGAGTAGTCGCGTAGCCTGCTCTCATCCAGGCCAAGCTGACCCAGCGCGACTGAATCGGCCTCACGGCGGAAGGCTATGAGGCATTCCTCCAGGGCTTTTTCCAAGAGGCTTTCCCCGTCGCCTGACCGGACGTAATCGTCAAGCCTTCCTTGGCCATCGCATATCGCGAAAAGCACGGCTATGAATACCGGCGCATCAAACAGTCGCTGCTTCAGGAGAGACAGTGTAGAAACATACTCGGTGAAGATCACATGTTGCAGCGACTCCAGACTCTGCCTGGCTTTTGTAATTCTTTCGGCATCCTGAACCGCGAGCAGGTAATAATCTTCGACCTCTATCGCCACCTTACCGCCTGTCCCGATGTAGGGTGTCGAGCATTCACGATCCGCGACCACAGCAGGAAAGGATATGTTTGGGTGAAGCGAAAGATCTTGGCCTAGCTGAAGGATATTACGATCCGTGCCACCGCATACGATGACAGCTATCTCACTGCCAGATGACGTGGACCGCTCCTCAAGCAGGGGTGCAAGGACACCCACACGATGAGACCAACCCTCATCGGGCATCGTCATGCTGAGTAGGACTGTTTGAGAGTCGGAAATTAGCTGGCCTAGCTGGTCGAGATTGCCGTCTATGTCGACAGTCTCATCAACGACGGTCCACAATTGCTGCCAGGCATTTGGCATCGTCGAGCTGGATGCGACTGACCAGTGGTAGCCCGAATGTTCTCGAAGGGCCTGCACAGCCTCTGGATGATCGTGGCTAGATTCAGCCACAACGACATCAAGATTTGAGTCGCCGCCAGTCAGGCGTACAAGCAGACCGAGCCCAAGTGCATCCGCACCGATATGTACGTGCCTCATCTGCTATCACCGCAGACCTCATCAAGTACTTATGGCACTCTCACTATCCGTCTGGCGTAGTCTCCAAGCTCAAGAACTCGATCCACGGCAGTTTGACAGCGAGAGCAACGAACAAGATGCTCTTCTACGGCTGGTTGCTCTTCCCCGGAAAGGTCGTTCAAGGCTAGGGCTTTAAGGATATGAGGAGCTGGATGGCGCCGGAATTCTTCGAGCCCTTTGATCAGTCGATTCTCTGCCTCGATCGCCCAATCTGTTGACTGACCAATCTCTTCGGAGCGGTTTTCGTCTTCTCTCACAGGTGGCTCGCAAAAAGCCACTCCACTGCCAGACTTCCGATGAGACATGGCATTCTCTTATTCATCGATTCGTTGACTGTCAAGGGACTCTCCATTCTGGAAAATGGTAGCCCCGATTGTACCACGAATTGTACCAATTGATCACTCTTCATGATGGGTTGGAGCGCCAAGTTGCACTTCCAGTGTGCGTCGAGCAGCCGATGATCTCCAATCGGGGCGATGATTCACCGAGAGTGAAGATGACCATGCATATCGTGCACGAGGCATGACGTGTGGAGCGCCAATGCTTCGGTGTAGATGGTGTGTTGTCCAGTCTCATTTCATAACGTCTCAGACTGCTACCAAGCGTTGCGACTATGCCTGTTTCTGCGACACCAGCTCTGGATGTAGCACGAGTGCTGCCCGCACCAGCGGTAGATCACCTGCGCGTTCATCCGCAGGCAGGGATCATGCTCGCCACGAGCCTCGATGATCGGGCCGAGCACCTGGACGAGCTTGTTGACCGTGTTGAGCGGCAGGCCGGTAGCAGCCGCCAAGGACTCGGCGTCGGTGGCGCGGCCCGAGGCGATGGCTCCGGCGATGCGAGCCGCGGTGGCTCCGCCGCGTGACCGGCCGAAGTAGGCGCAGATCGACCAGGGGTCGGGCTTGAAGTGCTCCACGGCGTTGGCTGTCGGCGGGGGCAGTCGGAAGGCAGCTGTCTGGACGCACCGGATGACCGGCCCCAGGCCGTCAGCCTTCTGCACCATGCAGACCACCTCGGGTTGGAGGATGGCCTCCTGGAAGTGCTCGCGCTCCATGCCGTGGCCTTGGGCCGCGAAGATGACAGGGGCGGTGCGGTCGCAGGCCCGGATGAGGGATAAGACGTCGAGGCCGTCGAAGTCGTGCTCAACCCGGTAGTCCACCCAGGTCAGGTCGATCACCAGGGCATCGAAGCGCACTTGGTGCACGATGGCGCGCTGAATCTCCGCTTCGGTCGTGGCCGCGACGACGGTCGCCCCCGGCATCGCTTGCTCCAAGATCGGCGTGATGATCTTGCCCAGTGCTGAAGCGATCAGAACGCGGAGTGCCTCCACGGCAAAATGTTGCGGCCTGGCCGACCCTGTCGCAACATATGGCCGCCACAGCTGGCCGTGCGGTCGGTGGCTGCCGGAGGTCAGTACCAACTGGCAGAGGTTGTACTTCAACGGTCGTTGGTGCGGCGCGACGCTTACTTCTGTCTTCGTTCGATGGCCCTGGCCACTACTGGGTCGTCCACCCGCGCACCCTGTCGCGCGCTCAAACTCTCCTCCTGACGCCCTGCGGCGTAGGTGCGTCATGCCCAAGGACGAACCATGCCTGCTCAACCTGCTCCGGCCGCTGGCACCGACCTGGCTGGCCTCAAGGCCGTCATCGCCGCGTACGACGCGCTGCGCGAATCGGCCCACGCTGAAGCCTCGGCCGTCATCACGGCGGGCTCGCGCCTGCGGGCCATGATCGTGACTAAGCAGATCATCTCCAGCGAAGCCAGCGAGCTGCTGGAAGCGGCCTACGCCGAGGTCAGCGAGATCATCGCCATCGCCAAGGCCCTGGCCGGCGCTTTGGCCGACTTCGGCACCACCGCGTAGGCGGCCATGTCGCCGCACCAGCAGACGGCCCTCAAGGTCGTCGGGCTCGCCTTCGCCGTCATCATCGCGGGTCAGCTGCTCCAGCACTTCATTGGCTACCTCATCGTGGCGGCCTTCGCCGGACTGGTCCTGAGTCGGTTCTTCGGGCGGCGATAAGTCTCTATCTGGTAGGGGCGGATCTGTTCGGCTTTTTGACCCGAACACAGTGATGTCAAACCTCTGACTCACGCACCCAAAAACGGCCACCAACGTCGGGGAATCGTGTGCCAGATCGGCACGCCTCAACAGATATAAAGGCTTCACTAAGCCTTAAAAGTATTGACAAATGGGGCATTTTCATGCTAATATTTAAATGTAGGTTGAAGAGACAACAATCAATCTACATAACCGCCACGATATTCGCTTCGGCGGATTTTTGTGGCCTAGGGGGGTGGATGTCCAATGAGGTACGACATCGTTTCACGGTCTCGGTAGAGGTCACTGGCTCGGCGGCCCCGCACAGCGGAGGCCAGCCATGAGCGACACCACGCTGCTCGTCGCGGGCTCGACGCTCTTTAGCGTCACCATCGGTTTCATTCTTTTTCTGAGGGAACGCGACCAGCTCTCCCGAGACCTACGTCGTCTGACCTATCGGTTGGATTTCCCCCGTGACCTGACCAGCCAGCAGGTGACCGCCTTCCTGCACGCCCTCACCCGGCTCCGGCCGGAGCGAGGCTGGCTGTTTGGCCGGGACAGCGCCGTGTTCGAGATCGTCGGCCAAGCGGCCGGCATCGAATACCGGCTGCGGCTGCCCGAGCACCAGGCTGACGTGCTGCTGCGCCAGCTGCGCGGCATCGTGCCAGGCCTGCGGTCCGCTCGTCTCGACGCCCCGGCCTTGCCCGAGGCCCGCTGGCTACGGCGAATCCGTCTCACCACCACCGCCCGCCCGTTGCGGACGGATGCACCGGAGACCTTCACCACCGGCCTGCTCAGCACCTTCCAACCGGTCAGCCGGGACGAGACGCTGCTGTATCAGCTCGTCATCTATCCCGTACGGACCCCAACCGCCCCACTGGCGCGTCACCGCTGGGTGGGAGGGGACCTGCTGCCGCCGTGGCTGAGCCGAGCCGCTCAGCTCCTGACTGGCGCGCCACCGGCCAAGCCGGACAAGCAGGCGCTCGCCGACTTCAATGCCAAGACGAGCGAGCCGTGGTTCGCCGTCGTCGGCACCGTTGGCGCTGCCGCCGGTAATCAGTCCCGAGCCCATTTCCTGGTTGGCCGGCTCATGGCCACGCTGCACCAGCTCGACCAGAACGGTGTGGCGCTGGTGCCACGCTGGCTACCACGCCAGGCGGCCGACTGGCTGGCCCGCGGTGCCACCGGTACATCCGTGGCCCCGGTGCACGTCAATGCCCGGGAAGCGGCCACGATGGTCGGCTGGCCGCTGGCTGGACCCACCCTGCCGGGCTTGAGTCTGCGCGGTGGCCGCCTGTTCCCGCCGGTCGCTCAGTTGCCCTCCTCCGGCCGCGTCCTCGGCACCGCCACCTACGACGGTATGCAGCGGCCCATTGCCGTCACGGCCATTGATGGCCTGATGCACCAGGTCGTGACCGGCCCGACCGGGTCCGGCAAGTCCACGCTGCTGCTGGGCGAGCTGACTCAGGACATCCAGGTCGGCCACGGCGTCATCCTGCTCGACCCCGGCGGAGACCTGGCCCGCGATGTGGCTGACCGCATCCCCGAGCACCGGGTGCGCGACCTCATCTACCTGGACGCCGCCGACGCCCGGCCGGTGGGCATCAACCCCCTGGCTTGCTCCAAAGACGACGCTGAGCTGGTGGCCGACCAGGTCATGGAACTCATCCGCGCCAATGCCGACAGCTGGGGACCCCGCCTGGAGGAAGTCCTCAAGGCCAGCCTCGTTCTGCTGGCCGCCACCCCCGGTATGACGCTGGTGGAACTCCAACCCGTCCTGACCGACGACTCATTCCGGGCCCGTCTCCTGGCCCGCCTCGATCCTGCCTTCGCCCCGACCGTGGGCGCGTTCTTTTCCCGCTTCAACGCCTGGAGCGAAGGCGAACGAGGCCAAGCCGTCAGCGCGGTCATCAACAAGGTGTCGCCCCTGACCGACCGCCGCCAGCTGCGCGCCATGCTCGGCCAAGCTAAGCCCGCCTGGACCATGCAGCAGGTCATCGACCAAAGCAAGATCCTGCTCGTGGCGCTGCCCTCCGGCCTGGCCGGCTCCTACGCCGTCGACCTGCTCGGTGGCCTGCTGGTCGGGATGGTCTGGAACGCCGTCATGCGGAGAGCCGCCGTCACCCGCGAGCACCGCCAGCCGACGTTCCTCTATATCGATGAAGTCGCCCGCTTCCTGCGTGGTGGGGCCGACTTGTCCGACATGCTGGCCCGGGCCCGCGGCCACTTCCTCGGCATCATCGCCGCGCTCCAGCACATCACCCAGGTGCCCCCCAACCTGCGGGCCGCCCTGCTGAGCGAGGCCCGCACCAAGGTCGTCCTCCAGCCTGGTCCTGATGACGCCACCACCCTGGCTCGGGCGCTCGGCCCGCAAGTGAAGCCGGAAGACCTGCTGACGCTGGAGCCGCGTACGGCTGTCGCCGCCGTCGTCGCAAACGGTCAGGTGAGCCCGCCCGTCAGCATCGCCACTAACCCACCGCCGCCGGCCACCGGCTTCGGCGAGCAGGCCCGCGCCTTCTCCCGACTGACCTACGGCCGGGACCGCGAGCAGGTCGAGCAGGAGATCGCCGAGCGGCGGCGCGGCCCTCGGAGTACCGCTGGCGACACCCGTGGAGCCCAGCCGTGGGGATAGCTGCGCCGTCATCTGGCTGCTCCGAAACCTGCTCCGCTCGGTGTAGTGACTCATCCCCGTCATACCTGGTCACGGGCCCCAAGTGCGTACGACTCTTCAGCCTTTCTCATACATCTCATTGCCTTATCGGAGGTCTTCCCATGTCTCTCCCCGGTTCCCGTCCCACCACCATGCGTCCCCTTATGCGATCTGGCCCGGTGCTAACCGTGGAGGAGCGCCAGGTCATGCGTGAGGTGGCCATCGTCCACGTGACCACTGCGAGTCAGATCGCCCGCCTGCTGTTCCCCGACCGCAGCGCCGAGGACGCTGCCCGAGCTGCCAGACAGCTCCTGCTACGCCTTGAACGATTCGGTCTGACGCGCAAGCTGACCAACCCGACGCGCGAGCGGCGAGGCGGCCGGCCCGGCTACCTCCACGTGCTCACCGAGGCCGGCCTGCGGCTCACCGGCGTCGAACGCGCTCCGGGCCAGCGGCAGCGACGCAGCTGGCGGCCGAGCTACCACTTCGTTGATCACCGGCTGGCCATCACCGAGCTATACGTCCGACTGCGGGAGTACGCCCAGGCGAACGGCTCGGAGATGAAGGAGTACCAGGCCGAGCCGGACTCCTGGCGGCACTACACCGGCTTCGCTGGGGAACGCCTGGTTCTCAAACCCGATGCGTTGACGCGCCTGCTCGTACCGGGCCTGAAGCTGAGGCTGTCGTGGTTCATCGAGGTGGACCGCGATACCGAGAGCCCGCGCCGCATTGCCGAGAAGTGCACCGCCTACCGCCGTTACGAGCTGTCCGAGGTTGAGTTCCGCCGCTTCGGCGTCTTCCCCGGCGTCATGTTCATCGTTCCGGACGAAGCCCGTGCTCGCGTCATCCGCCGGGTCATCGCCAAGCGGCCAGCCGAAGACCGAGGACTGTTCGCCGTCACTACCGACAATCAGGCCATGGAGGCATTGCACCGGCCGCTTCCGGTAGCCGCCGACCAACGACCGTGAGCAACTACTAAGCAAAGGAAATAGCGCCAATGCTGAAATTTATTAAAAGCACCTACGACATCGAGGCTCATGCCAGCCGACTGCGCCAGCGTTCGGTGAGTAGGGAAGTCGCCGCCCGGCAACTCCTCACGCCTTACCGGATGACCCGAGTCACCGGGCTGCTGTGGGACGAGAAAGGCGCGCTGACGATGCTCTCCACCATTCATGTTGCGACCGTGGCGCAGCTCGGCCGCTATCTATTCCCAACGCTTGGTCCCGCCAAGCGTGCCCGCAAGGCTGGACTCTATGCCAAGCGACTTGAACAGCTCCACCTGATCAAACGCGAGAAACGACCCAAGGTTCTGGGCAGTGTCCTTGTCCCGACCGAATTGGGCCGCTGGCTCAGCGCCGTCACTGGTGACGTTCGGGTTGCCTTACCGCCAACAGCCGCACCCTACGGAGTGGCCTTGCGGCACCGATTGGCCGTGACCGAGCTCTACGTCCGATTAGCCGAGAACGCATTTCGGGGAGGAGGTCGCCCGCTTCGGTTCCAGACCTACCCAGATGCCTGGCGGAAGTATCACGGACCGGACCGGGAGGACGACAAGAAAGATGAGCTTTTCATCAAGCCGGATGCAACGTTCTCAATGGTCAAGGCCAGCACGAGGCAATCCTGGCTCGTGGCAGTTTGCGACGGCGGCGAGAAGGACGGCCGGATCTCAACTGCCTGCGGCAACTATTACCAGTACGCCTGCTTCTGCGAGCAACGCTTGGGCGACCAGCCACCCCGCATCTTATTCCTCGCACCGACTGCCGCCGAATGCGCCCGCATCCGAAACGTGGTCAACAATTGGCCCGGCCGAATAAGGGATTTGTTCACTGTCGCCACGCTGGCCGACGCCGCCTCGATCTTGGACCCGCCCGCATAACTCCCATCTCCATAACCCCGATCACCCTGATTTCCCTAACCAGAAAGGAGGCTGTCCTTGCTTGTGCTCACACAGGCTCACGTCCGGTCACCCAACCTAACTGCCGCTTGCGGCGAGGAGACAAACCTCTGGCTAGAACACACTACGCACCCGCCTATTACTACGGCGAGCAGTCCTATTGCTCCGACTGCATAAGAGAATTATTCACTCCCAATGACATTGACCTGTTTGCCATGCAATGGCCCAGCGCGGAACGATGTCTTGATCTGGCAGCGAAGCGGCTAGGTATCAACCGCTTTGCTGAGGACAGCTACAGCACGTATCGGTTCCCCAAGGTGATGCCCGAATGGGAGCGAATGGACAACGAGCGCTGTTACCGCTGCCACGAGCCTCTGTAGCAAATTTGGGCAGGTGCCCACTTGACCAGCCACTGGGGGTGAATGGCTGGTCGGGCGGGCACCCGCCCGAAAAGGCTTGAGAGCACTGAGCCTCACCGCTGAAATCAGTGCTTGTTCTTTTCCATTCGGAAGGAGTCAGCCATGACTGAGCTGACCACCGAAGTCCTGCGGACGCTCCCGCCGCAGGACCTGGCCGCGCTGCTGCCGGCCCCGGTCCAGATTGGTGACCTGAGCGCGGTCATCCTCCGGGTCGCTGACCCCGACCTGATCGAGGTCTACTTCGCCGGACGCATCACGGCGTATGGCATCAAGGTGCTGGAGATCCAGCCCATCACCGACCCGGTGGTGCGCGAGGCCGCTTGGCGTGACGCGGTCGAGGCCCTGTCCATCTGCCGGCGCATCGCCATCGAGGCCCACGCCGAGCAGCGTATGGCCCACGCCACCAAGCTGGACGCGATCCGTGACTACGCCATCGAGGCGCACGAGAACGGTTCCATCTGCCGCGACGGGCTGGACAGCTTCCTGTCCGCGTTCGAGTTCGAGCCGTACATGACGACTGTCAAGGTCACCTACACGATCTCCGGCAGCTACGAGGTCGAGAACAGCAGCGAGGAGGCGGCCATCAAGGACGCCGAGCTGTACCTCGTGCCCGACCTGTCGAGCCTCGACCAGGTGGACGAGTACAGCACCAGCTTCTCGCTGGACGTTGACGCCACCGAGGCCTGCTGACATGGACCTCACCCTGAAGATCACCTTTGATCCCAAGGATGGGTGCGACGCGCTGCTGGCTCGGTGCTGGCTGGCTGAGCAGATCCGGTACTTCACGGGTCTGCCCATCACCGGCTACGCCAACGCCCTCCACCCAGCAGCCAGCTTCCACATCACCGAGCTGACGTACGTCGACACCGAGTAGGCGGAAGAGCCGTCATGGTCACCTACACGGTGACTGTCGCGGGAAGTGAGCGCTACGACGGCGAGGAGCCGTACACCTACGTCACCTGTGACGACCAGGCGATCAACGCCGTCCTCCGGGTGATGGCACACCACCGCTGGGAGAACGAGGACGACGACGTGATCCCGATCTCCGTGTTCACCGGCGAACCAGGGCCGGACTGCGGCTACTGCTGGAACGAGCTGAGGGAGACCTGACCTGGCCAAGCGCACCTTCCAATCCCCAACCCAAGAGGCAGCCCACCATCCCGGTGGGCTGCCTTCCTCATGTCCACACTGATCAAGGGAGGCGGCTATGCCTGCCGACGTTGAGTCGATGTTCTCCGTCAGGGAGATGCCCTGGCACCGTGAGGGGCTGGTCCTGGACCAGCACCCCACCACCTGGGACGAAGCCCGGCAGCTCGCCGGCCTGACCTGGGACCCGATCACCGAGGCCGTGTACGAGCTGCACGGTGTTGACGAGTCCGACCAGCCGCTGTACCGGCCCATCGAGGGCTGGCAGCGCATCGCCCGCTCCGACACCAGCGCCACGTTGTGGATCAACCGCGACAGCTACGCCGTCATCGACCACGGCGAGATGGGCGAGATCGTAGAAGCCGTCCTCGCCATGCCCAACGTTTCCTGGGAGACCGCCGGCTCTCTGGACGAAGGTCGCTCCGTCTGGTGCCTGGCCCTGCTGGACGAGCCCATCGTCCTGCCCGGCGACGACAGTCCGACGCTGCCGTACCTGGCCATCACCAACCGACACGGCCAGCCCGGCGGCTGCACCCTGCGAGCCACCGCGGTTCGCATCGTCTGCGCCAACACCTTCCGGGCCGCCGAGCTCGAAGGCGACCGCACCGGCACCACCTTCTCCTTCATCCACAAGCCGGGCTGGCGCAACCGCGTCGTCCAAGCCCGCGAAGCGGTGACGGGTGCCCGCCAGGAGATGCGTGCCTACGAGGCGCTGGCTACCGAGCTGCTCGGCATATCGGTCACGGCCCAGCAGCGCGAACTGTTCGTGCGGGAGTTCATTCCGATGCCGCCCCAGGGCCTGGTGACTGACCGGGTTGCCAGGAACGTTGAGGAGGCCCGTGAGGCCATCCGGACCATCCTGGCTTCCGCAACCACTGCTCCGGTCGCCCACACCGCTTACGGGCTCGTACAGGCCGCAGGCGAGTACCTGGACCATGTTCGCCGGTCCCGCACCTGGGAGACCAAGCTCAACCGGACGCTGATCAGGCCGGAGCCGCTGAAGGCGCGGGCGCTGAAGCTGGTTCGGGAGGTGGTGCTCGCCTGACTCACTTAACGCTCAAATCTGGCCCGGACCGGCTTCTGCTGGTTCGGGTTTTCTCATCACTTTATCGAGGGTTTTTATTATGCCAACCAATGTGCAGACTCAAGCTCAGCGACTGGACGAACTCCAGTCCATCCTGCGTGACGACTACGGCCAAGACTTTGATCTGGCCGAGGTTACGGAAATTGCCGACTGGCTCGGACGGTTCTACACCGCCTTAATCAAGCTCGGTGTGCAACGTCGAGTAGCTGAGCATGACGCCGTCAAGGGTGATAACTCTTGACTAACCCCAGGGAGGTCGCATAATAGTCGGGCGGGGAACCATTAACCATCCGACAAGTGTCGGAGAAGGAGGTTCTACGAGTAAGAATTTAAAACGAGCCGTCATCCTGGTCAGGGTGTCGAGCAAGGAACAAGAACAAGAGGGCTACTCGCTGCAAGCCCAGGAGCGCTTTCTGCGCGACTACTGCGAGCGAGCTGGCCTGAAAGCTGTTAAGCCGTTCCATATTTCTGAGACGGCCTCGAAGGTAGATCAGCGCAAGACGTTCAACGAGACCATGGTCTACCTGAAGAAACACCAGATCTTGCACTTCGTCTGCGAGAAGGTGGATCGCCTGCTGCGAAACTTCAAGGACACGGTCATGGTGGAAGAGTGGCTGGAGAGCGACGACACGCGCCGGCTGCACTGCCCCAAGAACTCGCTCGTGCTGCACAAGAACTCGTCCTCCCAGGACAAGTTCGTCTGGGGCATGCACGTGGTGGTGGCCAAGAACTACACCGACAACCTGAGCGAGGAAGTGCGCAAGGGCCAGCTGGAGAAGCTGCGCCAAGGCTGGCTGCCCGCCGTCCCCCCGCCCGGCTACGAGAACGTGCTGGACGGCGGCAAACGGGTCCAGCGGGTCGTGCCGGCTGTCGCACCGCTCGTGGTTGAGATGTTCAAGCTGGCCAAGACGAAGCGCTTCACGGTGAGGTCCTTGGCGCGCGAGATGACCAAGCGCGGGCTGCTGATCGACGGCAAGCCGATCAAGGGCGACCGGGTCTTCCGAATGCTGCACAACCCGTACTACGTCGGCGTGATCCGGTGGAACGGCAAGCAGTACCCCGGCAGCCACGACCCGATTGTCTCGGTGGAGCTGTTCGAGCAGGTGCAGCGCACGCTGTCTCGGAGTGCCACGCAGATTCAGCACTACCGCAAACACCACCCGCTGTTTCAGGGGCTGGTGACCTGTGCGGCCTGTGACGGATTGCTGGTCTGGGAGACCGCCAAAGGCTACTGGTACGGCAAGTGCCCCAAGCCGCGGTCATGCAGCCGGCGGCGCTTCGTCCGGCAAGAGGTGATCGAGGAGCAGTTGGCTGGCGCCTTAAGTCGGCTGAAGGCGCCCCGGCCGCGCCTGACTGCATGGCTCAAGAACGAGCTTGAGGTCGGCCTGCGGTCCCAGCTCTCACTGCAAGAGGCTGCTGCGGAGGGTCTCAAGCAGGAGGAGAACCGGATCAAGACCAAGCTGACCATGCTGTACGACGACCGCCTCGAAGGGCGGGTCAGTGCAGGCGAGTACGACGTCAAGGCAGTCTCGCTCCATGCCCAGCAGGCCGACATCGGCCGGCAGCTGGGGTCGCTGGAAGCTGAGGACACGTCGTATCTCGACACGGCGTTTAGCTTCGTTGAGATGACCCAACAAGCGGCCGACGAGTTCACGAAATCCACGAACGGCGACCGCAAGCGCGAGTTGATTACTGAGCTGTTCGACAAGCTCATTCTGGACGGTGAACAGCTCCAGCCACACTTCAACCGCCGTGCTACCTGGCTGCTGACGGAAATCCTACCGCTGACAGGCTCCGGAAACGATGAATTCGGACAGGGTGATTCCGGCTCTGCGAAGACGAAAAAAGCCCCTGCTGGGGCTTCTCGTTACTCTTGGCGGGCGATCACTAACAGTATTCGTACTCTGTTCGACCAGTAATGTCAATGGCTAATTATTGATCAGAAACTCAAAGGGTTCTCTTCGAGGGTGTAGCGGACGTGCGGGCCGTGGAAGTAGCCGCGGACGATGTGCGGCTGGCGCTGACGGCGGTGGAAGAACCGTCGTGTCTCGCTGGCGAGTTGGGCCTGGGTACGGGCTTTGCTGCTCGCGGGAAGGCTCCGTTTGAGGTCTGCGTTGACGAGCTCGTCGGGGTTGAGTTCGGGCGAATACGACGGCAGGAAGTGCAGCTCGACCTGGTCGGCGTGATCGGCCAGCCAGTCGCGGACCGTGCGGGACCGGTGGGCTGAATGCCGGTCCACCACGAGGTGGATCTTGCGGTCGAAGTGGCCGGCGAGGCGGTCGAGGAACCGGCACATCACGTTCGCGTCGAAGCTCTCGGTGAACACCATGAAGTGCATGCGGCCCTTCGTGCTGATCGCCGACATCGCGTTCACGGAGATCCGGTTCCCGGTCCGCCGGACGATCGGGGTGCGGCCCCGCTCGCCCCAGGTGCGGCCGCTGACCTGGTCGGAGCGGATGCCGACCTGGTCGGCGAAGAGGACCTCGCCGCCCTCCGCCTTCGCCTTCGCGCGGATCGCCGGCCAGGTCTCCTCCAGCCAGACCCGCACCCCCTCCGGGTCCTGCTCGACCGCCCGCTTGTCGGGCCGCTGGAACGACAGCCCCCACCGCTTGAGGTACTTGCCCACCCCCGGCTCGGTCAGCCGCACCCGGTACAACTTCGCGATCAGTACGCCGACCTGGCCACGCGTCCACAGCTGCCCGGATAACCCAAGGTCACAAGGGCGGTGATCGAGTACCGCCTGGCGAAGGGCCGCCTGCTCGGCCTCGGACAGCACCTGATGCTCGCCCACGCGCTTGCCCCGCGGGCGAGCGGTCAGCGCATCACGCCCGCCGGCCAGCCATTTCGCCCACCAGCCGTCCACCGCCTTCAGCGAGACCTTGAACACCGCCGCAACCTCCGCACGGTCGCGGCCCTCCACCAGCGCGGCCACCGCCCGCAGCCGCAACGCTTCCTGCGCCGTCGGCGACAGGTGCCGCGCGTCCCCCACCAGATCACTCACACCACTACAACGACCCAGAACCCCAACCGTTTCGGATCAATAGGCTTTCGGGCTACATCCTCCCCAGTTCCCCGCCTGGAGGAGATGCAGCCAGAGGGTGATAGCCAGTTCGGATAGGCTGGCCGTGAGTCGGCTAAGTCGGGTGCGTGTCTCCTGATGAACGACCTTTCGCCTTCGTGCCCGCAAGAGAGAACCCCGGCAGCCTTGGCTGCCGGGGTTCTCTTGGACTCACGTTCGAGGCGTTCTACTGTCGGCAGCCGAGGTGGCGATATCCCCACACTGGGGGAGACGGAGATCGCAGGGACGGCCAGCTGTCAGGCGTCAGCGAAGCGCCTTGGCGATCCGGTCGCGGAGGTCGTCATCGCTGATGGTGTCGAGCTCGCGCCAGGCGGCATCGGAGACCTCTTCGGTCTGGAGGTTGCCGATGTCGGCGGTTGTGCGGAAGAGGAACCTGAAGTCGAAGTGCTGGTGGGCGGGCTCGTCCTTTGCGGGATTGGCCTCGATGGGGTGGACGTCGATGTGGAGGGGGGTCTCGCCGTACGGGGTGACCAGGTGGGGCGGGATGCCGGTCTCCTCGGCGAGCTCACGGCCGGCTGCCTGGAGGAGGGTGTTGTCACCGGGCTCGATGTGGCCGCCGGGCAGGAGCCATTTGCCGGTGGCGAGGTGGTGGATGTGCAGGACACGCTGGTCGGCGCCGATGAGGATCGCTCCGGCGGTGACGTGGCCGGGCAGGGCCTTGCGGCTGGTGAGGTCGTCGCCGTCGTCGAGGAGGCCGAGGACGACGTCGAGCTCGGGCTTGGCCTCCGGGTGCTGGTCGAGGTAGGCGGTCAAGGTGGTGCGGATGTGGTCTGCCGTGATGGCCATGGTGATCACCTGTTGAAGTAGTTGAGCCAGGTTGCCGCGATAGCGGCGCGGTCGGCCGCGGGGACCTCGTGGATACCGGGGGCGAGGTCTCCGAGGGTAAGCATCCTGATCGCGGCGAGGATCTCGGCCTGGATCAGGAAGATGAACGGCCCAACGCTGGCGCCGTGGATGAAGTTGACGGCGTTGCCACCGTTCGCCAGATAGAAGTAATGGCCGGTGGTCTGGTAGCGGGTGACGTGGTCGCCGACGGTGGTTCGGGTATAGACGTCTGGAAGTCCGTTCAGATCCAGCTCGTCCTCGCTGCTGGTGACGGTGGCGACGTAGGCGCCGTTGCGGAGGTGGGCGAAGTCCTCGCCCCGCAGGGAAATCGAGCCGGTCGCGCAGAGCACCAGGCCAGCGCCGGTCAGGGCGGCTTCGCGGTCCCGGGCGACGGTGAAGCCCTGAGAGAGGGCCTGGGTGCGGCGGACGGGGTCGATGTCGAAGACGGTGACCTGGATTCCCTTGGCGTGCAGGAGCCGGGCTATGGACGAACCGAGCTTGCCGAAGCCGAGCACGAGGGCAGGGCGGCCGTGGAGGATGTCGCCGCATCCGCGGATGACGGCCTCGGTGGAGAAGACGACGGACTGGCCGACGAGGAAGTCCTCGGGGTCCTTCAGTGGGGACCGGGCGACGGAGATGACCGGGCAGGGCAGCTTGTCGAGGTCCTCGTAGCGGCGGTGGCCGTTCTCGGTGTCCTCGATCACCCCGGAAAGCCGACCGGAGAAGCGGCTGTCCACCGCCTCAAGGGTGGGGGCGAAGTAGCCGCCGACGTCCAGCAGGGCGAGGGCCTCGCCGCCGGCCCGGGATTCGAGGTAGTCCAGGGCGGTGTCGGGGTTGGTGAACAGCTCGCGGGTCAAGGCGTCGACCGGGACGGTGTGCTCGACCTCGCGCTGGGCAGCCGTGCTGATGGACTTGGGCTTGGGCAGCACCGCCTTCAGCATGGTCATCTGGGCGACTGCCCGGACGAAAGCCGGCCGCTCAGGCAACAGGTGCGTGACCAGCAACGACGCGGGCCGCTCGTCCGGGGTGAACCGGGCCGCGACCTTGGAGAAGTAGGCGTCCAGCCGTGCGCGTTCGAACGTTTCCATGGCAGTGACCTCTCGTGGCGAGATGGGGGCCGTGCATGGGGCCGGTGGTTCAGGCGGTGCGGGAGGTTCGGGCGAAGCCGAAGAGCAGCCGGTCGGCGGTGATCCCGGCGTCGAGGTAGGCGTCAACTCGGACGGCGTCGGCGGACTGGGTGAGCGGGTCCAGGCCGACGATCAGGGCGGCCCGGCCGCTGTCCTGGACCAAGCGGGTCCACTGGGGGTGGGCCGGCAGTCTCAGGCCCCAGCGGGCGCCGGGGAACTTCAGCAGGGACCGGGGTCCGATGGTCACGAGGGTGCCCTGGGTGTCGGGGACGGAGTCCTGGGCTCGGGCGAGGCCACCCAGGATCTGAGTGAGCTGCCGCATCCGGGCCTCGATCGCCTCGGGGGTGTCGTGGCTGGTCCGGCCGAGCCGGTGGGCGAGAAGTATGTGGGCGACCTGGCGTCCGTCCGGGGCAGTGCCTGGCCAGGTCCAGGCGCCGAGTGAGGACAGCAGCCCGGTGTCCGGGACGGTGCGGGTCAGCACGCTCGGGCCTGTCCGCCTGGCTGGCCCGCCTTGAACCGCGTCCAGACGATCTTGCCGCAGGGCCTGCGATCCTCGACGCCCCAGCCGTCGGCGAGCACTGCGACGATCCGTAGGCCCCGGCCAGCGATGTCGGTCTCGCCCTTATTCGAGATCTCGGGTTCGCGGCGGTGGCGGGGACGGCTGTCGTGCACTTCCAGGCGTACGAAATCCTCGTCGGCGTCCAGCCTCACCAGGAAGCCGTGCGCGGCGTCACTCCCGTGGACCAGAGCGTTCGAGGCCAGCTCGGAGACGCAGAGCCGGATGTCCTCGGCAGGGCTGTCGAGGCCCCAGGAACTCAGGGTGGTGACGGCGAAGTCCCGAGCGAGGCCGACCGACTCGGGCCGCGGGTCGAAGAACTTCTGCTTCGCATCAGGCATTGGGGCCTCGCGTCTCGGTGTCTAGGGCTGGGGTGGGAGCCGGGCCGAAGCGGCGGCGGACCGACGCCGGGCCCGGTCCGGTCGGGCCGTGGTCTGCCGGGCGGCGCCTGCCGGGTCCTCGGACCAGCAATAGCCGGGCGCCGGCCGCAGCGATCCGGGCCTGCCTCGGGGCGGCTATGTCCTTGGGGCCCAGGTGGGAGGCAGCGGGCAGGACGACGCCGTAGGTGTCGGGCAGTTCCAGGACGTCGATCAGGCCGGTGAACGCCGCCGACGGCTCGTTGCCGGTATCTCGTTCGGTGAACACCCCCGAGAGCGTCAGCTCGTGCTGGCGGCAGTACTCGGCCAGAGCCTCGTTCAGGGCCATCTGGCGGGCCGGGGAGACCCGGACCAGCCGCAGGTAGCCGTAAACGACCGGCCCGCTGACGCCGCGATGCTCGGTGAGGGGTTCCATGCTGATGTCCGTCCAAAGGTCCGGCGGTTGGTGTCATCGCTCAGCCTGGACCTGCTTCAACGCTGCGGAAATGACCGCCTGTTGTACTTCCGTTGCACTTGTGTCCCCCCGCTCGTGCGAGCCGTGCTTCGATGTCGGCAGGAAGGGAGCGACGTGTGGCGACCGTGCACCACTGGACCGGCCTGGAGGCCCGTGCCCTGCGTCTTGCGCTGCGGCTGAGCGTCCGATCGTTCGCCGGCCATCTCGGCATCGGCATCAGGACGATCTCCAAGTGGGAGAAGCTCCTGGCCGCGACCGAGCCCCGCCAGGACACCCAGGCGATCTTGGACACCGCTCTGGCTCGCGCGGATGCCGCCGCCCACCTCCGCTTCGAGACGTTCCTGTCTGAAGCCAGCCGGACCACCTCCGCTGCCAGTGCCCGCAGGGTGACCGTCAGCGGGCCGCTGGCCTGGGAGTACGAGTCGTGGACCGACGATCTCGACCGGGCCGTGGTGGCCCTGTCCCGGCAGGACTTCACCTTCGCCGAGAGTCTCATCCGCCGCTGGCTCGGACGGTTCAAGCCGACCGCTCTCGATGACAAGGGCCTGTATCTGTTCGCCCGCTCAACCGCCCTGCTGGGTGATCTCCAGCGCGACCGGGGGGCCGTGATCGGCCCGCTGTCGGCCCAGTACTCCTATGCCTCGGCGAAGTCTCTGTTCGGGCAGTTGGACATTCCTCGCCGGGTCGCCCAGCTCGACTTGTCTCTCGCAGTGGTCGCGGAGATGTCGGGGAGGCTGGAGATCGCGGCCCAGCAGTACGAATCCCTGGCCGTCGACGACCGGCTTTCCCGCCGTGACCGGGCCCGTGCCCGGCTGTGGGTGGGAACGGCCCTGAGCAAGGACGGCAACCACAGCTATGCCTCGCGCGTCATGCTCGCCGCGACCCGGGAGTTCGAGGATCTCGCCGAGCCCGAGGACTGGTCGGTGGCCCACCAGAAGCTCGCCTTGGCCCATCGCGGCGCCGGCGACCTGACGTCGGCCCTGCACTTCATCGGCATCGCCCGCAGCACGGCCGCCACCGACGCTCCGATGCAGCGGGTCCGCCTGGAAACCGCCCACGGGCACATCCTGCTGTCCGATCCCGCCACCCGCGATGATGGTCTTCACGTCCTCGACAAGGCGGCCAGACTGGCCGGGCAGTTCGGCCTCAGCCACCAGCTGGCCAGCATCGAGGGAATCAGGGCCATGAGCGAGGGGGCCGCCGGCCCCCGACGACGGTGACCAGGGAGAAGATCGCGTGACGGACAACCAGCAGACGATCACCGAGGACCAGTGGCGCAAGGCCAAGCTGATCTGGGACTACCACCAGATGAGCCACGACCTGGCCCCAGTGGATGTCGCCATCGGACTGGGCAGCCACGACCTCGGAGTCGCCGCCGCCTCCGCGGACCTCTATCACGCCGGCCTGTTCCCGGTAGTCGTGTTCACCGGTGGCAACAGCCCCACCACCCGGGCCCGCTTCCCCCGCGGGGAGGCCGTGCACTTCCGCGAGCACGCCCTCGAACTCGGCGTCCCCGACGACGCGATCCTCGTCGAGCCGAACGCCGCCAACACCGGCCAGAACATCACCCTCAGCCGCGAGCTCCTGGCCGGGAACGGCATCACGCCGAAGACCGTCCTGTTGGTCTCCAAGCCGTATATGGAGAGGCGATCGTTCGCCACCGCCCGCAAGCTGTGGCCCGAGGTCGAGATTGTCTGTGCCTCGGAGCCGCTCGAGCTGGACGACTACCTCAAGAGCATCGGCGACGAGAAGCTTGTCCTCGACATGCTCGTTGGCGATCTCCAGCGGGTGATCGAGTATCCGAAGAACGGGTTCGCCATCGCCCAGGATGTCCCGGAGGACGTGCATGACGCGTACGAATCCCTCATCCGCGACGGCTTCACCAGCCGCCTCATCGGCTCCTGACCTCCCCACGCCGGGCGGGCTGTGTGCCATCCACCAGCCCAACCTGTTCCCCCGGCTGACCACGCTGGCCAAGCTGTTCGCGGCGGACACCTGGATCGTCCTCGACGACGTCCAGTTCACCCGCCGCGACTACCAGCACCGCACCCGCCTCGCCGCTCTGGGAGTCCCGCAGGCGCCAGCGTCGCGGTGGATGTCTATCCCCACCCACCTTCCCCGAGGCCACCAGACAATCGTTCAAGACGCTCTGATCGTCGACCCTGACCTTGCCCGGCGCCGGACCATGGCCATGCTGAGGCAGTACTACGGAGCCAGCTTGCACTGGCCCGCCCTCGCCCAATCCCTGGAGCCAGTGGCGACCGCATTCGGTAGCGGCCGGACCGCTGTCGTCGCTGAAACCTCTGCCCGGACCCTCCTGGGCCTCCTCGGCTGGAAGGGTCAGATCCTCCGCAGTAGCGACCTGACGGCCCGGCCCGGCCGGTCCCAACGGCTCGCCGACCTCGCCGCCGCCATCGGTGCCCGCTCATATCTGTGCGGAACCGGCGGCATGAAATACCTCGACTCGGCCCCGTTCGCGGCCCAGGGTCTGGCCGTCATCCCGTTCCTGACCCCACCCGGCGGGATCTGGGGCTCCGGCCGACAGGTCAGTGCCCTGTGGGCCCTGGCGACGCTCGGCCCAACCGTCCTGGCGAGGCAGCTGCGGGCCGTCGCCGCGGCCCAGGCCACACTGGAGCCGGCCGCCTGAGCACGTTTCTCTGTACTTCCACCGTCCTTGAGGAGGGAGTGCAACTGAACGTCCGTGGCGATCAGAAAGCCGTCAAGGTAGCGACTGTGCATGGACGTTGAGCGTGCGGGGCCTCGTCGGCCCCGCACAACAGACGTACCCCAGCAGGTTGTGCAGGGTCGGCGCATCGCCGCGGACGGCGATGTCTGCCACCGCCAGGAACGCGATCACGATCACGAGCGCTCAAAGGGTCTCGCCGTGAACATCGCTGAATGGGATATAGGTGACGAGGCCGGGCTACCTACACACATGTGAGATGCGCCCCGGCCGCCTCATCAGGCCTGGCGACGGCTGCGAGCGTACGCTGAGAGGTGGAAGTACCTTCGGTGGCCCCAGAGGGAGACCTCATGTTCCACCTACCTCGCTTCCTCATTCTTCTTGTGGCATCCCTCTTCTGCGTGGGTGCTCTGACCACTGGCTGCGGCGGTGGAGGCGCAAGCAAAGGCGGGTCTGCCGTTGCTGAATGGCTTGCCCGTTACCAGAGCGTCTTCCCCCGGGCCAAGAACCTCACCGAGACGTACCACCCCGGCGAGCTAACTGAGTTGGGCACGCAGAAGAGGAGCCTGGACGAACTCCTGTCGACAGCACCCAAGGACCCGCCGGAGGAGGTCTCGGCCGCCATCGTCCAAGCGCAGGCCCTGGCGAACCGAATGGACGTGATCCGAACGGGTTCGACCCGGGAGGCCGACGCCGCGGCGGTGACGAACGCCGCCATCATCGGCCAGGGCAGTACCGACCCCACCACGTGGTCGCAGCTGCTGACTGACATGGACAAGGCCGCGGCAGAGGTCATCGAGGACGTCGCGTGCAGCGAAGCGTGGAGCCTACTGTCGAACAGTCAGAAGCAAAAAAACGGGGAAAGCACCGAGAGCTATGACCACGTGGGCGGCACACTGGAGGCTGTCCAGGGCAAGGCTGAGTCGATCCTTCGCCAGCACTGGGTCCTCCCCTCCTTGAATACGCTCATCAGCTGGGCGAAATACACACAAGGTACCTATGCGAAGGCTACGGAGATCGCGGGCTTCCTGAAGGGCGGCCACGTCACATCGGAGGACACCCGGGCCTATTACTACTACGCCCGCTACTGCCTGAAGCCCCCGGGATAGGCCGTGATCCTAGAGGCCATGATGAGCTCTACTCGCCCCTCGGCGAGGCGGTCCTCATACACCGAACGTTCCGCCTCCCGTGCGTCGCGGCACATCTCTCGGTGGCGGAACTGGTCCATCCATCGAACACTGGCGGCCACGGCCCGACAAGAAGTCGAGCTGACGCGGTTGAACACGCACAGCCAAGGGCCAGCACAGCTACCCGCTGTGCTGGCCCTGCTGTTCCTACAGGTTGAACTTCGCCACCACGGGTGAGTGGTCGGACGGCTTGTCGTGGGCCGCGGCCGGCTGGGCCTCCACGACGTTCGGCAGCTTCTCGTTGCCGGTGGAGACCTCCTGGAACTTGGCCAGCAGCGCGTGGCTGATCATGATGTGGTCGATCAGCTCGTGCTGGCCCTCGAAGATGCGGGAGAAGCCGCCCCGCTCCAGGATGTGCGGGGCCAGGTTCCACAGGCGGTTGGCGTCGCCCGGGTTGTCGGGGTGAGTGAAGCCGCCGGTGCCGATCTGCGAGCCTGGCGGGCCGTACAGGATCTGGGTGGTGGCGGCCTGCCACTCGTCGTTGAAGTCGCCCAGCACGATGACGTTGCGGTTCTTGCCGTCGCCCTGGAGCAGGTCGTCGGCCAGGCCACGCATGGTGACGGCCTCGGCCGTGCGGCGGAAGAGCGCGTAAGCCCCATAGCGGGCACGCAGATGCTCGTCGTGGGTGCTGTGCTGCTTGTTCGGGAACGTCAGCAGCTTCGACTTGAGGTGGCAGACGGCCACGCGGAGGCTCTGGCCGGGAGACGGCTCGACCCGGACGGCCAGACCGCCGCGCCCCATCTCGCTGGTGAGGGCGTCGTCGCCCTGGTCTTCGACCTGGATGGGGCGGAGGTGGTCCGGGAAGTCCTTGCGCTGCTGGACGTCGAGCAGAGGGAAGCGGCTGATGACGCCCACGCGGATGCCGCGGGGGTCCGGGTGGTTCGACAGGGCGGTGTGCCACGTGCCCGGCAGCTTGGCCACCAGGTCGTCCAGAGCCTCCTGGCTGCCAACCTCCTGCACGCCGAGCAGGTCCGGCCCGAGCTCGGTGATGACGCCGGCCAAGGCCTCGACCTTGGCGTCGTAGGTCGCTTGGTCCTTGGCGGCGCACCTGTTGGGGTTGGGCGTGCTGCCAGGTGGCAGCGGTCGGCAGAAGTTCTCTACGTTCCAGGTCCCGATGATCAAGTTCACTGCTGCTCCCGTCGCCGTTGACCAGGTCGCGAACTAGTCTTTCGGGCGCATCCGAACGGGCTCGATACGCCGGGTGGACGCGCCTGCACGTTCACTCATCGGCAGCAGTTGTCGGACGAGTCAGGGAGGAATGGGTGTCAGGCGGCATCGCGGTGGCGTTCGACATCCGCTGACCGGCCGATCAATGGCCTACCTAGCGTGTGAGGTCGTGTCTGGCACGGCCACCGTTGCTGCTCCCCACGAGGTGGCGGAGCTCGCCTGGATCACCCACGCCGAGATCGCCGAGTACGTGCCGTACGGGCTGTTCGATCCGGTGCAGGCACACCTCGATGACGTTCTGCACAAGTAGGGCAGCTGATGGGGTCGGTGCCAACACCGACGAGCGAGATGCTGCCGTTGCCAGCCTGGAGCACATCGATCGAAGTTGCGAGGGGCACCTGGGAAGCAGAGCATTGAAGAGCCCAGGATTGCCCCAGACGGCCGGTAAGCAACAGCTCGCACTCAGTCTGTCATCACGCGGCGGTACGTGGAGGCGTCATGAACGCCATAATGCGTGAACGGCTTATACGAGACCCCGTGCACGGCTACGTACGAATACCGACATCTCTTCTTCGAGTCGTCGACGATCCGCTCGTTCAGAGGCTTCGCCGTATTGCGCAAAACTCGCTTGCTACCGCTGTCTATCCGACGATGAGTGGCAGCCGATTTGAACACTCTCTCGGGGCTATGCATCTGGCGCGCCTTGCCTGGGACAGTGCCTGGCGAAATGCAACTCCAGACACTCGCGAAAAGTTCTCCCAAGCCGTAGCTCTGGAGGTGCCCGAAGCTCCAGATGATCAAGGCGAGTTTAGAGCTTTCATAAGCGATGCCGTAGGCTGCGTCGGATTGCTGCATGATATTGGCCATCCGCCGTTTTCGCACGCGCTTGAACCGCTAATATCGTCGATTGTCGAACAGGCAATAAATGGTGATGATAGCGAGCAAACCCAGCAACTTCTACTTAGGGAACCCCAGGAGCATGAGATCGCCGGCTGGGTGATTACACGGCAGATTGTCCATCGAGCTCTATCTGGTGCACTAAAAGAAGCCGTTCTTCGGATCTACGAAACTTCCGAATTGCAGCCCAGCTGGGCCGGCTGCTTGCACGGCCTCGTAGCCGGGGAACTCGACGTGGATCGACTCGACTACCTGCTGCGCGACGCACAGCGCGCGGGGACGGAATTTGGCGCAATTGACTGCCTACGGCTCGTTGACAACTTCGAGCTCAAGTGCCGGTTCACTGAGTGGCGGATGGGATTGCGCCCGCACGCCTTGTCCGCAGCCGAAACACTCCTCTTCCAGCGCCTGCAATCGTATCGTTGGATGCTATTCCACCCTTGGGTTGTGGCTTCGAATCTTTTCCTCCTGCGAGGGCTCCAAATCCTTATAGATCTGACTTCGTCCCAGACGAAGATCACTCAAGAAGCGGGAGGCGAGGAGAGATCGTCCATAAGAGTGGGCGACCTCTTTGAGGAGGTCCGGTCGGATCTAAACTACCTGACACCCTCCGAGCCGGACTTCGGCTCTATTTTCGACGGTTCAGCAGGTAACAGCATTCCCGACCTGGCGGATTACTTCACCGGGACTACAGCAGCCTCTCCGGCGTGGGGAATAAGGAGGCAGGCGAGCCTGGATGATGCAGCAGTTCTTGAATGGCTCAAGCGTGGCACCCTGCGAGCGCACTTCTTGGCTTCGCACGGGAAAATCCAAGGGGATGAGGCACAGCTAGCTAAGAAGCTAATCGCTTATTACGACGCCGTGATCTTCAGAAGGAAGGCATTCATACCCGTCTGGAAGAATTGGGCAGAATATGCGACCATCTCGAAATGCCTTACAAGCGACGAGTTCCCCATCAATCTCCAGCTGCTGACCAAGCGCGTCTTCGAGGAGCTACAGCGCGAACTCGAAGGCGCCAGTCCTGCGGCCCGAGAGTTCCATGAGATTCTGCGGCGGCGGGCAGAGGGTCACATCAATCAGGGCGATTGGACAGGTCTGCTTAATTTTGTATCAGAATATGCCATACAAAATAACGAGTGCGCCGTCGGAAATGCACTGGGACTCCAGGCTTCGAGCATTCTCGACGACTCCATTCCCGGCTTCTGGGAACTAAAGTTCGTCGATTTTCGTGCCCTTAAGCAGGAGGAATCTGGAGCAGTTTTCTTCGATGGAGATGAGACGGTATCCCTCACTGCGGCAAGCCCCCTCGCCAGGGCGCTCAACACGGCTAGCGAAGGGAGGATCAAGCTATTTGCATTCTTTGTCACTCTGGCGGAAAATGATCTTGACGGATTTGATCAACGTCGAGAGGTGATCAAAGAGTTGCAAAAAAGTTTTGTTGAGTACTTCCCGCTGGCCATAGCTGGGTACTATCGTGGGGCGCTCCTCAAGGAGATTCAGTGGAAGGCTGACGATCACTAGTAGAACGCGAGGGATCGTGCATGAGCGTTGAGGATGTACGCAAGGGGGAGTTCGATAACTTTCCAGGCGCGGACGGCCAAAATGCCCCTCCGCTGATTATCGCCGTGGCAATTCGGGTGCCCATTGTCCTGGAGATATTTAAGGCAGCTCCGGATCAAAAGATTCACATCGGCGAGCTAGAGAACCGCGTGATCGGTGTTCTCATAGCTCGCGGGCACGAGGGTGTTGGGGTGAGCATAAGAGATGTCATCGCCAACATGCGAGAGGATTCTCTTGTTGATTATAGCGCGGAGGACCGCCTCGTGAGCCTCACGCCCGACGGTAAAGATCTTCTGAGAAGGCTCCAGAATCCTTCCAATTGAATAACTTGCGCAATCAGCTGCGCAAGGGCTCTAAGTGAAATACTTGGGGCCTTTTTCCTGCTTGCTGCCTACCCGATCCCTAGTAGCGCTAGCAGCGGCGCGGTCGGCACTCGCCACGTCGAGCCGATCCGCAGGACGGGCACCGGAAACTCGCTGCGACGAGCCAGCTCGAACGCCCGCGTTCGCCCGATCCCCAATGCCTTGCCGGCCGTGACCAGGTCTGTGATGGCCGGTAGCCGCAGCAGCTCTTCTCGGGTCATGCCGCCCATAGGGGCTCACCTCATCGCTGGTTGATGCTCTGACTTCAGAGCGCATGATGCCCCAACTTGTACCGAATGAAACGCTCTGGCCTGCGAGCAGATGAAGGCGTACTGTGGATGGCTCCAGCTGCGATCTACCGAGGTGATCCATGGAGCCCACGGCATTGCCCCTGCGAGACGTGCTGGCCGCCGGCCTCAAGCAGGTCCGGCAGCAGCGTGGCCTGCGCCAGGAGGAAGCCGCGGCCCGCATCCGGCAGCAGGGGCTCACCTCGTGGATTCGGGGCACCGTGGCGCAGGCTGAGGTCGGGGCACGGCGCTTCTCCATCGAGGAGCTGTTGCTGCTAGCGCTGGCCCTGGACGCTTCCCCGGCTGACTTCATCACCAGCCCGGACGATCAGCTGGTTGAGCTGGCTCCGGGGGCCCACCTGACGGCGGCGGCCCTGCGGGCACTGCTGTCGGGCGACCGGACCACCCTGCGCAGGCTCAGTCCGAAGACTGCGGCCACGCCGAGCGTCGAGCCGAACCTGGTATCTGAGCTGCTGGATGAGGCCCGGCGGTCGGGCCTGGATGACCCGGTCCTGATCGAGCGAGCGGTCGCGGCCGTCAGCGACGCCGAGCGGCACGTAGCGCGCAAGGTCGGCACGACGCCGGAGTGGGTCAACCTGGTGGCGCTATCGCGCTGGGAACGGACCTGGTCGGAGGAACGGGACCGACGGTTGGCGGGTCGGGCCGCCGAGGCGACGCCACGTCAACTCCAGGCTATGCGTGGCCACATCACCCGCGAGTTGCTGACTGAACTGGAAGACGATCTGAAGGCGGGGGCGAGCCCGGACTCCGAAGAGTCCGAGAAGAAGGCAAGCCATGAAGGGCACCACCTATAAGCGCTGCAAGTGCCGGGCCCGCTTCAACGCGGTCGGTCGGAAGCTTGCCTGCACCAAGAAGCACGGCACCTGGTCGTACGTCGTGGATCTGCCGCTGACGGACGCAGGCCGGCAGGAGCACGGCCGCCAGCAGCTCACCCGAGGGGGCTTCGCCACCCAGCGCGAGGCCACCGACGAACTCCACCAGGCCATCCGGCTGCTCGCCATCCCCGAGACCGACGACGACGCCGGACGGCTCGACATCCTGGCGACCATCCGCGAGCACTACCGCAGCTTCCAGCGGTTGCCGGACTTCGCCGAGACGAAGCGGCGGTTCGGCGCGGGGTTGTCGCTCTCCCTGCGGCAGAGCGTCGGGGAGTGGCTGGACGAGTGGCTGAGAGCCAAGCGCAAGCTGGCCGCCAATACCCGCCGCTCGTACGCCGGGCACATCGAGCAGCGGCTCAAGCCGTACCTGGGCGACATTGACCTGGAGAAGCTGCGGGCCAGCCACATCCGCAGTGCCTACGACGCCATCGTGGCCACCACCGCCGAGACCCCGCGGCCAGTCGGTCCGGCGACCCTGGCGCGCATCCACGCCACCTTGCGCGCAGCGCTCAACGCGGCCAAGCGGCAGCACCGCATCGTGGACAACCCCGCCCTGTTCGTGGAGATCGACGCGGCGCCGCGGCCCAAGCCAGTGCTGTGGACCGAGCAGCGGGTCATCGAGTGGCTGGCCACCGGTCGCCGGCCCAAGGTGGCGGTGTGGCGGCCGGAGCAGATCGGGGCGTTTCTCGACCTCGTAGCCGCTGACCGGCTCTACGCCTATTACCACCTGCTCGTCTTCCGAGGGCTGCGCCGGGGTGAGGGCATCGGGCTGCCGTGGACTGACGTCGATCTGGAGGCCGGAGCGCTGGCCGTCGAGTGGCAGATCATCCAGGTTGGCTGGGCCACAGCCGTCACCCGGCCCAAGGACGACAGTGGCGGCGTGGTGGCGCTCGACTCGGTGACGGTCGACATCCTGCGGGCCCATCGTGCCCGGCAGGCAGCCGAACGGCTGGCGCTGGGCCCGGCCTGGAGTGACACGGTCCACGTCTTCACCACCGAGGACGGCAAGCCGCTTCACCCCGACTACGTCAGCCGCCACTTCGTGCGGCTGGTGCAGCGAGCCAACACCCTGCGAGTCGGGGACATCGGCCAGGCGGTGGCCGACGTCCAGCGGGCGCTCGGCTTCACCGAATCCGGCATCTTCGATGACGACCTACGCCGGGCGGTCTTCGACTTTCAGCGTGAGCACGGGCTCACGGCCAACGGCATCGTGGACCCCCACACCTGGTATCTCCTGACCCCGGACGAACCGCTGCGGCCGTATCCGCATCCGGGCTACCTGCCGCCCATCCGGCTCCACGACCTGCGCCATGGGGCCGCGACGCTGGCACTGGCCGCCGGGGGAGACATGAAGGTGATCTCAGCCATGCTCAGGCACTCGACCATCCAGATCACGGCGGACACCTACACCTCGGTCCTGCCGGAGGTTGCCCGCGAGAACGCTGAGGCTTCAGTGGCGCTGGTGCCGCAGCCCCAGCCCGTGCGAGCGGGCGGCGGCGCGGTTAGCCCCTCGCTAGCACCACGCCTCAGGAACGCGAAAGGCCGTTCTCCCCGAAGGGAGAACGGCCTCGTCAGGCGATTGCCTCGCTGTGCGCCGCCAGGGACTCGAACCCCGGACCCGCTGATTAAGAGTCAGCTGCTCTAACCAACTGAGCTAGCGGCGCTTGCTGACAGGGAAAACTCTACCCCACTGGCGGGGGTGCTCGTGACCAGCCGCGCCCGCGTTGTCCGATTAACCCATGTTTGAGGGGTTTTTCGTGCACGATATGTCTGGGCCGAACCGCATCTGACGCTCCGTCGGGTACGGCTGCGGCCCGGACCGACGACGAACAGGAGCGATCGGCCCTGATCAGGGGACCCCTCAGGACTGATCAGGACCGATCAGGGGAGTGGACGGAACCGCATGACGACGCAGCCTCCGGTGCATGTGCAGATGCCGATGCCTGTCTTCGAGGAGTACGAGCCCGCCGGCGACTGCGCCTGCCCCGGCTGCGCCCAGCGCCGCAGGGCCCTCGCCCGCGGGCGGGCCATAGCGCTGCGCGACGCCGGGCTGCCGGCCGTACGCGGAGCCCGCCGTGCGCTGGTGCTGGCCACGGCGGCCGGGGTGGTCCTGGGCGGCGGCGGCCAGGCGGCCGCCCACCACGCCACCCCGCCGCCCCCCGCCCCACGGACCCGCTACCGCCCCTGGCGCGCGCGGCGACCCCGGCGCCCTCGGCCCGCCCCGCGCACGCGGGCGGGCGGGCGAACCCGGCCGACACCCGGCACGAGGCCGCTGACCCGCAAGCGGCTGCTGCGCCGCACGAGGCCGCTGCCCCGCACGCGGGCGGTACCCGGGACTCGGCCGGCACCCCCCACCAGGCCCCCACCCTGCACTCGGCCGACACCCCGCAGCAGGCCCCCACCACACGCGCGGCCGACCCCGCCACCCGCGCGGCCGCCTCCGCCCATGAGGCCGGTCCCGCCCACGAGGCCGCCCCTGCCCATGAGGCCGGTCCCGGTCCGTCGGCCCGGGACACGCCGGGCAGCCCGCAGGGCGGCCGGGCCCCGCTGCACGGCCGCCCGCGCCCCCCGGCCTCCGGGCCGGCACGGCCGGGCGCGCCGTCCCTCGCGCGGCGCATCGACCGGGCCACGATCATCAACCGGGCGAAGCTGTGGCTGGAGGCGCAGGTCCCGTACAGCATGTCCGAGTACTGGACGGACGGATACCGGCAGGACTGCTCGGGATACGTCTCCATGGCCTGGAACCTCGGTACGAACGAGTGGACCGGCAGCCTCGACACCTTCGCCACGAAGATCACGAAGGAAGAGCTCCTGCCCGGCGACATGCTCCTCTTCCACAACCCCGCGGACCCCAACAAGGGCTCGCACGTGGTCCTCTTCGGCGGCTGGGTCGACGAGACGCACACGCACTACATCGCCTACGAGCAGACCCCGCCGGTCACACGGCGGCTGGCCACGCCGTACGGGTACTGGAACAACGCGGCCAAGTACGTCCCGTACCGGTTCAACGGGGTGACCGGCGGGATCCTCCCGGGCGACTCGGTGCCGCCCGCGCAGCAGCCCACGGTCACCTTCCCCGGAGCGTCCAAGTTCGGCCCCGGCGCCGACAACAAGTACGTCGCCGAGCTGGGGCGGATGCTGATCGACCGCGGCGCCCTGCGGTTCTACCCCAACGGGCCGAGCACCAAGTGGAGCGAGGCCGACCGGCAGGCCACGGAGGCGTTCCAGCTGGCGCAGGGCTGGACGGGCGCCGACGCGGACGGCATCCCGGGTCCGGACACCTGGCGGCTGCTGGTCCAGCACCAGGGCGCGGACATCGTGCCGACGGGCCGTACGACGCCCCCGCCGCCCCCGCCGGCCCCCCGCCCGGGCCCGGCCGGGGTCCCGGCCTACCCCGGCCCTAGGGCCTTCCGCCCGGGCCAGTCCCACCTGGCGATCGTCGCGATGGGGCGGCAGTTGGTGAGGAAGGGCTTCGGCAAGTACTACACGGCCGGCCCGGGCCAGACCTGGACCGAGGCAGACCGCCGCAACGTCGAGGCCTTCCAGCGCGCGCAGGGCTGGCGCGGCGCCATGGCCGACGGCTACCCGGGCCCGGAAACCTGGCGCCGGCTGTTCGCATGACGGAGGCAACGATGTACCCCACCCGCACCACGTCCACGACGGGCACCTTCCACCCCGCCCCACCCTCCGCCACCACCCCCCACCACGCGACACCGCCCGGACCGCTGCCGACACCGACCGCCACCGCGCGGCCCCGTCACGACGATCCGCCGCCGGCGTCCCGTCCCAGGGCGGCGATCCCGGCCGAGGCGGAGGGCGTGGCCGCCGGGCGGCCCGGTGAGCTTCCGTCGGTGCCCCTGCCCGGGGCCATGGCTCCGGCCGGGTCCGGCGCAGCGGGGGTCGCCGCCGGGCGAGCCCGAGACGGCGAGCTGCCGCCGGTGGCCCGTCCCGGGGCTGCGGTCCGGGCCGAGGCGGAGGGCGTGGCCGCCGGGCGGCCCGGTGAGCTTCCGTCGGTGCCCCTGCCCGGGGCCATGGCTCCGGCCGGGTCCGGCGCAGCGGGGGTCGCCGCCGGGCGAGCCCGTGACGGCGAGCTGCCGCCGGTGGCCCGTCCCGGGGCTGCGGTCCCGGCCGAGGTGGAGGGCGCTGCCGCCGGGCGGCCCGGTGGGCTTCCGTCGGTGTCCCGGCCTGGGGTCATGGCCTCGTCCGGGTCCGGCGGGTTTTCTGCTCCGGCCGACGTGGCGGGGGTTTCCGTCGGGCGGGCCCGTGACGGCGAGCTGGCGTCGGTGTCCCGGCCCGGGGAGGCGATCCGGGCCGAGGTGGAGGGCGTTGCCGCCGGGCGGGCCGGTGAGCTTCCGTCGGTGTCCCGGGCCGGGGCCATGGCTTCGGCCGGGTCCGGCGGGTTTTCTGCTCCGGCCGGGGTGGCGGGGGTCGCCGCCGGGCGGCCCGGCGACGGTGAGTTGCCCCCTGTGCTCCGCCCCGTAGCTGCCCCGGAGACATCGACGGCTGCGGCTGCCCCGCCGCGTCCGCCCGAGCCGAGCCCCGAGTGGCAGGCGGCGCGCGGGGTGGCGTCCGCTCAGGCCGCATCCGTGGACGTGGCGCCTTCGGCTGAGGCCGCAGCCACCCCACGGGCCGGAGTCGCCCGCCTGGACAGGACGACGACAGCCCCGGCCGCCACGCCCCATCAGCCGGTGCCGGCCGGTGCGTTGCCGACGGCGTCCCGGCCGGCCGGTACCGCGCCGGACGGGGCGGTACCGGCCGCCGCCCGGTCCGCGTCGCCGCTCACTGCCCCTGCCGGAGGCCCCTCCGCCCCGCAGGCCGACACCCCACGGCCTCGTGTCGTTGCGCCGACCTGGGCTCCGGACCCGACGCGGGTGGTCCGGGTCGGCGACGCAGCCCGGCAGGCACCGCGCCGTACCGCCGGACCTGCCGCCGAGACCCGTACCGGAGACTCCGGCCCGCGGCCGGTGGCGTCGGCCAGGGGCACGGCAGAGCGCCCGACGGGAGCCACCCGCTTCACCTCCGGCCCCGCCGCCCCGGCCCTGACGCCCCGCTCGGAGCCTCAGTCCGCCGTGTCCGCCGCTGCGGCCGCGCACCCGGCCGGGCCGGCCGTGGCGGCCGCCTCGGAGTCCTTGTCGGGGTCGACGGCTGCCAGGCACCCTGCCGGTGCGGACCTGCCGGTCCAGGTGGCGCACCCGGCCGGTGGCCCGGCGGCCCCCGTCACCGCGGAGCCCTCGACCGGTCTGGCTGCGTCCGAGGCTCCGGCCCGGCCCGCTGTCGGGGAGCCCGCGCCTTCGGCGCGCACTTCCGCCGCGTCGTCTTCGCCCAGGGGTACGGCGCCTCGGGAGTCCGCCCCCGGATACCCCGCCGCGACGGACCCGGTGGCCCACGCGGGCCGGAGTGTGGAACTTCCGTCCCACCTCGGGGAGGCCGGAGACCCGACACGTCCGCAGGCTCCGGCCCCGGCAGGGGCGGGACCCCACCCGGCCCGGGCCGGGGCGATGGCGCCCGCACGGGCCGGCACGACGCCCGACCAGGCGCCCGACCCGGTTCTCGGAACCCGCCCCGAGGCCTCAGCGGCCTCATCCCGCACGGGTCACGTCGCCCCCGTGACCTCGCCGCAAGCTGGTCAGGAGGCTCCTGCGACCTCGCCGCGAGCCGGTGAGGAAGCCTCTGTGTCCCGGCTCGGTCAGCAGGCTCCTCTGTCCTCTTCCCGTGCGGGCCACGAGGGCCCCGAGCCCCCGCCCGGGGCTGGTCAGGAGATTCCTGTGTCCTCGCCCCGGGCTGGTCAGGAGGCCCGTTTGTCGTCTTCCCGTGTGGGTCAGGAGGGCCCCGTGACTTCACCCCGGACCGGTGAGGAGGCTTCTGTGTCCTCGGCCCGGGCCGGTCAGGAGGCCCGTTTGTCGTCCTTCCGCGTGGGTCAGGAGGACCCCGTGACCTCGGCCCGGGCCGGTCAGGAGGCTCCTGTGACCTCGGCGGGTCAGGAGAACCATCTGCCCTCGTCCCGCGCCGGTTACGAGGCCCCCGTGACCTCCCCCCGGACTGGTCACCCAGCCGACACCGACCCCGCCCGCGAACCCACGACCACCCCCACCCCGGCCCGGACGGCCGACCCTGCGTCGGAGTCGACTACCGCTGCCCGGACGCCCGCACCGCCGGCGGTAGCCGCGGCCGGGCGCCCCACGGAGTCGCCCGCCGGGACCCGAACCGCCCTACACGCGCCGGAGGATGCCGTCGACGAGAGGCTGAGGGTCCCGGCCCGCGCGGGTGCCGGAGAGCCGGAGCACCCGACCGCTCCGGCCCCGCGCACCGAGCCGCACCCCCACGCCCTGCGCGCGGAGCCACCGCGCCCGGCCGTGCCCGCTCCCCACGCCGAGCCGCAACCCACCACCGCCCGCCCCGACTTCCAGCCCGCCACCACCCGGACGGAGCCCCGTCCCGCCACCGCCCGCACGGAGCGGCAGCCCCGGGTCACGCCCGCCGCCCGCACCGCCCCGCAGCCCCACGCCGCCCGCGCGGAGCAGGAGCCCGCGATCGCCCCGGCCCGCACGGGCCCGCAGGGCCACGTCACCCGGGCAGAGCCCCAAGGTCCGGACGCCGCCACTGCTGGCAGCGCCGGGGACGGCCACGCCCCTCACCCGGCCCCGCAGCCCCCGGCCGAGCCGACGCCCCCCGTGCCCGAGGCCCCCACCGCGCCCCAGCACCCCGCAGGGATCCCGCATCCGCAAGGGGCCGGGGTGCCCGGGCCCGGGGTGGCCGAGGTCGTCGCGCAGGCCGTCGCGCGGGGGATCGAGGGAGGACGGGAAGGGGCACGGGGGGAGACCGCCGCAGGCCCCCTCGCACGACGCGCGCCCGTGCGCGGGGCCGCCGTTATCGAGGTTCCGGTCCATCTGCCCTTCCGGGGCCAGCCCATGACCCCCGAAACCACGACCACGACCGGGCCCGGGACCACGGCCGGGGCCGCGAACGGGACCACGACCGGGCTCGGGACCGCGACCAAGACCGGGGCGACGACCACGACCACCACCATGGCCGGGGCCAAGACCACCGCCGCCCTCACCCCCCGCCCCGCCGAGCGTGCGGCGGCGGCCGGGCGGCGGGTGCCCCTTGGGGACGAGCGGTTGCGCGAGCACCGGGGGCCCGTGCTGCCCGGGTGGATCGCCGTCGTCGTCGGCGCCCTCGCCCTCACCGGCTGCGCGGCCGTGCTGTGGCGCGCCGGGGTCGTCCCCGCCGCCCTCGTCGCCGCCTTCGGGGTGCCGCCCCGCCCCTACCACGGGCTCCGCGCCACCCACTGGCCCCCGCTCGCCTTCCTCGGCGTCGTCACCCTCCTCGCCCTCGGCGGCCTCGGCCGCGCCAGGGCCGGCCACGCCTGGGTGCTCACCCTCTTCGGCAGCTACCGCGGCACCGTCCGCCGTACCGGCCTGACCTGGATCAGCCCCCTGCTGCTGCGCCGCCGCGTGGACGTGCGGCTGCGGCACTGGCGCAGCGAGCCCATGCCCGCCGTCGACTCCGGCGGCCTTGCCCTCCAGGTGGTCGTCCAGGTCGTCTGGCAGGTCCGGGACACCGCCCGGGCCACCCTCGCCGTCGAGGACCACATCGACTACCTCGCCGAGCAGGTCGAGTCGGCCACGGCCCGCGTCCTGTCCCGGCTCCCGGCCGACGCCTTCCACGACGACGCCCCGACCCTGCGCGACGCCGAGGCCGTCGGCGAGGCGCTGACCCGGACCCTCGCCGCCGAGACCGAGGCGATCGGCATCGAGGTGTTCTCCGCGCAGCCCACCCGCATCGAGTACGCCCCGGAGGTGGCCGAGGCGATGCGCCGCCGCCGGATCGCGGCGATCGACGCCAAGCACCGTGACACCGTCCTCACCGCCGTCGTGGACGCCGTGGACGACACGGTGCACCGGCTCACCTCGCGCGGGATCGTCGAGCTGGACGACTACGAGCGCAAGGCGCTCGTGAAGGACCTCACCGTCGCCTTCTACACCGGCAGGTCCGATCAATAACCGCCACAACCGCGCTCAACAGCGCTCAAAGGGAGAACGGGTGGCCGGTAATGACCGGACCACCCGTTTTCGCATGGGGATGGACAGGGCCAACTGCCGTCAATACTGTGGGACTTGGTCTAGACCTAGCTCTCCCCACCCGTGGCCCGCCCCCGTACCCGCACCCCAGCCCCGCGCCCGCCCCCACGCAAGCGCACGCACGCACACGAGCGCACGCACACGAGCGCACGCACACGAGCGCACGCACACGAGCGCACGCACACGAGCACGCACAAGAGCGCGCGCACCGGCAGCCGCACGACTACGCACACGGGGCAGCCGCACCACCGCGCACACGAGCCCCGCCAGGCTCTCCCCCCACACCCAAGGAGCAGCAACATGCGTCCCTTCCGCATACCCGGAATACCCGGCCGCGCCGCCGGCGCCACCGCGCTCGGCGCCGTCCTCCTCGCCGGCGCGACCCTGATCACCGCCCCCGTCGCCAGCGGCCACGGCTACACCGACACCCCCATCAGCCGCCAGAAGCTCTGCGCCAACAAGACCGTCCCCGACTGCGGCCCCATCCAGTGGGAGCCGCAGAGCGTCGAGGGCTACAAGGGCTTCCCGGCGGCCGGCCCCGCCGACGGCCAGATCTGTTCCGGCGGCCACAGCGAGTTCGCCCAGCTCGACGACCCCCGCGGCGGAACCTGGCCCGCGACCCGCGTGGCCTCCGGCCAGAGCTTCGACTTCCGCTGGCAGTTCACCGCCAACCACTCCACCACCGACTTCAAGTACTACGTCACCAAGAACGGCTGGGACCCCACCAAGCCCCTCACCCGCGCCTCCCTCGACTCCCAGCCCTTCCTCGTCGTCCCCTACAACGGCGCCCGCCCGGACATGACCACCATCCACCACGGCGCCATGCCCAGCGGCAAGACCGGCCGGCACATGATCCTCGCCGTCTGGACCGTCAACGACACCGCGATGGCCTTCTACGCCTGCTCCGACGTTCAGTTCTGACGCAACGTCAGTTACCCTCCGGCGGCATGCGGACGACGACGACCACCATCACCGACCCCGAACCCGAACCCGAACCCGACCCCGCACCCGCCCCCGGAACCGTCGCGGAGCTCATCGCGCGCCAGTGGGGCGACCACCGGCCCGGGCTGAAGTACGGCGCGGAGGCCGGCCCCGGGGCCACCCGGACGCCGGCCACCGTCCTCACCCGCCACCGCACCGCCCAGGAGGCGGCCGCCCGCGCCGCGCTCCTCACCGACCTCCTGCCGCCGGGGGCGGAGCCGCACGTGGGGGTGCTGCTCGACAACACCCCCGAGTTCCCCTTCTGGCTCGGCGCGGCGGCCCTCGCCGGGGCCGCCGTCGCCGGGATCAACCCCACCCGCCGCGGCCCCGAGCTGGCCCGCGACATCCTCCACACCGACTGCCGCCTCCTCGTCACCGAGCCCGCCCACCTCCCGCTCCTGCGCGGCCTCGACCTGCCCGGCGTACGGATCCTCGTCACCGGCACCGAGGAGTACGAGGCCCTGCTCGCCCCCTACGCCGCCGCCAAGCCCGGCGAGGCCCACGTCCGCCCCGGCGGCCCCCGCCCCGACAGCCGGCTGCTCCTCTACTTCACCTCCGGCTCCACCGGCGCCCCCAAGGCCGCCATCTGCAGCCAGGGCCGCCTCGCCGCCGCGGGCCACTCCCTCGCCCGCCGGTTCCGCGTCACCCCCGACGACGTCCACTACGTCTGCATGCCCCTCTTCCACGGCAACGCCGTCATGGCCTGCTGGCTGCCCGCCGTCGTCGCCGGCGCCCCCGTCGCCCTGCGCCGCCGCTTCTCCGCCTCCGCGTTCCTGGACGACGTGCGCGGCTACGGGGCCACCTATTTCACCTACGTCGGCCGTGCCGTCCAGTACCTCCTCGCCACCGACCCGCGCCCCGACGACCGCGAGCACACCCTGCGCCTCGGCTTCGGCACCGAGGCCGGGGCCGTGGACGCGGCCCGCTTCGCCGAGCGGTTCGGGGTCCGGCTGGTCGAGGGGTACGGGGCCACCGAGGGCGGCGCCTCGATCCTGGGGACACCTCCCGGCGGTAGCGGGGGGAACACCCCCGACACCCCGCCGGGCGCCCTCGGCCGGGCCGGCGCGGGCGACGACCTGGCCGTCGTCGATCCGGAGACGGGCCGCGAATGCCCCCCGGCCCTCCTGGACGCGCGCGGCCGCCTGCGCAACGGCGACGAGGCCATAGGCGAGCTGGTCAACCGCGGCCGCAGCCACTTCGAGGGCTACTGGCGCAACCCCGAGGCCGAGGCCGCCCGCACCCGCTCGGCGCACCCCCGGACGGAGCCCGGGGGAGACTGGTACTGGACCGGCGACCTGTTCTTCCGGGACCCCGACGGCTTCCTCTACTTCGCGGGCCGCGCGGACGACCGGCTGCGCGTCGACAGCGAGAACCTGGCCGCCGCGATGATCGAGAACATCCTGGCCCGCTGGGAGGCCGCGACGGCCGTCGCCGTGTACGCGGTCCCGGACGAGGTGGCGGGGGACCAGGTGATGGCCGCCGTGGCCCTGCGCGAGGGCGCGTCCTTCGACCCGGGGGCCTTCGCCGCGTTCCTCGCCGCCCAGCCGGACCTGGGGACGAAGATGGCCCCGCGCTACGTGCGGATCCTCGACGCGATGCCCGTCACGGCGACGAACAAGGTCCACCGGGCCGGCCTGCGCCGGGCCGGGTTCCTGTGCCCCGAACCCGTCTGGCACCGAGTCGCCGGCGTCTACCGCCCGCTCGACGGGCCGGCCCTGGAGGCGCTGCTCTCGACGTACGAGGACCAGGGGCGCCGGGACCTGCTGGAGCGCTGAACGGAACCGGAGGCGCCGCGCGGCCCTCTTCCCTGGGGAGGGGGGTTCCCATGACGACCACACCACCCGCCACACCACCCGCCACACCACCCGCAACGCCACCCGCCACACCACCCGCCGCGCCGTCGGCCGCGAAGGCCTGGGCGGCCGCGGCGGCCCTGGTCCTCAGCCTGGCCCTGGCGGCCTGCGGGACGCACGTGACGGGCCGGGCGGCCCCGCCGCCCGGCCCGCTCCCGGCCGCCACGACCTGCGGCCCGGCCGCCGCGGACCTCCCGACGGAGGACCGCACCGCCACGGCCCCCGAGCCCCCCACCGACGAGGACCCGGGCACCCCCCAGCCCCCCACCGACGAGGACACGGGCACCCCCGGCCCGCCCACCGACGAGGACTCCGGCAGCCCCCAGCCCCCCACCGACCAGGACCCCGGCACCCCCGGCCCTCCCATCGACGGCGGTGGCGCGGCGCCCGCCGGCTCCGCCCGCCCCTGCCCGGTGGTGGACGGCTGGTACGACATGACCGGCGACCTCGGCGCCTACTACGCCCGCCACCGCACCCGCGCCGACTCGCTCATGCCGCCCGGCAGCCTCAAGGAGGTCCGGGTCCGCAAGACGGGCGGGACCTCCGAGGCCCGGGTCGTCTTCACCACCGGCTCCGTCGGCAAGGGCCTCGGCGAGGACGCCCGCCGGGTCGCGCAGGTCTTCGCGGACTGGCGCCACGAGGTCTACGGGGACACCGGCACCGTCCGGGTCCGCACCCCCGACGGGACCGAGATCGCGGCCCTCTCCTGGTGACCGCGCGGATCTGGTTTGGAGCACCCCTCGGGACCAGGTAGTATTTTCTCTGTCAGCAAGCGCCGCTAGCTCAGTTGGTTAGAGCAGCTGACTCTTAATCAGCGGGTCCGGGGTTCGAGTCCCTGGCGGCGCACCTGATCTTCGGGCGGTTTCCGGTTCACCGGGAACCGCCCGAAGTGCTTTCCGAACCGGGGTGGCAGGCCCCCGGGTCACAGCGCGCAACGCCCTCCCCGCCCCCGTCCGCCCGTCCCTCAGAGCGTGAGCGACAGCAGCAGCGGCGCGGCCTTCCGGTTCAGCTCGTCGGCGGCGGCGCGCAACCGGTGCGCGTGCTCGACGGGCATGGACAGGGCCAGGCAGCCCACGGCCGCCCCGGCCGTGATCGGCACCGCCGCGCAGACCGTGCCCACGGCGTACTCCTGGAGGTCCAGCACGGGCACGGTGGCCGGCTGGCTGTCCAGCTTCGAGAACAGGATCCGCTCGTTCACGATCGTCTTCGACGTCAGCCGGGCGATCTTGTGCCGGGACAGGTGGTCGCGCCGCCCGTTCTGGTCGAGCTGGGTGAGCAGGCACTTGCCGACCGCGCTGGCGTGCGCCGCCGAGCGGAAGTCGACCCACTCGTGCACCTTGGGGGTGCGCGGACTGTCCGCGAACTGCGTGATCCGGACCTCGCCGTCCACGTAGCGGCTGATGTAGACGGCCGCGCCCACCGAGTCGCGCAGCCGGTCCAGGGTGTCCTGGAGCTTCTCCTGGAGGGCTTGCTGGCGGTCGGACCCGGACCCGAGCAGGACGAGGGAGTCCCCTATGGCGTAGGCGCCGTCGGAGACCTGGAGCACGTACCCTTCCCGGCGCAGCATGAGCAGCATCGGGGTGAGATGGACCGCGGGCAGGCCGGTCTCACGCGCGATCTGTACGTCGGTCACACCGCCGGTGTGCCGCGAGATCGTTTCGAGTACGCGCAGGGCGTACTGCACCGAGTGGAACGGCGCGGTCGGCTCGGGCTTCAGCGCCACGGTTTCCCCCTACCAGGTTGTTACCGCTTGCTCTACCACGATAGCCATCAAGGAGCCCGTGTGGAGCGTCTGTTGAGGAGATTGATGGCTTAATCAAGCTCCTCTGGCCTGGTCTATTCGCGTGGCATATGCCACGGTCATGGACCTGCGCCGGTCTGCCGGGAATGCCCGGCGGCCGCTCCCCGTTCCCCTTCTCCGTACGGGCGCCCGGCGGGGCGTACCAGCCGGACGGAACGGGAGCGACGACGATGAGCGACACCGAGGCCACGGGCCCTGGGGCAACGGCCCCCGAGGGTACGGGACCCCACGCCACGGGACCCCACGCCACGGGACCCACCGCCACGGGACCCACCGCCCCCGCCGCGCCGGAGGCCGCCGCGGCCGGCCCCGTCCGCGGGGTCGTCCGGGGTTCGGCGCCGGTGCCGCTGTCCGTCCTCGACCTGGTCACCGTCGGCAGCGGCAGCACCGCCCGCGCCTCCCTGCGCACCAGCGTGGAGATATCCCGGCTCGCCGAGTCCCGCGGCTACCACCGCCACTGGGTCGCCGAGCACCACTCCATGCCCGGGGTCGCCAGCTCCTCCCCGGCGGTGATCCTGGCCCACCTCGCCGCGCACACCTCCCGCATCCGCCTCGGCTCGGGCGGGGTCATGCTGCCCAACCACGCGCCGCTGGCCGTCGCCGAGCAGTTCGGCACCCTCGAAGCCCTGGCCCCGGGCCGGGTCGACCTCGGGCTGGGCCGGGCGCCGGGCACCGACCCCCGCACGGCCGCCGCGCTGCGCGGGCCCGGACGGCTGGACGAGGCGGCGGACGAGTTCCCCCGGCGGCTCGCGGAACTGACCCGCTTCCTCGACGACGACTTCCCCGACGGGCACCCGTACGCCCGCGTGCACGCCGTGCCCGGCCCGGTGCAGGGGCCCGCCGCCCGGCCCCCGATCTGGCTCCTGGGCTCGTCCGGTTTCAGCGCGCGCCTGGCGGGGGAGCTCGGACTGCCGTTCGCCTACGCCCACCACTTCTCCGCCGCCGGCACCCTGCCCGCCCTGGACCTCTACCGGCAGAGCTTCCGGCCCTCGGCCGTGCTGGACGCCCCGTACGCCCTGATCGGGGTGTCGGCGCTCGCCGCCGACACCGGGGCGCAGGCCCGCGCGCAGGTGCTCACCGGTGCGCTGTCGATGCTCCGGCTGCGCAGCGGCCGGCCCGGGCTGGTCCCGACGCCGGAGGAGGCGGCCGCGTACCCGTTCTCGCCGCTGGAGCGGGAGTTCGTGGACGGCTGGCTCGCGAACATCGTCCACGGCACCCCCGACGAGGTCCGCTCGGGCCTCGACGCGCTGGTGGAGCGGACGGGCGCGGACGAGCTGATGCTGACCGCGAACGCGCACGGCGGGGCGGCCCGGCTGCGCTCGTACGAGCTCGTCGCAGATGCGTACAGCATGCCCGTGACCGCCTAGTTCCGGGCTCGATTCCAACCGGACGCAGGAGAACGGGGTTTGGCTGGTTTGTTGCCGAAAGCTTGCCGGAGCATGACCTAAGGCATCCTTAAACCGCTCGTCACCCGGGGTGGCGGGCGGTTCCTGCTGTGCGCCCGTGCCTCTGACGAGGGGATTTACCCGCTCAGTGGTCTAGTCCTTATTTGGTCCAAACCATTGACTGGGGTGTGTCGTGATCGCTATCACTTCTCTCACCCGAAGCTGATGCCCTCCCCTCCCACCCCCCGGAGGCAGTTCATGCACATCCGTAAACCCCTCGTCGCGGCCGCCGCCACGGCCGCGCTGGCGGCCGGGGCGCTGGCCGCCTTCGCGGGAATCGGCACCGCCCAGGCCGCCGCCACGGCCACCGCCGCCGGAACCGCCGCCGGCGGCGTGCGGATCGCCTACTACGACCAGTGGAGCGTGTACGGCAACGCGTTCTACCCCAAGCACCTGGACACCCGGGGCATCGCGGGCAAGCTCGACGTCATCAACTACTCGTTCGGCAACATCCACCCCACCGACCTCACCTGTTTCGAGGCGAACAAGGCGGCCGGGGACGACAACAACCCCAACGCCGGTGACGGGGCGGGCGACTCGTACGCCGACTACAGCAAGTCCTTCGGCGCGGCCGACAGCGTCAGCGGGGTCGCCGACAAGTGGGACCAGCCGATCGTGGGCGTCTTCAACCAGTTCAAGCAGCTGAAGGCGAAGTACCCCAACCTGAAGATCAACATATCGATCGGCGGCTGGACCTACTCCAAGTACTTCAGCGACGCGGCGAAGACCGACGCCTCCCGCAAGAAGTTCGTGTCCTCCTGCATCGACCAGTACATCAAGGGCAACCTCCCCAAGGCCGACGGCTACGGCGGCCCCGGCGCGGCGGCCGGCATCTTCGACGGCATCGACATCGACTGGGAGTACCCGGGCTCCTCCGGCGGCCACCTCGGCAACCACTACGCCCCCGAGGACAAGCAGAACTTCACCCTGCTGCTCAAGGAGTTCCGCGACCAGCTCGACGCCTACGGCCAGGCCAACGGCGGCAAGAAGTACCTGCTGACCGCGGCCCTCCCGGCCGGCCAGGACAAGATCAAGTACATCGAGACGGACAAGATCGGTTCGTACCTCGACTACGCGAACATCATGACGTACGACATGCACGGCGCCTGGGACGGCGACGGGCCGACCTACCACCAGTCCCCGCTGCTGGACTCGCCCGCCGACCCGACCGACCCGATCGCGCCCGGCACCCAGAAGTACGGCATCAAGAACGCCATCGACTCCTGGCTCGACGGCAACCCGGCCTACGGCA
Organism: Streptomyces katrae; assembly: GCF_002028425.1. Taxonomy (GTDB): domain Bacteria; phylum Actinomycetota; class Actinomycetes; order Streptomycetales; family Streptomycetaceae; genus Streptomyces; species Streptomyces katrae_A. Next base: position 2,929,217 of record NZ_CP020042.1, on the reverse strand, counting down.
TCGCGGGCGGCTTCCCCGCGAGCAAGCTGACCCTGGGCTACGAGTTCTACTACCGCGGCTGGAAGGGCGTCCCCGCCGGCACCGCCAACGGCCTCGGCCAGACCGCCACCGGCCCCTCGGGCGCCCGCCCCACCTCCCAGCAGGCCGGCATCGCCAACTACAAGGAACTCGGCGGCATCGTCGACAACCCGGCGACCACCTTCTGGGACGACCAGGCCAAGGCCTCGTACTTCTACAAGGACGGCGAGTTCTTCACCGGCCTGAACCAGAAGTCCATCCAGGCCCGGGTCGACTACGGCAAGAGCCGCGGCCTGGCCGGCGCGATGATGTACTCCCTGCTCGGCCTGGACGACAAGACCACCCTGCTGAACCAGATCAACGACGCCCTCGGCGGCGCCACCACGCCCCCCACCACCCCGCCGACGACCCCGCCCACCACCCCGCCCACGACGCCCCCGACCACCCCGCCCGGCACCGGCTGCGGCAGCACCCCGGCGTACGTCGCGGGCCAGGTCTACACCGGCGGCAGCGAGGTCGCGTACAACGGCCACAAGTGGAAGGCCCAGTGGTGGACGCAGAACGAGGTGCCCGGCACCACCGGTGAATGGGGCGTCTGGAAGGACCTCGGCGCCTGCTGATCCCCCCACCCGGCGCCGAGCGCCGTCCGCCCCCGCGCCCCTCCCGGGCCGGGGGCGGCCGTGCGCCCGGCGCCACCGGCCCGGGAGGGGCGCCCCTCAGAGCCCGGAGACGTCCGGACGGGCGCTGATCATCTCGGCGATCCGCTCCGGGGCCACCGCGCGCGAGTACAGCCAGCCCTGACCGGTGTCGCACCCCACCCGCCGCAGCCGGGCCGCCTGGCCGGCGGTCTCCACGCACTCGGCGGTCACCGTCAGCCCCAGCCGGTGCGCCAGCTGCACCAGGGCCTCCACGATCGTCTCGTCGGCCGGGTTCGGATGCGTGCCCTCCTCGTAGCGGAAGCCGCGCACGAAGGACCCGTCCAGCTTGAGCACCGACACCGGCAGCCGCGACAGGTAGGCCAGGTTCGAGTACCCGGTGCCGAAGTCGTCGATCGCGATCCGCACGCCCATGTCGCTGAGTGCCTGGAGGGCCTGCAGGGGCCGCCCCGCCGAACCCATCACCGCGGACTCCGTCAGCTCCAGCTGGAGCAGCTGCGGGGCCAGCCCCGTCTCGGCGAGGATCTCCGCGACGTCGCCCACCAGGTCCGAGTCCCACACCTGGCGCACGGCCACGTTCACCGACACGAACACCGGGGAGTCGCTGGGCTGCTCGATCTGCCAGCGCCGCGCCTGCCGGCAGGCCGTACGCAGCACCCACTGGCCCAGCTGCACGATCGACCCGTCCTCCTCGGCGATCCCGATGAACCGATTCGGCGTCAACGTCCCGAACTGCGGGTGGTTCCAGCGCACCAGGGCCTCCACCCCGCGCACCACCCCGCTCTCCAGGTCCACCAGCGGCTGGTACTCCAGCTCGAACTCGCCGCCCTCCACGGCCGGGCGCAGCGAGCTCGACAGGGCCTGCCGGGTCATCCGGTGCGCGTTGCGCTCGGGGTCGAAGAGGGTCCAGCGGGCCTTGCCGTCGGCCTTCGCCCAGTACAGGGTCGTGTCGGCCGCCTGCATCAGGCCCGTCGCCGAGGTCCCGGCCGCGTCCCGCTCCACCACGCCGATCGACGCGGACACCGAGAGCCGCTGCCCGGCCAGGTCGAAGGGCTCCTGGACGGCGGCCAGCACGCTGCGCGCGAGCTCGGCGAGCTGTTCGGTGCCGGTGGAGTCCTCCACCAGCAGCGCGAACTCGTCGCCGCCGAGCCGGGCCACGAGGTGCCCGCCCGAACGCCCGTACCCGGACTGGTCGGCGCACTGCGTCAGCCGGGCCGCGACGGCGGTGAGCAGCCGGTCTCCGACCCGGTGGCCCAGGGTGTCGTTGACGGCCTTGAACCCGTCGAGGTCCAGGTAGCACAGGCCGATCCGGCCCGTCCCGCCGCTGCCGTACGCGGAGGACTCCAGGGCCGCCGAAAGCCGCTCGAAGAAGAGCGCCCGGTTGGGCAGGCGGGTCACCGGGTCGTGCATCTGGAGGTGGCGGAGCCGGGCCTGGAGGTCGCGCCGGTCGCTGATGTCGGCGACGGACAGCAGGACGTCCGGCGTGCCGGGCACGGGGCCCAGGGTGACCTCGGTCCACAGCGAGTGCCCGTCGGGGTGTTTGAGGCGGCGGGTGCAGCGCAGCCGGGCCTGCCGTCCGCGCAGCACCTCCTGGTAGGCCTGCCAGGTGCGGGCCTCGGCGGCCAGGTCCACCAGGTCGGCGGCGCACTGCCCGGTGAGCTCGTGCGGCTCGCTGCCCAGCAGGGCGGCCAGCGCCCGGTTGGCGGCGATGACGTCGCCGCCGCGGCCGACGAGGGCCATGGCGAGGTGGGCCGCGTCGAAGGCGGCCCGGTAGTCGCGGGCTTCGCCCGCCGCCGCACCGCCGATCACCCCGGCCGCCCTGACGTCGGTGCCGGTGCCGGTGCCGGTGCCGGTTCCGATGCCGGCGTCGGCCCTGGCGGTGTCGCCGGCCGGGGCAGCGGCCGCGAGCCGTGACGGCGGCGCGGACATGCCCGGCACGGCCGGCACTGCTGGGTGACGCTCCGTAAGGGCCGATCGGATGCTGTCGGCTGCCGAACCGGTTCCGTCTGAGCTTCCGTTCACCCTTGGCTCCCGCAGTGTTCGTGAGTGTCGGTGCAGGAAAGTGTGCCGATCATAGAGGCTGCCGGAGGCCCTATCCAGCGGCGTCGCCGTGTGGGGCACGGGCCGTCGCCGTGCTGACGTCCCGTCGGCCGGTCTCTGACGCCCCGTCGGCCGTCGGTGGATGACCGATTCCGCACGCCCGTGAGCGCACCAGGTCCAGGTCTGATCCCGGGTGACCGGTCGTGACGTTCCGTAAGTATGTGCGTGAACCCCGGAGGTCACCGGCTTGCCGTAGTGCTCACTCGTGTGGGGCAGGGGAACCACGCATAAATAAGACAATCGCCTCAAGGTGGATGGAACAGGATGAATCCACTACCGGAGGTCGATGTGCCGCGACAGCTGACACCCGGGGGAGTGGACCGCTCCCGCTTGCGAAGTACGGCGGCCATCCTCACCTCGATGACGGCGCTCGCCGCCATGTCGCTCGTCGCGGGACCCGCCGTGGCCGCGAGCCCCGCCACCGGCGGGCCCTGCGCACTGACCCGCACGGCCGCGCACCACTCCCTCGGCCTGGACACCTGGAACCGGGCCTACCCCAAGCCGGTGCGCACCCTCAACGCGGTGATGGTCTTCCTCTCTTTCCCCGACCACCAGACCGCCGTCACCCCCCGGGAACTGGCCGCCGACTACTTCCCGGCGACCAGCGACTTCTTCGAGCGGGCCTCCTACGGCCGCTTCCGGCTGGTCCCGCACCCGCAGCAGCAGTGGGTCCGGATGCCCCGCCCGTCGACCGCGTACGGGATACAGCGCGACTGGGCCCCGGACGCCCGGGCCGCCTACCTGCGGGACGCGGTGGCCGCCGCCGACCCGTCGGTGGACTTCAGCCGGTACGACATCGTGTACTTCGTCGCCGACCCCAACGCCCCGGGCGTGGACTCCGACGCCACCAAGGTCGTCAACTTCGACCGCCCCCTGCGCGCCGACGGCACCGACCTCAGGCGGATCGTCACCGTCTTCGAGCGGCACCCGCCCGACCGCAACGTGCTGGCGCACGAGACCGGGCACGTCTTCGACCTGCCCGACCTCTACCACCGCCCGACGGACGGCAAGGGCGACTGGGACACGTACGTCGGCGACTGGGACGTCATGGGCAGCCAGTTCGGGATGGCCCCGGACCTGTTCGGCTGGCAGAAGTGGAAGCTGGGCTGGCTGGACGCCTCCCAGGTCGACTGCGTGCGCTCCGGCACCTCCCTGCACACCCTCCAGCCGCTCTCGCAGCCCCTGCAGCCCGGAGCCACGGGCGGCACCCGCCTCGCGGTGATCCGTACGGGCCCCGGCAGCGCCATCGCGGTCGAGGCGCGCAGCTCCGCCGGCAACGACGGGGACACCTGCACGGAGGGGGTCCTGGTCTATCGGGTCCACAACGAGGCGGCCTCGGGCGGCGGCCCCATCGAGGTGCTGGACGGCCACCCGCGCACGGAGGCCTGCTGGGACCGCTCGGTGTACCCGCCGCTGGCGGACGCGCCGCTGGAGGTGGGGGAGACCTTCACCGTGCCGGGGGAGCGGATCACCATCGAGGTGGCGGACCGGACACCGTCGGGGGCGTACACGGTGAAGATCACGACCTGACGCCGCGCCCGCCCCGGGACGCCCGGACACGAAGAAGGCCCCCACTCGATGAGTGGGGGCCTTCTCCCGTCTGTGCGCCGCCAGGGACTCGAACCCCGGACCCGCTGATTAAGAGTCAGCTGCTCTAACCAACTGAGCTAGCGGCGCTTGCTGACGTCGTAGACATTAGCATCCGGATCCGCCGAACCAAAAATCGATACCGGGGCCGGACCCCGTGCGGCGTGCAGGAACGCCCACAGCAGGCAGTCCGGACCGGGCAGCCAGGGCATCCGCGTGTCCGGCGCCACCAGCCACCGGGAGGGCCCGGAACCGGGTCGCAGCGGAGGCACGGTCACGGCGTCGCCGTGACCGTGGCACAGGGGCGCCGGGGCCGGTGCGGTCGGCCCCCACTCCTCCCAGGCGAGCAGCGCGGGGAGCCGGTGGGCCGTCCCGGGCGAGGCGAAGAGCAGCATCCGCCCCCGGTGCACGGCGGCCGGCCCCGACCCGGGCCCGCGCTCCCAGAGCAGGTCGAGCATGCGCCGGCCGAGCACGAGCGGAACGTTGACGACGTCGAAGGCGGTCCCGCACGGCAGCACGGCGTGCGCGTCGGGCCGCCCCTCCCACACGGCGAGGGTGCTCCCCGGCTGCGCCGAAGCGGAGGCCAGCCAGGCGGCGCCCTGCGGGGTGACCTGGGTGGCGGGCGCGGTACGCGCGTCGATGCCGTCGAGGGCGGTGCAGCCGGTGGCCGTCGTCAGGATCGTCATATGCCAATGTCTACCGCGCGTAGTGTGTCGGTTCCCACGAGTTACCGAAAACTGGGACAGGAGGGGGGTAGGTGCGGTATTTTGCGCGGCGCTCGGGGCGGGCCATCGCCCCCTCGAGGGGCCGGGGGCGGGCCGGTGTTTGCCCACCCACCTCGCGGCGGTCCCGGCCTTCCCGGCTCCGGTCGGCATTCCGGCACCGCCGGGCGGGAGCACCCCCCACCTCCACCCCCCGCGGGGTCAGGACTCCGGTGGGGTGCCGCGTTGGAGGTCTTCGCCGAATTCGATCATGCGGCGGGCGTAGTCCTCGGTCCATTCCGCCGCCTCGGCGATCGCGGACGGGGAGAGGCGGTCGAAGCGGCGGGGGTCGGCCAGCTGGGCCGCCGCCAGGGCCTGGAACTCCTCCGCCCGGTTCTGCGCGGCCCGGAAGGCCAGCGTCAGCTCGGTCGCGCGCGCCAGCAGCTCCCGCGGATCCTCGATCGACTCCAGGTCGAAGAAGTGCTCCGGGTCCGCGACGGCTTCCGAGGGCTCGAAGAGCAGCGGTGCCGGCCGCTGCCTCCGCTCGGTCCGCTCGGGCTCTGCCATGCGTGTCCTCCTGCGCGTACGAAATTCCTCCGGGCCACCCTCCATTGTCCAACGCCTGGCAAGGGTGCCGGGCGTCACGCCGTTGCGGGCTCCTTCACCAGCGCCGCGATGTCGTCGAGCACGCCCGACACCTCGGCCGTCAGGCCCTCCGGCGCGGCGAAGCCGTCGGCGCCGAGCAGGCCGAGGACGCCGGGGACCGCCGCCGAGCGGGCCGCGGGCACCATGCCGACCTGGGTGAGCACCGGCAGCAGCATCTCGGCGGCCGGGGCGCCGCCCGTGCCGCCCGCGCTGTAGCTGACGATGCCGACCGGCTTGCCCTGCCACTCGCGGTAGAGGAAGTCGACGGCGTTCTTGAAGGGGGCGGTGAAGCCGCCGTTGTACATCGGCAGGACGAACACGAACGCCTCGGCGGAGTCGATGAGCGCGCTCCAGTCGAGGGTGTGCTGGTGGACGTAGTTGCCGCTGGAGGGGAACTCCGGCTCGTCCAGGAACGGCAGGGCGACCTCGGCGAGGTCGACCGGGGTCACCTCGAAGGAGCCGTGCTCGCGGGCGAGGTCGGCCACCCAGCGGGCGAGGGGGCCGCCGGCGGAGGTGGGGCGGTGCGCGGCGTAGATGACGTGCAGGCGGGTCATGACGTGAACTCCCGTTCGGTGCGGAGGTGATGGTGCGCACGGAGTCTTGTTGTTGACGTGTCATATAGACAACTCGACGGTGCGTGATGTGTCAACTAGGTAGGTGATGTGTCACCAAACTGGTTAGTCTGCTCCCATGACCGAAGTGCCCGAGTCCGCCCACCCCCGCTGGCTCACCGAGTCCGAGCAGGACGCCTGGTACGCCTGGCGTCGGATGTTCCCCCTCGTCAACGCCGAGATCGCCCGCGACCTCCAGCAGGACAGCGCGCTCTCCGAAGCCGACTACGACGTCCTGTCGGTGCTCGGCTCCACCGACGGCCACCGCATGCGCATCACCGCGCTCGCCTGCCTGATGAGCTGGTCCCGCAGCCGGCTGTCCCATCAGCTCACCCGCATGGAACAGCGCGGCCTGGTGCGCCGCGAGGAGGTCGCCTCCGACGGCCGGGGCGCGGAAGTGGTGCTCACCGGCGCCGGGGTGGACGCGATCACCGAGGCGGCCCCGCGCCACGTCGCATCCGTACGCCGCCACCTGATCGACATCCTGACGCCCGATCAGCTGCGCACCTTCGCCGAGGTCGGCGAAACCCTCCGCCGGAACTTCGGCGCCACCCGCAAGTAGGCGCCTACGGCCGCCAGGCCACGCGGTGTTCGGCGAGGTGGGACAGGACCGAGTGGTTGGCCTCCCAGCCGTCCGGGAACTTGATCGTCGCGCCCAGCTGGACCGGTTCCGTGGACGGGTGGTCGTCCAGGAGTTCCGCGATGCCCGCCCGGGCCACCACCACGCAGGCGTGCCGGTGGCGGGAAGCCAGGACGCAGAGGCGGCCCGTCTCCAGGTGGAAGGCGGTCGCGTCGGGGCGGCCCGACAGGGGGTGGAGGACCACCGTGAGGTCGTACTCGCGGCCCTGGAGGCGGTTCGCAGTGTCCACCGTGACGCTCGTGACGCCGAGGGCGCCCAGAGCCGTGCGGACCGCCGCCGCCTGGTCGCGGTGCGCGGTGCCCACCGCGATGCGGGACGCGGTCAGGGGCGCGGGGGCCGGGGAGCGCTCGTCCGAGGTGACCGCCCCGCGGTCCAGGGCGCGGCGGACCACCAGGGCCACCGCCCCCACCGCCTCCGGGTCGGTGCGCGGGGTGTGCCGGGCGGGGAGCTCCAGCAGGCCCCAGCCCGCCTCGGCCGCCTCGTCCAGGACCCGGTCCGGGCCGGAGCCGTCCGACGGGACCCCGTACGCGAGCCGCCGCTCGCCCGGGCCGGTGCCGCTGCGGAACTGCGAGTACGGGTAGAAGGCGCGCGAGACCAGCGGCGCGGCCGTCGCCGGGAGCCGCCACGACACCGGGAGCCGGTGCTGCGGCAGTTGGGGATTGTGGGCGAGGAGGGTGCTCACCGCCGAGGCGGAGGGGTCGTAGGACAGCCCGGCCCACTGCTCCGCGCCGACCACGCTGAACGGGTCCAGCTGCCCCGGGTCGCCCACGAACAGGGCCCGCTCGAACAGCCCGGCCACGGCGAGCAGCGCGTCGGAGCGCATCTGGTACGCCTCGTCCACGATCGCGTGCTCCCAGGGCTCCGCCTTCACGTAAGCCCACTTCGCGGCCGTGGAGATGGTGACGGGCAGTTCGGCCAGGTCGGCCGGTCTGGCGGAGAGGGTGACCGACGGCAGGTCGCGCAGGGCCGGGTCGTAGGCGTCGGCGTCGCTGCTGTGCAGTCGGCCGACCTTCAGCTCCGGGTCCTTCTCGGCGAGCCGCAGCACCAGGTCGTCGACCTGCGCGTTGGTCTGCGCGACCACCATCAGCCGGCGCCCGGCGGCGGCCAGCTCCCGGGCCGCGCGCACCACCAGCGTCGACTTGCCGGCCCCGGGCGGGGAGTCGACGACCACGCCCCGCTCGGTGCCGTGCAGGGTGTCGTGGAGGATGGCGGCGGTCGCCCGGTCGGCGGCCGCGCCCGGGTCGAAGGCGGTGGTCACAGGAGGTCCTCGTCGGTCACGGCGTCCAGGGCGGGGGCGGTCGCGGATCCCGGCGGGCCGCCGTGCGTCCACGGGGTGTTCTCCGGGTCGGGCAGCTTCGGTCCGCCGCGCGCGTCGTGCTCGAACAGGGTCCAGCACACCCGGTCGCCCTTCTCCGGCACCGAGCCCGCCGCCGGTTCCCGGCCCGCGCCCATCTTGTCGAGGACCCGCAGCAGCAGCCGGCCGTCCTCCGCGCGGCCGACGAACTCGAAGGCCTGCTGGCGGCCGTCCAGGGAGCGGAACACCTTGCCGCCGCCTTCGTCCGCGAGCTGCGGCCGGTCGTCGGTGGCCACCGTCAGCAGCGGGCGCGGGCGGGGCCGCTTGCCCTCGGTCCACTCCATCGTCACCTCGGTGACCTCACCGGCGAAGGCCTCGCCCGCGAACCGCCGCTCCGCCATGACGAGGGGGTCGTCCAGGGCCTCCTGGGCGTCGAGGCGCACCTGTTCGGTCTCCCGCGTGGCGAGCTTCTGGGCCGCCGTCACCGCGTCGTCGCGGCGCGGCTGCGGCGGTTCGCCCGCGCGGACCCGGTCGCGGTGGCCGGTGAAGGACCAGCGGTCGCGGGTCCAGCGCTCCTCGGTCCGCTCGCCGGGCGGCAGGGTGCGCAGCAGGTCGATCGCCTCCCACGTCTGCCACCAGGTGTTCTCCATCTGCCCCAGCACCAGCCGCCGGACCGCCCGCTCGGCGAGCCGCGCGGTGTCCCCGTCGCGGGGCTCGCCCGCCGCGCGCGCCGCGTCGAACTTCGCGATCGCCGGGGCCAGCAGCCGGTTGTCGAAGGCGGGGTCGGTGGCCGGGCCGGCCGGCGGGCACAGCAACTGTCCGTCCTGGTCCCGGCCGAGCTCCATCCGCAGCGCCCACTCGGCGCCGCGGACGCCCTCGGGCGGGGCGATCCAGGCCAGCAGGGAGCCCAGGTGCTGGTCCTCCAGGCTGCTCTGGCCGGTCGCCCAGTGCCGGGAGAGCAGGTCGGTGGCGGCCAGCAGCATGGAGGAGCCGGGCACCCGGGAGCGTTCGGCGAGGTGGGTGAGCCAGCGGCCCAGCAGCGGGACCCGGGAGGGCGCCGGGTACGGGTTCTCGGGGTCCTCCTCGGCGGTCCGGCGGAACCGCATCGAGCGGCCCAGCAGCCGTACGTACTCGATGCCTGCCCGGCTCGGTACGACGATCTGCGGCGCGTCCACGCACAGTTCGGCCTCGACCTTGGTCCTGCGGCCGGTCTCCGGGTCGGTCTCGGACCGCTCGGCGGGCTCGACGACGTCCTCGTAGGCCTCGATGTAGGGCATCAGCAGCCGTGCCAGCTCGCCGAGGAACTCCCAGCGCAGGTCCCGGTCGCGGGGCTGCGGTATGACGAGGATCCGCGGCTCGTTCCGGTCGGTGCCCAGCATCGCCCCGAGCGGGGCCCCGGCCTCACCGGCGGTGGTCAGCGGTACGAGGACCAGCGGCTCGGCGCCCAGGTGGCGGTGGCGTACGGTCGCCAGCGGCCGGGCGCGGCCCGCGCGGACCGCCTCCAGCCGGGCGAGGGTGCTCAGCAGGGGCATTCGGGGGTCTCCGGGGCCTGGTACGGGGGGCGGGCGGCGGCCTGCTCCAGGGCTTCGGCGCGCAGCCGGGCCGCCCGGCGCAGCGCGTCCGCGGTGGGGTCGCCGTCGGGGCCCGCGCCGGAGGCGGCCGCGAGGGCTTCCTCGACGCCGGCCAGCCCGCCCAGCTCACCGCGTACGGACCGGCCGAGCGCGGCGGGCTCCCCGGCGGCGCGGGAGCGCTCGCGGCAGTGGAAGGCCAGCTCGCAGGCGGCCAGGCACTCGGGGGCGTAGGCGGCGGAGACCGCGGCGACGGCCTCGGTCAGTTCCTCGGCGGGGCGGGCGGGGTCGAAGCAGAGCCCGTCGGGCAGGCCGGCGGCCAGGTCCTCGATCCGGGTCAGCCGCTCCAGCTGGCGGCGGGTGACGGCCCGTTCGCGGCGGACGTCCACGGGTTCGGCGGTGGGCAGGTTGGAGAAGTCCTTGGGGCAGACCAGCAGGATCCGGTGGTCCACCTCGGCCCCGGACAGCTTCGCGGCGGTCTGCTCCAGGGCCAGCACGTAGACGGCGGCCTGCCGGGCGGCGGCGCCCACCTTCGCGGCGTCGGCGGCTCCGTCGATCATCGGGAACGACTTGATCTCCACGACGGTCCAGCGGCCGTCGGGGTGCACCACGACGGCGTCCGGTTCCAGGTAGGCGGGGGTGCCCGCCACCTCCAGGGCCAGCATCGGATGGTCCAGCAGGGTCCACGTCCGCGCGGCGGTGGCCTCGCGCAGGGCCAGCGCGGTCCGGGCGGCCCGGCCCTCCGGTCCGGCGGCGGTGAGGTCGGGCACACGGGCGCCGGACCCGGGCGGCTCGGCCCCTGCGCCGAGGCGGGCGTGCACCAGGCGCAGCAGTTCGGCTCCGCCGTCGCCCTTGACCTTGGCCTCGAAGGAGTTCCCGCGGATGATCGCGAACTGCGACTGGCCGAAAGCCGCCGGTGTGCCGAGGGCCGCGGCCAGGGCCGTCTTGTCCACTCCGGCGCCGTCGAGGAGCGCCCGTCTGCCGCAGCCCGGGTTCGCGGCGAGCGCGGCGAGCGCCCGGGCGTCGAGCGGACGGGGCGGCACGGCGGGGCCGCGCAGGTCAGCGAGCCGCTGCCGCAGTGTCGTCGTCTGGGGCGGGCCGCTGGGCGGGTAGGAGCTCACGGGCGGAAGTGTCCCATCCGCCACTGACAATCGTGGACCTACGGCCGAAACGGACCGGTTCTCGCCGTCGCGGCCGGCCGTACGCGCGGAACCGGGCCATCGCCGGGCGGGCGGAGTCGCCCCCCGTTCTCGTCGGCGATGATGGTGGGACGACGGATTCGCGCATGCCAGGGCGAACCACCACGGACCGGGAGAAACGCTGATGGCCCCGCGCATCCTGCTGGCCCGCCACGGCCAGACGGCATGGTCCCTGCTCGGCAAGCACACCGGGCGCACGGACGTGCCCCTGCTGGAGGAGGGCAGGCAGGGGGCGAAGCGGCTGGGCGAGCGGCTCGCCGGCGAGCCCTGGAGCTCGCTGCGCGGCCTGGAGGTGCGCACCAGTCCGCTGGTCCGGGCGAGCGAGAGCTGTGACCTGGCGGGCTTCGGGGCGCAGGCCGAGCCGTGGGACACCCTCATGGAGTGGGACTACGGCGACTACGAGGGGATGACCCCGGCCGAGATCCAGGCGGTCCGGCCGGGCTGGCTGATCTGGCGCGACGGGGTGCCCGGCGGGGAGGCCGTCGCCGACGTCGCCGCCCGCGCGGACGAGGTGGTCACCTGGGCGCGCTCGGCCGAGCGGGACGTCCTGGTCTTCGCGCACGGGCACGTCCTGCGCACCCTCGCCGCCCGCTGGCTGGGTTTCGAGGCCTCCTTCGGCGCGCGCATCCGCCTGGACCCGACCTCCTTGTCGGTCCTGGGCTGGGCGTACGGGGCGCCGGCCCTGGAGCGCTGGAACGACACGGGGCACCTGGACGGGTAGCCCCCGGCCGACCGTCCCGCCCGGGCCTGCGCCCGGGCCTCGGCCTGTGTCCGGGCCTGCGTCCGGACCTCGGCCTGTGCCTGCGCCCGGCCCGGGCCCGGCCCCGCGTCTACGCCTGTGCCTGGGCGTGGCGGGTCAGGAAGGTGCCGACGCGTGGGGAGCGCTGGTGCGGGACCAGGGTGCGGGCGGTGCCCGCCAGCATGGCGCGGATCCGGGTCGACTGGACCTCCGCGAGCAGGTCGAGCACCCGCCCGCCCGCCCAGGCGGCCTCGTCGGGCGCCCCTGCGCGGGCCAGGTCGTCGGCGAGCTCGGCGGTGTAGAGGGCCACGTTCCGCGCGAAGTGCGGGTCCTGGAGGTCGGCCGCCCGGCGGGCGTGCCGCGCCGCGCGGGCGTGTTCCCCGAGCGCCGCCCAGCAGCGGGACTCCAGGGACTCCAGCTCGGCCTCGCCGAAGAAGGACATCCACTCCGGGTCGGCGGCGCACGCCCCCCGCGCGAACTCGGTGTGCGCCCGCGTCAGCGCCTCCTCGCAGGCCCTGCGGTCCCCGAGCCCCGACCAGCCGCCCGCCTCCCGCAGCGCCAGCAGCGACAGCAGCCGGGGCGAGCCCAGCGAGCGGGCCGCCCGCCGGCCCGCCTGGGCGGCCCGTACCGACTCGCGGGGGCGGCCGCAGTCCCGGGCCAGGAAGGCCATGTTGCTGAACGCGTGCGCCTCCAGACCCGCGTCCCCCGCGACCCGGGCGGTGGCCAGGGCCTCGGCGTAGTGCGAGCGGGCGTCCTCGAAGCGGCCGGAGTCGTGGGCCAGCCAGCCCACCGAGACGGCCAGCTCCCCGGCGCCCGCGTGCAGCCGGTCCTCCGTGGACTGCCGGGTGGCTCCCGCGTCGAGCAGGGCGTAGGCGGTGCGCAGGGGCTGGGCGGCCCGCCGGTAGAGGGCGTCGGCGCCGTGCCGGTCGTCCAGCAGCCGGATCTGGCGCACGGCGTCCTCGACGGCGGCGGCCTCGGCCTCGCCGGCCCGGGAGGGGATGCGGCGGCTGTCGCCGAGCAGGGTGAGGCCGAGCGTCGCGGCCGCCACGGTCGCGGAGCCGCTCGCCATGAACGCGCGGCGCAGCACGTCGCTCTCCTTGGAACGGTGGATGAGGTGGGTGAAGACGGGCGGGGTGGGCAAGGCGCGCTGCGCGGCCCGCCCGCGGACCGCCTCGCGGGGGGAGAAGCCCAGGTCGGCCAGGGTGCGGCCGGGGAACATATGGAGGAAGACCCGCTCGTAGGCGTAGTTGGGGCAGCGGATCTCGCCCGATTCGACGCGGCCGATGTAGCGGGCGTCGCAGGAAACCGTTTCGCCGATCTCCCGTGCGGCCCGGCGCACCATGGCCGCGAACTCGGCGGGGGAGTGCGCTCCGCGCAGCCGGCGGAAGCTGGAGTTGGGTGAGTGGGGTGACGCCGCCATGGACGCTCTGCCTCTCTGGACACGCTCGCCCCGGAGTCGGGTGCTCCGGCGCGCATGAACGTACCGCCAGCGAGGGGGGCCTCATGCGGTGTTTGGCTACAAAACGGATATCTCACCCGCGATCCGCCATGAACTGCCATCCTTTGCGGCGTCTTGCCGCCGCACCTGTTGACGCTTCGCGGCGTTGAACCCATGCGGATACGGATCGAGGAGGGGTTCCCCTTGGTGGAGGCCGGCATGGACAGCATTGGTATGAACACCGCGCCCGAGGCCGGCGCGACCCCCCTTACCGCCCCGGCCCCGGCGCCGGCCCCGGTCCCGGTCCCCTTCCCGGCGCCGGACCTGGTGACGGTCTCGGTCCGGCAGGGGCTGGAGGCCGTGGACATCATCCGCCGGGGCGCCGGGCAGGCCGTGCCCGCGGTCGGTCCGGTCCTGCACGACTGCTCCGGCGACACCCTCGGCTTCCTCGTCCCGCCCGGCACCGCCGATGCCTGGGACCTGCCGGGCAGTGCCTGTACGCAGACCAACGGGCGCGGGATGCGCTTCGGCGACCTGGCCGCCGCGCCCCCCGCGGGCGGTACGGGCTGGCTGCTGCCGCCGGAGGCGGTGGGGCCGGTCACCGATCCGGAGGTGCTGCGGGCGGCGCTCGGCGAGGCGGCCCGGCTGATCGAGGCGGCCGACAACTGCCGGTGAAGCTCTGGCCAGCGATAATGGGGGCGTGGCAGGCAAGGGTACGGGCAGGGACAAGGGCAGGAACCGCGACGCGGCGGCCCGGCGGGGTGCCGCCGAGCCGGTCACCGGGCAGGTGGGCGGCGGTCTGGCCGAGCTGTCCCCGGACCGCGAGCGCGCCCGCGCCTGGACCCTGCTGATCGACGGGGCCCCGCAGTCCCACGTCGACCTGGACGACCCCGGGCACCTGGACTTCGCCTACCAGCGCCGCATCGGCCACCTGATCGACCTCATCGCCCCCGCCCGGCAGCCCCTGAACGTGGTGCACCTGGGCGGCGGCGCCTTCACCCTGGCCCGCTACACGGCCGCCGCGCGCCCCCGCTCCGCGCAGCAGGTCGTGGAGGTCGACGCCGCCCTGGTGGCCTTCGTACGGGAACACCTGCCGCTCGACCCGCAGGCGCGGGTCCGGGTCCGGGCGGTCGACGCCCGGGCGGGGCTGGCGAAGGTCCCGGACGGCTGGGCGGACCTGGTCATAGCGGACGTGTTCAGCGGGGCCCGCACCCCGGCGCACCTGACCAGCGCCGAGTTCCTGGACGACGTGCGCCGGGCGCTGTCGCCCACCGGGTGGTACGTGGCCAACCTCGCCGACGGGCCCCCACTGGCGCACCTGCGGGGCCAGGTGGCCACCGCCGCCTCCCGCTTCGAGCGGCTGGCGTTGGCCGCGGATCCCGTCGTCTGGCGGGGGAAACGTTTCGGCAATGCGGTGCTCGTGGCCTCCGACCGGGAGCTGCCGGTCGCGGAGTTCACCCGCCGCGTGGCGAGCGACCCGCACCCGGGCCGGGTGGAACACGGCCGGGCCCTGACGGACTTCACCGGCGGAGCGCCCCCCGTCTCCGACGCCTCGGCGACCGCCTCGCCGCAGCCGCCGGCCTCGGTGTTCCGCTAGGCCAGGTCAGGCCGGGCCGGGCGGGGCTACGGGTCGACGGTCTCCACCGTCGGCGGGTGGTCGTGCCAGGTGCAGAACACCGACACCTCGCGGCCGTCACGGGTGAACGTGACCCGGATCCAGAAGTCCTGCTTCCACACCTGCACCCGCCACCCCGCCTCCGGGGTCGCCGAGACCAGGGCGGCGGAGGAGGTGCCGAGGTCGAAGACCACCCGGCCGCCCGAGACCGAGTACCCCTTCACGTTCCCGGACCCGCCCTGCCCGCCGGCCTCCTGGACCGGGCGCTGCTGCCCGGCCGGCGGGGCGGACTTCGACCGCGCGGGCGCGGAGGGGGAGACCGGCGGTGACGAGGAACCCGGTGCGGACGGCGAGGGCGGGGCCGAGGGCGGCACGGACCCGGCCGGCGGCGACGGCACCGGTTCCGGCCCCCGCGTCGAGGAGGACAGCGGCCGGGTCGTCAGCGGAACCGCGAGCGGAGGATCGTAGGCCGTCCCGGACATGACGGTGCGCACACCCCACCACGACAGGGTCACGGCGGCCGCGGTCGCCACCACCCAGGCCATGGCATGTACAAGTCCTCGTCGCATCAGGGCACATAGTGCACCACACGTCACAGACCCGTCCCGGCACCTCCCGGGGTCGCCCGAATGGACTACCGTGCGCCCATGGCTAGTGTGCTCGTGGTCGAGGACGACCAGTTCGTACGTTCCGCCCTGATCCGGCACCTGACCGAGGCCTCCCACACCGTACGGAGCGTCGGCACGGCGCTGGAGGCCCTGCGGGAGGTCGCCCACCACCGCTTCGACGTGGTCATCCTCGACCTCGGCCTGCCCGACCTCGACGGCTCCGAGGCGCTGAAGATGCTGCGGGGCATCACCGACGTGCCGGTCATCATCGCCACGGCCCGCGACGACGAGGCCGAGATCGTCCGGCTCCTCAACGACGGCGCGGACGACTACCTCACCAAGCCGTTCTCCGTCGAGCACCTCTCCGCCCGGATGGCCGCCGTCCTGCGCCGCTCCCAGGCCGCCGCGGCCGAACCGCCCCCGCGCGTGCTGCGCGTCGGCGGGCTCGCCATCGACCCGCTGCGCCGCCAGGCCGAGCTGGACGGGGCCGTACTCGACCTGACCCGGCGGGAGTTCGACCTGCTGGCGTTCCTCGCCGGGCGGCCCGGGGTGGTCGTCGCCCGGCGCGAGCTGCTCGCCGAGGTCTGGCAGCAGTCGTACGGGGACGACCAGACCATCGACGTCCATCTGTCATGGCTCCGCCGCAAACTCGGCGAGACCGCCGCCCGGCCGCGGTACCTGCACACGCTGAGGGGCGTGGGCGTGAAGCTGGAACCGCCGCTGTGAGATGGGCGCTGGTCAAGGTCTGTCTGGCCGTCACCACCATGGTGGCCGTGGCCTTCGCGGTGCCCCTGGGGCTCGTGGTGCAGGAGATGGCCAGCGACCGGGCCTTCTCCAATGCCGAGCGGCAGGCCGCCACCATGGGGCCGACCCTGTCCATCACCACCGACCCGGTCCAGCTGCGCAAGGCCGTCGAGTCCACCGAGATGGGCGCCGCCCGGCGGATGGCCGTCCACGTCCCCGCCATCGGCGGCGCCGCCCCCGTGGACATCGGCGACGGCTGGGCGGGCGCGCACGCGGTGGCCGAGACCCGCTCCATGGGCCGGGCCACCACCGCCGGGGCCGCCGGCGGGGGCTCCGCGCTGCTCCAGCCCATCGCCCTCGGCTCCGGGGACATCGCCGTCATCGAGATCTACGTACCGGAGAGCGAGGTCAGCAACGGGGTCGCCACCGCCTGGCTGATCCTCGCCGGCGTCGGCCTCGCCCTGGTCGTCGGCTCGGTGGCGGTCGCCGACCGGCTCGGCGCCCGCCTCGTCCGCCCGGCCGAACGGCTCGCGGACGCCGCGCACCAGCTGGGCGAGGGGCGGCTCGGGGCCCGGGTGCCCGAGGAGGGGCCCAAGGAACTGCGTTCGGCGGCCGTCGCGTTCAACTCGATGGCCGACCAGGTCGTCGAACTCCTCGCCAACGAGCGGGAACTCGCCGCCGACCTCTCCCACCGGCTGCGCACCCCGCTGACCGTGCTGCGGCTCAACGCGGCCTCCCTGGGCGACGGCCCGGCCGCCGAACACACCCGGGCGGCGGTGGAGCAGCTGGAGCGCGAGGTCGACACCATCATCCGCACCGCCCGCGAACAGCGGCCCCCCGCCGCCGCGGCGGCCACGGCCGGCTGCGATGCGTCCGAGGTGATCCGCGACCGGATGGCCTTCTGGTCCGCGCTCGCGGAGGACGAGGGGCGCGAGGTGCGGCTCGCGGGCGTGGACCGCACCGTACGGGTGCCGGTGGCCCGGCCCGAGCTGGCGGCCGCCCTCGACGCCCTGCTCGGCAACGTCTTCCGGCACACCCCCGAGGCCACCCCGTTCGCGGTCGACGTCCACGACGCGGGGGACGCCGTGATCGTCCTGGTCTCCGACGCGGGCCCCGGCATCGCCGACCCGGAGGCGGCCCTGCGGCGCGGCAACGACGGGGGCCGCGACGGCTCCACGGGGCTCGGCCTGGACATCGTGCGCCGCGTCGCGGAGTCCACGGGCGGCGACGTACGGCTGGGGCGCTCCGTGCTCGGGGGGACGGAGGTGCGGGTGTGGCTCGCCCTGGACGACCGCGCCCGGCGCCGCGGCCCGGGCGGCCGCCGCGACCGCCGCGCGCGCGGCAGGCGCAGGGGCGAGCGGACCGGCCCGACGGGGTGAAGGCGCGCCTCCGGTGCCGGGCGGGTGCAATACCGTACGGTCCGGGCCGGTTGGCGGCCGGCACGCAGGGGCCGTCGCGTTCGGCCGCATCCCGCGCACGGCTCGTGTCACACCCTTCGGAAAAGGACATCCGCATGCGTTACGCAGTTCTCGGCACCGGAATCGTCGGCCGTACGGTGGCCGCCCGCCTGGCCTCCCTGGGCCACGAGGTGGTCATCGGCACCCGTGACCCGCGGGCCACCCTCGACCGGGCGGAGTACGCCGCATGGCAGGAGGCCCACCCGTCGGTCGCCCTCGCCGCCTTCCCGGAGGCCGCACGGCACGGCGAGACGCTGGTCAACGCCACCGGCGGACGGGTCAGCGTCGAGGCGCTGACCGAGGCCGACGCCGCCCACCTCGACGGCAAGGTCCTCATCGACATCGCGAACCCGCTGGACTTCTCGCACGGCTTCCCGCCCCGCCTGGACCCGGTCGGCGACGACAGCCTCGGCGAGCTGATCCAGCGCACCTTCCCGCAGCTGCGGGTGGTCAAGACCCTCAACACCATGAACTGCCAGATCATGGTCGACCCCGCCCGGGTCCCCGGCGAGCACTCCGTCTTCCTCTCCGGCGACGACTCCGACGCGAAGAAGGCCGTCCACGCCCTGCTGGTCTCCTTCGGCTGGCCGGAAGCGTCGATCATCGATCTCGGCGGCATCGAGACCGCACGCGGCACGGAGATGCTGCTGCCGGTGTGGCTGCGTCTGATGGGAACCCTGGGACACGCGGACTTCAACTTCCACATCCAGACGGCCCACCCTTCCTCCTGACCCCTTCCTCCTGACGCCTGCCCCCTGAGCTGCCCGGACGGGGGCGCAGATGTTGCCGCGCCCCCGGCCCGTGCGGAGGGTGGGGGGTGACGGAGGGAACCGCACATGAGGGTGATGCTCAGGGCCCACCTGGACACGGCCGCCGGCAACGAGGACATCAAGACCGGGGCCCTGGTCCAGGCGATGCGGAAGTTCCTGGAGAGGGTCCGGCCGGAGGCCGCCTGTTTCGGCCTCCACGAGGGCGTGCGCTCGGTCCGCACCCTCGCCTAGAGCCTGGCCGGCCGGAGCCTGCCGCCCGCCGTGAGGGCCAGTATCGCCGAGGCGGTCACCGCCGCGCAGGACACGGCGAACGCCGCCCGGTGGCCGTACGCGGCGGCCAGGGGGCCGGACGCCGCCGCGGCCAGGGCCTGGCCGACGATCAGGCCGCTGCCCACCACCGTCATCGCCTCGCCCATCCGCAGTTCCGGTCCGGTCCGCTCCACCAGCCCGAACAGGGCGATCAGGTGCGGGGCCACCGCGAGCCCGATCCCGGCGACGGCCGCGGCCGCCCCCCAGGGCCCGGTCACCGCGAGCAGCGGCAGTGTGAGCACCGCCTGGAGCCCGATCGTCCACCGCAGCCGCGTCACCAGGTCCGCCGACCCGGGCCGGGCCACCGTGACGAAACCGGCGGCCGAACTGGTCACCGCCATCGCCGCCCACACCAGCCCGGCCGTACCGCCCTGGCCCAGGGACTTCGCGAGGGCGTTGACCCCCGTGTTGGCCCCGCTCCACGCGGCCCCCTGGAGCACGGCCAGCGCGAACAGCAGGGCCAGCCCCGGCGACCACAGCCGTACGCCGGCCCGCCCGCCCCGCCCCGTCGCCGGCCCGGGCGCGCTGGGGTGCAGGGCGAACAGGGTCCCGAACACCAGGATCAGGACGGCGGCCAGCATCAGCGCCGAGGCCGGGTGCACGGTCACCGCCAGGATCCCGGCCAGCGCGGGCCCCACCATGAAGGAGGCCTCGTCGAGGGTGGTGTCGAAGGACAGCGCCGACCCCAGCAGCGCCCGGTCGGGGCCGGCCAGCCGCGCCCAGCGGGCCCGCGCCAGCGGCCCCACCTGCGGAACGGTCAGCCCGGCCGCGACGGCGAGCCCGATCCGGGCGGCCAGCGGCAGCCCGCCCAGGACGGCGCAGACCAGCAGGGCCAGGACCAGGCCGTTCGCGGCGCAGGCGGCCAGCAGGACCGGGCGGTGGCCGCGCCGGTCGGCGAGCCGGCCGATCACCGGGCCGCCCAGGGTCTGGCCCAGCCAGAGGGCGGCGGCCACGGTCCCGGCGTCGCCGATCCCGTCGCGGTCGTTGATGAGCAGCAGCGTTCCGATGGGGCAGAGCGCGGCGGGGAGCCGGGCGAGGAACGCGTACAGGGGCAGGGTCGTGCCGCCGAGTGCGAACACCCCGCGGAATCCGGCCTTCACGGGCCCGGGCGCGGACCCTGGATCGGACGTCTGCGACGTCCGGGACGTCTCCGGTGCGGACATGGGGCAACCTCCAGCCGCACGCCGACCCTCCCGTGTCTCCGGCGCGCACCGTTGCCCGTTGCCGTGGACGTTAGCCCGGCCGGCCCGGGTCCGGGAACCCCCGCCGGACCCGGGCCGTAGCCGAAAAACGCGGAAGGCCCCGGTCCGCTTTCGCGGACCGGGGCCTTCCCACAGGGTGAGTGACGGGACTCGAACCCGCGGCCACCTGGACCACAACCAGGTGCTCTACCAACTGAGCTACACCCACCATGTCCGGTCGTGGAACGACCGGCCGAAGAAAAGGGTACAGGGTCCGGGAGGGTGCTCGCTCCCCCCTTTCCCCGTACCCCTTGCGGCGGCGCCGCGGGCGGTCCTACTCGTCGGCGACCACGTGCTTGGCGGCGATGGCCTTCGCCGTGTCCGAGTCCGGTCCGGGCTGCGGGACGAAGACCGCCTCGCGGTAGTACCGCAGCTCGGCGATGGACTCCTTGATGTCCGCGAGCGCCCGGTGGTTGCCGTTCTTCGGCGGACTGTTGAAGTACGCCCGCGGGTACCAGCGGCGCGCCAGCTCCTTGACCGAGGACACGTCGACGATCCGGTAGTGCAGGTGGGCCTCCAGGGCCGGCATGTCGCGCGACAGGAAGCCGCGGTCGGTGCCGACGGAGTTCCCGCACAGCGGTGCCTTGCGCGGCTCCTTGACGTGCTCACGCACGTACGCCAGGACCTGTGCCTCCGCGTCGGCCAGGGTCGTGCCGCCGGCCAGCTCGTCGAGCAGGCCGGAGGCGGTGTGCATCTCGCGCACCACGTCCGGCATGTTCTCCAGGGCCGCGTCCGGCGGGCGGATCACGATGTCCACGCCTTCGCCGAGCACGTTGAGCTCCGAGTCGGTGACCAGCGCGGCCACCTCGATAAGTGCGTCGTCCGTCAACGAGAGCCCGGTCATCTCGCAGTCGATCCACACCATGCGATCGTTCATGCGCCCCACCTTATGCCGAAGGCCCCCCGCGGTGGTGTCCGGCCGATGCGGGGGGCCTTTCGTCATGCGTCTTCCGGGTCGTCCGGGCGGCGGCTACGCGTGTTCGCGCAGCACCCGGCCCGGGGCGTAGAGCTCCGTCACGCTCGGACCGGACGCGGCCAGGGCCGCCGCGGCCCGCTGGGGCTGCGGGGTCCGCTGGTGCGGCAGCGCGGTCCCGGAGATCTCCGACACGGGGGACACGTCGGCCTGCGGCCGGCGCGCCCGGTAGGCGGAGCGGTAGGCGGCCGGGGAGGACCCCAGCTGCCGGCGGAAGTGGCCGCGCAGGGCGACCGGCGAGCGGAAGCCGCAGCGTCCGGCGACCTCGTCGACCGAGTAGTCGGAGGTCTCCAGCAGCCGCTGTGCCTGGAGCACCCGCTGGGTGATCAGCCACTGGAGCGGCGCGCTGCCGGTCAGCGAGCGGAACCGGCGGTCGAAGGTGCGCCGGCTCATGTAGGCGCGGGCGGCCAGCGTCTCCACGTCGAACTGCTCGTGCAGGTGCTCCAGCGCCCAGGCCACGACCTCGGCGAGCGGGTCGGCGCCGATCTCCTCGGGCAGCGACCGGTCGAGGTAGCGCTCCTGGCCGCCGGTGCGGCGCGGCGGGACGACGAGCCGGCGGGCCAGCGCCCCGGCCGCCTCGCTGCCGTGGTCCGTGCGCACGATGTGCAGGCACAGGTCGATTCCGGCCGCGGTACCGGCGGAGGTCAGCACGTCGCCGTCGTCGACGAACAGCTCGCGCGGGTCGACGTGGACGGACGGGTAGCGCTTGGCCAGCGTCGGCGCGTACATCCAGTGCGTCGTCGCGGGCCGGCCGTCCAGCAGTCCGGCGGCGGCGAGCACGAACGCACCCGTGCACAGGCCGACGATCCGGGCGCCCTCCTCGTGCGCCAGCCGCAGGGCGTCGAGCGCCTCCGGCGGCGGGGGGGAGGTGATGGAGCGCCAGGCCGGGACGACGACCGTGCCCGCGCGGGCGATGGCCTCCAGCCCGTACGGCGCGGTCAGTTCGAGTCCGCCGGTGGTCCGCAGCGGACCGTCCTCCCCGGCGCACACGAGCAGCCGGTAGCGCGGCACTCCGGCGTCCTGGCGGTCGATGCCGAACACGGACAGCGGAATGGAACTCTCGAAGATCGGCCCGCCGCTGAACAGCAGCACGGCGACGATCTCTCTGCGGCGACGCCCCGCGAGCTTCCTGCCCGCGTCGGCGATGACTGCGGTGGAATCCTGGCTCATGGCGCTAAGCCCCCCTTGGGTGTCGCGACTCCTTGGTCTGGTCGCACCTGCACGTTTCCCCTCGGCCTTGCACGTGGATCCCCCGCCGTAAATACATGATCGAATCTACTGCGTCCCGTGGTGTCGGCGTGACAAGTTCAGCACGCAGCGCTATGTCGACTTGGCAACTTGGCGAAAAGCATTCGATCAGGAAGCGTTCCACTCCGCTACCCGCACGGGAACCTCACGATCCGGTCGTGGCCAGTACCCATGGGGTGTTTTCGCCCCCTTCGCTCTGTCGTCGCTGGTGGTAGGGGGGTTGGGGGGACATTCCGGCAAGGGAAGCGTTCGGTCCGGAAGTTGGCTGAAAACAACCGGGTGTGTACGTGCGAATCGGTCAGTCGTGAGGGGAGGGGCCCATGGGGCCGTGGCAGCCGCGGTGGGCGCCGGACCCGCTGCGGGAGTGCCGGCCGCGGTGCCCGTGCGGCTCCCGCCCCGCCACCCGGGCCGCGGCCCGTCCCGCCTTCTCGGAGTGCCGCAGCAGCACCCGGCAGGCGGCGGTGACGGCGGCCAGACCCAGGGTGGCCACGGCGGCCCCGCCGTACGAAGTCCCGTAGACCACCAGGACCACCGGCACGAGCAGGCAGCTGAAGGCGGCCCAGCGCACCACGTCACCCCCGGGGTCGTCATGCGGCCGGCCCGAGGCGGACCGCACGGACGGGTGACGCGGGTAGGGGTGCCCGGAGGGAGCGGAGGATGTCGGCGGAGCGGGCTGGACGGGCTGGACGGGGTGAACCGGATGGCCGGGCACGGCGTACTCCCTGCGGGCTCTTCCTGGACGGTCGGACTCCTGTCCAACGCTCGCGCACAGGTCCCGGTCACTGCGCGCACGGGTGGCGCGAGGGTCTTCCGTCACTGGCTGTAGGGGACAGCGGCCATTGCCAAGGGGGCTCCGCTCCGGCATGCTCCCTTGGACGCTCTCCAAGGGCGGCATGCCCTGTGCAGGACGGGAGTGTCGCCGTACCCTGGTGGGTAAGGGCTTGGAAAGATGCTTCCAGGACAGAACTCCGTCACGCAGCGTCGCCAAAACGCCCGCCTCGTCGTCAGAAAGCCCGAGTCGCCGAAACCGCCCCTGTCGCTTCCCCCGAGGACTTTTCGCCGAGACATCCATGGCCGGTCACGAATTCTTCGAACCCGCGGACCGCAAGCGCAAGCACCAATTCGCCGATTCCGCATCGAGCGACCTGCGCGCGGTGGAACAGACACGCCTGCCCTGCGACCCTGCCTTCCGGCACGGGGTGGTGGTGGGCTTCGACGGCTCCACGTCCAGTGAGCGCGCCCTCGCCTACGCGATCGGCATGGCCCGGCGCTCCGGCTCCGGCCTGATCATCGTGCACGTGGCGAACCGGCTCCCCACGACGGTGTGGGCCGGCTGCGAGCCCCCGGTCTTCGTGGACGTGCCGGACCACCGCACCGAGGTGCTGGGCCTGGAGCTCGCCTGCGCGGACTACCTCTCCGAGGTGCCGTGGATCCTGGTGGAGCGGGGCGGGGACATCTGCCACGAGCTGGAGGAGGTCGGCCGGGAGTACTCGGCGGACGCCATCGTGGTCGGTTCCACTCACGGTCTGGTCGGCCGCATCTTCGGCTCGGTCGCGGGGCGTCTGGCCAAGCGGGCGCAGCGACCCGTCGTTGTCATTCCGTGACCCTCTGTATTCCGGTTGTGCGGTTGTGAACCCGCGTAAAGGGTAGATAAGTGCTGCTGGGACGCAGCAAACAACTGCAGATCGAAGGGAGCCCGCCGTGGACAATGGTGTCTCTGCGGGAAGCACGGCCTCGACTTCGACCCTGGGGAACATCGCCCTGGGTCTCACCCTTCTCGCGTTCGGTATCGGCCACACCGGCGTCCTGTCCGGTGTCACCGCTGCCAACTCCGTGTCGCTCGCGATGTACGTCGGCGGCGCGGCCCTCTTCCTCCTCGGTCTCCTGGAATACCGGGGCGGCAACGGGTTCAACGGCACCGCGTTCGCGGGCCTGGGCATCTTCTGGTTCACCTGGGCCAAGGGCGCGGGGGCCACGGTGTCCGACGAGGCGGCCGGAACGTTTCTGGTCCTCTTCGCGATGCTCGCGCTGACCCTCACGCTCGCCGCCGCGAGCGGTCTGTTCGGCCAGGGCGTCTACGGACTGCTCACCCTCGCCCTGATCCTGCTGGCCATAGGCGCCTTCGCGGACAGCGCGGGCCTGGCCAAGGCCGGCGGCTGGGTCGCGGCCGTGTCCGGCCTGCTGGCCTGGTACGGGGCCACGGCGACGCTGGCGCACTGGCCGATGGCCCTCGGCAAGTCGGCCGGAAGGGGAGCGGTCGCGGCGGGCTGAACCCGGCCCGCACCGCGGGCGCAACGGGCAGGGGCGCCACCGGAGTTACCGGTGGCGCCCCTGTCGCGTACCGCGGGCGGTGCTGTGGCGGGTCCTACTCGACCGTGACCGACTTCGCCAGGTTGCGCGGCTTGTCGATGTCCCGGCCCAGGGCCAGGGCGGTGTGGTACGCCAGCAGCTGGAGCGGGATGCCCATCAGGATCGGGTCCAGCTCGTCCTCGTTCTTCGGGACGAGGATCGTGTGGTCGGCCTTCTCCTGCACCCGGTGGGCGACCGCCAGGATCCGGCCGCTGCGGGCCTTGATCTCCTCCAGCGCCGCGCGGTTCTTCTCCAGCAGGTCGTCGTCCGGGACGATCGCGACCGTCGGCATCGCCGGCTCGATGAGCGCGAGCGGGCCGTGCTTGAGCTCGGAGGCCGGGTAGGCCTCGGCGTGGATGTAGGAGATCTCCTTCAGCTTCAGGGAGGCCTCCAGGGCCACCGGGTAGCCGCGCACCCGGCCGATGAACATCATCGACTTGGCCTCGGCGTACTCGGCCGCCAGCTTCTTGATGTCCTCCTCGCCCTCCAGGATCTCCTGGATCTGGCCGGGGAGCTTGCGCAGGCCCTCGATGATCCGCTTGCCGTCGGCGACGGACAGGTCGCGGATGCGGCCCAGGTGCAGGGCGAGCAGGGCGAAGGCGGTGACGGTGTTCGTGAAGCACTTGGTGGACACGACGCAGACCTCGGGGCCGGCGTGCACGTACACGCCGCCGTCGGCCTCGCGGGCGATGGCCGAGCCGACCACGTTGACCACGCCGAGGACGCGGGCGCCCTTGCGCTTGAGCTCCTGCACCGCCGCGAGCACGTCGTAGGTCTCACCGGACTGGGAGACGGCGATGTAGAGGGTGTCGGGGTCCACGACCGGGTTGCGGTAGCGGAACTCGGAGGCCGGCTCGGCGTCGGCGGGGATGCGGGCCAGGCTCTCGATGAGGCCGGCGCCGATCATGCCCGCGTGGTACGAGGTGCCGCAGCCGAGGATCTTGACCCGGCGGATGCCGCGGGCCTCGCGCGGGTCCAGGTTCAGGCCGCCCAGGTGGACGGTGGAGAAGCGGTCGTCGATCCGGCCGCGCAGCACGCGGTCGACCGCGTCGGGCTGCTCGGAGATCTCCTTGTGCATGTACGTGTCGTGGCCGCCCATGTCGTAGGAGGCGGCCTCCCACTCCACGGTCTCGGGCGTGGCGGTGGTCGTCGTGCCGCTGGTGGTGTACGTGCGGAAGTCGTCGGCCTTGAGGGTGGCCATCTCGCCGTCGTCGAGGGTGACGACCTGGCGGGTGTGGGCGACGAGCGCGGCGACGTCCGAGGCGACGAACATCTCCTTCTCGCCGATGCCGAGGACGACCGGGGAGCCGTTGCGGGCGACGACGATGCGGTCGGCGAAGTCGGCGTGCATGACGGCGATGCCGTAGGTGCCCTCGACGACCTTGAGCGCCTCGCGGACCTTCTCCTCCAGGGTGACGGCCTGGGAGCGGGCGATCAGGTGGACGAGCACCTCGGTGTCGGTCTCGGAGACGAAGACCACACCGTCGGCCTCCAGCTTGGCGCGGAGCTCGGCGGCGTTGTCGACGATGCCGTTGTGGACGACCGCGACCTTGTTCTCGGCGTCCAGGTGCGGGTGCGAGTTGATGTCGCTCGGCGCGCCGTGGGTGGCCCAGCGGGTGTGGGCGATGCCGGTGGTGCCGGCGAAGCGCTTGGGGACGCGGGACTCCAGGTCGCGGACCCGGCCCTTGGCCTTGACGACCTTCAGGGCTGCCGACTTCGGGCTGTTGACGACGATGCCCGCCGAGTCGTAGCCGCGGTATTCGAGCCGCTGGAGGCCTTCCAGCAGCAGTGGTGCCACGTCACGCTTGCCGATGTAACCGACGATTCCGCACATACGGTGTTGCCCCTCCTGAAGTTCGGTGTCCGTGCCCGGACGCGTACCGGCCCCGTGCGGGGCCCGCCCCCGGCTGGAGACGATGCGGCGTCTCAGCCGTAGACGATGCGGCGCAGCTGCCGGAGCGAGAGCTCCGGGGGCGCCACGGCGCGGTGCGGCAGTTCCGCCGCGATCCGCTCGAAGATCTCCGCGTTGACCGCTCCGCCGGACTGCAGCTCGCGGTGGCGGCGACGGACGAACTCCTCGGTCGTCTCGTCGAAGTACGCGAGTACGTCGAGCACCACCCGGGCGGCCTCGCCGCGCTGCAGCGCGGTGGTGCGTACCAGGTGGTCGACGAGTTCGTCATGGGACGGTCGGCGGTCGAGCACCAGTAGATATTGACGGCCTAGGGGCAGAAACGCAAAGATCCTGCCCGGAATCGGGCAGGATCATGCTGGTCTGGACCAAGGAATAGGTGATTCCGGTCTCGTTTGGTTAGAAACCGCCCAGAATGGCGGCCTTCGCCGCCGTGAACTCGTCCGCGGTGAGGACCCCGCTCTGGTGCAGCTCCCCCAGCTCGCGCAGACGCCGCAGCAGGGTGTCGTGGTCCGCCGGCTCGCCCGCCAGGGCCGGGGCCGCCTCCGCCAGGGGGACGGGGGCGGGGGCGGGGACCTGCGGAGCCGGGGCCGCCGGGTGCGGCATCCGTACCGCCACCGCCGCCGCGACCAGGGCCATCAGCGGGTCCTTCTTGAAGCCGAAGAGCTCCACCGTGTGCGGGTCGTACTTGGGCGCGGGGGCCGGCGGGGCACCCGTGAGAGTGAACCGAAGCCAGCCGTTCTCCAGCCCCTTCGAGGGGGTCCATTCCACCGTCCGCACGTCCGCGACCCGGAACTCGCGCGGACCGCCCGAGGCCTTCGCCTCCTCGGTGGTCCAGTTCCAGTCCAGCACCACCCGGTCGCCGTCGAAGGAGGCCGTCCCGTCGCCCGCGCCGACCGAGATCGGCACCGCCGGGCCCGGCAGCAGATAGGCGTCCGACGGGCCGGGATCCACCTGCTCCAGCAGCAGGGCGCTGCGCACCTCGTCGACGAAGTACTCCGCCACCCCGGTCCGGTCCGGCTCCACGCCCAGCCGGTACGGGTCCGAGGACTCCGGCAGCCGTCCGCCGGTCACCTGGAGCAGCGGGTCCGCGCCGTCCCGCAGGCGCAGCCGCAGCCGCCCCGACTTGCGGCCCGGCTCGTAACTGATCCCCCCGATCGCGCGCAGCGGCACGACCACCTCACCGAGCTGCTGCCGCAGCAGCCCCACCCCCTTGTCGCGGCCCGGCACGATGCGCACCGTGTCCCCGTCGAAGGTCCAAGTACCGTCCTTCTGGATGATTTCCGCCATCCGGGGATTCTCCCATCGGGTCCACGGGGTCCGGCTGGAGGCCGTTTGGCCTATACCTGGGCGCATGAGAGTCCTGCGCCGCACGCTCGGCACCCTCGTGGCCCTGGCCGCCGTCTGGCCCTCCGCCGCCTGCACCGCCGCCCACGGGGACGACGCCAAGCCGGCCGCCGCCGCCGTTCTCACCCCGTACCAGCGGCTCCTGCCGGCGCCGGCGGCCGTGCGCGCCGAGGGGCCCGGCTACGCCTTCGGGGCGGGCACGGTCATCCGTACGGGAGGGCCGGGCGCCCCTGAGGAGGTCCGGCGGATCGGCGAGCTCCTCGCGGAGCAGCTGCGCGGGCCGACCGGGCTGCCGCTGCCGGTGGTGGACGGGCCGGGCGGGCCGGGCGGGTCGGGCGGGTCGGGCGGTGAGGACGGTGGCGGCGACGGGGTGAGGCTGCGGCTGGACGGCGGCGCGGCGGACCTGGGCGAGGAGGGCTACCGGCTCCGGACCACCGCCACGGGCGTCACCCTCACCGCCCGCACCCCGGCCGGTCTCTTCCACGCGGGCCAGACGCTGCGGCAGCTGCTGCCGGCACGGGGCGCGGGGACGGTCCCGGGCGGGACGGTGACGGACACCCCGCGCTTCGCCTACCGCGGTGCCATGATCGACGTCGCCCGGCACCACTTCCCGGTCGAGCAGGTGGAGCGGTACGTCGACCAGCTCGCCCAGTACAAGATCAACACCCTGCACGTGCACCTCACCGACGACCAGGGCTGGCGGATCGCCGTCGACTCCTGGCCCCGGCTCGCCGAGTACGGCGGCGCGAGCGAGGTGGGCGGCGGGCCCGGCGGCTCCTGGTCCAAGGACGACTACCGCGAACTGGTCGCCTACGCGGCGGACCGCTACGTCACCCTCGTCCCGGAGATCGACATGCCGGGCCACGTCAACGCCGCCCAGGCCGCCTACGGCGAGCTGACCTGCGACGGCAAGGCGCCCGCGCGCTACACCGGCGTCAAGGTCGGCTTCAGCTCGCTGTGCGTGGGCAAGGAGCGCACGTACGAGTTCATCGACGACGTCCTCGGTGAACTCGCCGCCCTCACCCCCGGCCCCTACCTCCACATCGGCGGCGACGAGGCCCACTCCACCCCGGCGGCGGACTACGCCAGGTTCATGGACCGCGCCCAGGCGGTGGTGGCCCGGCACGGCAAGACGGTGATGGCCTGGCACCAGCTCGCCTCGGCCCGCCCGGCACCGGGCGCGGTCCTCCAGTACTGGGGCCACGACCGCACCCCCGCCGCGGAGAAGGCGGCGGTGGCCGCGGCCGCCAAGGCGGGCCACCGGGTGGTCCTCTCCCCGGCGGACCACGCCTACCTGGACATGAAGTACGACCAGCAGACCCGCCCGGGCCTGGCGTGGGCCGGGTACGTCCCCGCCCAGCGCGCCTACGCCTGGAACCCGGGCTCCTACCTCCCCGACGTCCCCGAATCCGCGGTCCTGGGCGTGGAGGCCCCCCTCTGGACGGAGACCATCTCCACCCGCGCCGACTGGGAACTGATGGCCTTCCCCCGCCTCCTCAGCCTCGCGGAACTCGCCTGGTCCCCGCCCGCCGCCCTGAACTGGACCACCCACCGCCAGCGCCTGGCGTCCCAGGGCCCCCGCCTGGACGCCCAGGACATCACCTACTACCGCGCCCCGGAGGTGCCGTGGCCGTAGCCCTCGCCCCTTCGCGGGCCCAGTGCCCACCGGCTTGACGGCACGTCACTGCCCGGACTGCTCCGGGGCCGGGTGCTTCTCGGCGGCGCGGGCCTTCTCCAGGAGCATCTTGAAGGGCGTCTGGTCCATGGACCCGCGTGCCAGCGAGAGGCCGTACCGGTCGATGAGCTGTTTCCGGTAGTGGGGGTCGTGGGGGTCGAAGGTGATTCTGCCGCCCGGCGGCGTTATGGCCAATTCTATGCGCGACCAGTTCGGGAAGGACAGCTTCCACGCGCGAATGGACTGCCGACCTCGGGCGATGTTGAGGATCTCGCTGCTGTTCGAGATGTTGGATTCATCCCTGTATATTGCGTTCCCGGGTTCCCCGGCGCTCCATTTCCTGTCCCTCTTGAGTGCCTCGATGGAGCTTCGGGACTGCCCGTACTCGGGAGGCAGTGTCATCCTGTCCCGCCTGATCGCATATATCTCGGTCTGGGTCCTGAGTATCTCGTAGTCGAGTTTGAGTTTGTCGGGATCCTTGATGTCGATGACCGCGTCCTGTGATATCTCTTCCCCCGGGTCCAGTTCACGCCCTGCCGGGGTGACGAATTCGCCATCGTAGATCAATTTAAAGCTGGAGCTGGGATCCGTGGTCTGGTGGATATCGTTGGCCGGTCCGCCATGGACCCAGTAGATGCTGCCGAGGATGTAGACGGGAACGCTGCCGTTGTTCCTCACGTAGGCATGGACCGTCACGTGCAGTACCGATCTGGCGCTGTCCAGGCTCGCCTCCTTGAATTCGGCGCCACTCATGATCAGCGGAGCCGTCACGGTGGGTACGTAGAGCTGCGTATACGCCAGGTTGATACCGGCGAGCAGGGCGGGCACGATCGCGCCGATCGCTATGCGCCCGGGATAGCGAAGCCCCTTCCATGCCCGGAGCTTGACGAGCTCGACCCCGGCCAGAATGGATCCGGTGAGGAAGGAGATCCCGATCACCGACCAGCCGGTGAAACGCTCGCCGATCTGCAGGAAAAGGAGCGAGGAGCTGCAGAGGAAGACGATTCCGACTCCGGCCATGAGGAGCGGCCCCGAGTAGGCCCGCTTCCGCTGGTGCCAGTAATCGAGAGTGGCCAGTGCGGCGATCAGCTCCACCAGACCCGCAGCCAGTACGGAGTATCCGGCGAGTCGCTCGCCGAACGTCAGGGCGCGCTGGCTGTCCATCCAGCCGATTCTCAGGAGCAGTACGGCGGTCAACAGGAAGCCGATGCACATGAGGCTGCCCACTATGCGCCGCTGTGCCGTTCTGTCCGGCCAGACAAGGCTGTCTCCACCGAGCCAGTGGACGGGGTGTTCGGGTTTCAGCCCGGCACGTTGCAGAAATCTTCGGAGTTCCCCGGGAGACCGCACCTTGCCTGCGCACTTGCCTTTCGTCGAGACTTTTCGCCAGCCAAGGTCATCAGGCGGCCCTACGGTTACCTCGGGCAGGTTCGCCATAGCACCAGCCTGCCGCCTGTTCGGGGAAGGCGCCTCTGGAGCAGGTGCGCGCCCCGCCCCAGCTGGGCTCCACGCATCTGGTGCGCATGAGACGGTCCTGGGTGAAGCTGGTCATGACGTGGTGGTGTCGCTCGTCCTTACAGGAGCTCCCATGCGTACTCGACTTCTCACATTCATCGCCGCCGTGATCCTGGCCGCTCTCGGCGCCCTGGCGCCCGCCGTGCAGGCCGCCGCACCGGGTATCGACGAGCCGGGCTGCAAGGCCGGCGGTGGAACGGTGCAGTACGACCCCGGTTCCGGCCGGTGGATCTGCGCGGGGGGCAGTTACGACGGCGAATCCATCAACTGACAACGGCCGTTCGCAACCGTGGGCCGCTGGAACGGCTGCCGGGGCGGGTGAAGGGGGTGAGGGGGTTTTTGAGGGTGCCGATCAGTTGGAGGGCTGCCGAGGGGTCGGACAGGTCGACCATCTGCTTGTTGTTGCGCAGCTGGAGGCGGTTGAGGCAGGAGAGCTGGAACTCCGGCGTGAAGAGGTCGTAGCGGGCGAAGCGGTCCGCCAGGGCGGGGAGGGACTGCTGGTAGTCGTGGGCGCAGTCCGCCACCGCCTGCCAGAACGTCGATTCGGTGCAGATGCCTTCCGTCACCAGGATGGAGTTCAGGAAGCGGAAGAAGCAGTCGAAGACGTCCGTGAAGATGGACAGCAGCTTCATGTCCTCCGGGATGTCGGCCCGGATGCGCTCGACCGCCGGCGGGAGGACCGCGTCGGGGTCCATGACCACGATTTCCTCGGCGATGTCCTTGAAGACCGCCCGCTGGACCACCCCGTCCTTGATCACCAGGATCGTGTTCTCGCCGTGCGGCATGTAGGCGAGGTCGTACTGGTAGAAGCAGTGCAGGAGGGGGAGCAGGTAGGCGCGGAGGTAGGGGCGGAGCCACTCGGCGGGGGTGAGGCCCGATTCCTCGATGAGGGCGCCGACGAAGGACTTGCCGTCCTCGTCCACGTGGAGGAGGGAGGCCATCGTGGCCAGGCGCTCACCCTCGCGCAGGGAGTTCACCGGCGACTCGCGCCACAGGGCGGCCAGCATCTTGCGGTACGGGGAGTAGCGGTCCGTCGCGCGTTCGTACTGGCGGTGGTGGTAGCCGATCGCCGCGCGCTCGCGGATGATCGAGAAGTTGACGGAGCGGAGCGTCTCGTCCGATTGGATGAGCTGGTGGAGCCAGTCGTTGATGGCCGGGGTGGCCTCCATGTAGGCCGCCGACAGGCCCCGCATGAAGCCCATGTTGAGGACCGAGATGGCCGTCTTGACGTAGTGCTTGGTGGGGGTCGTCGTGTTGAAGAAGGTGCGGATCGACTGCTGGGGGAGGTAGGCGTCCTCGCCCTCGCCCAGGAGGACCAGACGGCGATGGGCGATCTCGGCGGCGAAGGTGACCGTCGTCTTGTTCCACCACTGCCAGGGGTGGATGGGGAAGTAGTGGTAGTCCGACGGGTCCAGGCCGAGGGCGGTGAGCTTCGCCGCGAAGCCGGAGACGGCCGCCTCGCCCAGTTCCTCGCGGATGAACGTGTCGTGGTCCAGGCCCGCGCCCGCCGTGAAGGTGGAGACGTCCTTGTGGGCGGCGGCCCAGACCAGGTGGACCGGGTTCGCGGTCTCGGGGGCGTACGCGCGGTACTCGTGCACGCCGAAGCCCAGGCGGCCGTTGTTGGCGACGAAGCAGGGGTGGCCCTCGGTCATGCCCGTCTCGATGTCCTGGAACGAGGACTTCGCGAGGACCGCGGAGGGGGTGTGCGGCTTGGTGTACTTGTAGCCGGTGCCGGCCAGGGTGGAGGAGATCTCCTCCAGGTAGACGGGCAGGACCTCCGCGCTCAGGCCGAGGGCGTCCCGGAACTCTATGTGGAAGTCCAGGGCGTCGAGGGCGAGCTCGGTGCCGTCGCGGTGGCGGGTGATGGACCGCTCGTCCACCGCCCAGTGGTCCAGGGCGTGCAGGACCGCGCGGAAGCGGTACTCGACCGTGCCGTCGTCGCTGAGGACGGCGTACAGGTCCTCGCCCAGGGGCTTCGGGGTCAGCAGGCGCTCGTGGGAGAACTCCGCCAGGGCCTTGCGGACCAGGGCGCGGTTGGCGCGGGCCCACAGCTCCGGGGTGAGGTGGGCGATGTCGGCGGAGAGGTTCATATCGAGACCCCGGTGGTGAGGGCGGTGGCCGCCTCGAACTGGGCCCGGGTGCAGAAGCTGAGGAGGGCTTCCTTCTCCGGCTTGGTGACGGGGCCTTCGGGGACGAAGCCGACGGCCTCGTTGAGAACGTGGACGGCGGTGTTGCGGACGTCCGGTTCGACGACGACGCGCTCGGTGGCCGGGTCGGCGAAGAGGGCCGCCATGACGGTGGTGATCACGGCGCGGGTGAAGCCGGGGAGCGGGGTGTCGGTCGGGGCGACCAGGAAGTGCATGCCCACGTCACCCGGCTGCGCGTGGTAGAGGCCGACGAGCTCCAGGCGGGCCGGGTCGTAGCGCTCCATCAGGAAGGCCGGGCGGCCCTCGTGGAGGCCGAGGAAGGCCTGGTGGTGCTCGTGCGCGGTGATGCGGACGTATTCGCGCTCGACGTCGGTGAGGGTGGCGTCCTGCATCATCCAGAACGCGGCCTTCGGGTGGGTGACCCAGGCGTGGAGGAGTTCCGCGTCCGCGAAGGGGTCCAGGGGGCGGATCGCGAAGGTGCCCAGGGCCGGGTCGGTGCGGGTGAAGAGGGTTTCGGTGGTGCTCATGCGTGCGTGCCTTCCGGGGCGGCGAACTGCTGGAACGCGATGGACTTCTCGACCTTGTAGTGCTCGTGGCCGAGGAGTTCGGAAACGATGTACGCGTTGCGGTACGCGGCCATGCCCAGGTCGGGCGAGGTGAGGGAGTGGTTGTGGGTGGTGCCGTTCTGGAGGTAGATCCCGCGGCCGGTGATGTCGACCGCGTAGTTGCGGGCGGCGTCGAGGCGGCCGTGGCCGTCGAAGTTGAGGCGGTCGCGGACGGGGGCCAGGAACTCCGGGATGCGGTACTTGTAGCCGGTGGCGAGGACCAGGCCCTCGGTGGTGAGGGAGAAGTCCCGCTCCTGCTCCTCCTGGCGCAGCCCGAGGGTGTACGTGCCGGTGGTGGTGTCGTACGCCGTGCTGTTCAGGGAGGTGTTGGTGAGCAGGGTCGTGGGGACCTGGCCCGGCATCTCGACGCGCTTTTGGTAGAGCAGGTCGAAGATGGCGTTGACCAGGTCGCCGTCGATGCCCTTGAACAGGTTCTTCTGCTGGGTTTCGAGGCGGTAGCGGGTCTCCTCGGGGAGGGCGTGGAAGTAGTCCACGTACTCCGGGGAGGTCATCTCCAGGGTGAGCTTGGTGTATTCGAGCGGGAAGAAGCGCGGGGAGCGGGTCACCCAGTTGAGCTGGTAGCCGTGGACGTCGATCTCGGCGAGGAGGTCGTAGTAGATCTCGGCCGCGCTCTGGCCGGAGCCGATCAGGGTGATCGACTTCTTCTTCCGGAGGACTTCCTTGTGCTCCATGTAGGTGGAGTTGTGGAGGAAGTCGCCGCCCAGGTTCTCGCAGGACGCGGGGACGTGCGGCGGGGTGCCGGTGCCGAGGACCAGGCGGCGGGCGAGGAACGTCTCGCCGCGGTCGGTGCGCACCTCGTAGAGCCCGGCTTCCTCGTCGTACGCGACCTCGGTGACGGAGGTGGAGTACCGGACGTTGTCGAGCCGGTCGGCGGCCCAGCGGCAGTAGTCGTTGTACTCGGCGCGCAGCGGGTAGAAGTTCTCGCGGATGTAGAAGGAGTACAGCCGGTCCTTGTCCTTCAGGTAGTTCAGGAAGGAGAAGGGCGAGGTGGGGTCGGCGAGGGTGACCAGGTCCGACATGAACGGCGTCTGGAGGTGGGCGCCGTCGAGGAACATGCCGGCGTGCCACTCGAAGTGCGGCTTCGACTCGATGAACAGGCCGTCCAGCTCGTCGATGGGCGCGGTCAGGCAGGCCAGTCCCAGGTTGAAGGGGCCCAGGCCGATGCCGATGAAGTCGTAGGGCTTAGCGGTGGACGGCAAGGGACTCTCCCAGGAACTGCTCGGCATGTGCGGCGATGAGGTCGAGGACGGCGGTGATGTCGGCCGTCGTGGTCTGCGGGTTGAGGAGGGTGAACTTCAGGTACTGCTTCCCGTCCACCTTGGTGCCGGCCACGACGGCCTCGCCGGAGGCGAACAGGGCCTTGCGGGCGTGCAGCTGGGCCTCGTCGAGCAGTTCGGGGCGCGGGCCGGCGCCGGCTTCGCCGGCATCGGCGGCGGGGACGTAGCGGAAGACCAGGGTGGAGAGCTGCGGCCTCACGACCACCTCGAAGCGGGGGTCGGCGTCAAGGATCTCCCAGCCGGCCGCGGCGAGGCCGACGACCTCGTCGAAGAGGGAGCCGACGGCGTCGGCGCCCATGATGCGCAGGGTCATCCAGAGTTTCAGGGCGTCGAAGCGGCGCGTGGTCTGGATGGACTTGTCGACCTGGTTGGGGATCCGCTCCTCGGTCATCTGGCGTGGGTTGAGGTAGTCCGCGTGGTACGTGGCGTGCGCGAGGGTGTCGCGGTCGCGGACCAGCATCGCGCTGGAACTCACGGGCTGGAAGAAGGACTTGTGGTAGTCCACGGTCACCGAGTCGGCGTGCTCTATGCCGTCGAGGAGGTGGCGGCGGGTGGGGGAGACCAGCAGTCCGCAGCCGTAGGCGGCGTCCACGTGCATCCACGCGGAGTGCTCGGAGGCCAGGCGGGCGATCTCGGGGAGCGGGTCGATGGACCCGAAGTCGGTGGTGCCGGCGGTGGCGACGACGGCCATGGGGAAGTGGCCCTCGGCGGCGCAGTTCTCCAGTTCCAGGGCGAGCACGGAGGTGTCCATGCGGCGGGCCCGGTCGACGGGGACCGCGATGACGGCTTCGTAGCCGAGGCCGAGCATGGCGGCCGACTTCTGCACGCTGAAGTGGCTGGCCTCGGAGGTGAAGATGCGCAGCTTGGGCAGGAGTTCGGCCTTGGTGAGCTCGGTCCCGGCGTCCAGGGCGCGCTTCATGACGATTCGGCAGGCCTCGTCGCGGGCGAGGAGCAGTGCGTGGAAGTTCGACTGGCTGCCGCCGGAGGTGAAGATGCCGTCGGCGCCTTCGCCGAGGCCGATGCGGCGGGCGGTCCAGTCGATGAGGCGGCGCTCGATGAGCGTGCCGCCGATGGACTGGTCCCAGGTGTCGAGGGAGGAGTTGACGGCCGACAGGACGGCTTCGCCGACCACCGCGGGGATGACGACTGGGCAGTTGAGGTGGCCCAGGTAGCGCGGGTGGTGGAAGTAGACGGCGTCGCGCAGGTAGACGTCCTCGAGCTCGTCGAGGGCGGCGGCGGCGTTGCCCAGGGGGCGGTCGAGGTCGATGCCGCCGATGACCGGAGCGAGTTCGTCCACGGAGATACCGGTGTGGGGGCGCTGCGTGGCCGCGAGTTTGGCGGCGACGCGTTCGACGCCCTCGGTGACGGTGCGCCGGTATTCGTCCGCGGTCGTCTCGTTCAGCAGATGCGAGCGCATCAACTTTCCTCCGGGCGGGGAGAGCGGGGGGTGGGTGCGGGATTTAGGTTAGCCTAACCTAAGTTAGATCACAAATGAGGAAGGGCCCCGGCTGGCGCCGGGGCCCTTCCTCAAATACCTTGCGAATATGGGGAGTTGACTACAGCTCGGCCGCCGGGTCCTCGCTCGGGGCCTTGCCCGCGTACGCCTCGGCGAGCAGCTGCTCCTCGCTCGCGCCGAGCCTCCAGTAGCCGGTGAACCGCACCGCGCGCCGGTCGACGGAACGTTCCTGCACGAGGTGGCGGCGTACTGCCCTGATCGTCCCGGCCTCGCCCGCGAGCCAGGCGTACGGGGACTGCGCGGCGGGGAGCTGCGCCGCACGCAGCTCGGACAGCACCCGTTCGGTGCGCGCCGCCGCGCCCTCGCCCTTCTCGCGCACGATCCAGGTGACGTCCTGGTCCGCGAGGGTGTGCAGGCTGAGCCGGTCGTCCGGGTGCGGGACCTCGAACCAGGCCTTCACCTTCGTCCCGGCGGGCAGCCGGTCCAGGATCGCCGCGGCGGCCGGCAGGGCGGTCTCGTCCGCGTACATCAGCACCGTGTCCGCGTCGTCCGGCCGCTGGAAGCGGACCGACTTGTTCTCCGCCACGGCCGGGCCGATCGCCATGATCCGGCGGCCGGTCACGGCCCGGCCCGCCCAGCGGGAGGCCGGGGACGCGTCCCCGTGGAGGACGAAGTCGATGTCCACCTCGTCCGCCCCCGCCTCCGTCCGCCGCTGCTCGCGCACGGTGTACGAGCGCATCACCGGCCGGACCTCGTCCGGCATCGACCGCCAGGCGCCGAACCAGGCGTCCTCGTCGGTGGAGGGGAGTTCGGTGTGCTCCTGGTCCCCCACGGGGAGGAAGAGCGACAGGCTCTGGTCGTAGCCCCCCGAGCGGAACGCCGCAAGGGACTCCCCGCCGAAGGTCACGCGCAGGAACGAGTGGCCGAGGCGGCGCGTGCGCAGGACTTCGAGCGTGAAGAACCGGAAGTGCGCGGCGGCCGCGGCCGCGTCGGCGCCGGTGTCGGCGGCGGTGGCGGCGTCGGAAGCGGTGGCGGTCATGCGGAGGTCCCCCCTGGGTTACCGGGTCAGCCGAGCTTCTTGGCGTTCTGGATGGTCTTCGCGAGGTCCTCGAGGATCTGCGCGCACTTCTCGTACGAGTAGATCGGCTCGGTCACGCGCGGGGCGACCTGGCCGGCCTTGACCGCCGGGAGCTCGTTCCAGGTCGGCTTGGCCTTCAGGGCCTCGGGCTGGAGGGCCTGGGTGCGGTTGTCGAGCAGGATGACGTCGGCCTTGTACTTGCCGGCGTTCTCCCAGCTGAGGCTCTCGTAGAAGCCCTGCGGGTCGAGCTTGTCCTGCTCCGGGCTGACGAACTCGACGCCGAGGGACTCGAAGTACTTCAGGTCCGCGGAGGTCTTCGGGGTGGAGACGTAGAACATCTGGTCGGAGCCGGAGCCGACGAGGACCTTGACGCCCGGGTTGGCCTTGACGGCCTCGCGGACCTTGGCGGAGGCGGCGTCGAAGCGGGCCTTCGCGTCGGCGCTCTTCTTGGTGTTGAGGTCGGCGCCGAGGGACTTGGCGAGGTCCGCGGTGCGCTCCAGGGCCTTGTCCATGGACACCTTGTCGCCCACGCCGACGGCGGCGGCCGGGGCTAGCTTCAGGATCTTGTCCTTGGAGGCCTCGGGGACGTACCAGTACGAGCCGTCCCAGGTGTTGGTGGCGAGGAGGTCCGGCTTGAGGGCCGCGTACTTCTCGACGTTGAACTCGTCGTAGACGTTGCCGAGGATCTCGACCTTGGAGATGTCCATCGTGCCGGCCATCGGGTCGGGCTTGCCGTCCGCCAGCTTCGTCGGGCCGAAGACGCCCTTGACCTGCACGCCGTAGTCGTAGAGCGCGGCGGCGGTGCCGGTGTAGGCCACGACGTTCTTCGGCGTGGACTTGGCGGAGACCGTCTTGCCCAGGTCGTCCTTGAAGCTCCAGGCTCCCGATGCGGCAGCGCCCTGGTCGCCCGCCCCGTCCTTCGCCTTGTCGCTGCCGCCGCACGCGGTGAGCGCCGCGACGAGGCCGAGGGCGCCTCCGGCCGCGATGAGACCGCGGCGGGAGAGGAAGGTGGAGCTGGGCTTGGGCATGGCGGTGTCCGCTTTCGTACGTGCAGGGCGGCTGCGAGGGTAGGCCGTTCGGTGGGAAGGTTAGCCTAACCTTTGCCGAAAGCGGTAAGGGGGACCTAACTTCTTTCGGGGCGCACCGGCGCACGAACGCGCAACGGCCCGCGCCGGGGGCGCGGGCCGTCGTGCGGGCGGGCCGTCGTGAGGGGCGGCCGGGGGACCGGTACGAGGACCGGTGCGGGATCAGCCTGCGAAGCCCAGTTCGCGGGCGATGAGCATGCGCTGGACCTCGCTCGTGCCCTCGCCGATCTCCAGGATCTTCGAGTCCCGCCACATCCGGGCCACCGGGTACTCGTTCATGAACCCGTAGCCGCCGTGGATCTGCGTGGCGTCCCGCGCGTTGTCGACGGCGACCGTGGAGGAGTACAGCTTCGCGATCGCCGCCTCCTTCTTGAACGGCTCGCCCGCCACCAGCCGCGAGGCCGCGTCCCGCCAGCCCAGACGGGCCATGTGGGCGCGCGTCTCCATGTCGGCCAGCTTGAACTGGATGGCCTGGTTGTCGCCGATCGCCTTCCCGAAGGCCTGACGCTCCTTGGCGTACTTCACCGACTCGTCCACACAGCCCTGCGCCAGACCGGTGGCCAGCGCCGCGATGGCGATCCGGCCCTCGTCGAGGATCCGCAGGAACTGGGCGTAGCCGCGGCCCTCCTGGCCGACCAGGTTGGCGACCGGCACCCGGACCTCGTCGAAGGACAGCTCACGGGTGTCCGAGGAGTTCCAGCCGACCTTGGAGTACGGGGCCGCCACCGTGAAGCCCGGGGTGCCGGACGGGACGATGATCGAGGAGATCTCCGGCCGGCCGTCCGCCTTGCGGCCGGTGACCGCGGTGACCGTGACCAGACCGGTGATGTCCGTACCGGAGTTGGTGATGAAGCACTTGGAGCCGTTGATGACCCATTCGTCGCCGTCGCGGACGGCCGTGGTGCGGGTGCCGCCCGCGTCACTGCCGGCGCCGGGCTCGGTCAGGCCGAACGCGCCGAGCACCTCGCCCGAGCACAGCTTCGGCAGCCACTCCCGCTTCTGCTCCTCGGTGCCGAACAGGTAGAGGGGCATGGCGCCCAGGGAGACGCCCGCCTCCAGGGTGATGGCGACCGAGGAGTCGACGCGGGCCAGCTCCTCCAGGGCGATGCCGAGGGCGAGGTAGTCGCCGCCCATGCCGCCGTACTCCTCCGGGAAGGGCAGGCCGAACAGGCCCATGCGGCCCATCTCGCGGACGATCTCGTACGGGAACTCGTGGCGCTCGTACAGGTCGCCGATCTTGGGTGCCACCACGTCGTGCGCGAACGCCTCGACGGTGCGGCGGAGTTCCTCGTGCTCGGGGGTGAGCCGGTGGTCGAGGGGCATGGCTTCGTTACTCCTTGTGGGAGAGGGCGCGGACGGTACGGGAGGGGCTGGGACGGCCCAGCCGTTCGGCCATCCACACGCTCGTGGCGGTGAGGGCGGCCAGGTCGACCCCGGTCTCGATGCCGAGGCCGTCGAGCATCCACACCAGGTCCTCGGTGGCCAGGTTGCCGGTGGCGCTCTTCGCGTACGGGCAGCCGCCGAGGCCGCCGGCGGAGGCGTCGACCGTGGTCACGCCGTGCTGGAGCGCGGCGAGGGTGTTGGAGAGGGCCTGGCCGTAGGTGTCGTGGAAGTGCACGCCGATCCGGCCGGTGACCACGCCCGCCGTGTTCAGCTCGCCGAGCAGCGCCTGGACGTGGCCGGGGGTGGCGACGCCGATGGTGTCGCCGAGGCTCAGCTCGTCGCAGCCCAGGTCCAGCAGGGCCTTGGCGGTGCGGACCACCTGGGGGACCGGGACCGCACCCTCCCAGGGGTCGCCGAAGCACATCGACAGATAGCCGCGCACGTGCGCCCCGGCCTCCTTGGCGCGGGCCACGACGGGCTCGAACATGGCCAGGGACTCGGCGACCGTACGGTTCAGGTTCCGCGCGGCGAAGGTCTCGGTGGCCGAGCCGAACACCGCGATGCGGGTGGCCCCGAGGGCCAGGGCGCGGTCGAGGCCGCGCTCGTTGGGCACCAGGACGGGGAGGTCCGCGGGGACGTCGGAGAGCAGCGGGAACAGCTGCTCGGCGTCGGCCAGCTGGGGCACCCACTTGGGGTGGACGAAGCTGGTGGCCTCGACGGTGGTCAGGCCGGCGGCGGCCAGCCGGTGGATGAACTCGGCCTTCACCTCGGTGGGGACGGCCGTCTTCTCGTTCTGGAGCCCGTCGCGGGCGCCGACTTCGTGGATCCGCACCCGCGGGGGGAGCCCGGCGGGCGACGGGACGGTCATGGGGAGCCCGTTCACTCGCTCGCCTCGGCTTCCTCGTCGGGGGTGATCACGGCCAGGACCTGGTCCATGGCCACCGTGGTGCCGGGGGTGACGTCGAGTTCGGTGACGGTGCCGGCGTGCGGGGCGGAGATGACGTGCTCCATCTTCATCGCCTCCACGACCAGCAGGCTCTGCCCGGCCGCCACCTTGTCCCCGACGGCCACCTTGACGACGGTGACCGTGCCGGGCATGGGGGCGGCGAGGGTGTCGGCGTTTGCGCCGGCCGCGCCCTTCGCAGTGACGGGGTCGTGGCGCTGGACGTGCCAGGAGTCGGCGTCGCGGCCGAGCCAGGTCCCCTCCGGGGAGGTGGCGTGGGCGAAGTGGTGCGTGACGCCGTCGAGCTCCACGGTGAGGCGGTCGGGGGTGAGGCTGATGATGCGGCCGCGGGCCGGCGTCCTGGGGCTCTGCCCCAGACCCCGCGCCTCAATCTCCCCCAGACTCCGTCCGGGGGTACCCCCAGGCGAGGCTGGATTTGGTGCGGCTCGGTTGTCGGCTGCGGATTGTGCAGGCGACTGCGTGTCCGTGCCCAGCAGGATCTCCTGCTCCGTGCCCCGCTGGCGGGTGCGGACCGTCACCGGGTCCTGGCCCGGGAGGCGGAAGTGGTGGACCGTCCAGGCCGGGGTGCCGCCCAGGCGCCAGCCGTTGGCGGCGGAGAACGGGTCCGCCCACGCGCCCGCGCTACCCCCCGTCGGCGTTTGAGGCGCGGGGGTCCGGGGGCGGAGCCCCTGGTTTCGGGAAGGGGCGGGGTGGGGGAGAGAGGCCTGGGCCAGCAGCGCGGCGGCGGCGTACACCTCGGCGGGGACCCCCTCCGGCAGGAGGGACGGCAGGTCCCGCTCCACCAGCCCCGTGTCCAGGTTCCCGGACACCACGTCCGGGTGGGCCAGGAGCCTGCGCAGGAAGCCGGCGTTCGTCTGGACGCCCAGGATCACCGTGTCCGCGAGGGCCCCCCGCAGCATCCGCAGGGCCGTCTCCCGGTCGGGGCCGTGGACGATCACCTTCGACAGCATCGGGTCGTACGTCGACCCCGTGTCCACCCCGGCCAGCAGCCCGGAGTCCGTGCGCACCGCGCCGCCCGAGGGCTCGGACAGCGCCAGCACCGTGCCGCCGGACGGCAGGAACCCGCGCGCCGGGTCCTCCGCGCAGACCCGGGCCTCGATCGCGTGCCCGTTCAGCCGGACGTCCTCCTGGCCGAAGGCCAGCGGAGCCCCCGCGGCCACCCGCAGTTGCTGCTCCACCAGGTCCAGCCCGGTGATCAGCTCCGTGACCGGGTGCTCCACCTGGAGGCGGGTGTTCATCTCCATGAAGTAGTACGAGGACGGGTCGCCGCCCGGCACGATGAACTCCACCGTGCCCGCGCCGACGTACCCGCAGGAGCGGGCCGCCTCCACCGCCGCCGCGCCCATCGCCGCCCGGATCTGCGGGGTCAGCAGGACCGAGGGGGCCTCCTCGATGACCTTCTGGTGGCGCCGCTGGAGCGAGCACTCGCGCTCGCCGAGGTGCACCACGTTGCCGTGGGCGTCGGCCAGGACCTGGATCTCGATGTGCCGCGGCCGGTCCACCCACCGCTCCACCAGCAGGGTGTCGTCACCGAAGGAGGAGCGCGCCTCGCGCCGGGCCGCCGCGATCTCCTCCGCGAGCAGCCCCGCGTCCCGGACCAGGCGCATGCCCTTGCCGCCGCCGCCCGCCGAGGGCTTCAGCAGCACCGGCATGCCGATCTTCTCGGCGGCCTTGACGAGTTCGGCGTCCGACAGCCCGCTCCCGGACGACCCGGGCACGACCGGCACCCCGGCGGCCTTCACCGTCTCCTTGGCCCGGATCTTGTCGCCCATCAGGGAGATCGCCGAGGCGGGCGGCCCGATGAAGGCCAGCCCCGCCTCGGCGCAGGCCTGTGCGAAGGCCGCGTTCTCCGCGAGGAACCCGTACCCGGGGTGGACGGCCTCGGCCCCCGTGCGCCGGGCCGCGTCGAGCAGCTTCTCGACCGACAGGTAGCTCTCGGCGGCCGCAGCGGGGCCGATCCGGACGGCCGTGTCGGCTTCCCGTACGTGCCGGGCGTCCGCGTCGGCGTCGCTGAAGACGGCCACGGAC
Source organism: Streptomyces katrae (assembly GCF_002028425.1). GTDB lineage: Bacteria > Actinomycetota > Actinomycetes > Streptomycetales > Streptomycetaceae > Streptomyces > Streptomyces katrae_A. Next base: position 2,886,217 of record NZ_CP020042.1, on the reverse strand, counting down.
CGGATCCCGAGCTCCCGCAGGGTGCGGATGACCCGTACGGCGATCTCGCCCCGGTTCGCCACCAGAACAGTGCTGAACATCTGTGAGGTCCTCACGTCACAAGTCACAAGTCACGGGTCACATGCGGAAGATGCCGTAGCCGCGCTCGCCGAGCGGGGCGTTCGCGCACGCGGTCAGGGCCAGTCCCAGCACCTGCCGGGTCTCCAGGGGGTCGATGACCCCGTCGTCCCACAGCCGGGCGGTGGCGTAGTAGGCGTTGCCCTGCTCCTCGTACTGCGCGCGGACCGGGGCCTTGAAGGCCTCCTCGTCCTCGGCGGGCCACTCCTGGCCCGCGCCCTCGATCTGGTCGCGCTTGACGGTGGCCAGGACGGAGGCGGCCTGCTCGCCGCCCATCACGGAGATCTTGGCGTTGGGCCACATCCACAGGAAGCGCGGCGAGTACGCCCGGCCGCACATCGAGTAGTTGCCCGCCCCGTACGAGCCGCCGACCACCACGGTCAGCTTCGGGACCCGGGCGCAGGCCACGGCGGTGACCATCTTCGCGCCGTGCTTGGCGATGCCGCCCGCCTCGTAGTCGCGGCCGACCATGAAGCCGGAGATGTTCTGGAGGAAGAGCAGCGGGATGCCGCGCTGGTCGCACAGCTCGATGAAGTGGGCGCCCTTCTGCGCGGACTCGGAGAAGAGGATGCCGTTGTTGGCGATGATGCCGACCGGGTGGCCGTGGATCCGGGCAAAGCCGGTGACCAGGGTCTGACCGAACTCGGCCTTGAACTCCTGGAAGCGGGAGCCGTCCACGACGCGGGCGATGATCTCGCGGGCGTCGTAGGGGGTGCGGGAGTCGACGGGGACCGCGCCGTAGAGCCCGTACGGGTCCACCTTCGGCTCCTCGGCCGGCTCGACCGACCAGGGCAGGGCCCCCCGCTCGGGCAGGGTCGCCACGATGTTCCGGACGATCCGCAGCGCGTGCGCGTCGTCCTCCGCGAGGTGGTCGGTCACGCCGGAGGTGCGCGAGTGCACCTCGCCGCCGCCGAGCTCCTCGGCCGTGACCACCTCGCCGGTGGCGGCCTTCACCAGCGGCGGGCCGCCGAGGAAGATCGTGCCCTGGCCGCGCACGATGACGGCCTCGTCGCTCATCGCCGGGACGTACGCGCCGCCCGCCGTGCAGGAGCCGAGGACGGCCGCGATCTGCGGGATGCCGGCGCCGGACATGCGGGCCTGGTTGTAGAAGATCCGGCCGAAGTGCTCCCGGTCGGGGAAGACCTCGTCCTGCATGGGCAGGAAGGCGCCGCCCGAGTCGACCAGGTACAGGCAGGGCAGCCGGTTCTCCAGCGCCACCTCCTGCGCCCGCAGGTGCTTCTTGACCGTCATCGGGTAGTACGTGCCGCCCTTGACGGTGGCGTCGTTGGCGACGATCACGCACTCGCGGCCGCTGACCCGGCCGATACCCGCGATCACGCCGGCCGCCGGGGCCGCCCCCCCGTACATCCCCTCGGCGGCCAGCGGGGCCAGCTCCAGGAAGGGGGAACCGGGGTCGAGGAGGGTGTCCACGCGGTCGCGGGGCAGGAGCTTGCCGCGCGCGGTGTGCCGGGCGCGGGCCCTCTCGCCGCCGCCGAGACGGGCCGCGTCCAGCCGGGCGCGCAGGCCCTCGGCGAGCTCGCGGTGGGCGGCCTCATTGGTCCGCCAGGCCTCGGACGCCGGGTCCGCGGCGCTCGTCAGCACTGGTGCCTGCTGCATCGGTCGAGCTCCCTTGCTCGGTACCTGCTGTGTTAATGACCGTTAACGCGTGTGGGTCACAGGTTAACGAGCGCTAACCGCCCTGTCTAGAATGGATTCCCATGAGCACCAGAGCTGCCACCCCGACCCGCCGCGAGCAGATCCTGCGCGAGGCCGCTCGGCTTTTCGCGGAGCGCGGCTTCCATGGCGTGGGCGTGGACGAGATAGGGGCCGCGGTCGGCATCAGCGGCCCGGGCCTCTACCGGCACTTCGCCGGCAAGGACGCGATGCTCGCCGAGCTGCTGGTCGGGATCAGCGAGCGGCTGCTGACCGGCGGCCGGCGCCGGGTCGAGGAGGCCGCGGCCGACCCGCGGGCGCTGCTCGCCTCCCTGGTCGAGGGGCACATCGACTTCGCGCTGGACGACCGGGCGCTGATCACCCTGCACGACCGGGAGCTCGACCGGCTCAAGGACGAGGACCGCAAGCTCGTGCGGCAGCTCCAGCGCCAGTACGTCGAGTTGTGGGTGGCCGTCGTGCGCGAACTGCACCCCGAGGTCGGGGAGGCGGAGGTACGGGTCGCCGTGCACGCCGTGTTCGGCCTGCTGAACTCCACCCCGCACCTGGGCGCGCCGAGCCGCGAGGCGACGGAGTCGCTGCTGCGCCGGCTCGCGCACGGGGCCTTCGGGGCGTTGTCGGGGTGAAGGGGCTTCCCGGCTTGAAGGCGGCTTGGCGCGGCGGACGGATCCGGCCGGGCGGCGGCAGAATGGACCGCATGCCGAAGCCGACAGAGCCCATAGAGACCCCCAGCCGCGCGCAGCTCATCGACCACCTGGTGCGTACGCGCATCGCGGGACAGGTGGCCACCCCGCGCGAGAACAACCTCTCCCACTACCGCAAGCTCGCCAACGGCGACCGGCACTACTGGCTGGGCCTGGAACTCGGCGACCGCTGGGCGGACGAGCAGGACGTGCTGGCGGTGATGGCGGAGCGCGTCGGCGTCGTCGACGACCCGGCGCACCGGGCCGGGCAGGACACCATCGACCCGGAGCTGACGGTCGCGGGCCTCGACCGGATGGCGGCCCGCCTGCGCAAGGCGGCGCTGGACCGGCAGAGCGTGCTCTTCGCCACCGGCCACCCGGGCGGCCTCCTGGACGTCCACCGCGCCACGGCCGGCGCGCTGCGCGCCGCGGGCTGCGAGATCGTCCGCATCCCGGCGGGGCTCGTCGCCGACGAGGGCTCGGTGTGGCAGTTCGCGGACGTGGCGGTCCTGGAGCGGGGCGCGACCCTGTGGCACACCCACTCCCCGGCCCCGATGGCGGCCGTCCTGGACGGCCTGGCGGCCGAGGGCCGCCCCCTGCCGGACCTGGTCGTCGCCGACCACGGCTGGGCGGGGTGCGCGGCGCAGCGGGGGCTGGACGCCGTGGGCTACGCCGACTCCAACGACCCCGCGCTGTTCCTCGGGGAGGCGGAGGGCACCCTCCAGGTGGCGGTCCCCCTGGACGACCACGTGCGCGATCCGCGTTTCTACGACCCGGTGGTGGCGTACCTGCTGTCGGCGGCGGGCCTGCTGTAGCGCGTCCGGCTAGCCGAGCCAGGAGCCCATCTCGGTCTGGACGGCGGAGCCGTCGAGGTCGGCGAGCTTCCTGCCCACGAAGGTGCGCGCCCAGTCGGAGGTCTGGATCCGGAACGGCATGTTCTCGGCGGTCAGGGCCTCGACGACCGGCGCCGCCGCCTGCTCCGGGGTCTGCGCGGTGTCGCTGCCGAAGGACCGCATGGCGTGGTCGATGTAGCCCTGGAGCTGCGGGGCGTACGGGCCCGCCTGGGCGAGCAGGGCCGGGATGTCGAGGCCGACGTTGTTGACGAACTCGCTGGAGACGGCGCCCGGTTCCACGACGGAGACCTGGACCCCCGCGGCCGCGGCGACCGGTGCGAGGGATTCCATGAAGCCCTCGACGGCGAACTTGGCCGCGCAGTAGGACTCGTTGAACGGCTGGCCGACCACGCCGCCGACGCTGGTGACGGTGATGACCCGGCCGCCCGAGGCGCGCAGGTGGGGGAGGGCGGCCCGGGTGAGCTCGACGACGCCAAAGAAGTTGACCTCCATCACGGAGCGCACCTCCGCCATGCCGTGCTGCTCGACGGTGCCGACGAAGCCGGCGCCCGCGTTGTTCACCACGGCGTCGAGGTGGCCGTGTTCGGCGACGACCTCGGCCACGCAGGCGGCGACGGAGTCCGCGTCGGTCACGTCGAGCCGCTTGACCTGGACGAGACCGGTGACGCCGGCTTCGGCGGCGGCCTTGACCAGGGCGTCGGAGCGGGAGGTGTCGCGCATGGTGGCGACGGTGTGCCAGCCGGCCCGTGCCGCCGCCACCGCGGCGGCGAGTCCGATGCCGGATGAGGTGCCGGTGATGAGGACGGTCTTTGCGGACGTGCTGGTCATGGAAGGCTCCCTAGATTTGTGCGTGCACACACACATTAACGATGTGTGCACGTGCACGCAACCCGGTACCCTTTCCCCATGGCGCACGCGAACCTCAACCTGGACGGCCTCACCCCCCGTGACCACGCCTTCTACGGTCTGGTCTGGGCCGGCACCACCCTCACCGCCCGGGTCGACCAGGCGCTCACGCGCCGCCACGACCTGCCGTTGTCGTGGTTCGAGGTGATGCTGTGGCTGAGCGTGCAGCAGGAGCCGGTGGCCCCCTCGGAGCTGGGCGCCAGGACCCTGCTCAGCCGCAGCCAGGTCTCGCGCGTCGCCGACTCGCTCCAGGCCCGCGGGCTCATCGAGCGGATACCCTCCCCGACCGACGCCCGCTCGGTCGGCATCGCCCTCACCGAAGCCGGCCGCCGCACCTACGCCGAGGCCGACGCCACCCGCCGCGAGGCCCTCGCCGAGGTTTTCGACGACCTGCTGGACGACGCCGACATCGCCGCCCTGGAGGCGGTCTGGGCCAAGCTGAAGGCCCGCCCCAAGGGGTAGCGGGGAGGCGCGTGCGGCAGCAGCCGTACGGTGATCACATGATCATCATCGTCGGCCTGATCCTGCTGGTCGTCTTCACCGTGCGGATCCGCTCCGTGCTGCGAGCGACGGGCGTGACCCGCTGGGCGCGGGCGGCCGTCACCCTCTTCCTCGCCACCTGCACCCTCTACGCCTGGGGCCTCTTCCACGCCCTGGGAGGAGGCCTGCGCATGGACAAGACCTGCGAGTTCTTCGAGGGAGCCGTCTACGTGCCGGGGGAGGCCAGGGAATCGCTCCTGCCGCTGTCGAGCACCTGCAACGCCCACCACGACATGGTCCCCGGCTATGTGAACCCCGGCCTGGCCGTGCTCTCCGCCGCGACCCTCGCGGCCGTGGCGGCGGCCGTCACCCTCGCGGTACGCGGACCACGCCCTCCTGGATCACGGTGACGGCCAGCCGGCCGTCCTGGGTCCAGATCCGGGCCTGTCCCAGGCCCCGTCCGCCGTGCGAGGTCGGCGAGTCCTGGTCGTACAGCAGCCACTCGTCCGCCCGCAGCGGCCGGTGGAACCACATCGCGTGGTCCAGCGAGGCCCCGACCACGTCGCCCACCGCCCAGCCGCCGCGCCCGTGCGCCAGCAGCACCGAGTCCAGCAGGGTCATGTCCGAGACGTACGTGGCCAGGCACGTGTGCAGCAGCGGGTCGGCGCTGTCCAGCTTGCCGGCCGTGCGGAACCACACCTGCGAGCGCGGCTCCACCGGCTCGCCGATCGACCCCCACGGCGGCGTCGTCGCGTACCGCAGGTCCACGGCGCCGCGCGCCTCCAGCAGCCGCTCCACCGTGCCCGGGTCCCGGAACAGGTCCCGGTAGGCGGGCAGGGCCTCGGCGGCCGTCGGCAGGGTCTCCGGGTCGGGCGCGTCGGGCATGCGGATCTGGTGGTCCAGCCCCTCCTCGTCCACCTGGAAGGAGGCCGACAGGTGGAAGATCGGCTGCCCGTGCTGCACCGCGACGACCCGCCGCGTGGTGAAGGAGCGCCCGTCGCGGATCCGGTCGACGGTGTACACGATGGGCGCGCCGGGGTCACCGGTGCGCAGGAAGTACGAATGCAGCGAGTGAGCCGTACGGTCCCCGGGCACGGTGCGGCCGGCCGCGACCAGCGCCTGGGCCGCGACCTGTCCGCCGAAGACGCGCGGGATCAGCGACGGGCGGCTGGTCCCGCGGAAGATGTTCTCCTCGATCTGCTCCAGGTCGAGCAGATCGAGGAGACCGGAGAGCGCTTCGTTCAAGGGGACTTACAGACCCATCGACTTGGCGATGATCGACTTCATGATCTCGCTGGTGCCGCCGTAGATGCGGTTGACGCGGTTGTCCGCGTACAGGCGGGCGATCGGGTACTCGTTCATGTAGCCGTAGCCGCCGTGCAGCTGGAGGCAGCGGTCGATGACGCGGTGCGCGACCTCGGTGCAGAAGAGCTTCGCGGAGGCGGCCTCGGCCGGCGTCAGCTCGCCCGCGTCCAGGGCCTCCAGCGCGCGGTCGGCGACGGCCTGGGCGGCGTCCACCTCGGCCTGGCAGGCGGCCAGCTCGAACTTGGTGTTCTGGAAGTGCGCGACCGGCTTGCCGAAGACCGTGCGGTCCGTGACGTACTGCTGGGCGAACCGGACGGCCGCGGCGGCCTGGGCGTAGGCGCCGAAGGCGATGCCCCAGCGCTCGGAGGCCAGGTTGTGGCCCAGGTAGTAGAACCCCTTGCCCTCCTCGCCGAGCAGGTCCTCGACCGGGACCTTGACGTCGACGAAGGCCAGCTCGGCGGTGTCGGAGGTCTTCAGGCCCAGCTTGTCGAGCTTGCGGCCGATCGAGTAGCCCTCGGACTTGGTGTCCACGGCGAACAGGGAGATGCCGAAGCGGCGGTCGTCCTCGCTCGGGGCGGAGGTACGGGCGCAGACGATCACGCGGTCGGCGTGCACGCCGCCGGTGATGAAGGTCTTGGAGCCGTTGAGGACGTAGTGCGTGCCGTCCTCGGAGAGCTTGGCGGTGGTCTTCATGCCGGCGACGTCGGAGCCGGTGCCCGGCTCGGTCATCGCGAGCGCCCACATCTCCTCACCGGAGACGAACTTCGGCAGGAAGCGCTTCTTCTGCTCGTCGGTGGCGAGCATCTTGATGTAGGGCAGGGCGAGCAGCACGTGCACGCCGGAGCCGCCGAAGTTGACGCCCGCGCGGGAGGTCTCCTCGTACAGGACGGCCTCGAACTTGTGGGTGTCCAGGCCCGCGCCGCCGAACTCCTCGGGGACGTTGATGCCGAAGACGCCCAGCTCGCCGAGCTTGTAGTAGAAGTCGCGCGGCGCCTGGCCGGCCTGGAACCACTCGTCGTAGACCGGGACGACCTCGGCCTCGATGAAGGCGCGGAGGGTCTCGCGGAACGCCTCGTGGTCCTCGTTGAACACCGTACGGCGCACGGCCGGCTCCCTTCGTCGCGGCGGTCCGCCGCTTATGTCTAAGCGCTTGCTCATAGCTAAGTTACCGGCGGGTTGTGGATCCTGTCCAGACTCGGCCGTCCGGTGCTGAATCCTTTCCGGTGGCCCGTGCCTCTTATCCCCGTACCGCGACGGACGCGGGTACGGAACGGACCTGGAGGTCGCCATGATCATCGGTATCGCCATCGCCGTGGGCGCGGTGCTGCTCTGCACGTGCGTGTTCGTCCTGAAGCGGGGGCGCGGCGCACGTGGCTGACCCGTCCTGGCCCGGCGAACGGCTGATCACCGCGGCCCAGGGCGGTGACCTCGACTCGCTCACCGCCCTGGTCTCGGGCTCGCACCCGAACGTACGGCGCTTCGCCCGCTCCCTGTGCGCGACCCCGGAGGACGCCGAGGACGCGGCCCAGGAGGCCCTGATCATCCTCTACCGCAAGATCGGCATGCTGCGCGCCTCCGGCGCCCTGGCCTCGTGGATGTTCCGCATCGTCCGCAACGAATGCCTGCGGCGCGCCCGTGCCGTCGTCCGCGACCGGGAGCACCCCGCGGCCCCCGACGCGGCCCCCGGCACCGCCGTGGACTCGGCGGAGGACGAGGCGCTGCGCCGCCTGGAGGCGGGCCGGGTGGCGGCGGCGGTCGCGGCCCTGCCGCCCGACCAGCGGCGGGTGCTGATCATGCGCGACGTCCAGGGCCACAGCGGCCGCATGGTCGCCGACGCGCTGGGCCTCAGCACACCGGCGATGAAGTCCCGCCTCCACCGGGCCCGCGCGACGGTCCGGCAGACGCTCCTCGACACCGCCCCAGGAGGAAACGATGCCCGCACCGAAGGCTGACGGCCCCGACTTCGCCAGTGCGTCCCTGCCCCGGCACCTGGCGCGCGGCGCGCTGGGCTTCGGCTCGCTGGCCGGCGCCGTCGCACTCCTGCCGTACGCCTGGCCGGTGAGCCTGGCCCTCCTGCCGGCCGGGCTGCTCGCGCTGCGCGGCTGCCCGATGTGCTGGACGGTCGGCCTGGTGCAGACCCTCTCCAGGGGCCGGCTGCGGCGCTCCTGCGAGGACGGGCGGTGCCGGATCACCCCTGCTTGAGCGCGTCCGCGGAGGCCGCCCGGGGGGCGGGGTCGGCCGAGTCGCCGCGGTACGTGCACCGGGTCGCCGTCAGCCGGGGGGCCCGGAGGGCCGGTCCGGTGCCGGACCGAGCCACCGCAGGGCGAACCACAGCTCCATCCGGGTGTCCGTGTCGTCCAGGTCGGCGTCGCCCAGCAGGGCCGTGCACCGGGCGATCCGCTGGCGGACGGTGTTCCGGTGGATCCCCAGTGCCGCCGCCGTGCGGTCCCAGCTGCCGTGGTGGGACAGCCAGGCGCGCAGGGTCTCCCTGAGGGCGGGGGAGAGGGGCCGCAGCAGCGCTTCGGCGTGGCCGCGGGCTTCCGCTGCGCCGACCAGGCCCGTGACGCCGGGGTCGGTGTGGCGGGCCAGCGGGGTGCGGGAGGCCTCGGCGCGGGCCAGAGCGCGGCGGGCCTGGGCGTCGGCCGTGCGCAGCTCCGCCGGTGCGGCAGGGGCGCTGACCCCGAGCCGCCACCCCGGCTGCGGGCCGGGCTCCCGGTCGGTGATCAGGCGCACGCCGTCCCCGCGCGGGTCCAGCAGCACGGTGCCCAGCGCCGCCGCGAGGGCCCGCGGGTCCCCGCCGCCCCGGGCGTGGACGGCGTACCAGGGGCCCGGGGTGAGGGCGGCGGCCGGGTCGCCGTCCAGCAGGAGACGGGCCAGCGCGGCCGCTTCCGCGCCGGCCGGGCCGCTCGCCGTGAGCAGGGTCAGCAGCACGGCGCCGACCGAGGCGATGGTGTGGTCGCCCGCCGCCCGGCCGGGGGTGGCCAGGGCCAGCACCCGGCCGCCACCGACCGCGTAGGCGGCCAGCTGGGTACCTCCCAGGCTGTCGGTCGCGGTCGCGGCACTCCCCGGCACCACCCGCCGCGCCAGCGCCGCCAGGGCGGCACGCACCTCCTCCCCGGGCTCGGGCCCGGCCGCCGCCCTGGCCGGACGGAACGCGGTGGCCGGCGCGCCACCGTCGGCAGTGGAGCCCGGCCCGACGCCCGCCCCACCGGCAGCACCCGCCCCGGCGGCCGCGCCCGTGCCCGCCCCGGCTCGCCGGCCCGCCGGCTCGGGCCCGACGCCCGCCCCACTGGCGGCACCGGCCCCGGCGGCCGTGCTCGCACCGGCCCCCGGCCCTGCTCCGGTACCCCGGCGCCGATCCGCTGGCCCGGGGGCAGGGGCCGTGCCGACGGCAGCACCCGCAGGGCCGGAGCCCGGGCCCGCCGGGCCGGGTCGCTCCCCTTCGGCGGCGCCCGCCGCGTCCGGCTCCCACAGCGCCGCCCAGCCCCCCAGGGCCGCCGCCAGGCGGGAGAGGACCGACGGGACCGGGTCCGGGCGGGCGGCGGCCGCCGCCAGGGACTGCTGGGCTTCGGTGACGCGGCGGAGCTCCCGCGTGCGGGCCTCCGCCATCAGCCGCCAGACCGTGCGGGCGACCGCCGTGAAGGGGGTCCCCGGCGGCACCTCCACCAGCGGCAGCCCGTACTCCGCGCACGCCTCCGCCAGACCGGCCGGGACCGTCTCGTGGACCGGCGTCACGCCGAAGCCCAGCCCCGCCACCCCGGCCCGCACCAGCCGTGCGACGTACGCCCCGGCATCCGCGTCCCCCAGCCCGGCCCCGGCCGTCAGCAGCAACTCGCCGCCCAGCAGGTACGGGGACGGGTCCGCCATCTCGGAGGCGTGCACCCCGTGCACCTCCGCCACCGCCGGCCCGGCGAGGTGCCGCAGCCCGAGCCCCCGCTCCCCGAGCAGCCCCGCCAGCCCCACGGGCGGCGTCATCGGTTCCCCGGCGGGGGCGGACGACGCCGCCCGGGGCCCGGTGCCGGGATGCGGGGGGACCGGGAGGTCGGCCATGGATACTCCGTACATTTCGGCGCGGCCAGATGGATGAAACGTACCCTCCCCACCCCCGCGCGGCACGCTTACGCTCGAAAGACCGCACCAGCAGGACCACCAGAAGGGCACCCCCCATGAGCACCGAGCAGACGCCGCGCGGCCCCGTCGACTCCTCCCGCATCCCGCGCTACGCCGGTCCGGCCACCTTCGCCCGCCTGCCCCGCCTGGACGAGGTCGGCTCCGCCGACGTCGCCGTGGTCGGCGTGCCCTTCGACTCCGGTGTCTCCTACCGCCCCGGCGCCCGCTTCGGCGGCAACGCCATCCGCGAGGCCTCCCGCCTCCTGCGCCCCTACAACCCGGCGCAGGACGCCTCCCCGTTCGCCCTGGCGCAGGTCGCGGACGCCGGCGACATCGCGGTGAACCCCTTCAACATCAACGAGGCCGTCGAGACGGTCGAGGCCGCCGCGGACGAGCTCCTGTCCTCCGGCTCCCGTCTGATGACCCTCGGCGGCGACCACACCATCGCCCTCCCCCTCCTGCGCTCGGTCGCGAAGAAGCACGGCCCGGTCGCCCTGCTGCACTTCGACGCCCACCTGGACACCTGGGACACCTACTTCGGCGCCGAGTACACCCACGGCACCCCGTTCCGCCGCGCCGTCGAGGAGGGCATCCTCGACACCGAGGCGCTGTCCCACGTCGGTACCCGCGGCCCGCTGTACGGCAAGCAGGACCTGGACGACGACGCCAAGATGGGCTTCGGCATCGTGACCTCGGCGGACGTCTACCGCCGCGGCGCCGACGAGATCGCCGACCAGCTGCGCCAGCGCATCGGCGACCGCCCGCTGTACATCTCCATCGACATCGACGTCCTGGACCCGGCCCACGCGCCCGGCACCGGCACGCCGGAGGCGGGCGGCATGACCTCCCGCGAGCTGCTGGAGATCATCCGGGGCCTGTCCTCCTGCAACCTCGTTTCCGCCGACGTGGTCGAGGTCGCCCCGGCGTACGATCACGCCGAGATCACCTCGGTCGCGGCCTCGCACACCGCGTACGAGCTCACCACGATCATGAGCCGCCAGATCGCCGCCTCGAAGGCCAAGTAGCACCCGGCGGGCACGGCGGCCCGGCAGCACAGCGCGGCGGCGCACCGGCACGAAGGGCACGCAAGCACGTGACGCACGACCACGACCTGGTTCTCCGCCCCACCGAGGCCCAGACGGCGGCCGCCCTGGCCCCGCCGCCGGGCCGCACGGGCGGGGACCTGGTCGTGGAGACGCTGCGCGGCCTCGGCGCGACCACCGTCTTCGGTCTGCCGGGGCAGCACGCGCTCGCCCTCTTCGACGCCGTCGGCCGCTCCGACCTGCGCCTGGTCGGTCTGCGCACGGAGAACAACGCCGGCTTCGCCGCCGACGCCTACGGCCGCCTCACGGGCGAGGCGGTCCCGCTCCTGCTCTCCACCGGCCCGGGGGCGCTGATGTCCCTGCCGGCCCTCGCGGAGGCGGCGGCCGCCTCCGCGCCCGTCCTCGCCCTCTCCTCCCAGGTCCCGTCCCCGGGCCTGGGCGGGGGCCGGCGGGGCCACCTGCACGAGCTGCGCGAGCAGTCCGCGTCCTTCCGTGACGTGGTCAAGTCCGTGCACATCGCCCGTACCCCCTCCCAGATCCCCTCCGTCGTCGCCGAGGCCTGGGAGTCGGCCCTGACCGCCCCGCACGGCCCCGTCTGGGTGGAGATCCCCGAGGACGTGCTCCGCGCGGAGACGGTGATCCCGCAGGTCACCGGCATGGACGCGACCCCGCGTGAACTGGCCCCGCGCCCGGAGCTGACCGCGCTGGCGGCGCACTGGCTGTCCCGGGCCTCCCGCCCGGTGATCATCGCGGGCGGCGGCGTGGTCCGCGCCGACGCCGCCGGCAAGCTCAGGCAGCTCGCGGAGCGCCTGAACGCGCCCGTGGTCACCACCTTCGGCGGCAAGGGCGCCTTCCCCTGGACGCACCCGCTCTCCCTCCAGTCCTGGCTGGAGGACCGCCACATGACGGACTTCCTGGAGGACGCCGACGTCCTCCTCGTCGTCGGCTCGGGCCTGGGCGAACTCAGCTCCAACTACCACACGTTCTTCCCCACCGGCCGGGTCGTCCAGATCGAGGCCGACCTCGGCAAGCTGGAGTCCAACCACCCGGCCCTGGGCATCCACGCGGACGCCCGCCTGGCCCTCCAGGCCCTCCTGGAGACGGTCGAACCCCGCGAGGACGCCGGCGCCCCCGCCCGGGTCCGTGCGGTCCTGGCCGACATCGCTGCCCGCCTCGCCGCCCAGGACCTCACCCTGGAGCAGGAGCTGCTGACCTCGATCCGGTCCGCCCTCCCGGCCCGCTCCCCCTCCTTCTGGGACATGACGATCCTGTCCTACTGGGCCTGGTCGGCCTTCGACGCCAGGCACCCCAACACCATGCACTCCGCCCAGGGCGCCGGCGGCCTCGGCTACGCCTTCCCGGCGGCCCTCGGCGCGGCGGTCGCGGAGCCGGGCACCCCGGTCCTCGCGGTCTCCGGCGACGGCGGCGCGATGTACTCCGTCGCCGACCTCGCCACCGCGAAGCAGTACGACCTCGACGTCACCTGGCTGATCGTGGACGACGGCGGCTACGGCATCCTGCGCGAGTACATGACGGACGCCTTCGACGGCCGCACCACCGCCACCGAACTCACCCGCCCCGACTTCACCGCCCTGGCCGGCTCCTTCGGCATCCCGGCGGCCACCACCACCCCGGCGACCCTCCGCAAGGACCTGGCCGAAGCCCTCGCCACCCCCGGCCCCTCGGTCCTGGTCCTCCCGGCCACCCTGAGGATGTTCGCCCCGACCCACCTGGGCTAGCGGTGGCCCGCTCCGGGCGAGGCGGCATATGCTTCATATGCGCCGAACCCAGGAGGCATATATGTCGAACCTCTACGTCGACGTCGACGACGAAGCCCTGGCCGAGGCCGCGTCGATACTGGGCACCAAGACGAAGAAGGACACGGTCAACGCGGCGCTGCTCGAAGTCGCCAAGAGGCACCGCCGTCTGCGGGCTCTGGAACGGCTCGCCCAGATGGGTGAACGCGGGGACTTCGACCTCCTCCTGGACAAGGAGAACTACCGGCGGTGAGCCCGGTCACCCATCTCATCGACACGTCGGCCGTGGCCCGGATCCTGACCGACCCGGCCGTCCGCAAGCCCCTCAGCCGCCACCTCGTCGAAGGGGTGATCGGCATCTGTGAGGTCACCGAGCTGGAGATCCTCTACTCGGCGCGCTCCCTGGCCGACCGGCTGGACAAGGAAGACCTGCTGACGGAGCTGTTCAACTGGGTCCCCGTCCCCGACGGCGTGTACCAGCGCGCCCGTGCCGTACAGCGGATGCTCACCGACCGGGGCGAGCACCGCAGTGCGGGGCCCGTCGACCTCATGGTGGCGGCCACCGCCGAGCTGGCCGGTCTGACCCTGCTCCACCACGACAAGGACTTCGAGACGATCGCCCGCGTCACGGGCCAGCCGGTGGTCTGGGTGGGGCGCCCGGGAGCACCCGGCACCACCTAGCCCGTCCGGGCGCTTCCGGAGTGCGCCGGAGGCGCCGTACGCGGATGTTCGAATTGTTGCGGCGGGATGAAATCCGCCGGTCGCAGCGTTGGGGGTCTCGGCAGGACAGGACCTACGGGGAGGCACCCACGTGACGGCGGCGGCTGGCGAGAAACAGGGCTGGGGCAGGCGGCTCGCCGCCTACACCTGGCGGTACAAGCTCAACGTGCTGCTCGCGCTCGGCTCCTCGCTGGCCGGTATGGCCGTCATGGCGCTCGTGCCGCTCGTCACCCGGGTCATCATCGACGACGTCATCGGGGACGAGACCAAGGCGATGGCCCCCTGGGCGGGCCTGCTCGTCGGCGCCGCCCTGCTCGTCTACGTGCTGACCTACATACGCCGGTACTACGGCGGCCGCCTCGCCCTCGACGTGCAGCACGACCTGCGCACCGACATGTACCGGACCATCGCCCGCCTCGACGGGCGGCGCCAGGACGAGCTCTCGACCGGCCAGGTCGTCGGGCGGGCCACCAGCGACCTCCAGCTGATCCAGGGCCTGCTCTTCATGCTGCCCATGACCATCGGCAACTTCCTGCTCTTCGGGATATCCCTGGCCGTGATGGTCTGGCTGTCGCCGCTGCTGACCGTGGTCGCGCTGCTGATGGCCCCCGCTCTGTGGTTCATCGCCAAGCGCAGCCGCAAGAAGCTCTTCCCCGCCACCTGGTACGCGCAGAGCCAGGCCGCCGCCGTCGCCACCGTCGTCGACGGGGCCGTGACCGGGGTCCGCGTGGTCAAGGGCTTCGGGCAGGAGGAGCAGGAGACCGGCAAGCTCCGCGAGGCCGGCCGCAGGCTGTTCGGCGGGCGGATGCGTGCCATCCGGATGAACTCCCGCTACACCCCCGCCCTCCAGGCCGTTCCCGCGCTCGGCCAGGTCGCCATGCTGGCCCTCGGCGGCTGGCTGGCCACCCGGGGGCACATCACCCTCGGTACCTTCGTCGCCTTCTCCACCTACCTCGCCCAGCTGGTGGGCCCCGTCCGCATGCTCGCCATGGTGCTGACCGTCGGCCAGCAGGCCCGGGCGGGCGTCGAGCGGGTCTTCGAGCTCATCGACACCGAGCCGGTGATCGAGGAGGGGACGCGGGAGCTGCCGGCCGACGCGCCCGCCACCGTCGCGTTCGAGGACGTCCGCTTCGGCTACGACCCCGGGCGGCCCGTGCTCGACGGGTTCTCGCTCACCGTCGCCGAGGGCGAGACCGTCGCCGTGGTCGGCGCCTCGGGCTCCGGCAAGTCCACCGTCTCCTTGCTCCTGCCGCGCTTCTACGACGCCGACCACGGCACCGTGCGCGTCGGCGGCCACGACGTGCGCGAGCTGACGTACGACTCGCTGCGCGCCGCCATCGGCCTGGTGCCCGAGGACTCGTTCCTCTTCTCCGACACCATCCGCGCCAACCTCGCCTACGGCCGCCCCGAGGCCACCGACGAGGAGATCCGCGCCGCCGCCCGCGCGGCCCAAGCGGAATCGTTCATTCAAGCCCTCCCCGCGGGCTACGACACCAAGGTCGGCGAACAGGGCCTGACCCTCTCCGGCGGCCAGCGCCAGCGGATCGCGCTCGCCCGCGCCCTCCTCACCGACCCCCGGCTCCTCCTCCTCGACGACGCCACCTCCGCCGTCGACGCCCGCGTCGAGCACGAGATCCACGAGGCCCTGCGCGCCGTCATGGCCGGCCGCACCACCCTCCTGATCGCCCACCGCCGCTCCACCCTCGCCCTCGCCGACCGGATCGCCGTCCTGGACGCCGGCCGGCTCGCCGACATCGGCACGCACGAGGAACTGGAACGCCGCTGCGCCCTCTACCGCCGCCTGCTGACCGACCCCGAGGCCCTGGGCGCCGGCTCCCCGCGCACCCCCGACGCGCTCTCCATGACCGAGTTCGAGCGCGACCTGGAGCGGGACATCGAGCTGGAGGCCGAGATCGACTCCGAGCCGGTCAACGCCAAGCGGCGCGTGGCCGACGGGGTCACCCCCGAGCTGTGGCGGCGCCAGGACAAGGCCGAAGAGCCCGCGCCGGGCGCCACCCCCGAACTGCTCGCGCAGGTCGCCGCCCTCCCGCCGGCCGACGACCGGCCCGAGGTGGACGAGGAACGGGCCGCGGCCGCCGAGGACAGCTACGGCCTGCGCCGGCTGCTGCACGGCTTCTGGGCCCCCCTCGCCATCAGCCTCGGCCTGGTCGCCCTCGACGCCGGGGCCGGACTCCTGCTGCCGGTGCTGATCCGGCACGGCATCGACCAGGGCGTGGAGAAGGCCGCCCTCGGAGCGGTCTGGGCGGCCGCTGGCCTCGCCCTGGCCGTCGTGATCGCCCAGTGGGCCGCGCAGTTCGCCGAGACCCGGATGACCGGGCGCACCGGCGAGCGCGTGCTCTACGCCCTGCGCGTCAAGATCTTCGCCCAGCTCCAGCGCCTCGGCCTGGACTACTACGAGCGCGAGCTCACCGGCAAGATCATGACCCGGATGACCACCGACGTGGACTCCCTCTCCAGCTTCCTGCAGACCGGCCTGGTCACCGCCGTCGTCTCCGTCCTGACCTTCTTCGGCATCCTGATCGCCCTGCTCGTCCTCGACCTCGAACTCGCGCTGATCGTCTTCGCGACCCTGCCCGTACTGGTCCTCGCCACGGTCGTCTTCCGCCGCAAGTCGGTCGCCGCGTACGAGCTCGCCCGCGACCGGGTCAGCCTGGTCAACGCCGACCTCCAGGAGTCCGTCGCCGGGCTGCGCCTGGTCCAGGCCTTCCGCCGCCAGCACTCCGGCGCCACCCGCTTCGCCGAGCGCAGCGACTCCTACCGCCAGGCGCGGGTGCGCGGCCAGTGGCTGATATCCGTCTACTTCCCCTTCGTCCAGCTGCTGTCCTCGGGCGCGGCGGCGGCCGTGCTGATCGTCGGCGCGGGGCGGGTGGAGGCGGCCACCCTCACCACCGGCGCGCTGGTGGCGTACCTGCTGTACATCGACCTGTTCTTCGCCCCGGTCCAGCAGCTCTCCCAGGTCTTCGACGGCTACCAGCAGGCCACCGTCTCCCTCGGCCGCATCCAGGACCTGCTGCGCGAGCCCACCACCACCCCGCCCCCGGCGGCCCCCCGCGAGGTCGCCTCCCTGAGCGGCGAGATCGCCTTCGAGGACGTGCGCTTCGCGTACGCCACCGCCGAGGAGCGCGGCGAGCAGGGCGAGGCGCTGGGCGGCATCACCCTGCGGATACCCGCCGGGCAGACCGTCGCCTTCGTCGGCGAGACCGGCGCCGGGAAGTCCACGCTGGTCAAGATGGTGGCCCGGTTCTACGACCCGACCTCCGGCCGGGTCACCGCCGACGGCACCGACCTGCGGGAGCTGGACCTGACGGGGTACCGCCAGAGGCTGGGGGTCGTCCCCCAGGAGTCGTACCTCTTCCCGGGGACGGTCCGCGACGCCATCGCCTACGGGCGGCCGGAGGCGTCCGACGCCGAGGTGGAGGCGGCCGCCCGCGCGGTCGGCGCCCACGACATGATCGCCACCCTCGACGGCGGCTACCTGCACATCGTCAGCGAGCGCGGCCGCAATCTCTCCGCGGGCCAGCGCCAGCTGATCGCCCTGGCCCGTGCCGAACTGGTCGACCCGGACGTGCTGCTGCTCGACGAGGCCACGGCGGCCCTGGACCTGGCCACCGAGGCCCAGGTCAACCAGGCCACCGACCGGCTGGCGGGCAAGCGCACCACCCTGGTGGTGGCCCACCGGCTGACCACCGCGGCCCGGGCCGACCGGGTGGTGGTCATGGAGCGCGGCCGGGTCGTCGAGGACGGCAGCCACGCCGAACTGCTCGCCCGGGGCGGCCGCTACGCCGTGCTGTGGCGGACCTTCGCCGGGGAGGACGAGCCGGCCGCCGCCGCGTAGCGGACCCGTCAGGAGGCCGCCCCGGGTGTCAGAGCTCGCCGAAGAGCAGGTTGCCCGGGGCGTCCTCGTCCTCACCGGTGTAGTACTCGCGTACCGCGTCGAGGAGTTCGTCCACCGACAGGTAGCCGTCGTGGTTCTTGTCGATCCGCTCGAAGAGGGCGTCCGCGGCGGCGGGCTCCAGCCTGGTGTCGAAGGCCAGCTGCGCCTTGTGGAACTCCTCCGGGCTGATGTGCCCGTCCCCGTTGGTGTCGACGACCGTGAGCATCGCCTTCATCATCGGCCGGAAGGACTTCTCGTAGGCCGGGCCGCCGTCCTTGTAGAGGCGGGTCATCCCGTCCCGGTACTGCTGCGGCGTCAGCTTCTGGTCCTGGCCCACGCCCAGCTCGTTGAAGAGGTCCACCCAGAAGTCGGTGAGCCCGCGGAACACCTCGGCCGCCTTGGGTGAGTCGGCGGGCTCGGCCAGCGCCGTCAGCAGCCGGGAGCCGAGGGCGATCATGTCCTTCTCGTCGATCACGCCGTTGTCGTCCGCGTCCAGGTGCGCGAACGCACGCTCCAGCTTCCGGTCGAGCAGGTCGGTGGTCGTCATGGGAGGACGCCTTTCGTGACTACGGTGAGCATGCGGTCGATCGCCCAGGGTAGTGCAACCTTCCGGTGGTCCGGCGCGTCGTACGTACGTCAGTACGTGTTACGTACGACCGATCGGGGGGTCAGGGTGTCTCAGGGGTGGACAGCGCGGAAGGCGCGGCGGCGGGGGGTCTCCCTCGGGGTGGTCGGGGCCGCACTGTGGCTGGCCGCGGGCGGGGTGTTCGCCGCCGCGCCGCAGGCGGCGGCCGCCACCGGCGGCTGCCCGGGCGAACTGGTCCGGACGCTGCCGCTGCCGGACGCCGAGGTGCGCGTGTACAAGAGCCGGACGCAGGTCTGCGCGGTCAACGTCGCCCTGCACCCCGGGGCACGCCGCCACCTCGCGGTCAGCGTTCAGCCGCGCGGTGGGGTTCCCGTGGGCGATGCGGGGCAATTCACCCGCTACGCGGGCCCCGTCACCGTCGCCGCGATCAACCGGTGTGTGTACGTAAAGGGCGGTGTCGCGGCCGGATCCGTGGAGTCCGGCTGGATCCTGTGCTGAAGCAGCGGCCCAACCGGTACTGTTCACGGGCGTGTTGACCCCGCTAGGTTCACGGCGACCACCAGTGGACCGAATGGGGAGAGTGCATGCGCAAGACGCTTGGCCGGCTGCTGCCGCTCGCGGTGCTCATCGGCACCTTCGGCTCGGCCGGCCTGACGGCTCAGGCGGCCACCGCCGCCGAGCCGGCCGCCGCCGCGCCGACCACCGCAGGGCAGGGCGCCACCGCGGACATCAAGGACCGGATCCTCGCCATCCCGGGCATGAGCCTGATCGAGGAGAAGCCGTACCCCGGCTACCGGTTCTTCGTGCTGAACTACGAGCAGCCGATCGACCACCGGCAGCCGTGGAAGGGCACCTTCAAGCAGCGGATCACCCTGCTGCACAAGGACGAGTCACGGCCGACCGTGTTCTACACCTCCGGCTACAACGTCAACACCAACCCGCGCCGGGCCGAGCCGACGACCATAGTCGACGGCAACCAGGTGTCCATGGAGTATCGATTCTTCAACCCGTCCCGCCCCGACCCGGCGGACTGGTCGAAGCTCGACATCTGGCAGGCCGCCAGCGACCAGCACCGCATCTACACCGCCCTGAAGAAGATCTACTCCAAGAACTGGCTCGCCACCGGCGCCAGCAAGGGCGGGATGACGGCGACGTACTTCGAGCGGTTCTACCCGCGCGACATGGACGGCGTGGTCGCCTACGTCGCGCCGAACGACGTCGTCAACAAGGAGGACTCGGCCTACGACCGGTTCTTCACCAAGGTCGGCACCAAGGAGTGCCGCGACAAGCTGGCCGCCGTCCAGCGCGAGGCCCTGGTCCGCCGGGAGCCGCTGGAGGCCAAGTACAAGGAGGCCGCCGCGGCGAGCGGCTGGACCTTCAACACCGTCGGCAGCCTGGACAAGGCCTTCGAGGCCGTCGTCCTCGACTACACCTGGGCCTTCTGGCAGTACAGCCTGCTCTCCGACTGCGGGACCGTCCCCGACGCCAAGACCGCGACGGACCAGCAGATCTGGGACAGCGTCGACACCATCTCGGGCTTCTCGGCCTACACCGACCAGGGCCTGGAGACGTTCACCCCGTACTACTACCAGGCCGGCACCCAGCTCGGCTCGCCCGACATCAAGCAGCCCTGGCTGGGGAACCTGAGCCGCTACGGCTACCAGCCGCCGCGCGACTTCGTCCCGCGCGACATCCCCATGACCTTCCGGCCGGGGGCCATGGCGGACGTGGACAACTGGGTGAAGAACAACGCCCACCAGATGCTGTTCGTGTACGGGCAGAACGACCCGTGGGGAGCCGAGCCCTTCCACATCGGCTACGGGGCCACCGACAGCTACGTGATGATCGCACCGGGCGCCAACCACGGGGCCAACGTCGCCAAGCTCCAGGACGGCGAGAGGGCCCTGGCCACCGCACGGATCCAGCAGTGGGCCGGAGTGGCCCCCGCCGCGGGCGCCTCCGGCACGGCCACGGCCAAGGCCGCCGCGCAGGCGGCCCCCCTGGCCGCCCCGGACCCGGAGCTCGACCGGACCGACCTGCGCCACGACTCGCTGCGGCCGTAGCGCGGCGCTCCCACCGGGCCGCGGGCCGGGGTGCCTCAGTACCCCAGCCCGTGGCCCAGCGGATAGCGGCCCGGAACCGGGACGGGCAGGCGGCCGGCCGGCCGCCGCGCCCCCGTCAGCACCCGGGCCGCCGCCCGCATCTCCACGTCCGTCCACGTGTAGGTGGCCACCTCGGCCGCGCACGCGGGCAGCCGGGCCGGGTCGTACGGATTGCGGACCGCCACCAGCACCACCGGGACGCCCGTCGCGACCAGGTCCGCCACCAGCGTCCGTTGCGGACTCTCCCCCTCCGGGACGTTGTACGTGCACACCACCACCGCCGCGTGGCCCGGCGCGGCCGCCACCGCCCGCTCCGCGGGCAGGGACTGCGCCCGGCAGCCCAGGGCCGTCAGCTCCCGCGCCAGGACCTCGGTGGGGGGTCCCGTCGTACCCGTGGGGGAGGCCGGGTCGGCGCCCGTCACCAGCAGCCGGGGTCCGGACGCCGCGTCCAGGGGGAGCAGCCCGCGCGGATTGGCCAGCAGGGTGGTCGTACCGGCGGCGATCGCGTCGGCCGCCTCCAGGTGCTCCCCGGTGCCCACCACCGCGTCCACCCGGCCCTCGTCGGCGTACGGGTCCTCGAACAGCCCCCGGCGCGCCTTGACCTCCAGGATCCGCAGCACCGACTCCTCGATCCGCGCCCGGGTCAGCTCGCCCGACCCGACCGCCGCCAGCACGCTGCGGTACGCCAGCCCCAGGTCGGGCGCGTTCAGCAGCTGGTCGCAGCCCGCCTTGAGGGCCAGCACCGGCACCCGGTCGTCCCCGTACTTCTGGCGGACCCCGGCCATGTCGAGCGCGTCGGTCACCACCACCCCGCGGAACCCCAGGCGTTCGCGCAGGATGCCGGTCACGATCGGCCGCGAGAGGGTCGCCGGGTCCCCCGAGGGATCGAGCGCGGGGAAGACGATGTGCGCCGTCATCACCACGTCCGCGCCCGCCTCCACCGCCGCCCGGAAGGGGGGTTCGTCCAGCTCCTCCCACTGGGCGCGGCTGTGCCGCATCACCGGCAGCCCGACGTGGCTGTCGGTCTCGGTGTCCCCGTGGCCCGGGAAGTGCTTCGCCGTCGCGGCCACCCCCGCCGCCTGGTACCCGCGCACCTGGGCGGCCGTCAGCTCCGCCACCGCTTCCGGGTCGGAGCCGAAGGAGCGGACGCCGATCACCGGGTTGGCCGGGTTCACGTTCACGTCGGCCACCGGGGCGTAGTCCTGCCGGATGCCCAGCGCGGCCAGCTCCGTCCCCGCCAGCCGGGCCGCCCGGCGGGCGTCGGCGGGGGAGCCGCCCGCGCCGAGCGCCATCGCGCCCGGCAGCAGGGTCGCCGGCCGGCCGATCCGGGCGACGGCCCCGTGCTCCTGGTCGACGGAGAGCAGCAGCGGGATCCCGGCGCCGGAGCCGGCCGCGGCCCGCTGGAGGCCGTTGGAGAGGGCGGCGATCTGCTGCGGGGAGCGGGTGTTGTGCGCCCAGGCGAAGTAGACGATCCCGCCGAGGTGGTAGCGGGCCACCAGTTCGGCGGCGCTGCGCACCCCGAACTGGGCCCGGTTCAGGTCCGCGTCGGCCGGGTCGGGGTCGGTCGCCGAGTGCCCGTACGCACGGGACACGAACAGCTGGCCCACCAGCTCGGGCAGCTCCATGGAGGCCGTCAGGGCGCGCAGCCGCTCCGGGTCCGGGCGGCGGCCCGGCGGAGCCCCGGGGGGACGTGGGTCGTCAGGCGTGCGGCGGGGGCCCACGGTGGAGGAGGCGCCGCCGGTGGCCGTGGCGGCGGCCATGGCCGCGGCGGCGAGCAGGGCCCGGCGGGAGGCGTGGTACGGCACCCCCGGGACCCTACTCCCGGTCCGCGCCCCGCGTCCCCGGGACACCCTCGGCGTCCCCCGGAAGCAGGCCGGACACGGCCGGCCAGTGCTCCTGGAGGGTGCGGACGGTCTCGGTGATCGCCGGCCGGCGGGACGCGCCCGTCCGCCACAGGGCGTACAGCCGGCGCACCGGGACCGGCTCCAGGGGGACGGCCACCGCGCCCGGCGGCAGCGGCCCGGTGCCCAGCCGGGGCACCACGGCGATCCCGAGCCCGGCGGCGACCAGGGCGACGATGGTGTGGTTCTCCTCGGCCATGTGCGCGACGTCCGGCTCGAACCCGGCCGTGCGCAGGGTCCGCACCAGCCAGTCGTGGCAGACCCGGCCGGGCGGCTGGCACACCCACCGCTGCCCGCCGAGGTCCGCCCGCCGGACCAGCCGCCGGGCGGTGAAGGGGTGCCCGGCCGGCACCACCAGGTCGCAGCGGTCGTCGCCGATCAGTGCCTGCTCCACGCCCTCGGGGGCGGGCAGCGGGGCGATGTCCCAGTCGTGGGCCACCGCCAGATCGGTGACGCCCCGGGCCACCAGGTCCACCGAGAGGTGGGGGTCCACCTCCGTCAGGCGTACGTCCAGCGCCGGATGGCGGCCGGCCAGGTCCGCCAGGACGCCCGGGAGCAGTCCGCGCGCCGCGGAGGCGAAGGCGGCCACCGTCAGCAGCCCGCTGGGGCGGCCGCGCCGTTCCTCCAGGGTGGTCTCGGCCCGCTCGACGATCGCCAGCAACTCCTGGGCGGTCTCGGCCAGGTGGCGGGCCTCCTCGGTGAGGGCGACCCCGCGTCCGCGCCGCTCCAGGAGGGTGGTGCGGGTCTCCCGTTCGAGTTTGCCGATCTGCTGGGAGACGGCGGAGGGGGTGTAGCCCAGGGCGGCGGCCGCGGCAGCCACGGAGCCGTGGACGGAGACGGCGTGCAGGGCGCGCAGCCGGGGCAGGTCGAGCATCCGGCCATCGTAGGGGGTGTGGGCGGGCAATCGTAAGGAATCCTTCATCCATCCCGGAAGGAATGCGCGCTGGTGCTACATGGTGGGGGCGGCGGATGCTCGGGTCATGCGTCCCGTACACACCGCTCTCGCCGTACTCGTCGCCGCCGTCTGGGGGTTCAACTTCGTCGTCATCCAGATCGGTCTCGGCCACTTCCCTCCGCTGCTGCTGTCCGCGCTGCGCTTCCTCGTCGCCGCGCTGCCCGCCGTGTTCTTCGTGGGGCGGCCCAAGGTCGCCTGGAAGTGGATCGTGGGGGTGGGCGTGGCCCTGGGCATCGCCAAGTTCGGGCTGCTGTTCACGGGCATGGCCGCCGGGATGCCGGCCGGGCTGTCCTCGCTGGTGCTCCAGATCCAGGCCGTGTTCACCGCCGTCCTCGCCGCCGCCGTGCTGCGCGAGCGGCCCGGGCGGGTGCGGCTGCTGGGCATGGCCGTGGCGCTGGCCGGGATCGCCGTCGCCGCCGTGGACACCGGCCTGTCCGGCCCGGCGACCGGGTTCACGCTGGTCGTGGCGGCCGCCGCCTGCTGGGGCGTGTCCAACGTGCTCACCCGCAAGGCCGCCCCGCCCGACGCGCTGAACTTCATGGTGTGGGTGTGTACCGTCCCCGTGCTGCCGTTGCTGGGGCTGTCGCTGCTGCTGGAGGGGCCCGGCCGGGACCTGGCCGCGCTGCGCTCCCTGGACTGGTCCGGGGTGGCCGTGATCGGTTACGTCGCCTGGGTGTCCACGGTGTTCGGCTTCGGCGCCTGGGGCTACCTGCTGCGCCGCTACCCGGCCTCCGCCGTGGCGCCGTTCTCGCTGCTGGTACCGGTGTTCGGGATGTCCTCGGCCGCGCTGGTGCTGGGGGAGCCGGTCTCGGGGCCGCGCTGGCTGGCGGCGGTGCTGCTGGTCGGCGGCGTGGGGCTGACCTCGCTGGCCCCGGCGCGCGGGAAGCGGCGCGCGGCGGCGGCCGAGGGTGCTTCCGCCCCCGCGGTGGGGGCGGCCCGCTAGTACGCCACGGGCCGCCGCCGGTCGCTACTTCTTGCCGCCGCCGAGGATCTGGCCCAGCAGGTCGCCGAGGCCTCCGCCCTCCGCGGGGGCGGCGCCCGGGGCGGGCGCTCCGGCGGTCGGCGCGCCCGCGCCCTTGTTCGCGGCGGCGCGCTTGGCGAAGACGGCCAGCAGGACGGGGATGAGCAGCTCGATGACCCGGGAGACGGTCGTGGCGGGGACACCCGTCTTCTTCGACACCGCCTCGGCGACCGGCCTGCTCACCTTGCTCAGCACCCCGGCCATCATCCCGCCGCCCAGCAGGCCGCCGAGGCCGCCGCCGAGGGTGGCCACGCCCTGGAGGGGCGGCTGGACCACCTCGGCGAACGCCTGGCGGACCTCGTCGTCCCCGCCTTCGGCCTTCTCCTGGAGGCCGCCGGTCATCGCTCCGACGGTGTGCGCGACGGTCTCGCGGGCGCCGGTGGTGTCGGTGCCGAGCAGACCGGCGATCTCCTGGAGTCCGTCGTCGCCGAGTTCGTGGATCACGTCGTCCTGGATGGAAGATTCGCTCATGCCTGGAACGCTACGTGTGAGGGGATTTATCGGCATCTCAGAGCGACCCGGAAGGCACCGTCTGTAACGGAAAGGTAAAGCTGTGATTCCGCATGCAACCCTTCGGGCCGGGCGCGGGTCGTATGGTGCGTCGGGACTTCCGGGAGGGGATCCGGGGGAGCGGGAAGTCCGACGAGGGAGGGGTAACCGTGAGGGGGTCCGGCCGTGAGGCCGGACCCCCTTTCGTTCGTCCACAGGCCGGGCCGGCTGTCGGCGCGGGACGGTAGCTTCGTGCCATGCAGAACAACGGGGTGGTGCAACTGGCGGTGGTCGAGGGGGTGCTGGAGCGCATCACCTACGCCAACGAGGAGAGCGGCTACACGGTCGCCCGGGTGGACACGGGCCGGGGCGCGGGCGACCTGCTGACCGTCGTCGGCTCGCTGCTGGGCGCGCAGCCCGGCGAGTCCCTGCGGATGGAGGGCCGCTGGGGCTCGCACCCGCAGTACGGCAGACAGTTCAGCGTCGAGAACTACTCGACGATCCTGCCCGCCACCATCCAGGGCATCCGGCGCTACCTGGGCTCCGGCCTGATCAAAGGCATCGGGCCGCGGATCGCCGACCGGATCGTGGAGCACTTCGGGCTGGACACCCTCGACGTCATCGAGGCGGAGCCGAAGCGGCTGATCGAGGTGCCGGGCCTGGGCCCCAAGCGGACGAAGCTGATCGGAGCCGCCTGGGAGGAGCAGAAGGCCATCAAGGAGGTCATGGTCTTCCTCCAGGGCGTCGGGGTCTCCACCTCCATCGCCGTGCGCATCTACAAGAAGTACGGGGACGCCTCCATCTCGGTGGTGAAGAACCACCCCTACCGGCTCGCCGCCGACGTCTGGGGCATCGGCTTCCTGACCGCCGACCGCATCGCCCAGGCCGTCGGCATCCCGCACGACAGCCCCGAGCGGGTCAAGGCCGGCCTCCAGTACGCGCTGTCCCAGTCCGCCGACCAGGGCCACTGCTTCCTCCCCCAGGAACGGCTCATCTCCGACGGGGTGAAGCTGCTCCAGGTGGACACGGGGCTGGTCATCGAGTGCCTGGCCGAGCTCGCCGCCGATCCGGAAGGGGTGGTCCGGGAGGCCGTGCCCGATCCCCAGGGCGGCCCCGACCCCCTCACCGCCGTGTACCTCGTCCCCTTCCACCGGGCCGAACTCTCGCTGGCGGGCCAGGTCCGCCGGCTGCTGAGCGCCGAGGAGGACCGGATGCCCGGCTTCCAGGACGTGGACTGGGAGAAGGCCCTGGGCTGGCTCGCCGGGCGGACCGGAGCCGCCCTCGCCCCCGAGCAGCGGGACGCGGTGCGGCTGGCGCTGACCCGCCGGGTCGCCGTCCTCACCGGCGGGCCGGGCTGCGGGAAGTCCTTCACCGTGCGCTCCATCGTGGAGCTGGCCCGGGCCAAGAAGGCCAAGGTGGTCCTCGCCGCCCCCACGGGCCGGGCGGCGAAGCGGCTGTCCGAGCTCACGGGGGCCGAGGCCTCCACCGTGCACCGGCTGCTCGAACTCAAACCCGGCGGGGACGCCGCGTACGACCGCGACCGGCCGCTGGACGCGGACCTGGTCGTGGTCGACGAGGCCTCGATGCTGGACCTGCTGCTCGCCAACAAGCTGGTCAAGGCGGTGGCCCCGGGGGCGCACCTGCTGCTGGTCGGCGACGTGGACCAGCTGCCCTCGGTCGGGGCGGGAGAGGTGCTGCGGGACCTCCTCGCCGAGGGCGGGCCGGTGCCCGCCGTCCGGCTCACCCGGATCTTCCGGCAGGCCCAGCAGTCGGGCGTGGTCACCAACGCCCACCGCATCAACACGGGGGCGGCGCCCATCACCGACGGCCTGC
This sequence comes from Streptomyces katrae, assembly GCF_002028425.1. Classification (GTDB taxonomy): domain Bacteria; phylum Actinomycetota; class Actinomycetes; order Streptomycetales; family Streptomycetaceae; genus Streptomyces; species Streptomyces katrae_A. Next base: position 2,859,789 of record NZ_CP020042.1, on the reverse strand, counting down.
CGGACTTCTTCCTCTTCCCGGAGGAGGACACCGAGGCGGCCGGGGTCCTCGCGGTGGACGTCGCGGCCCGCCGGATCCCCGCCCGGTTCGGGCTCGACCCGCGCCGCGACGTCCAGGTGCTGGCGCCCATGCACCGCGGCCCGGCCGGTGCGGGCCACCTCAACGGGCTGCTCCAGCAGGCCATCACCCCGGCCCGGCCGAACCTGCCCGAGAAGCGGTTCGGCGGCCGGGTTTTCCGGGTTGGTGACAAAGTCACCCAAATCAGGAACAACTATGAGAAGGGTGCCAATGGCGTCTTCAACGGCACCGTCGGTGTGGTCACCGCTATCGACCTGGACGAGCAGCGCTTGACGGTCCGTACGGAGGAGGACGAGGAGGTGGGCTACGAGTTCGCCGAGCTGGACGAGCTGGCGCACGCCTACGCCGTCACCATCCACCGCTCCCAGGGGAGTGAATATCCGGCGGTCGTGATCCCGGTCACGACCGGGGCTTGGATGATGCTCCAGCGGAACCTGCTCTACACGGCCGTGACCAGGGCGAAGAAACTCGTCGTCCTCGTCGGGTCCCGCAAGGCCCTCGGGCAGGCGGTCCGTACGGTTTCCGCAGGCAGGAGGTTCACGGCGGTCGCCGCCAGGCTCGCCGGACGTATACCGGTGGGAAACATCACCTAGATGATCGATCATTTGGGTTCCCACAGGCCCCGCGGGCAGGGCAGGATGAGCAGGTTGACGGCACTCAGTGCCGTCAAAAAGACCAAAGGCCGACCCCGAGTGCACTCTCCTGCGCCAAATGGGGGAAGGTAGAGGCAGTCAGGGCACCTCGAAGAAGAGGCACTACGTCGGTGAGGGATGACGTGAGCGACAACTCTGTAGTACTCCGGTACGCGGACGGCGAATACACCTACCCGGTGATCGAGAGCACCGTCGGTGACCAGGGCTTCGACATCGCGAAGCTGAGGGCCCAGACCGGGCTCGTCACTCTGGACAGCGGCTACGGCAACACCGCCGCCTACAAGTCCGCGATTACCTATCTCGACGGTGAGCAGGGCATCCTGCGCTACCGCGGTTACCCGATCGAGCAGCTGGCGGAGCGCTCGACCTTCATCGAGGTCGCCTACCTTCTGATCAACGGTGAGCTGCCGACCGTCGACCAGCTCGCGTCGTTCCGCAACGAGATCACCCAGCACACCCTGCTGCACGAGGACGTCAAGCGGTTCTACGACGGCTTCCCGCGCGACGCCCACCCGATGGCCATGCTGTCCTCGGTCGTCAGCGCGCTGTCCACCTTCTACCAGGACAGCCACAACCCCTTCGACGAGAAGCAGCGCCACCTCTCGACGATCCGCCTGCTGGCCAAGCTCCCGACGATCGCGGCCTACGCGTACAAGAAGTCGGTCGGCCACCCGGTGGTCTACCCGCGTAACGACCTCGGTTACGTCGAGAACTTCCTGCGCATGACCTTCTCCGTGCCGGCCCAGGAGTACGAGCTCGACCCGGTCGTGGTCTCCGCGCTCGACAAGCTCCTGATCCTGCACGCGGACCACGAGCAGAACTGCTCGACCTCCACCGTGCGCCTGGTCGGCTCCTCGCAGGCGAACATGTTCGCCTCGATCTCCGCCGGCATCTCGGCCCTGTGGGGTCCGCTGCACGGCGGCGCCAACCAGTCCGTCCTGGAGATGCTGGAAGGCATCAAGAAGGACGGCGGCGACGTCGACGCCTTCATCCGCAAGGTGAAGAACAAGGAGGACGGCGTCCGCCTGATGGGCTTCGGGCACCGCGTCTACAAGAGCTTCGACCCCCGGGCGAAGATCATCAAGGCCGCGGCGCACGACGTCCTCTCGGCGCTCGGCAAGAGCGACGAGCTGCTGGACATCGCGCTCAAGCTGGAGGAGCACGCGCTCGCCGACGAGTACTTCGTCTCGCGCAACCTCTACCCGAACGTGGACTTCTACACCGGTCTGATCTACCGGGCCATGGGCTTCCCGACCGAGATGTTCACCGTGCTGTTCGCCCTCGGCCGCCTGCCCGGCTGGATCGCCCAGTGGCACGAGATGATCAAGGAGCCCGGCTCCCGCATCGGCCGCCCGCGCCAGATCTACACCGGCGAGGTCCTGCGCGACTTCGTCCCGGTCGAGGCCCGCTGAACCTGAGCCCCCAGGGCCCGAGTACGCGAAAAGCGCCCCGCCGTCGATCCCCCCACGGGTCGACGGACGGGGCGCTTCCCTTTCCCCGGCAGCGGATTCCCCCCACGGGACCCGCGCCGGGGCGTCGGTGTGTTGCCGGGACCCGTTCGGGTCGGGAGGGCCGCTCAAAGCTTCCCGAGGGCACGCGTCCCGGCCGGCGAATGCCGCGGACGTCCCCCAAGACCTCCGTGAAACATCCCCCAAGATGTTTCTGGCATCGCCCCATTAGACCCGGGACGACCCCGGATGGTTACGTTGCCATCACTGTGATCTGCGTCTCCAGTGAAGGATGTGTGGAGGCCGAGGGGAGGAGATCCTTCCGGAGGTCTTCCCGGAGGTCCTCCCGGAGGTCTTTCCGCGGGCTCCTAGCGGAACGAGCGCAGCCGCAGGCTGTTGGTCACCACGAAGACCGAGGAGAAGGCCATCGCGGCCCCTGCGATCATCGGGTTGAGCAGGCCCGCCGCCGCCAGCGGCAGCGCCGCCACGTTGTAGCCGAAGGCCCAGAACAGGTTGCCCTTGATGGTGGCCAGCGTCCGGCGCGAGAGCCGGATGGCGTCGGCCGCCACCCGCAGGTCGCCCCGGGCCAGGGTCAGGTCGCCGGCCTCGATGGCGGCGTCGGTGCCGGTGCCCATGGCCAGGCCCAGGTCGGCCCGGGCGAGGGCGGCGGCGTCGTTGACGCCGTCGCCGACCATGGCGACGGTGCGGCCCTCGGCCTGGAGCCGGCGCACCACGTCCACCTTGTCCTGCGGCATGACCTCGGCGATCACCTCGTCGATGCCCACCTCGCGGGCCACCGTCTCGGCCACCGCCCGGTTGTCCCCGGTCAGCAGGACCGGGGTCAGGCCGAGCGCCCGCAGCCGGGCCACGGCCTCGGCGCTGGTCGGCTTCACGGCGTCGGCGACGGTCAGCAGCCCGCGGGCCCCGCCGTCCCAGGCGACCAGCACCGCGGTGCTGCCGCGGGCCTCGGCGGCCGCCGCCGCCCCGGCGAGGCCGGCGGGCAGGGCGATGCCCCGTTCGGCCAGCAGCCGTTCGCGCCCCACCAGGACGGAGCGGCCCTCGACCACGCCCCGGACGCCCAGCCCGGCCAGGTTCTCGAAGGACTCGGGGACCGGCAGAGCGCCCGCCGCGCCGGCCGCCTCGGCGGCCGCGGCGGCGACGGCCCGGGCGATGGGGTGCTCGGAGGCGTGTTCCAGGGCTCCGGCGAGCCGCAACAGCTCCTTCTCGTCCACCCCGTCCGCGGGGTGCACCCCGGAGAGGGCCATCCGCCCCGTGGTCACCGTGCCGGTCTTGTCGAGGACGACGGTGTCGACCCTGCGGGTGGACTCCAGCACCTCCGGGCCCTTGATCAGGATGCCGAGCTGGGCGCCCCGGCCGGTGCCGACCATCAGGGCGGTCGGGGTGGCCAGGCCCAGGGCGCAGGGGCAGGCGATGATCAGGACGGCCACGGCGGCGGTGAAGGCGGCGGTGGCGTCGTCGGTGATCAGCAGCCAGGCCACCCAGGTGCCGAGCGCGAGGAGCAGCACGACGGGCACGAAGACCCCGGAGATCCGGTCGGCGAGCCGCTGCACCTCGGCCTTGCCGTTCTGCGCCTCCTCCACCATGGCGGCCATCCGGGCGAGCTGGGTGTCGGCCCCGACCCGGGTGGCCTCCACGACGAGCCGGCCGGAGGCGTTGACGGTGGCGCCGGTGACGGGATCCCCGGCGGTGACGTCCACCGGCAGGGACTCGCCGGTCAGCATCGAGGCGTCCACGGCGGAGGATCCCTCGACCACCCTGCCGTCGGTGGCGATCTTCTCCCCGGGCCGCACGACGAACCGGTCGCCGGTGACGAGGGAGTCCACCGGGATCCGGACCTCCCGGCCGCCCCGCAGCACGGTCACGTCCTTGGCGCCCAGCTCCAGCATGGCCCGCAGGGCCGCGCCCGCCTTCCGCTTGGAACGGGCCTCCAGGTAGCGGCCGAGCAGGATGAAGGTGACGACGCCCGCCGCGACCTCCAGGTAGAGCGCCGAGGAGCCGTCGGCGCGGCCGGCGGTCAGGTCGAAGCCGTGCCGCATGCCGGTCATGCCGGCGTGCCCGAAGAACAGGGCCCACAGGGACCAGGCGTAGGCGGCCAGCGTGCCGACCGACACCAGGGTGTCCATGGTCGCGGCGCCGTGGCGGGCGTTGGCCCAGGCGGCCCGGTGGAAGGGCAGGGCGCCCCAGACCGCGACGGGGGAGGCCAGCGTCAGGCAGAGCCACTGCCAGTTGTCGAACTGCAGGGCGGGCACCATCGAGAGCAGGACGACGGGCAGGGCCAGGGCGGCGGACACGAGCAGCCGCTGCCGCAGCGCGTCGAGCACGGGATCGGAGCCCGCCTCCGGCCCGGGCCCGTGTCCCTGCGGCCCCGACTCCTCGCGGGCGGGCTCCGGCGGCGGGGGTTCCTCGGCCGTGTACCCGGTCCTGACCACCGTCTGGATCAGGTCGGCCACCCGCACGCCCCCGCCGTAGGAGACGCGCGCCTTCTCGGTGGCGTAGTTCACCGTGGCGCTGACGCCGTCCATCCGGTTCAGCTTCTTCTCGATGCGGGCCGCGCAGGAGGCGCAGGTCATTCCGCCGATGGTCAGTTCGACCTCGGCTATGGGCCCCTCGTGCACTGTGCTGCTGCTCATGTCCCGCTCCGGGGGAAGGGCCGGGGCCGCACGGTCCGGTCGGACGCCGGCGGGTGCGGCCCGGCGGGGTACTGCGGAAGGAAGGGGGCTGAGGGTCGGGCCTCAGACCTGGCCGGCGAGCTCGTAACCGGCCTCGTCCACGGCGGCGCGCACGTCGGCCTCGGCGAGCGGGGCGGCGGACACCACGGTGACCTCACCGGTGGCGGCGACGGCCTTGACGGAGGTGACGCCCGGCAGGGCGGTCAGCTCGGCGGTCACGGCGCCCTCGCAGTGCCCGCAGGTCATCCCGGCGACCTTGTACACGGTTTCCGTCACGGCGGTCATGTCGTTCTCCTATCAGGGGGTGTCTCTCTCTATCAGAGACTATACCCCTAGGGGGTATTGACTCATCATCCGGCACCTCTCCAGTGTGTGCCGGACGGGTGGCGTTGTGACGGCGGACGGATGCCGCCGGCGGCATCACTCCTCGCGCCGTCCCCGGCTGCCGGGGCGGCGGGCCACCCAGGCCCGGATCGTGTCGGCGTACCAGTACGGCTTGCCGCCCTCCACGTGGTCGGGGGTGGGGAGCAGGCCGTGCTTCCGGTAGGAGCGCACGGTGTCGGGCTGCACCCGGATATGGGCGGCGATCTCCTTGTAGGACCACAGCTGCCGGTCGCTCATCGACGACACCTCCTCGTCCACGCCCCGGGGCCGGCCGGGAGGCCGTCGGGGGAGCCGGCGCGTGGACACTGACGATCACTCGCTTTGTGCCCGGAGAACGACGCCCGGTGAGGGCGGGGGAGGGGCTGTGGGCCGGCTGTGACGGAAAACCCGCGTAATCCGGATATGTGTGACACGGGCGCGACTCCTGTGACCGACGCGGCACAGGAGTCACCCGGTGAATCCGGGGCGCCGGCCGTGGCTCAGCGGTAGAGCTCCGGCCGCTCCACCAGCCGCACCTCGGTCCGTACGCCGCTGCGCGCGGCAGCCAGCCCCGCCTCCGAGACGGCCGCGGCCGCGTACCCGTCCCAGGCGTCCGGGCCGTCCACCCGCCCCCGCGCCGCCGCGGCCACCCACCGCCGCACCTGGCGGTCGTAGGCGTCGGCGAACCGGACGGTGTAGTCCTGGGCGATCTCCCCGCCCCACCGGCCGCCCGACTGGACCACCATCGCGTGGCCGTCGCCGATGGACGCGCTGCCGGACTCCCCGACCGCCTCGCACCGCACCTGGTAGCCGAACCCGCAGTTGACGAAGATCTCCACGTCCACGATCGCCCCGCCCGAGGTCTCCAGCAGCACCAGGCGCGGGTCGCGCAGCCCCTCGGGCGCGGCCGAGGACGGCCCCGGCGACAGCACGGTCACGGCCGTGACCTCCTGGCCCAGCAGCCAGCGGGCCGCGTCCACCTCGTGCACCACGGAGTCGCTGATCAGCATGTCGCTGGTGAAGGAAGACGGGGAGGAGGCGTTGCGGTGCCGGCAGTGCAGGAAGATCGGCCGCCCGATCCCGCCCGCGTCCAGAAGCTCCTTGAGCCGCTCGTACTCGGCGTCGAACCGCCGCATGAACCCCACCTGCACCAGCCGCCGGCCCAGGCGCCGCTCCGCCTCCAGCACCCGCAGCGCCCCCTGCGGATCCGGGGTCAGCGGCTTCTCGCAGAGCACCGGCAACTCCCGCTCCAGGGCGTGCAGAATCGCTTCCTCGTGGGCGGGTCCGGGCGAGGCGATCAGCACGGCGTCCACCCCGGGGGCCGCGATCGCCGCCGCCGGATCCGTGAACGCCGCCGCGCCCCCCGCCCGTGCCGCGACCGCCTTGACCCGTTCCCCGTCCGGATCGGCGACGGCCACCACCCGCGCCCCGCCGACCGTGTCGCCGATCCGCCGGACGTGGTCGGAGCCCATCCTCCCGGTGCCAATGACGGCGATGCCGAGCGTGTCCATCGTTCCTCTTCCTCCAGGGTCAGCGGGCGCCGCAGGAGCGCAGGTAGGCGCGGGTGCGCCGGGCGATCGGCAGCGGGCGGTCCGGCGGGCACGGGTACATGTCCTGCTCCACGATCGCGAAGAGCTCCACCCCGAGCCGCTGCGCCGCCGCCAGCACGGGCTCCAGCGCGGGCACCCCCGACGGCGGCTCGCACATCACCCCGCGCTCCACCGCCGGCCCGAACGGGACCCCGTCCGCCACCACTTCGGCCAGGATGCGGGGGTCCACCTGCTTGAGGTGGAGGTAGCCGATCCGCTCGCCGAAGGCCTCGATCGCCTGGACGCTGTCCCCGCCGCAGTACGCGTAGTGCCCGGTGTCCAGGCACAGGGACACCAGCTCCGGATCGGTCGCGTCCAGGAACCGCGCCACGTTCTCCGGGGTGTCCACATGGGTGTCCGCATGCGGGTGGACCACGATCCGCAGCCCGTACCGCTCCCGCACCTCCCGGCCCAGGCGCTCGGTCTGGGAGGTCAGTTCACGCCATTGAGCAGGCGTCAGCACCGGATCCTCCAGCATCCCGCCGGTCTTGTCGTCGCGCCAGAACGAGGGGATCACCACGAGGTGCTGCGCGCCCATGTCCCGGGTGAGCGCGGCGATCCGCGACACGTGCGCCCAGGTCTCCTCCCAGACGGCGCGGCCGTGATGGAGTCCGGTGAAGACCGTGCCGGCGGACACCCGCAGGCCCCGCCTGGCGGTCTCCTCGGCGAGCCGGGCCGGATCGGTGGGCAGGTAGCCGTAGGGGCCCAGCTCGATCCACTCGTACCCGGCGTCGGACACCTCGTCGAGGAACCGGTCCCAGGGAACCTGGAGGGGGTCCTCCGGGAACCAGACACCCCAGGAGTCCGGAGCCGAACCGACACGGATACGGGTCAACGCGGGCGGGGAGGAGGTCATGACGGCCACCTTAGGGTGCGAGGTCCGAGGCGAAAGGGAGGACGAGTGCGAGTGGGAGGAGTACCCGACGTGACCACGGGGGACGCAGGGGGCGGGACCGGGGACGGGCCCGCGTACGACCTCATCACGATGGGGCGGATCGGGGTGGATCTCTACCCCCTGAAGACCGGCGTACCGCTCGCCGAGGCCGACACCTTCGGCAAGTTCCTCGGCGGCTCCCCGGCGAACGTCGCCGTCGCCGCCGCCCGCCTCGGGCGGCGCACGGCCATGATCAGCCGGACCGGCGCGGACCCCTTCGGGGCGTACCTGCGCGGCGAACTGCGGCAGTTCGGGGTCGACGACCGGTGGGTGGGCGAGGTGGCGCACTACCCGACGCCGATCACCTTCTGCGAGGTCTTCCCGCCGGACCGCTTCCCGCTGTACTTCTACCGGCTCCCGAAGGCGCCCGACCTGGAGATCGAGCCGGACGAGATCGACCTGGAAGCGGTGCGCGACGCACGGGTGTTCTGGATGACCGGCACGGGACTGAGCGCCGAGCCGAGCCGCGCCGCGACCCTTGCCGCGCTGGAGGCCCGCTCGAAGTCCGGGACGACCGTCTTCGACCTCGACTGGAGGCCGATGCTGTGGCACGACGGCCCGCCGCGGCCCTGGTACGAGCGGGCGCTCGCGCTGGCGACGGTGGCCGTCGGGAACGCGGAGGAGTGCGAGGTCGCCACCGGCGAGAGCGAGCCGTACGCGGCCGCGCGGGCGCTGCTCGCGGCGGGGGTGGAGCTGGCGGTGGTCAAACGGGGCCCGGAGGGGGTGCTGGCCGTCCACCGCGACGGGACGGCGGTGGAGGTGGCGCCGGTGCCGGTGACGGTGGTCAACGGGCTGGGCGCCGGCGACGCGTTCGGCGGGGCCCTGTGCCACGGGCTGCTGGCGGGCTGGGAGCTGGAGCGGGTGCTGCGGTACGCGAACGCGGCGGGGGCGATCGTGGCCTCGCGGCTGGCGTGTTCGACGGCGATGCCGTTTCCGCACGAGGTGGAGGAGGTGCTGGACCGTGCCGGTGCTGTCTGAGACGGGGATGGAGTTCACGCGGCTGGTGGTGCTGGAGCTGGTGCCGGGGGAGGTGTACGGGCACGCCTGCGGCGACGCCGAGTGGATCGTCCTCCCGCTGAGCGGCGCCTGCGAGGTCCGCTGCCCGGCCGGGCCGGGGGCGGAGCCTGCGGTCTCGGGAAGGGGCGGGGTGGGGGAAGGCCCCGCAGGGAGCTTCCGGCTGCGCGGGCGCGCCTCGGTGTTCGACGGGCCGACCGACTTCGTCTACCTGCCCCGGGACGGGCACGCCGACATCGCCACCGCCGGAGGCGGCCGGTTCGCGCTCGTCGGTGCGCGGTGCGAGCGGCGGCTGAGCCCCCGGTACGGCCCCGCCGATGCCGTACCCGTCGAGCTCCGGGGCGCCGGCCAGTGCTCGCGCCAGGTGCACAACTTCGCCGCCGCCGGCGCCTTCGACTGCGACCGGCTCATCGCCGTCGAGGTGCTCACCCCCGGCGGCAACTGGTCCTCGTACCCGCCCCACAAGCACGACGAGCACCACCCGGGCGAGGAATCCCGCCTGGAGGAGATCTACTTCTACGAGATCGCCCCGCACGACGGCACCCCCGGCGTCGGCTACCAGCGCGTGACGCCCTCGCCCGCCGGGAAGACCGACGTGCTCGCCGAGGTCCGCTCGGGTGACGTGGTCCTCATCCCCGACGGCTGGCACGGCCCGTCCATCGCGGCGCCCGGCCACGACATGTACTACCTGAACGTGATGGCCGGCCCGGACACGACGCGGGAGTGGCTGATCCGCGACCATCCCGACCACGCGTGGATTCGCGGGACGTGGACGGGGCAGGAGGTCGATCCCCGGCTTCCGCTGAACCGGCCCGCACCCCGCCCCGAGGAGACCCCGTGACCGCGCCGCGCAGCGTCCGGCTGACCACCGCCCAGGCGCTCGTACGCTTCCTGAGCCGCCAGTACACCGAGCGCGACGGCCGCCGCCGACGGCTGATCGCCGCCACCTGGGGGATCTTCGGGCACGGCAACGTCGCCGGTGTCGGCCAGGCCCTGCTGGAGAGCGGGCCGGCGGCCATGCCCTTCCTCCAGGGGCGCAACGAACAGGCCATGGTGCACGCCGCCGTCGGCTACGCCCGCCAGTGCGGCCGGCTGTCGGCGCACGCCGTGACCACCTCCATCGGACCCGGCGCCACCAACCTCGTCACCGGAGCCGCCCTCGCCACCGTCAACCGGATCCCCGTGCTCCTGCTGCCCGGGGACACCTTCGCCACCCGGCCCGCCGACCCGGTGCTCCAGCAGCTGGAGGTCCCCTACGCGGGCGACCTCTCCGTCAACGACACCCTGCGGCCGGTCTCCCGGTACTTCGACCGGATCACCCGCCCCGAGGCCCTGGTCCCCGCCGCCCTCCAGGCGATGCGGGTACTCACCGACCCCGTGCAGACCGGAGCCGTCACCCTCGCGCTGCCGCAGGACGTCCAGGCGGAGGCGTACGACTGGCCCGAGGAGTTCTTCGCCGAGCGGGTGTGGCACGTGCGCCGCCCCCGGCCCGACACCGGCGAGCTGCGAGCCGCCGCCGAGGCGGTACGGGCGGCCCGGCGGCCCCTGCTGATCGCCGGCGGCGGCATCCGGCACAGCGGGGCCGAGGAGGCGCTGCGGGGCTTCGCCGAGGCCACCGGCATCCCCGTCGCCGCCACCCAGGCCGGCAAGGGGGCCCTGCGCCACGACCACCCGGCCGAGGTGGGCGCCGTCGGCCACACCGGCACCGCCACCGCCGACGACCTGGCGCGCGCCGCCGACCTGGTCATCGCGGCCGGGACCCGGCTGACGGACTTCACCACCGCCTCCTCCACCCTCTTCCAGGACCCGGGCGTCCGTTTCCTCGGCCTCAACCCCGACCCGTACGACGCCCACAAGCTGGCCGCCCTCCCGCTGGTCGCGGACGCCCGCGAGGGCCTGGACGCCCTGCGGGCGGAGCTGACCGGACACCGCGTGGACCCGGCGTACGAGAGGACGTACCGGCAGGCGAAGGGTTACTGGGAGGCCCTGGTCGACCAGGCCTTCCACGCCCCCGACGAGGACGCCGTCCCCACCCAGGCGCAGGTGCTCGGCGCCCTGGACGCCGTCGTGGACGACACCGACGTGATCGTCAACGCGGCCGGCTCGCTCCCCGGCGACCTGCACCGGCTCTGGCGGGCCCGTTCCGCGTACCAGTACCACGTGGAGTACGGGTACTCCTGCATGGGCTACGAGATCCCGGGCGCCCTCGGGGTGGCCCTGGCGGCCCCGGACCGGCCGGTGTGGGCGCTCGTCGGGGACGGCTCGTACCTGATGAACCCGACCGAGCTCGTCACCGCCGTCCAGGAGGGCGTCCCGCTCAAGGTGGTCGTCCTCGACAACCACGGCTACGCCTCGATCGGCGGGCTCTCGGGCGCGGTCGGCGGCGAGGGCTTCGGCACGGCCTACCGCTTCCGGGGGCCGGACGGCGGATACACCGGAGACCCCCTTCCGGTGGACCTCGCGGCCAACGCCGCCTCCCTCGGGATGGCCGTGATCCGCACCCGCACCATCGGTGACCTGCGAAAAGCCCTGGCCGAGGCGCGCGGGTCGGACCGTCCCACATGTGTCTACGCACAGACCCGAACACCCGACACTGTGTCGGGCCCACCCCCGGCACAGGCGTGGTGGGATGTTCCCGTGGCCGAGACCGCGACCCGTGAGTCGGCGGCCCAGGCCCGCGAAGAGTACGACCGGCAAGCCGCGCAGCGACGTCGCCATCTGTGAAGGAGCAAGCATGAAGACCGTCAACCACTGGATCGGTGGCAAGACCGTCGAGGGCGCGTCGGGCAACTACGGCCCGGTCACCGACCCGGCCACCGGCGAGGTCACCACGCAGGTCGCCCTCGCCTCGGCCGCCGAGGTCGACGCGGCGGTACAGGTCGCCAAGGAGGCCTTCCTGTCCTGGGGCCAGTCCTCGCTGGCCGCCCGCACCAAGGTGCTGTTCGCCTACCGCGCCCTGCTGGACGCCAACCGCGACGCGATCGCCGAGCTGATCGTCGCCGAGCACGGCAAGGTGCACTCCGACGCGCTGGGCGAGGTCGCGCGCGGCCTGGAGATCGTGGAGCTGGCCTGCGGGATCACCACGCAGCTCAAGGGCGAGCTGTCCACGTCCGTCTCCAACCGCGTGGACGTGGCCGCCATCCGCCAGCCGCTGGGCGTGGTCGCGGGCATCACCCCGTTCAACTTCCCGGCCATGGTGCCGATGTGGATGTTCCCGCTGGCCGTCGCCTGCGGCAACACCTTCATCCTCAAGCCGAGCGAGAAGGACCCGTCGGCCGCCAACAAGCTGGCCGAGCTGGCCACCGAGGCCGGTCTCCCGGCGGGCGTGCTGAACGTCGTCCACGGCGACAAGGTCGCCGTCGACGCCCTGCTCTCGCACCCGGACATCGCCGCCGTCTCCTTCGTCGGCTCCACGCCCATCGCCCGCCACATCCACACCACCGCCTCCGCCAACGGCAAGCGCGTCCAGGCCCTGGGCGGCGCCAAGAACCACATGCTGGTGCTGCCGGACGCCGACCTCGACGCCGCCGCCGACGCGGCCGTCTCCGCCGCCTACGGCTCCGCCGGCGAGCGCTGCATGGCCATCTCGGCGGTCGTCGCCGTCGGCGCCATCGGCGACACCCTCGTGGAGAAGATCCGCGAGCGCGCCGAGAAGATCAAGATCGGCCCCGGCACCGACCCGGCGTCGGAGATGGGCCCGCTGATCACCGCCGCCCACCGCGACAAGGTCGCCTCCTACGTCAAGGGCGCCGCCGACCAGGGCGCGGAGGTCGTCCTCGACGGCACCGGCTACACGGTCGAGGGCCACGAGAACGGCCACTGGATCGGCCTGTCGCTCCTCGACCGCGTCAAGACCGACTCCGACGCCTACCGCGACGAGATCTTCGGCCCGGTGCTGTGCGTGCTGCGCGCCGAGACCTATGAGGAGGGCGTGGCCCTCATCAACGCCTCGCCGTTCGGCAACGGCACCGCGATCTTCACCCGGGACGGCGGCGCGGCACGCCGCTTCCAGCTGGAGATCCAGGCGGGCATGGTCGGCGTCAACGTGCCGATCCCGGTGCCGGTGGGCTACCACTCCTTCGGCGGCTGGAAGGACTCGCTCTTCGGCGACCACCACATCTACGGCAACGACGGCGTCCACTTCTACACGCGCGGCAAGGTCGTCACCACCCGCTGGCCCGACCCGGCCGAGGACCCCTCGGGCGTCGACCTGGGCTTCCCCCGCAACCACTGACCCACCCGCCCCACCGCCCCCGTACCGCAGCGACCCCCGGCCCACCCTCACCGGCCGGGGGTTCCTGCCGTTCCGGCCCCCTTGACCGGGCCCATCCCCCAGAGTGAGCTGTGCAACCAGGCGCAACGCGCTCGACAAGGAGGGACACCATGGCCTTACGGTTCGTTGGTAAAGATCCAGAGTCCGGCGATCACGGATGTCCGGCCGTGTGAGTGGACGACGACCGACGCATCCTCGTCCAGGGGGCACGGGCGGACACAGCCATGCTCAGCCAGACCTCGGCTGACTCGCCCCAGGCTGACGGCGAAGCCTTGATCATCCTTGAACCCAGGATGATCCCGCTCCTCAAGGAGGCCATCCGTGTCGCAGAGTCTGACTGACTTCTCCGACCTCATCAGGTCGGTACAGGAGTCGGCCGTTCATCTGGAGATGCGCGATGGGTACGGCGTAGACAACGAGATCGAAGGCTTCGCAGCGTGGAAGCGGGGCCACCGGCTCAACCCGGACTACCGCGCTTCCTGGTGGCGGCCGTGGCTCGACCTCGTGCAGGAGGTCACGGCCAAGGGTGTGCTGATCCGTAGGGCCCGGATCATCTCTGAGCCGGTCAGTGACTACATCGCGTACGAGCACTCGTTCACGTTCACCAACATCGCCGCCGGGGAGCAGATCCGTTGGCTCCCGCGTCGCCAGGCATCCGACCTGCTGTTGCCCGGCAACGACTACTGGCTTTTCGACGGGCGGCTAGTCCAGTTCAACGTCTTCGACGGCCTCGGCCGGTGGGTCCACACGGATCAGACCGAGGACCCTGCCATTGCGGCACAGTGCACGGCAGCGTTCGAAGCAGTGTGGGAGCGCGCCATCCCGCACGAGAAGTACACCGTCTGATCCCTGGTCCGGTCAGCTCATGCCCACGTCTCCGTTCTCCAGTGCCCAGGCCGCGCGCAAGGCCGTCGCCGTCCGCCTCCAGGGGCTGATGAAAGATGCTGGGCTTTCGGGGCATGAGTTGGCCGTCCGGTGCGGTTGGCACCGCGCGAAGTCGTCCCGCATCGCGAGGGGCATCACGCCGCCCTCGGACGCGGACATCCGCGCATGGTGCGCGGCCTGCGGAGCCGAAGATCAGGCTGCGGACATAATCGCCGCGTCCCGGAACGCCGAGTCGATGTACGTCGAGTGGAAGCAGATCCACCGCGACGGGATGCGCCGCGTCCACGAGAGGACCGTGCCGCTCTACCAGCGGACCCGCTCCTTTCGCGTCTACGCGTCGAACGTCGTGCCGGGGATGCTCCAGACCGCCGGATACGCCACAGGGCTCTTGAAGGGCATCACGCGATTCCAGGGCACCCCCGACGACGTGGCCGACGCCGTACAAGCCCGACTCAACCGCTCCCGGGTGATCAGAGAAGGGGACCACCGCTTCGCGCTGCTCCTCGAAGAGACAGTTCTCTACTACCTGGTGTGTGGGCCCGAAGCGATGGCGGAGCAGCTGGAAGCGCTTCTGGCCGTGATGAGCCGGCCGAACGTGTCCCTCGGGATCATCCCCAAGACGGCGCGTCGGACCGTGTGGCCCTTGGAAGCCTTCTACGCCTTCGATGATCAACAGGTGGCCGTCGAGACGCTGACGGCAGAGATCAACCTGACCACGCCCGGCGAGATCAAGACCTACCTACGGGCCTTCTCCGACCTGGCCAAGACAGCGGTCCACGGCGCCCCAGCCCGAGCCCTCATCAGGGAAGCGGTAACCGCACTCGGGTGAAGCCGTGCAACAGCGTGCAACAACGTGGCCCGGTAACCAGCCCGCTCCCTACGGTCAATTCATCGACCTCGGAAGCAACTGGGAGGGGCACAGCGTGACGATGGCGGAACGCAAGAGGTGGCAGGAAGACCCGGTCACGCTCCCGTTGCGGATGGAGCCCCGCCCGAGCCCGGTAGCCGGGTGTCCCGAGTGCGCGCGTCTGGATAGGCTCCGCAGGGCCGCGGGGATGGAGCAGGACGCCACCACCGTGGCCGACTGCAACATCCTCCTGCGGATGCACGACACCGGACACGGCTGATGGAGATGCAGACCTGGCGAGAGGCCCGCGACCGGGCCACAGACGCCACCGAGTCCATACGGGCAGCCTTGGCCGCACTCGGCCTCTCCGAGTCCGTGTGGTGCAGCGTGCGGCCCTCTGTGACGCACACCGGCAGGGCCTACGTGGACCTCGGCAGGCTCCCCGCCGACGTGGTCGAGCAGATCGCCGAAGCGCTCCGGCACCCCGTCGCTTCCCACTGACTCCCGCCCCTGCGGGGGCGGGCCCCCAACCGCGCAAGCGAGGGGAGGTGAAGCAATGACCGACCCCGGCGACAAGCCCGGAGAAGGCGGAGGCCAGTTCCCGCCTCCGCCCGCAGCCTCGACACCCGCCAGTTCGACATGACCCCGTCGGACGTGGTGGACCCCGGCTGGCACTCGTTCGTCCTTCACACGCAGGCGTACGCCGCCTGGTGTGACGAACAGTTCGGGTTCTTCCTCGGCCACGAGCCCAAGGCCACCGTCCGCACCCGTCCCCTGATCGGCTCCGTCGTGGAACGCGTCCGGGCCGCCGGGTTCTTCGTGGACGACCGGCTGTGGGGTGCCGCGAAGGAGTGCAACCCGCCGGCCTGCTGCGGTGACGGTGACGGCTGCTGACCCACCCGTGAACGGAGCGGTCCGGGCGTGGCTAAGGCGCCCGGACCGTCACAGACCCAAGGGTTCCATCAATGAGCAGCAATGACGAGGGCCTCACCGCAACCGGCAGGGTCACCGTGTTCACCATGTTCGGGGTGGTCTTCGGGTACGCCACCCACCACCTTGACGCGCGGCAGATCGGAGACGTGGCCGTCGTCGGGCCGCTGACGCCCGGGGTCGAGTGGCCGCGCCTGTGGCAGATGGCCCGAACCTGCGGCAAACCGACCGCCAAGGACGCCGAGCTTGCGGAGTGGATCCTGACACAGGCCACCCGAGCGTTCGTCTGTGGCAGTGACCGCATCGCCCAGTTCGACCGGCAGGGGTGGAAGCTGGAACCGGGTGGGAAGCGCGTCAGCTTCGACGCGACATACGCCAACCGCGATTACCTCTGGACCGGGAACATGACCGTGGAAGGCCTCACACCGGAGCAGGTGGTCGATCAGCCCACCATCTATCACGCCTAGATCGTCGTTGCGCGACAGGCGGTCCTGGGTCGAGACACCGAGACAGGCCCCCCGGCCAACCCTCACCGGCCGGGGGTTCCGGCCGTCCGCGGTCAGCGTGCCGCCGCCAGGTCCGGGGCGGGGGCCGGGCCGGGGAGGGCGGTCCGGCGGCGCCGGCGCAGCACCAGGAGGGCGATGCCGGTCCCGGCCGACAGGAGGAGCGCGCCCGCCGCGGGCCAGGGCACGGCCAGGAAGTCCGTACCGGCCTCGGAGCGCACGTCCGGGTAGGCGGCGGCGCTCGCCGTGACCTTGACGGCCACCCGGTCCAACTGGGGGGAGTCCGGCCAGGGTTCCCTCAAGGTGATCCGCTGGCCGGGCAGCAGGGCCGGCTGGGGTCCGCGGGCGGCCCGGTCCAGCAGCCGGCGCCCGAACAGGCCGCGCGCGGACACCGCCACCTTCGGCTCGACCACCACGTTGCCCCGGTTGACCAGGGTGTAGGTGATGGTGGCGCGGGCGTCCTTCGTCCAGGGCAGCAGCGGGGCCCCGCGGCGGACCCTGACGTCCTCCACGCTCAGGGCCGGGGTCAGCGGGCCGGGCACCCTCAGGTAGAGCCGGGCGCCCACCTGGCGACGCACCCCGACCTGGACCTTGCCCTCCTTCGTGATCCCCTCGACGGCCGTGTTCAGCGCGACGATCCCGCCCACGTGGTCGCCCGGGGAGGCGTCCTGGGGGACCTTGACGGTGAAGGGGATGTCCTTGCGGCCCTTGGGCGGGACGGTGACGGTGCCCGCCGTCTCGGGCGGCAGCGCGATCCACGTCCCGACGTCCTTGGGCCGGGTCTCGGCGGGGAGCAGGGCGAAGGCCCCGCCCGAGGGGGTGTTCACGGCGTCGGTGGCGAAGACCCGGAAGGTGAGCTCCTTGTCGGAGGAGTTCAGGAGCGTCACGCTGTCGCTGACCGAGGCCCCGGCGGCGCCCTGGTGGAAGAAGTACGCCCGGTCGGTCATCGCCGCCCCGGCCGGGGGCGTCGGGAACACGCCCCAGGTGCCGTTGTCCGCGGCCGCGGCGGGGACGGCGGGGAGCAGCAGCAGCGCGCACAGGCCGGACAGGAGCGTGCGCAGGACGGTCGTGCGCAGGCGCATGGGCGGTCTTCTCCAGGGTCGCGGCGGGAAAGCGGGAGCGTGGTGCGGCGCCGGGGCGCCGCACCACCGGGGTCGGGCCGGGCGGGACGGTCAGGCGATCGAGAAGGTCACGACCGACCGGTAGGTGTCGGCGAACATGAACGGCGGCAGCTGGAGCATCGCCGCGCCGCCCACGGCGAACTCGCCGCCGGTCAGCTCGTCACCGCCGGCCGCCTGCGAGGCGACCTTCATCGGGGTCTCCGTGATCGCGCCCGGCGCGCCCGCGGAGCAGGTGCTGGGGCTGTCGGGGTTGGTCACCGTGCAGGACGGCTGGATGCCGAGCTGCGCCTTGGCCATGGCGTGGCCCGTCGTCTCGTTCAGGAACGGTGTACGGGTCGCCGTCACGTCCCAGCCGAGGGTGCCGCCGCGGAAGTCCTGGACGGTCGCGGCGTTGAACGCGCCGAACACCGACTGGGCCTTGCCGTTGATGGTCACCGAGCCGAAGCTGACGGCGGGCTGGCCGTCCTTCGGGCCGAGGGCCAGCGGCCCGGGCAGCACCTCGACGTCCACCGGGTTCTTGACGCCGGCCTGCTCCTCGACGAACACGAAGGGCTTGGCCGGCGGGACCGAGCCGTCGATCTTGATGGCGTCGGCCTTCTTCGTGACGGTGATGTTGCAGGTGGCGGCGCCGGAGGCGTCGGCGGTGCCGGTGCCGGTGTCACCGGTGGCGGCGCCCGCGAGGAGGGCGGAGCAGGTGACCGGGCCGGCCGGGAAGTTGGCGCCGGTGGCGACGACGGCCGTACCCGCCTTGCCGCTGTTGGGCGTCAGCCTGGTGGTGACCGGGTCCTTGGGGAGGGCTTCGACGGCGATCGAGCCGACGGAGGCGCTGGGGCGCGGGTCGGGGGTGCAGGTGGTGGTGTAGACCGTGCCGCCGAGGTCGGCGTCGGTGACCACCTGGTCGATGGTGATCTGGACGGTGGTGCCCTCGCTGCCGTCCGGGATCTTGACCGTGCCGGAGAAGGCGGGCGGGTCGGACTTCTTGTTCGCTTCCTGGTGGCTGGGGACGGCGGGGCTGGTGACCGTCTGGGCGACCCCGCCGACGAGCAGCTTCGCCTTGATGGTGTTCACCGTGTCGATGGTGAACATCGGGATGACGGGGGTCTCGCCCGGGTCGATGGTGATCGGTACGGTCTCGCCCGCCTTGGCGGTGTCCGGCACCGTGATCGTGTAGTCCTGGCTGCCGTTCGCGCCCGGCTGCGGGGCGGGGGCGACGCACTTCACGGGGACGGGAGTGGTCTTGGTCGCGGCCTGCGCCGGCCCGGTCAGGGCCACGACGCCGCCCGTCAGGGCCAGGGACAGGGCGCCCGCCCCGGCCAGCACTCTTCGTTTGAGCGTTCTCGAACTCACTGGGTCGCGACTCCTTCGTCATGACGAACCCTCCCCCCACCCGCTGTGTGGGGGAGGCCGAGCCGGTGCGGATGGCCGTCATTGACGCGTCGCGGTGCAGAGAAGTCAATGGATTGCCCGGGTGCGAAGCACACAGACATTGATGTCCCATCAGACCCGGTCGGACGGGACATCGGATACCGACCGGTCGGTGACCGGCGGCCCGGGCTCAGGGCCCCTTCGGTACCTGGAGGAGCAGGTTCGGGGTGCCGGCGGGCAGGTCCGTGATCAGGCCCGGGGCGGCGTCGCGGACCAGGGCCGCACGGACCTGCTCGGGGGAGTGCACCGTGCCGCCGGCCAGGAGCAGGGCGGCGGCGCCCGCGGCGTGCGGGGCGGCCATGGAGGTGCCGGTGGCCCGGGCGAGGGCCGTCGTGGACCCCTTCCAGGCGGAGACGACGGCCACGCCCGGCGCCGAGAGGTCCACGCAGGGGCCGTGGTTGGAGAAGGACGGGTGGTGGTCGGCCGCGTCGGTGGCGGCGACGGTGAGGGCCTGCGGCACGCCGGAGGGGGAGCCGTTGCAGGCGTCGCGGCCCTCGTTGCCGGCGGCCACGGTGACGGTGATCCCGTAGGCGGCGGCGCGGATGACGGCGGCGTCCATGGAGTGGCTGCGGGAGCCGCCCAGGCTCATGTTGGCGACGGCGGGACGCAGCGGGAAGCCGCCGCGGACGACGTCCTTCACCATCCAGTCGAGGCCGCGCAGGATGTGCGACAGCCGCGCGTCGCCCCGGCAGTCGGCCACCTTCACCCCGACCAGGGAGACCCCCTTCGCGACCCCGTAGGTGGCCCCGCCGACGGTGGCCGCGACGTGCGTGCCGTGGCCGTTGCAGTCGGCGGAGCCCTCCATCCACAGCGCGTTGTAGCCGGTGCGGGCGCGGCCGCCGAACTCCTGGTGGAGGGTGTTGATCCCGGTGTCGACCACGTAGACCGTGATGCCCGCGCCGGTGGTGGGGTAGGCGTACGAGCCGTCGAGGGGCAGCGCGCGCTGGTCGAGCCGGTCGAGGTGCCAGGGCGCCTGCGGCTGGCTCCCGGGGGTGCCGGCGGCGGAGTCGGAGATCCGGTACACCGTGTCCGGCTCGACGGAGGCCACCCGGGGGTCGGCGGCCAGCGCGGCGGCCCGGGCCGCGGTGGTGGTCACGGCGAACCCGCTGAGCGCGGTGTCGTAGACCGCGTCCACCCGGTCACCGGCCTCCGTCGCCTCGGCGGCCAGGGCACGGGCCGGGGCGCGGGCGGCGGCGTCCTTGAGGACGACGACGTAGGGCGCGGTGGGCGTATCGGCGCCGGCGGCGTGTGCGGCGGGCTGCGGGGGCAGCACGGTGGCCGCCGCCAGCAGGGCTGCGGCCGGGAGGAGCGCGGTCATCACGGTCATGCGCCCGATGCTCGGCCCGCCCCGCCGCCGCCGCGCGGAGGGTGCGCCGACTGGCCGCACGACACACCCCCAACCCGGGCGCGCCGCCACCCCCGCGCCCCCCGCCCCGGGGCCCCGCCATCGTGGGGCCGCCCGCCGGGCGGAGCCAGGCCGGGCGGGATTCCGCCCCCGGGATCCGGCATGCCGGAGGCTGCGCCTGTACCCGCCCGTCCGGTCGTCCGTCCGGCTGGGCGGACGCCGGCGGCGGGCCTACTACCCGTCAGGCCGTGCGTCTGCCAGGCCGCCGGTCAGGCCCTGCGCCCGTCAGGGCGTGCGCAGGGCCAGTGCGGCGGCGTAGGCGGGGGGTGCCGTGAGGTCCCTCAGGGTCCAGCCCGGCACTCGGGCGGGGGTGGGAGCCGCGCCGACGTACGGCTCGACCAGGCCGTTGGCGAGGCCCGCCCCGGTGGCCTTGAGGCAGGCCTCCTTGCGGGACCACACCCGGGCCAGCGCCGCCCGCCGCTCTTCCTCCGGCAGGGCGGTGATCTCGGCCGCCTCCGCCGGGTGCAGGCTGCTCAGGACGTCGGCCACCGCCCCCGCGTTGGGCAGCCCCTCCACGTCCACGCCCACCGGCACCGCTGCGAAGGCGAAGTACGCCAGGCCGTGGCTGTGGGACAGGGAGAAGTGGACCCCGCCCCCGGCCACCGCGGGCCGGCCGTGCGGGCCGCCGCAGTTCAGGCAGTCCTCACGGACGAAGCGGACCTCCTCGGGGGCCCTCCCCAGGTACGCGCCGAGCAGCACCCGCAGCCCCAGGTGCGAGGCCAGGTAGGTGCGCCGGTCGCCGGACCGCACCAGACGGCCCGCCCGCTTCCGCTCGTCGGCGTCCAGCAACGCCTCGGCCTCTTCGGCCTCGTGGCCGCCGATCACCCCGCGCGTGGTGTCCAGCGACCACACCGCCACCCGGGAACCCGTCGGGAGGCCCCCGGTCCGCGGTGCCGTACCGCCGAGTTGGTTCAGTTCCTCGATCACCTCACGAGAGTAGTGGGGGTGGTCGGTGTCCCGGTTAACCTCGTGCTCGATATCACCGTGGACAACTGGGGGGAAACACACCGTGCGCAGTGCCGTCGTGACGCCGGAAGGCGACCGGATCCGCTGGGTCGAACTCCCGGGAGAGGAGCCGGCCCGCGTCTACCTGCACGGCCTCGGCGCCACCGCCCCCGCCTACTTCGCGGCGAGTGCCGTCCACCCGAGACTGGCCGGGCGGCGCTCGCTGCTGCTCGACTTCCTCGGGCACGGGCACAGCGACCGGCCCGAGGCCTTCCCGTACACCCTCGAAGCGCACGCCGACACCGTGGCGCAGGCGCTCACCGCCGCCGGCGTCGGCGCGGCCGAGGTGATCGCCCACAGCATGGGCGGCGCGGTGGCCATCGTGCTGGCCGCCCGGCACCCGGGGCTGGTCTCCCGCCTCGTCCTGGCCGACGCCAACCTCGACCCCCTCCCGCCCACTCCGGGCACGGCCGGCAGCAGCGGGATCGCCTCCTACACGGAGGAGGAGTTCCTGGCCGGCGGCTGGGCCGAGGTCCGCGACCGGGTCGGCGCCCACTGGTGGTCGACCATGCGGATGGCGGGCCGCACCGGGCTGTACCGCAGCGCCGTGCACCTCGCCGCCGGTACGACGCCGACCATGCGCGAGCTGCTGCTGGAGCTGAAGGTCCCGCGCAGCTTCCTCCACCCGGAGGCGGACGGTGCCCCCGCCGGGGCCGAGGCCCTGGAGGCCGCCGGGGTCGCCGTCGTCCCCGTCCCCGACTGCGGGCACAACATCATGCTGGACAATCCCGAGGGCTTCGCGCGGGCCGCGGCCGAGGCGCTCGTACGGGACTGATCCGTCAGCGGCGCACGGCCGGGACGGCCCCGGAGCCGGGGCCGGCCGGTGTGCCCTCCGGTATTCGGGACCCCGGAGAGGGCGTTCCGTCGGTCCAGGCGTAGACCTTCTTGCCGCGCACCGACACCTGGTACTGGTAGCGGTCGCGGCACTCGGGCCGCTCCTCGGACCGGATGTCGCGCGGCCACCAGCGGGCGCCCAGCCGGGGGCCGCCCGCCTGCTTCGGGGGCTCCGCCGGGCACTGCGGTCCGTCGAGGGGCGTCTTTCCGAGGGTGAACCGGATGAGCCGGGCCTTGCCGTCGGCGCGGGCCTGGATCCGTATGTCGGTGGCGTCCCTCGGCATCCAGCTGGGCAGCGCCAGGGTCCGGTCCGCCCGGGTGTGCGCCTCGGCGGCGCCGGCGGTCGCGAAGTGCCGGCCCTTCTCCTTGAAGAACCGGTCGTTGAGGGCGTTGGTGAGCGGGTTGGGCGGGAGGTTGGGCAGCGCGAAGGCCGCGGTGGCGAGGGCTCCCACGATGGCTGCGGCGATGACGAGCGGACGGCGGTTCATACCGACAAGTGTTCGCGGCGGAGGCAGTGCGCGCGTCCCTCCCCGGTATCAACTTCGGCTCTGCCGGAAGTCGCACACGGACTCATACCTGAGAGTGGTCCCGGGCGCGGTCAACCCGCCGCGGGCAGGAACGCCCGGGGCCGGGCCGCGTTATAGGGGCAGCCCCGGTCAACTCCCGGTGCGGCGAAGGCCCTCACCACCGAAGCGGCCGTCGCCCGCCGCCGCGCCCCCGCAGGAACGCCCATGCGCCGCCGCCCCCTTCCCCTCCCCGCGCGCCCCTTCCCCGCTGTCGCACCGGCTGTCACGGCCGCCCTGCTCCTCCTCGCCTCCCCCGCTTCCGCGGTCCCGGCGGTCCCGGCGGACAAGCCGCAGGTACTGAGCCGCTGGACGCAGACCGCCGCGGCCAGCCAGGACGCCTGGCTCGGGGCGCGCGCGCACCCGGCCGACTGGGCCGCGTACGGGTTCGACTGGTCGACGGACTACTGCACGACCTCCCCGGACAACCCCTTCGGCTTCCCCTTCCGCGCCGCGTGCGCCCGCCACGACTTCGGCTACCGCAACTACCGCGCGGCGGGAGCGTTCCAGGCCAACAAGTCCCGGCTGGACGCCGCCTTCCACGCGGACCTCGAACGGGTCTGCGCGCGGTACTCGGGTGCGAGAAAGGCCTCCTGCGACGGCACGGCCTGGACCTACTACCAGGCGGTCAGGGCCTTCGGAGCCACCGGGGAAACCGGCCCGGCGCAGTCGACGGCGCCCTGAGCCGCCCATCCGGGCGACGGCCGTTTTGCGCCTGCAAGGATCCGGTCGGGTGATTTTTCGCCAGCCGTGGACGGCGTCCTGTAGGGACGCCGGGCAGGGCTCCTCGGCGAAGAGGGAAGAAGAGTGCCCCCGGCAGGACTCGAACCTGCGGCCAAGCGCTTAGAAGGCGCCTGCTCTATCCACTGAGCTACGGGGGCCGGTGGTGACCGTGGTGGCCTGGAGCCCCTTGGTGGGGGTGGGACTGCGGTCGTGCCGGGTCAAGGATAGGGCTCCGGTTGCCTTGTCCCGGTTGCTTCCCTCGCGTGCCACGTTGTGGAGGTTCGGTGAAGCGGTCCCGATAATCGCAGGCAGGTGCGATTCTCGCACCGCTTTTGCGCCGCGGCGGCCTCGGTGTTGTGCACTCGTTATGCCTGCGTCCCACTCGTCCTCCGTGTCCATGATGTCCCACAGGAGTCGCGGTCGGCGCGCAGAGGGCGTATAAGCTTCAAAAATGGTCCTAAATTGGGCATTCTTCGCATGTGGTGACCTTGGATGTTCGGCCTCAGCTGCTCGATGCCCTGTCCGCCCTGCGCGACCGGGTCGCGTCCGTGCGTCTGCCGCTGCCCCTGCCCGGCGCCCCGCGCGCCCGCCAGACCAGAGCCGAGCTGCTCGCGCAGCTCGACGACTACCTCGTACCCCGGCTCAAGGCGCCCGAGGCGCCGATGCTCGCCGTCATCGGCGGATCCACCGGAGCCGGTAAGTCCACCCTCGTCAACTCCCTCGTCGGCCGCAAGGTCAGCGAAGCCGGAGTGCTGCGCCCCACCACCCGCACCCCGGTGCTCGTCTGCCACCCGGACGACCACCACTGGTTCGCCGGAATGCGGGTCCTGCCCGACCTCATGCGCGTATGGGCACCCCAGGACGAGGAGGACCCGCTCCCCACCCGCAAGGGCCGCCCGCCCGGAACGCGCCGCGGCGCCCCGACCCGCGAACTGCGGATCGAGACCGTCTCCACCCTCCCGCGCGGCCTCGCCCTCCTCGACGCCCCGGACATCGACTCCCTCGTCGTCGAGAACCGGACCCTCGCCGCCCAGCTGATCTGCGCCGCCGACGTCTGGGTCATGGTCACCACCGCATCGCGGTACGCCGACGCCATCCCCTGGCACCTGCTGCGCACCGCCAAGCAGTACAACGCCACCCTGATCATCGTCCTGGACCGCGTCCCGCACCAGGTGCTCGCCGACGTCTCACGCCAGTACGGGGCGCTGCTCACCCGGGCCGGGCTGGGCGACGTACCACGGTTCACGGTGCCGGAGCTGCCCGAGTCGGCCGGCGGCGGCGGACTGCTGCCCGCCAGCGCCGTCGCCCCGCTGCTCGCCTGGCTCGGCCACCACGTCCAGGACCCGGCCGCCCGGCAGTACGCCGTCGGCCGCACCGCACTCGGCGCGCTCGACTCCCTCCGGCGCCGCATGCCCGAGCTGGCCTCCGCCGTCGCCGCCCAGCACGCCGCCGCCGTCCGGCTGACCTCGGCCGTCGAGGAGGCGTACAAGAGGGAGGGCAAGCGGGTGCAGGGCCGCCTCGACAGCGGCGCGGTCCTCGCCGGGGACGCCCTCACCCGCTGGCGCGGTTACCCCCTCGACACCAGCGCCGACGAACTCCTCGACTCCCTCGCCGAATCCCTCGCCGCGCTGCTCCAGTGCGCCGTCGCCGCCGCCGACGAGCGCATCGCCGAGGTGTGGCGCCGCGAACCGGCCGCCGGGGCGCTCCCGCTGCCCGGACCCGACCGGGAGGCGGCGGAACGTATCGGCATGGCCGTACGGCGCTGGCGGCGCGTACTGGAGGAACTCGCCGAGGAGGAGGTCGCCAAGCTCGACAAGCAGCCCGAACCCGACCCCGACGGCATCGCCGCCCTGCTCGTCGCCGCCCTCCTCGGCGGCAAACGGGCCCGCCCAGCAGGGGAGAAGCTGGCCGAACGGATCGGTGTCCAGGCCGCCGTACGTCTGCGCGACCGGGGCGGGGAACTGGTCAGCGACCACCTCGACCAGGTCCTGCGCGCCGAACGGGACCGCCGCCTCGCCCCGCTCCAGGCGCTCGAAGTGACCCCGGAACCACAGGCCGAGCTGATCGCGGCGCTGTCCGTACTGCAGAAGGAGAGGTGAGGGGGTGACCGCCTTGACCGACCGTGACCGCGATCGGGCCGGAGACCGTGACCACGTCCGCGACCAGGCCGGGGACGGGGTGCGCCTGCGCGACCGGGCCGGTGACCGCGACCGGGCGGGTGCCCGCGACCGCTCCGCCGGCACCGGCGCCGACCCCGAGCGCACGGACGGCCGTACCGGCGACCGCGCCGCCGAACGGGCGGCCGACCGCTGGGACGACGGGTTCATCGCCCGCTCGCGCTCCCGGACCACCCGCAAGGGGGGTTTCGGAAGGGCCCGTTCAGGCGGAGCCGAGGACGAACTCGCCGCCGAGGGGCTGGACGAGGAGGCGGACGCGGGCGAAGAAGCCCTCGTCCGCGCCGTCTCCGGCGCCGGGAGCGACGGCGGCAAGGCCCCCGCGCCCCCGCTCAGCCCCGAGGCCCAGGCCCTGCGCAGCCGCCTCGACGCGCTGCGCCAGCTGGTCGGACTCTCCCGCACCCGCCTCGACGGAAAGACCCTCGCCGAAGCCGGCCGGGTCCTCGACGAGGCGGCCGCACGCCGGGGTCTGTCCGCCCAGCACACCGTCGTCGCCGTTGCCGGAGCCACCGGAAGCGGCAAGTCCACGCTCTTCAACGCACTCGCAGGAGTGCAGATCTCCGAGACCGGGCTGCGCCGTCCGACCACCGCCGCGCCGATCGCCTGCAGCTGGTCGGACGGAGCCGCGGGACTGCTGGACCGGCTGGAGATCCCCGGACGGCTGCGCCGCCGCCCCCGCGAGACCCCCGAAGCCGAGGCGCTGCGCGGGATGGTCCTCGTCGACCTGCCCGACCTGGACTCGGCGCTCGGCGTGCACCGCGAACACGTCGACCGGGTGCTGGCCCTGGTCGACGCCGTGATCTGGGTGGTCGACCCGGAGAAGTACGCGGACGCCGTCCTGCACGAGCGGTACCTGAGACCGCTGGCCGGGCACGCGGAGGTGACGTTCGTCGTCCTGAACCAGGTGGACCGGCTCCCCGGAGAGGCGGCCGACCTGGTCCTGGACGACCTGCGCAGGCTTCTCGACGAGGACGGCATCGCGCTCGGCGAGCACGGCGAGCCCGGCGCCACCGTCCTCGGACTGTCCGCCCTGACGGGTGAAGGGGTCGGGGAACTGCGCGAGCTGCTGGGACAGTTCACCCAGGAGAAGGGCGCCGCGACCCGGCGGATCGCCGCCGACGTCGACCGGGCCGCCACTCGCCTGCGCCCGCTGTACGTGGCCGACAGGCACAACGGACCCTCCGGGCCCGAGATCGGCGAGGCGGCGCGCGCCGAGTTCGAGGACCGGCTGGCCGAGGCCGTCGGGGCGTACGCGGCCGGCCTCGCCGCCGAACGGGCCTGGCGGCGCAACGCCGGTAAGGCCTGCGGCACGCCCTGGCTGCGGCTGTGGCGCTGGTACGAGAGCCGGCGCGCCCCCCGTTCGCTGGCCGGCCTGTCCGCCCTGGCGGTGATCGGCCGCTCCACGACGCCCGCCGCGGCCATGCCCGCCGAGGAGGAGGTGACCGCCCGGCAGCGGGTGGAGCAGGCCGTGCGGACCGTCGCGGACGAGGCGGCCGTCGGGCTGCCCGAGCCCTGGGC
Organism: Streptomyces katrae; assembly: GCF_002028425.1. Taxonomy (GTDB): domain Bacteria; phylum Actinomycetota; class Actinomycetes; order Streptomycetales; family Streptomycetaceae; genus Streptomyces; species Streptomyces katrae_A. The sequence continues at coordinate 2,832,814 of NZ_CP020042.1, read as the reverse complement.
GCAGGCCGTACGGGAGACCGCGGTGCGCGGGGCCGCCCTGCTGCCGGAGGCCCTGGACGAGCTGGCCGTGACCCTCGGCGCGGCCGTTCCGGCGCCCGGGGCGAAGCCGCCGCGGCCCGCCTGGTGGCCGGCTGCGGTACTGGCGCAGGCCGCGATGACGCTGGTGCAGATCTTCGGCGGGCTGTGGCTGGTCGGGCAGATCGCCGGGGTCCTGGAGCCGAAGCTGCTGCCGCCCGTGCTGTTCATGGTGGCGGGCATCGTCGGTGGGCCGCTGGTGGAGTGGGCCTGTTCGATGGCGGCCCGCGGACCTGCGCGCAGGTACGGGCAGGACGCCGAGCGGAGGCTGCGTCAGGCGGCGGCCGGCTGCGGACGGGCCCGGGTGCTGGAGCCGGTGGCGGCCGAGCTGCTGCGCTACCGGGAGGTCCGGGAGCAGTACGCGGCCGTCTCCGCAGGGGGGACGAGGTTGTCCACAACCCGCCAGTAGTCCACAGGCCGCAGCGGCCGGCCGGGGGGCCGGGCCAGCATGGTCGTACCTCGTGCGGACGGTCCGCGCGAGCCGTACGGAATGCGGGGAGGGCGGTCGGGATGAACGACACCCTGGTGACGCTGGTGGGGCACGTGGCGACGCAGATCGACTTCAAGGAGACGGTGACCGGACCGTCGGCGAGGTTCCGTTTCGCGGTGACCCCGCGGTACTTCGACCGGCGGACCGAGGCCTGGACGGACGGGACCACCAGCTTCTACACCGTGTGGGCGCGACGGGTGCTGGCGGTGAACCTGGCGAGTTCCGTCTCGGTGGGGGAACCCCTCGTGGTGCACGGGCGGTTGAGGGTCCGGGAAGGGCCGCCGGACGGCGAAGGGACCCGCTGGTTTTCGGCGGACATCGACGCGATCGCCGTCGGACACGACCTGAACCGCGGAACTGCGGCCTTCCGCAGGGTGGTCAAGACGGATACCCCGCTGATGGGCCCTCAGAAGGCGGGGGTGGTCTAAGTGTTCGATGAGGCTAGGATTCCCCGGTACTCACGGGTGCCTGGGTCTTTGGGCCGAAGGGGAAGACTGTGTCGATTGCTGTTCCCGCGTCCTGCGGGTCCTCCGAGTCCCGCGCCGCGTCCACGGACGGACCGGCCTCCGCCGCGGGCGCCTCGCCGGTGGTTCCGCTTACGGGCCTGTCCGCTGCTTCCGCCGCTTCCGCGGGCCCTGTTCCCGTTCCCCGTCCGCTTTCCGGCTGCCGTCCGGTTCCCGAACCCCGCGCGGGTACGGGCGTGGGTGACGTGCCGCCTGCTGCCGGCGGCGGGGCTGCTTCCGCCGCCGTGGGGAGCGCGGTGCGGGGTGCCGCGCGACGCCCGCTGGCGGTGGCCCTGCTGGCCGCCGCCCTCACCGCCGCCCCGGGCGCCCGTGCCTCGGCCGACTCCGAGCAGGCGGCGGCCAGTGCGGCGGCCGGCGGTGCGAGCGCCGTGCTCGACGGGCTGAAGACGTATGGCCAGGCGGTCCTGCACGCACGGGACGGCTCGGTCCGGCAGATCCGGGCCGGTCTGTACGAGATGCGGGTCGACGGCGGCGGAATGCTCCAGACGTACGGGGTCGGCGTCGCGGGCAACGCGCAGCCGCAGGCCCACTACACCGAGAGCGGCTGGGGCGGCAGCCCCCTCGCCGCCAACGCCGAGGCGGGCGGCCGGATCCGCTGGGTGCTGGAGCACTCCTACCCGCAACTCAACGACCTGGCCGGGCTGGCGAAGGCGGCCGGGGCCGGAGTGCTGACGGCGGAGAGCGCGGCCGCCGGGACCCAGGTGGCGATCTGGCGGCTGGCGGACGGAGCCCAGGTCGAGGCCACCGACCAGGCGGCCGAGATGCTGGCCGACTACCTCCAGCGGGAGGCGGGCCGGCTGCCGGAGCCACCGGCCTCGCTGGGGCTCGATCCCGGCCGCGTCTCCGGTCCGGTGGCGGGGCCCACCGGCAGCCGGCTCGGCCCCGTCACGGTCCGCACCGGGGCGCAGAGCGTGTCCGTCACCCCGGACGCGGCGGCCGTGGCCATGGGGGTGCGGGTGGTCGACGCCGACGGGCAGCCGGTGACCTCCGCGGCCGACGGCGCCCGCCTGTACTTCGAGGTGCCCTCCGGCACCCCCGACGGGACGGCCTCGGTCACCGTGCAGGGCTCGACCAAGGTGCCCGTCGGGCGGGTCTTCACCAGCGGGATCCCGGACGAGGCGCAGGTCGTGGCCGGCTCCAGCGAGTCCGCGGCGACCGCCACCGCCACGGCGGTCTGGCCGCAGCCGCCGGCCGGCCCGGCCGGGAAGGTGGGCACCCTGGCCGGCAGCGCCGAGGTGATCCCGACCGGCACCGCCGGTCCGCAGGCGCAGTCGCCGGACGAGGAGCGGCTGGCCGTCAGCGGCAGCTCCGCGGCCACCCCGGTGATCGCCTCGCTGGCGGTGGGCCTGGTGGTGCTGGGCGGCATGGTCGTCCTGCTGCTGCGCAAGCGGCCGCTGGAAGGAGAGGAAGGGGAAATGGAGGGCTGAACGAGGGGCGGGGTGCTTCACGACGGCGGACCCCGGGTAAGCGCGGGAAATGGCAGACCATGATCAGCGACTGACCTGGCGGGGCACCGCCGCGCAATGGGACCGGCGGCTGTTCGACGCCGTGGCGCGCCGGCACTGGCCCGCGGCCGAGCGGGCCCTGCCCGCGCTGGGGCGGGCCGCCAACCACGGGGTGCTGTGGGGCGGGATCGCGGCGGCGCTCACCGCCCTCGGGGCGCCGCGCACGCGCCGGGCCGCGCTGCGGGCGGCCGCCTCGCTCGCGCTGGCCTCCGCGACCGTCAACTCCGTCGGCAAGTGGTCCGTCCGCAGGCCGCGGCCGCTGATGGAGGGGGTGCCGCTGGTGCGGCGGCCGGCCGTGGCGCCGTGGACCACCTCCTTCCCGTCCGGGCACTCGGCCTCCGCCTTCGCCTTCACGGCGGGGCTGGCGCTGGAGTCCCCGGTGTGGGGGGCCGCGGTGGCGCCCCTGGCCGCGTCGGTGGCGTTCTCCCGGGTCTACACCGGGGTGCACTACCCGTCGGACGTGGCGGCGGGGGCCCTGCTCGGGGTGGCGGCGGGGTTCGCCGTGCGCGAGCTCGCGCGGGGCGTGCAGCAGGCGCGGGCCGTCCCGGGCGACGAACGGCCGGCGGCCGGTGTGCCCGCGCTGCCGGACGGGGCCGGGCTCACGGTGGTGGTGAACACCGGCGCGGGCACGGCCGGAGCCGCGGCGCTCGACGCCCTGCGGGACCGGCTGCCGAAGGCGGAGATCGTGGAGTGCGGGGGCGAGGAGCTCGCGGCGGAGCTGTCGGCCGCCGCGGCCCGGTCGGCCGTGCTCGGGGTCTGCGGGGGCGACGGCACGGTCAACGCCGCCGCGACCGCCGCGCTGCGGGCCGGGGTGCCGCTGGCGGTGTTCCCCGGGGGCACCCTGAACCACTTCGCCCTCGACCTCGGCCTCACCGGCCCGGAGGACACCTGCCGGGCGGTGGCCGGGGGCCAGGCCGTCCGCGTGGCCGTGGGCCGCTTCACCCCCACCGGTACGCCGCCGCCCACCCGGCCCCGCCCCACCGGCCCCGGGGCGACCACCCCCGACACCACCCCGCCCCCGGCCTCGGGCCCGGCCGTGGCCCCGGCCCCCGGTGCCGGGCCGGCGTCGGGTTCAGGGTCCGGTGCCATCCCGGCCGCGGTGTCGGGTCCGGCCGTGGCCCCGGCCTCCGGTGCCGAGCCGGCGTCGGAAGCCGGGGCGGCGTCGGGTTCGGGGTCCGGTGCCATCCCGGCCGCGGTGTCGGGCCCGGCCGTGGCCCCGGTCTCCGGCCGGGGTTCCGGTGGGGTCCCGGCGTCGGGGGCCGGCTCGTCGGGGGCGGCGGTCTCCGGGGGCGGGGAAGGCGGGTACTTCCTGAACACCTTCAGCTTCGGGGTCTACCCCGAGCTGCTGCGCCACCGGCTGCGCTGGGCGCCCAGGATCGGCGGCGGGCCCGCCGCGGTCGCGGCCGCCTGGCGGGTGCTGCGCGCCGAGCGGCCCGTACGGCTGACGCTGGCCGGGCGGCCCCGCAGCGCCTGGCTGCTCTTCGCCGGCAACGGCACCTACCAGGGCTCCGGACCCACGCCCCGCCGCCGCGACGGTCTCGGCGAGGGCCTGCTCGACCTGCGACTGGTCCACGGCGGCGGCCGCCCCGGCCCCCGCCTGCTGGCCGCCGCCCTCGCCGGGCCGCTGACCCGTTCCCCGGCGCACGTGGCCATCCGCGTACGCCGCCTGCACATCGAGGACATCCCGCCGGGCACCCCCTTCGCCTACGACGGCGAATACGCCCAGGCCCCGCCCGCCCTCGTCCTCGACGCCCTCCCCGACGCCCTCGCCGTCTACCGCCCCCGCTGACCGCCCGGGCCGGCCCCGGCCCGCGCCGCCCGGCGCGGCCCGGGCCGTATCTCGTCGGACCGGCTCTCCCGTGCTGCTGCCGCCTCCGAGGGTGCGGACGGGACCGGAACGGGCCGCCCCGGCGGTGAGCCGCAGATCAGGGCCCTGACCATATGCGTTTCCCCCGAGGGATGGACGTACGGCAGTATGGGGTGTATCTGCCCACCCATCGATCTGCCGGACGGTTTCTCTTGGCTGAGTTCATCTACACCATGCGCAAGACGCGCAAGGCCCACGGCGACAAGGTGATCCTCGACGACGTGTTCCTGAACTTCCTGCCGGGGGCGAAGATCGGCGTGGTCGGCCCGAACGGCGCCGGCAAGTCGACCGTCCTGAAGATCATGGCGGGCATCGAGCAGCCGTCCAACGGCGACGCCTTCCTGTCGCCCGGCTACTCCGTCGGCATCCTCATGCAGGAGCCCAAGCTCGACGAGTCCAAGACGGTCCTGGAGAACGTCGAGGACGGCGTCGGCGAGATCAAGCAGAAGCTCAACCGGTTCAACGCGATCGCCGAGGAAATGGCGACGAACTACACCGACGAGCTGATGGAGGAGATGGGCAAGCTCCAGGACGACCTGGACCACGCCAACGCGTGGGACCTCGACGCCCAGCTGGAGCAGGCCATGGACGCCCTGGGCTGCCCGCCCGGCGACTGGCCGGTCACCAACCTCTCCGGTGGTGAGAAGCGCCGCGTGGCCCTCTGCAAGCTGCTGCTGGAGGCCCCCGACCTGCTGCTCCTCGACGAGCCCACCAACCACCTCGACGCCGAGTCCGTGAACTGGCTGGAGCAGCACCTGGCCCAGTACAAGGGTGCCGTCGTGGCCGTCACCCACGACCGCTACTTCCTCGACAACGTCGCCGAGTGGATCCTCGAGCTCGACCGCGGCCGCGCCCACCCGTACGAGGGCAACTACTCCACCTACCTGGAGAAGAAGTCCGAGCGCCTCAAGGTCGAGGGCAAGAAGGACGAGAAGCGCGCCAAGCGCCTCAAGGAAGAGCTGGAGTGGGTCCGCTCCAACGCCAAGGGCCGCCAGGCCAAGTCCAAGGCCCGTCTCGCCCGCTACGAGGAGATGGCGGCCGAGGCCGACAAGATGCGGAAGCTGGACTTCGAGGAGATCCAGATCCCGCCGGGCCCGCGCCTGGGCTCGATCGTCGTCGAGGTCAACAACCTCTCCAAGGCCTTCGGTGACAAGGTCCTCATCGACGACCTGTCCTTCACGCTGCCGCGCAACGGCATCGTCGGCGTCATCGGTCCGAACGGCGCGGGCAAGACCACGCTGTTCAAGATGATCCAGGGCCTGGAGACCCCGGACTCCGGCGACATCAAGGTCGGCGACACCGTCAAGATCTCCTACGTCGACCAGGGCCGCGCCAACATCGACCCCAAGAAGACCCTCTGGGCGGTCGTGTCGGACGAGCTGGACTACATCAACGTCGGCAACGTCGAGATGCCGTCCCGCGCGTACGTCAGCGCCTTCGGCTTCAAGGGCCCGGACCAGCAGAAGCCGGCCGGTGTGCTCTCCGGCGGTGAGCGCAACCGCCTGAACCTCGCGCTCACCCTCAAGCAGGGCGGCAACCTGCTGCTCCTCGACGAGCCCACCAACGACCTCGACGTCGAGACCCTGGGCTCCCTGGAGAACGCGCTGCTCGAGTTCCCCGGCGCGGCCGTGGTCGTCTCCCACGACCGCTGGTTCCTGGACCGAGTGGCCACGCACATCCTGGCGTACGAGGGCGACTCGAAGTGGTTCTGGTTCGAGGGCAACTTCGAGTCCTACGAGAAGAACAAGGTCGAGCGGCTCGGCCCGGACGCCACGCGTCCGCACCGTGCCACCTACAAGAAGCTCACCCGGGGCTAGGTCGCGCACATGGCCAGACACCACTACCGGTGCCCGCTGCGCTGGGCGGACATGGATGCCTTCGGGCACGTCAACAACGTGGTCTTCCTCCGCTACCTGGAGGAGGCGCGCATCGACTTCATGTTCCGCCTGGCGCCCGGTGAGGGCAGCGAGTCCTTCACGGGCGGCTCCGTCGTGGCCCGTCACGAGATCGACTACAAGCTCCCGCTCGTGCACCGGCACGAGCCGGTGCTCATCGAATCCTGGGTGACCCGGATAGGGGCCGCCTCCCTGACCATCCGCTACGAGGTCAAGGACGAGGCGACCGAGGACGCACCCGAGACGGTCTACGTCCGGGCCGAGACGGTCGTCGTGCCCTACAACCTCGCCGAGGGGCGGCCCCGCCGCATCACGGACGAGGAGCGGGTCTTCCTCCAGGAGTACCTGGAGGAGCCCGCGAGCCGGGTCGCCGGCCGCCCCAAGGGCGCGGAAGGGCGCCTGGCGGCATGACCGAGCAGCTGCACTTCGCAGACTCCGGGGAGGCGGCGGACCTCGCCGCCTTCCTGGGCCGGCTGGTGCACTACGACCGTGCCGCCGCGGTCCGCCTGCAGGCGCGGGCGGGCGGCGGCGCGCTCGCCGTCTTCGGACGGCCGCCGTCCTTCGACGTCCTCGCCGTCCGCGCGGTGCGGCTCGCCGCGCCCCTCGCGACGCCGCTGGACGTGACCGTGTCGGCGGGCGAGCTGCTGGAGTCCGTCGACGAGGCAGGCGCCGGGGCCCGGGTGCCGGGCGCCGTCACCGGCCCGCCCTGGACGGGCGTCCTGCCGCCCCAGGGCGGCTGGCGGCCCGTACCCGGACTGCCCCGGCCCGAGGCGGTACGGGCGGCCCTGGCCGCGGCCGTCGCCGAGTTCCGGGCCCGGGACGAGGCCCTGCCCCCGCAGCACCGCACCCGCTCCGAGCGCGACCGCATCGGCCGCGAGATCTGGTCGCGGACGCTCGGCGACACCGAACTCCCGCTGCGCGCCGCCCACGCCGCTCAGTCCCTGGGCTTCCTGCGGCCCGTACGCGCCACCGTGCCGGCCCCCGCGCCCGGCGGCGCCTCCGCGGCCCCCGCCCCGGTGGCGTTGTTCGCCTCCGGCGGCTGGCTGCGGCTGAGCACCCCGTACGGGTCCGTCGCGACCCGCCGGCCCGGACCGGGCGGCGGGCTCGGCGCCCTCCAGGTACGCCCGCTCTAGGGCCTGTCGTCCTCTAGGGCCTGTCGTCCTCTAGTGCCCGCGGCCCCGGGCCGCGGGCACACGCGGATGCCGGCTAGCCGGCCGTGTTGATCATCGAGGCGGCCGCGTACGTCAGGTACCGCCACAGCTGCGCCTCGTGCTCCGGCGCCAGGCCCAGCTCGTCCAGGGCCTCCCGCATGTGCTTCAGCCACGCGTCGTGCGCGGCGGAGTCCACCTGGAACGGGGCGTGCCGCATGCGCAGGCGCGGGTGCCCGCGGTTCTCGCTGTAGGTGCCCGGGCCGCCCCAGTACTGCATCAGGAACAGCGCGAACCGCTCCTCGGCGGGCCCGAGGTCCCCCTCCGGGTACATCGGACGCAGCAGCGGGTCTTCCGCGACACCCTGGTAGAAGCGGTGGACCAGACGGCGGAAGGTCGCCTCGCCGCCCACCTGCTCGAAGAAGGTCGTCTCCTGGACGTTGCTCTGCGGATCGTCATTCACCCGACCATCGTCTCAGACACCCGGACGGAGGACCCCGGTCCTAGGACCGCCCGCCGCCACCGGATCCGGGAGGGCTCGCATGCGGCGGCCGCCCGCCGCACAGTGGAGACATGGGCACGGGCGGCAAGGGCGGAGCACACGCGGCACGGACCCCGCGGGGGCCGGAGGAGCCGGTCCGCGATCTGCGGGAGATCGCGCACGCCGCCCAGGTGCGGGAGCTCACCGCCGCCGGGGTGCTGGAGGACCCGGCCTGGCGGGCCGCCTTCGCGGCCGTGCCCCGGCACCTGTTCGTGCCGTACTTCTGGACCGGCCGTGGAGCCGGCCACGAGCGGCTGTGGGCCGAGGACCCCGACCCCGAGCACCGGGCCCGCTGGCTGCGCGGGGTCTACACCGACGCCCCGCTCGCGACCCGGCTGCGGGACGGCGAGCTGGTCTCCTCCAGCAGCCAGCCCTCCCTGATGGCGAAGATGCTGGAGGCGCTGCAGGTGCGCGGCGGGGACGACGTGCTGGAGATCGGCACGGGCACCGGCTACAACGCGGCCCTGCTCTGCCACCGGCTCGGCGAGGAGCACGTCACCACGGTGGACCTGGACGAGGAGATCACCGAGTCGGCACGGGCGCACCTGGCGCTGCTCGGCTACCGGCCCACCGTCGTCACCGGGGACGGGGCGCGCGGCTGCCCCTCCCGCGCCCCCTTCGACCGGATCCTGGTCACCTGCACCCTGCCGCTGATCCCGCACGCCTGGCTCGGCCAGTGCCGGCCCGGGGCGCGGATCCTGGCCCCGCTGTCGACCGGGCTGATCGCGCTCACGGTCCGCGACGCCGACTTCGCGGAGGGCCGCTTCCTGCACACCTCCGCCTACTTCGTCCCGCTGCGCGGGGCCACGGCCGGGCCTCCGCTGCCCGGGGCGGGCGGTCCGCTGCACGGGGTCCCGTACGAGCTGGTGGAGAACGAACGCTTCCAGTTCCTGCTGATCCTGACCGCGGGCGTGCTGCGCCCCCGGGAGGCGCTGGACCTGTGGCGCGGCGAGGGCCGCCCGGCCCGCGAGCGGTTCGGGGTCACGGTCACCGCCGAGGGGCAGTGGGCCTGGCTCGACGACCCCCAGGGGCCCTACGTGTGGCCCCTGGGGGAGGGCGCCGGCTAGGGCGTCGGCTAGGGCGCCGGCCAGGGGTGTCCGGTCAGCCGCGCCGGATGGTGATGGTGGTCCAGGCGCCCAGGTGGACCCGGTCGCCGTCGGCGAGGGGGACCGGGACGTAGGGCTGGATCGGCTCCTCGCCCATGTTGACGGTGGTGCCGTTGGTGGAGTTCTGGTCCACCACCGCCCAGCTGAGGTCGGGCTGCTGGACGAGCACCGCATGGCTGTGCGAGACGCCGGGGTCCTCCGGCGGCACCGACAGGTCGATGTCCGGGGACTCGCCCGTCGAGGCGCGGCGGCGGCCGATGGTGATCTGGCCTCCGGAGAGCGGAAGGTGCAACTCCGGGGAGTAGGCGGGCAGGTTGAGCCCGGCCGCCTCCGGCCCGCTGCGCTGCATCATCGCCATGAAGTACGAGCGGTCCGGGGCGATCGTCGCCGTCCAGGAGCCGCCGCCGGACTGCTCCGGAACGGGCGCGGCGGGGTATTCCGCGCCGGGCGCCACCGGATGCTCCTGCTGGACGGGCTGCTGGACCGGCGCCGGTGCCACGGGCGGGGGCGGCGGCGGGGCCACCGCGACCGGCGGGGCGGGCGGCTCCGGGGCGGCGGGCGGCGGCAGCAGCCAGTCGTCGTCGTCCTGGAGCGGCTCGGCCGGGCGGTTGACCCGGGAGGGCCGGGAGCCCTGGTACTCGAAGTGGTCCTGGGAGTAAACCGGCTGGGGCGGGAGCGGCGGCGGCGGGGGCGGCGGGGTCCCGCCGGTCACCGGGGCCGCCAGGGCCTGCGCACCCGTACCGGCCGGACCCGCGTCGGGGGCGGACGGCGGCGGGGCGTACGGGTTCGCCGTCCGCGTCAGGAAGTTGTACCGGCACTCCTCGCAGAACGGGGCCATGGCCTCGCGCGGGGTCTTGCACTGCGGGCACAGCTCCGCCTGGGCGGTGGGCTCACCGGTGGTGGGAGGGTAGGCGTAGGAGGCGGCCGCAGGGGGGCCCGCCGGGGCAGCCATCCGGTGGCCGCAGACCTCGCACCAGTCGTCGGAGGCGGACTGGTGCCCGTTCGGACAGGTCGGCATCGCGGCGCTTCCCCCTTCTCCCTGCGTCATCGCCGCAGGCGTCTACTCAGGTCTTCTTCACTCGGACGGTCTGTGTCGAACGGGTTTCAAGGGTCATCTCGTCGGCATCGGCGACCTTGGCTTTCAGGCGCACAGTACCCGCCGCCGCGTCGACGACGTCCACCACCTTGGAGAGCAGTCTGGCGGTGTCCGCGTTCCCGGAGGCGCTCGCCAACTGCACGGCACGGCCGAGTTTGGCCGTGGCGCCGTCGACATCGCCCATTTTGCGGGCATGCAGGCCCTGTTGGATAGCCTGCGCGAGCTCCGCCTGCCCCGTGTAGTGCGCCACCTGCGGGCTGATCGCGGTCGACGCGGCGAGGTCGTTCGTCCACACCGCCCGGACCAGCCCCTGGGCGACCGGGGAGCCCGGCCCGCCGGCCGGCCCCGGCAGGACGAGCGAGGCGCGGGCGGCCAGCATCTCCTGGCCGACGGAGGCGTCCGGCACCCGTACGCACAGGTGGTAGTCGCGCGACTCGTCACCCCAGGAGCCCGTCGGATAGTCCCCGGCCCGCGGCCCCGCCTCGGTACGGCGGCCGGTGAGGTCCTGGACGGACGGCGAGACCTGCTTGACGTAAAGGATCTCCGCCCCGACCGGGGTCCACACGCGCAGCGCGACGTCCGCGACCTCCTTGCCCATGACCTTCTCCATCATGAGCGTGAAGTCCTCGGCGAGACGGGCCGGATCGGCGACGATGTCGGCGGAGCCCAGCAGGGCGCTCGCGATTCCCGTCACCTCCTTGACCTCCCAGTCCGTCCCCACCCCGCGCGCGTCGCAGGTGAAGCGGCCGGCGCAGGCCTCGAGGGTGGCGCGCAGTACGGCCGGGTCCTCGTGCTCGTTGCGGCCGTCGGTCAGCAGGATGCCGTGCCGGATGGCGGCCGGGGAGCGGCGCAGCAGACCGTCCGCCAGCCGCAGCCAGGTGCCGATGGCGGTGCCGCCGCCCGCGCTCAGGCCGCGCAGGGCCTCCTTGGCCCGCGCCCGGGTGGTCGCGTCGGCGGTGGCGAGGAGGCCCTGGCCGGGATAGACCTCGCGGGCCTCGTGGGTGCCGGCGATCACGGCGAAGGCCGTGCCGTCGCGCAGGGTGTCGATCGCGGCGGCGGTGGCCTCGCGGGCACCGCGCATCTTCTGCGGCGGGTGGTCCATCGAGCCGGAGCAGTCGACCATGATCACCACGGCCGCGTCCTGCCCGAGCGCCCGCCCGGCGGTGGCGATGGCGCCGCCGCTGGAGGTGACCGTCACGATGGCGTGGACGTCCCGACCGCCCTCGGGCAGGAACTCGTTCTGGTACACCTCCATGCTGAAGCGCGGGGCGCGCGGCTTGGCGAAGTTCGCCATCGGGGTGACTCCTCGGGGGCTGTCGGGGCGGAGCGGACGGACCCGGGCGGGGCGGACGGGCCGGGGCTGGGCGGACGGGCCGGGGCGGTTCAGGCCAGGGGGCGCGGCGGCTCGGTCCGGGACGCCGTCCCCGCTTCCGCTCCGGCCTCCGCCACGCCCGCCGTCCCCGGTTCCGCTCCGGGTTCCGGCGGCGCGGCGGTGAACGGCACCACGGCGACGGTGATGTTGTCGTGCCCGCCACCGTCGAGGGCGTGGCCGACCAGCACCTGGGCGCAGTGCAGGGGCCGTTCGGCGGCGTCGGGGGGCAGGATGCGGGCCATGTCGACGGCGGACTCGGCGTAGTTCCACAGGCCGTCGGTGCAGACGACGACCACGCCGGGGTGGTCGGGTCTGAAGCTCGCGGTGTGCGGGTCGAGGTCGTACGCGTCGGCCCCGAGCCAGCCGGTGATGGCGTGTGCCCGGACGTCGGCGTAGGCCTCGGCCTCGCCCATCAGACCCGCCGCGACCATCTGCGCGGCCCAGGAGTCGTCCTCGGTGAGCCGGCGGGGCGCCGCCGCACGGTCGTCGGGGACCCAGTAGGCCCGGCTGTCGCCGACCCAGCCGATGGTCAGCACGCCGCTGCTGACGACGGCCCCGACCAGGGTGCAGGCGGGGGCGTTCTGAGCGCCGGGGGGCTGCGGGGCGAGGGCGCTCACCGCGGCGCCCGCCGCGAGGATCGCCTCGTGCATGGCCTCCGCCGGGTGTGCGCCCCGGGGCAGGGCATCGAGCAGGGCCTCGCTGGCCGCGCCAGCGGCGGCGGCCGAAGCGTCGTCGGGGCGGCTGGCGGAGGAGACGCCGTCGCAGACGATGGCGACGGTCGCGGCGGAGCCGTCGGGCATGGCCGTGGCCGCCACCGCGAAGGAGTCCTCGTTGCGGTGGTGGCGCAGCCCCCGGTCACTGACGGCGGCGACGCTGCACAGCTCCTCCTCCACGTGGTCCCGCTCCCGCGGCTGGGCGTGACCGCAGTGCTCGCAGTAGCCGTCGGTGTCCACGTACCCGGACCGGCAGGCGACGCAGGTCCGCCCGCCGCCGCTCCCCTGCGGGGCGCAGGCGTGGGGGTCCTCGTGCGGGTCCTCCTGCGGGTCCGGCGAGGGGGCCCGGCCGTACGGGGCGTCAGCCCCGGGTGCGCCGGCGGCGAGCGGGGCATCGTGCGGGTTCGCCTGCGGCGCGGCGCCGTGGGCCTCCTCGGGCGCCGCCCCCCGGGGCCGGCCGTGGTCGGCGTCGTCCGCGCTGCCGTACGGGACCGCGCCCCACGGGGTGTCGGCGGGGGACGCGGGGGCGGTACCGGAGGCGACCGTGGAACCGGGGGGCACAGGGGTGCCCTCCCATCCGGGCGCCGGCACCCCGACGGCGGACCCGAAGCCCGGGGCGGCGGTCGTGGCGTACGCGCCCGCTTCGGCCGGGCGCGCGGCATCCGCTCCGCGGCCTGGGTGCCCCGAAGCGGCGGCCGCGCCCGCCCACGCCGGGGACTCTCCGGCCGCCGGGCCGGGTACGAACCCGCCGCCCGGGTCCGGGTCCGGCAGGGTCGGGGTGCGGTCCGGGGGAGCGGGCGGGGCGGAGAGGGCGTATCCGCACACCCCGCAGAAACGGTCACCCTCCTCCAGGGGCTCCGCGCAGCTGGGGCAGCCCGACAGCCGATGCATCGACATCACTCACACCCACGTCCGGGGACGGAAACGGTTGGCCCGCTCCACCAGTTCGATCCTCTCCTCGCCCCGCTGTGCCAGCCGGGCGAGGACGCGGTAGGAGCGCTCCAGGCCGAAGCGCAGCCCCCGCTCGTCCAGTTGACTGCCGAGCAACGAGCTCCGGCCGGGGTCGGCACCCCGGCTACCCGACAGTACCCAGTCCAGGGCCGCGCCCAGAACCTCCGTCGCCAGCCGCTCCTGGCGTTCCGGGTCGAGTCCGAACCGCCGCAACGCCTCGACCTGGTCCGACGCCGCCCCGAGGTCCGCCAGGAGCTCCTCCTGCGGCGACCGGTCGCGCAGGCGTGCCCGTACGGCCGCCACCCGTGCGGCCGTGTAGTGGATCGAGGACTCCGGTACGGACTCCAGCGTACGGACGGCCGCGGCCCGGTCTCCGGAGGCCAGTTGGACCCGGGCCAGCCCGAAGGCCGCGCTCACGAAACCGGGATCGGTGATCCAGACGAGCCGGTAGTACTCGGCGGCGTTGTCCAGCTGGCCCAGGATCTCCGCGCACAGCGCGAGTGCCAGCTTCGGTGCGGGCTCGCCCGGGAACGCGTCGTAGACGGCGTCGAAGGACAGGGCCGCTATCTCGTCGTCCCCGGTGGCCAGCGAGGCGATCCCGCGCGCCCACACCACCCGCCAGTCGTCGGGGTACGTGGCCTCCAGCTCGGCCAGGGCCCGCGCGGCCACGGCCAGTTCGCCCAGCTCCAGTCGGGCCCGCAGCTCCCGCAGCCGCAGTTCGGCGGAGTCGGAGACGGCCGCGCCCAGGGCCCCGAGCAGGTCGGCGGGCGCGGAGGCGAGCAGGCCCGCCAGGAACCCGGCGTTCGGGTCGGCCGGGTCCACCAGCGGCACGGGCAGCGCCAGCGCGGTGTCACGGACGTCGAGCGGAGCCAGCCCCGCGGCCGCGGCGGCGAGGGGGAGGGAGGCGGCGGCGGTCGCCGGAGCCGCCGGGACCACCGGGGCGGGACGGGGCCCGGGCAGCCCGGCGCGGCCCACGTGCGTGGCGCTGGTCCCGAGCACGGAAACCCCGGCCGCGCCCGCGGTGCCACCGCCGACGGCCCCGCCGGGACCCGGCCCGCCATATCCGGAAACGGCCTTCCCCGGCCCGGAGTTCCGGCCGCCGGATCCCGGCGTCCCGGCCCCCGGCACCTCCGACCCCGCAGCGGCGGAGGTGAAGCCCGCCCCCGCCACGCCGGGCCCGGACACGCCCGGCTGCCATGGGGCCCCCGGCACGAAGGGCCGCGGTACGGAGCCCGAGGGCCCGGACGGGCTCCCCGGAGCAGAGGCTTCCGCCCCCGCCGCCCCGGGGCCCTGCGCAAGGGAGCCAGTACCCGGGCCCGCCGCCCCCGCGATGCCCGCCGCCCCCGCGGGGGACTCCGCGCCCGCGCCGGCGGCAGCCGTACCGCGGCGCCCCAGGGCGAAGCCGCGCCGGGGGAGGGGGCGGGTGCCCAGGCGGGAGACCTCCGCGTCCGGGGCGTCCTCGTACAGCTGGGTGTCCGCAACGCGCAGCTCCGGGCCGAACAGGGTCGACAGCTGCGGCCGCGGCCGGCCCGTCTGGAGCGCGACGACCTCCCGCAGCACGCCCGTCAGCTGGTCCGCCATCTCCTGCGCGGAGGCGAACCGCCGCCCCGGATCCGGATCGGTGGCCCGCACCAGCAGCCGGTAGAAGGACTCGTACCGCTGGAACACCTCGATGTGCTCCGGGTCCGGAAGCGAGTCCACGAACACGTTCGTGTAGCCCTGGAAGTCGAACGTCAGCACCGCCAGCGTCCGCGCCACCGTGTACAGGTCGGAGGCCACCGACGGCCCCAGCTCCGCCACCTCCGGAGCCTGGTAGCCCACCGTGCCGTAGATGGCCGACTCCTCGTCGTCCATCCGCCGCACCGCGCCCATGTCGATCAGCTTCAGCTGGTCCTGCTGCTGGATCGCGTTGTCAACCTTGAAGTCGCAGTACAGCAGGTTGCGGCTGTGCAGGTGCCCCAGGGCCTCCAGCGCCTCGATGCCGTAGGCGCACGCCTGCTCCACCGGCAGCGGATCACGCCGCCCGTCCGGCCGGCGCCGGTCGTTGGCGATCTCCTTCAGCGACTTGCCGCCCACGTACTCCATGACGATGTACCCGTCCAGCGAACCCGTCCGCTGGTCCAGGTGCTCCACGAAGTTGTAGATGCGCACGATGTTGGAGTGCTCGATCTCCGCCAGGAAGCGCCGCTCGGAGATCGCCGCCTCCATCGCGTCCTGGTCCCCGGTGTCCAGCAGGCCCTTGAGCACCACCCACCGGTCCGAGACCGCCCGGTCCACCGCCAGGTACACCCAGCCCAGCCCGCCGTGCGCCAGGCAGCCCGCCACCTCGTACTGGCCGTGCACCACGTCCCCGGCGCGCAGCTTCGGCACGAAGGAGTACGGGTGCCCGCACTTGGTGCAGAACCCCTCCGTCCGCCCCGGCCGGTCCCCGCGCGCCCGGCCCACCGGAGCCCCGCAGTCCGAACGAGAGCAGAACCGCTTGCGCTCCGGCACCTCCGGGTTCGCCAGCACCGCCGCCGAGGGATCCGGCCGCGGTACCTCGGGCACACTGACCAGCCCCGCGCCCAGCCGGCTGCGCCCCGAGGCCCCGGACGCCGATCCCGAACTGCGCACCGACACCGACCGGCTGGACCCCGAACCCGGCAGGGAACGCGACAGCCGCCCGGACACCGAGCGGCGCGAGGACGAGGACCGGGAGGAAGCCGAACGCGCCGACGCCGAGGAACGCCCGGAGCCGCGCGAGCCCGCCGACCCCCGGGAGTCCCCGTGCCGAGCGGCGCTCGTCATCCCCGTCGGCGGGGACACCAGCTCCTGCGCGCCCGCCGCGACCGCACCCAGCGGGGCCAGCCCACAGGTGTCGCAGTACACCTCGCCGCCGCCCATGTCCTCGTACGCGCCCGGGCAGCCGGCGCGCAGGCAGGGCGATCCGATCAGGCTCACGCTTCCTCCTCCCCGGGCCCCTCGGGCCGGTGGTCCTCCGGCGGGGCCAGCGCCTCGGCCGCCGCCCGCTGGTAGCGCAGCACCGCCCCTTCCGCCGCCCGCAGGTCGCACGGTGCGCTCCACAGCATCCGACGGGCCGTGTCATACCGCTCGACCAGCAGCGGATCCTCCGCCAGGCCGTGCCGGGCCACCTTCGCCCGGTACGCGTCCAGCCGCCCGCGCAGCTCGGCCCGTACCGCCAGCGGCGCCGTCACCGCAGTCAACGATTCGCGGGCCCGCCGGAGTTCCTCCTCGGCCCGGTCCTCCAACGCGTCCAGCAGCGGCGACAGCCGGTGCCACTGCGACCGCCTGCGGTACTCGGCCGCCGCGGCCAGCTGCTCCTGCAGGGCCGTCGGCGGGCCGCTGACGGCCGGCACCTCCGACGCCGCGATCTTCGCCAGCACCTCCCCGCGCGCCGTCCGCGCCTCGGAGAGGGTCCGGTCGGCCCGCGAGAGCACGTCCCGCAGGGCGATCAGCCGGGCCTCCGCGTCCTGCCGCACCGTCAGGACCGCCTCCACCTCCCGGCGTACGTCGTCCAGCGCGCGGGCCGCCCGGTCGTAGCGGGCGGTGTCGGGCCGGCCGCCGCCCGGGGCGGAACTCCCCGAGGCGGGCACCCAGAACGCCAGCGGATCGGCGATCACCGCCTCCCGCAGCTGCGCCAGCTCGGCGGTGATCTCCTCCAGGTCGTCCCCCGACGGGTGCTCGCCCGGCCGGACCCCCACCGAGTGCGCCAGTGAACGCGTCCGGTGCAGCTCGGCGGCGAGCAGGTCGATCCGCGCGGGCAGCGCCGACCACACGGCGTCGGCGGCGACCACCACGTCCAGCGAGGCGGCGTACAGCTCGTTCATCCGGGCCACCAGCTCGGCGAGCGAGAACCGCTCCGCCAGCCCGGCACCCTCCACCCCGGCCCCCGCGATCGTCACACCCGGCCCGCGCAGCCGCTCCGTCAGCTCCGCCAGGTCCTCACGGCTCGGCCAGCGACGCCGCTCGCGGATCTCCCGGGCGGCGGCCAGCGCCCCGCTGTAGGCGTCGAAGTACGTCCACAGCCGGGTCACGGCCGCGTCGGCGGCGGCCCAGCGCTCCTTGGTGACCCCGCTCAGCGCCGCGCCCTCCAGCAGCCGGCGCCCCGCGTGGTCCTGCAGCGCGAGCAGCGAGGTCTCCACGGCCTCGTGCTCGGCGCCCAGGCGGGTCAGCGCCCGGTCCACCTCGTCCCGGTCCATCAGCCCCGTCCGGCTCACGTACGGCTCCGATCCTGCCCCGCGAACATGCGGTACCCCCACCACCGGCCTCAGCCCTCCCGGTATTCGGGCGCGGGCGGCACCGCGGCCTTGGGCAGCACGTCCTCGAAGTGCTTGCGGTAGGACGTCGCCCACCGGCTCTGGTCACCGCCCGCGCGGTAGTCCTCAAGCACCTTGTTGACCCGGCGCACCAGGTCCGGGGCGTCCTTGTTCATCGCCACACCGTAGAACTCGCGGGTGAACGGCGCGCCGACCAGCTGCACCGACGGATCCTGCGCCGCCTGCCCGGCGGCCAGCGCGTTGTCGGTGATGATCCCGTCGACCTCGCCGAGCTGGAGCCGCACCAGGCAGTCCAGCTGGTTCGGCACCGACACCGGCACCGAGCCGTAGCCCTGGGACTTCAGGGCCGCCTCCGCGGTGGATCCCGCGGCCGTGCAGATCCGGCGGCCCTTCAGCGAGGCGTCGTAGCCGGTGATCGGGGAGCCCTTGGGCGCCAGGACCTGCTGGCCCGCCTCGAAGTAGGCGGTCGAGAACGCCACGTCCTCCAGCCGCTTGCAGTTGATCGTCATCGTCCGCACCACGATGTCGACCCGGCCCTCCTGGAGCGCCGGGATGCGCTGGCTCGTGGGGATGGCCCGGTAGATGACCGCCTCCTCGTTGCCCAGGATGTCCTTGGCTATGGCCTTGACGAGGTCTATGTCGAAGCCGTCGAGGTGCCCGTCGGGGTTGCGGTAGCCCCACTTGAAGCTGTTCTGGTCCACGCCCGCGACCAGCTTGCCCGCCTTGCGGATCCGCTCGATCGTCGGCCCGTCCAGCGCGGACGGCCGCAGACTGGCCTCCGGGTGCTGGCAGGTGTCGGTGAGGGTGAACGGGGCCGCCGCCACCGACGCGGGCTCGCGCACCACCCCGGGGTGGTGCCCGGTGCCCGGCGAGGAGTGCGCCAGCGGCAGCAGCACCGCCGCGGCCGTCATCGCGCAGGCGGCGGCCATCGCACTGACCCCGCCCCAGCCGCGCAGCCGTCCCGCCGCCCGCCGCAGCCGGCGCTCCCGCTCCGCCGGTGTCCGCCGTATCCGCATCGCACTCACCTGTACTCCGAAAGCCTGCGACCGATACCGAGGAGGGCCGCGCCGGCGCCGACGACCGCGAGCGCCGCCGCTCCCGTCGCCAGCCCGCCCAGCGCCCCGAGCCCGCCCCGCGCGGCCAGGGTGAACTGCTTCTGCTCATGGGCCACGGCCTGTTCCAGGGAGGCGTCCACCGTGTCGAACGAGGCCCCGCTGCTGTCCTCGTGGCCCTTGCCCCCGATCACCTGGGGCAGGGCGAGCTCGTAGTCGCCCCTCATGTCCGACTCCCGCGCCGCCGCGTGCCGCTGCTTCCACTGCGCCGCGCCCGCGGCCGCCTTCGCCACCGGATCCCGGCCGCTCGCGTCGTCGGCCAGCTCCAGCGCCCGCGCCAGCCCCGCGTCGAGCTGCTTCATGTTCTTCGCGTAGTCCACGTCGTACTTGTCGGACTTCTTGTCCTCGGCCAGTACGGCGCCCCGCGCGATCAGCGTCAGGTTCTCGTTCGCCCGCGCCTGCAGGGAGGCGATCCGGGCGTCGTTGAGCACCTTCAGCGATTCCTGCCCGTCCGCCCGCGCCTCACCCAGGCCGGACCGGGCCACCGTCTGCCCCACCGTCAGCCACACCAGCACCACGGCCGTCGCCGCCGTCGCCGCCAGCAGACCGTGGTTGAAGACCCGGTGCGTGAGCAGGTAGTTGCGCCGCTGCGCCCACACCAGGGCCCCGAGCGCCAGCACCCCCGCGCCCGTCGCCGCCAGCGGCCAGCCCCGGGCCTCGTCGTAGTCCGTGTACAGCCGCCCGGTCTCCGCCTCGTACAGCCGCTGGGCGGCAGGCAACAGCACCGTGCTCATCTGCTCGTTGGCGTAGCGCAGGTACGCGCCGCCCAGCGGCAGGCCCTGCCGGTTGTTCGCGCGGGCCTGCTCGATCAGGCCGGTGTAGCGGGGCAACTGCTCGCCGAGTAGCGCGATCTCCTTGCGGGACTCCCCGCCCGCCCCGGTGTTCGCCGCGGCGCTCACCAGCAGCCGGGAGGCGTTCGCCATGTCCTTCTCGTAGCGCAGGCGGACCTCGCGCGGCTCCTGCGCGCCCGCGAGGAACCCGCTGGAGGAAGCCGTGTCGGCGTCCGCCAGGGAACGGTAGATGCTCGCCGCGTCCGCGCTCAGCGGCTGGCTGCGGCCCACCACGTCCTCCGCGGCCGTCAACCGGCCCGAGACCTCCCAGACGGCCACCGCACCGAACAGCAGCACCAGCGCCGCCAGCACCGCGCCGATGATCCGCAGCCGGCCCGGCTCGGTCGTCGCCGTCGCGCGCAGCCGCTCCACGCCCTCGGCCCAGGCCGTACCCCGCCCGGCCGGCCCGGCGGGCACCCCGGCGGCACCGCCCCCGGGCGCGGACGGGCGTGTCGTGATGGCCACCCTGACCTCCCCCTCGGTCCCTCTGCTCCGCAGCAGTATGGCCGTAGTGGCGCCGGACCACAGCACCCGGTGCTCGATCTTGGACGATCCCCTCCCCGGACCGCCCCGACCACCCTCCCCCGACCTCCCCCGCCACCCCTTCACCGTCAATACGCCGGACCCGCCCCCACGGTTCCCCGCGCACGCGCCCCCGGCCCGGGTTCACTCGAATTGGGCACGGAGCCTCGCGTGCGCCCCCGCCGGGGCACCGGCGGCGTCCAGGCCCAGCAGGGCCGCGCCCAGGACCGGCGGGGCCGTGACCACCGAGGGACGGGCGTGCGGGGCGCGGGCGGCCAGGAGCTGCACGATACGGGCGTCGAGCTGCCGGTGCCCCGCCGCGAGGACCCCGCCGCCCAGCAGTACCGGCACCTCCTGCGCCAGCAGCCCGAGCCGCTCCAGCGCCACCGACGCCAGCGCCACCACCTCCTCCGCCTGCCGTTCCACGATCGCCGAGGCCACCGCGTCGCCCGCCGAAGCCACCGCGAACAGCACCGGCACCAGCTCGTGCAGCCGCCCCCGCGGGATCCCGCCCAGGTGCAGGCCCTCGATCAGCCCGGCCATCGCCGTCAGCCCGAAGTGCCCCGGCAGGGCCTTCGCCAGCGCGGTGGGCCCGCCCCGCCCGTCCTCGGCCCGCGCCGCCCACCACACGGCCTCCTCCGCCAGCCCGCTCCCGCCGCCCCAGTCCCCGGAGATCCGGCCCAGCGCCGGGAAGCGCGCGGTGCGCCCGTCGGGCAGCAGGCCCACGCAGTTGATGCCCGCCCCGCACACCACGGCGACCCCGCGCTGCCGGTCCACCCCGGCCCGCAGGACGGCGAACGTGTCGTTGCGCACCTCGACGGCCGGCGCCCAGCCCCGCGCGGCGATCGCGTCCGCCAGCTGCCGCTCCTCCACCGGCAGGTCGGCGTTGGCCAGACAGGCCGAGACCCGGACGGCGTACGGCGGCCCGGCCAGCCCGGCGGCGCAGGCGGCCTCCGCGACGGCCTCCCCGAGCACGTCCACGGCCGGATCGACCCCCGTCCGGGGCGGCTGGAAGCCCCCGGAACGGCCGGTTCCCAGGACCGTGCCGTCGGCGCCGACCAGGGCCGCGTCCGTCTTGCTGTTCCCCGCGTCCAGTGCGAGCACCGCGGCGGGGGCGGGGCGGCTCACGCCCATGGCAGGTGCTCCTTGTTGTGTGCGAGCAGCCGGTCGGTCAGCGCCTCGGCCAGGTCGAACTGACCGACCAGCGGATGCGCGAGGAGGGCCCGGGCGACCCGTTCGCGACCGCCGCGCAGCGCGGCGTCCAGCGCCAGGTCCTCGTACGCCGTCACGTGCGCGAGGAGTCCCGTGTACAGGGGGTCGGGGCGGGGCACGGCCAGCGGGACGGGACCGGAGCCGTCGACGGCGGCCTGGACCTCGATCACCGCGTCGTCCGGGAGGAAGGGCAGGGTGCCGTCGTTGCGGGCGTTGACCACCTGCACGGCCGGGCCGCCGCCGCCCAGCAGGGCCGCCGCGAGGTCCACGGCCGCCTCCGAGTAGAAGGCCCCGCCCCGCTTGGCCAGCAGCGCGGGCTTCTCGTCGAGCGCGGGGTCCGCGTACAGGGCGAGGAGTTCGCGTTCCATCGCCGCGACCTCGGCCGCCCGCGAGGGCTTCTCGCCGAGCTCGCGGACCACCTCGTCGTGGGAGTAGAAGTAGCGCAGGTAGTACGAGGGGACGACGCCGAGCCGGTCCAGCACCGCCCGCGGCAGCCGCAGGTCGGCGGCGATCGCCTCCCTGTGCTCGGCCAGCAGCCGGGGCAGCACGTCCTCGCCCCCGGGCCCCCCGAGCCGTACGCCGAACTCCCAGGTCAGGTGGTTGAGGCCGACGTGGTCGAGGTGGATCTCGGCGGGCTGGGCGCCCAGCAGCGCGGCGAACTTCCGCTGGAGGCCGATGGCGACGTTGCACAGCCCGACCGCCTTGTGCCCGGCCTGGAGCAGGGCCCGGGTGACGATCCCGACGGGGTTGGTGAAGTCGATGATCCAGGCTCCGGGGGCGGCCCGCCGCACCCGTTCGGCGATGTCCAGCACCACGGGGACGGTGCGCAGGGCCTTGGCCAGTCCGCCCGCGCCGGTGGTCTCCTGGCCGACGCAGCCGCACTCCAGCGGCCAGGTCTCGTCCTGCAGCCGGGCCGCCTGCCCGCCGACCCGCAGCTGGAGGAGGACGGCGTCCGCGCCGGCGACGCCCGCGTCCAGGTCGGCGGTGGTGGTGATCCGGCCGGGGTGCCCCTGCCGGGCGAAGATCCGCCGGGCCAGGCCGCCGACCAGCTCCAGCCGTTCGGCGGCGGGGTCGACGAGGACGAGCTCGGTGACGGGCAGGGTGTCGCGCAGCCGCGCGAATCCGTCGACCAGTTCGGGGGTGTAGGTGGAACCGCCGCCCACCACTGCGAGTTTCATCGCTTTCAGCCTTTCACGCCGGTCAGGGTGACGCCCTCGACGAACGCCTTCTGGGCGAAGAAGAAGAGGAGGATCACCGGGGCCATGACGAGCACGGTCGCCGCCATGGTGAGGTTCCAGTCGGTGTGGTGCGCGCCCTTGAAGGACTCCAGGCCGTAGCTGAGGGTCCAGGCGGCGGGGTTGTCGGAGGCGTAGACCTGCGGGCCGAAGTAGTCGTTCCAGGCGGCGAAGAACTGGAAGAGGGCGATGGACGCGATGCCGGGCTTCGCCATCGGCAGGACCACCCGCAGCGGGGTGCGCAGCTCGCCGCAGCCGTCGACGCGGGCCGCGTCCAGGTACTCGTCGGGGATGGTGAGCAGGAACTGGCGCAGCAGGAAGACGGAGAAGGCGTCGCCGAAGGCCATCGGGACGATCAGCGGCCACAGGGTGCCGGACAGGTCGAGCTGCTTGGCCCAGAAGAGGTACATGGGGATGACCACCACCTGGGGCGGCAGCGTCATCACGGCGATCACGAGCAGCAGGACGAGCCGCCGGCCGCGGAAGCGGACCTTGGCGAGGGCGTAGGCGACGGGCACCGAGGACACCACGGTCAGGAGGGTGCCCAGGCCCGCGTAGAGGAGGGTGTTGCGCCACCAGGTGAGGAATCCGGGGGTGTGCCAGACCGTGGCGTAGTTGCCCCATTCCCAGGTCCGCGGCCACAGGTCGCGGGTGAGGGCCTGCTGGTCGCCCATCAGGGAGGTGAGGAGGAGGAAGACGAAGGGGAGGACGAAGAACAGGGCGGCGGCCACGGCCAGCGCGTGCACGCCGATCCAGTGCAGTACGGCCCGCCGGGCGCCGCGTGCGGTGCTCATGGTCATGCGTCCGCTCCCGTCAGTCCGCCGCGGCGGCGCATGAGCAGGGCGGTGAAGGCCATGGAGAGGGCGAACAGGACGAGCGCGAGGACGCAGGCGGCGCCGTAGTCGAAGCGCTGGAAGCCGAGGTTGTAGACGAGCTGGGGCAGGGTCAGCGTGGACTTGTCGGGGTAGCCGGGCTCGAACTGCTGCCCGGAGCCGCCGATGACCCCGGCGGCGGTCTTCCCGGCGACGAGCGGCTGGGTGTAGTACTGCATGGCCTGGATGACCCCGGTGACCACGGCGAACAGGATGATCGGGGAGATGTTCGGCAGGGTGATGTGCCGGAAACGGGCCCAGGCGCCGGCCCCGTCGAGCTCGGCGGCCTCGTACTGCTCCTTCGGCACGTCGAGCAGGGCCGCCATGAAGATCACCATGAGGTCGCCGACCCCCCACACGGCGAGCGCGGTCAGCGCGGGCTTGGACCAGCCGGGGTCGGTGAACCAGCCGGGAGCCGGCAGCCCCACGCCGTCGAGGAGGGTGTTCACGGGGCCGGTGCCGGGGTTGAGGAGGAAGACGAAGGCGAGCGTCGCGGCCACCGGCGGGGCCAGGTAGGGCAGGTAGAACAGGGTGCGGAAGATCCCGGCCCCGGTCTTGACCTTCGTGACGAGCAGGCCGGCGCCCAGGCCGAAGACGACCCGGCAGGACACCATGACCACGACCAGCCACAGGGTGTTGCGCAGGGCGGGCCAGAAGAGCGGGTAGTCGGTGAAGACGTAGCTCCAGTTGGCCGTGCCGTTGAAGGCGGGCGGGCGGAAGCCGTCGTAACGGGTGAAGGAGAAGTAGGCGGTGGACAGCAGCGGGTAGGCGAAGAAGACGGCGGAGCCGATCAGCCAGGGCGAGAGGAACGCGGCGGTCCGCAGGGCGGCCCGGCGGCGCTTGGCCAGGAGTGCGGGCGGGGCCATCGGACTACTCGGCCTTGGCGATGTCGGTGTCGATCTGCCGGGCCGTGGCGGCGAGACCGGCCTGGAGGTCGGGGACCTCGCCCTTCTCGGTGCGGTAGGCGAAGTCCTGGAACGTCAGCTGGTAGGTGCCGCCGTCCGCGCGGGCGGGGGTGGTGCCGGACTTCGGGTGCCGGGCGATGTCGAGGAAGGTCCTGGACTCCGGGGTCACCTTCAGCTGCGGGGACTGGAGGGCGGCCAGCGTCGAGGGCACGTTGTGGATGGCGTTGGCGAAGGAGACCACCGCCTCGGTGTCGGTGGTCATGTACCGCACGAGTTCCCAGGCGGCGTTCTGTTTGCGGCTCGCCGCGGATATCCCCATGACGGTGCCGGAGAGGTATCCCTTGCCGTAGTCGGCGGCCTGGTCGTCCGGTACGGGCAGCGGGGCGGTGCCGACCTCGAAGGAGACCCCGGCCTCCCTGGCCATCTCCGGCCGCCATTCCCCGTCGATCTGCATGGCGACCAGCCCCTTGTGGAAGGGGTGTCCGGCGCTCCACTCGTCGCCGAACCCGGCCCGGAACCGCTCCAGCTTCTCGTACCCGCCGAGCTTGTCCACCAGGTCCTTCTGGGCGGTCAGCATCTTCGCGAAGGCCGGGTCCTTCGCCAGGCTGGAGCTGCCGTCGGCGGCGAAGTACGCGGGGCTCCACTGGGCGGCCAGGCGCATGGGGGTGGTCTCGTAGCCGTGGAAGGTGGGCATCACGCCGAGCTGTTCGTACGAGTCCCCGCGCGGCTTGGTCAGCTTCTGGGCGTCCTCGGTGAACTGGCTCCAGGTGCGGGGCGGTTCGGTGATGCCGGCGGCCGCGAAGGCGGTCTTGTTGTAGACCAGGCCGTAGGCGTCGCTCAGCAGGGGCAGCGTGCACTGGTTGCCCTTGAACTGCGTGTACTCCAGCAGGGTCGCGGGGAAGACCTTGGTCTTGTCGACCCCGGACTTCGCCAGGAAGGGGTTCAGGTCGGTGAAGGCGCCGGAGGCGCAGAACGTGCCGACGCTGTCGGTGCTGAAGGAGGAGACCACGTCGGGGGCCTTGTCGCCGCCGGCGCGCAGCGCCTGGTTGATCTTGTCGTCGGTCATGTTGCCGGTGACCTTGACCTTGATGTTCGGGTGCGCCTTCTCGAAACGGGCGATGTTCTCCTCGATCGCCTTGACCTCGCCGGGCGCGGACCAGCCGTGCCAGAAGGTGAGGGTGGTGTCCGCCTTCGGGTCGTCGGAGGCGGTGGCGGCGCCCTGGCCGGTGCAGGCGGTGGCGAGCAGGGCCAGGGCGGATAGGGCCGCCAGTGCGGTGGCCGCGGTGACGGGGCGTCCGGCTGTGGGCATGGCGGGGCTCGCTCTCTGGGGGAGGAACTTCCGGTGAGGGGATGCCGGTCGGGGGTGGGGTCGGGGGTTCAGCGGGAGGTGTCGAAGACTTCCTCGCGGGTGGTGGCCAGCGCGCTCTCCAGGGCGCCGCGCAGGACGGGCCGTTCGCCGACCTCGCCGGGGACCAGCCGGGGCCGGGAGGGGGCCAGCTCGGCGAGCTCGGCCTCCAGCAGGGCGCGCAGCGGGTCGCCGCCCGCGGCGATCGCCTGCCCGGCGAGGACCACGAGCTCCGGGTCCAGTACGGAGACCAGCGAGGCCAGACCGGTCGCGAGGGCGGTGGCGTACGAGCGGAGGAACTCCAGCCGGGCCCCGTCGGGTTCGGCGGCGGCCTGCCGCAGCAGGGCGACGGCGGCGGCCACCTGGGCCCCGCGGGGGAGCCCGGAGGTGTCGATCCCCGCCTCGGCGGCGAGCGCGGGCAGCACCTGGACGCCGGCCAGCTCCTGGTAGCCGCCCGTGTTGGCGCGGGCGACCTGCCGGACCAGGGGGTGTCCGGGGACGGGCAGGAAGCCGACCTCGCCGGCGCCGCCGGTCCAGCCGCGGTGCAGCCGGCCGCCGAGTACCAGGGCGGCGCCGAGGCCCTCCTCGTTCCACAGCAGGACGAAGTCCTCGTGCCCGCGGGCCGCGCCGAGCCGCTGCTCGGCGACGGCGGCGAGGTTGACGTCGTTCTCGTACTCGACCGGGACGGGCAGGGTCGCGGCCAGTTCGTCGAGCAGGGTGGGGGAGTGCCAGCCGGGGAGGTGGCTGGCGTAGCGCAGCCGGCCCGAGCGGGGGTCGAAGGCGCCGGGGGTGGCGATGACCACGCGGTGCAGGTCCTCCAGGCCGAGGCCGGCGTCGGCGAGGGCTCCCGCGAGGGCGCCGGTGACCTGGCCGACCGCGTCGGAACCCTCGGCATAGGGGAGCTCGAAGCGGCCGGTGACGGTGCCGGTGAGGTCGGCCACGGCCGCGAGCACCCGGTCGGGGGTGACGTCGAGGCCGCCGACGTGGGCGGCGCGGGCGTTGAGCGCGTACAGCTGGGCGTTCGGGCCGGGCCGGCCGCCGTCCGTTCCGGTGGCCACCACCAGCCCGGCGGCCTCCAGGCGGGCCAGCAGCTGGGAGGCGGTGGGCTTGGAGAGGCCGGTGAGCGCTCCGATGCGGGTCCGGGACAGGGGGCCGTGCGTCAGCAGCAGCTCCAGGGCGGCGCGGTCGTTCATGGAGCGCAGCAGGCTGGGCGTTCCGGGCGTGGCGGCGGGCATGACGAGGCTCTCCCTCACCGAAGCGAACTGTTAGGTAAGTTTCCTATCGCCTGCTGAGCCCTGTCAATGAAACCGCCCCGCCGGAACACCGGCGGGGCGGGCGGGGACCGCGTGACTACTTGGGGAGCCGGGGCGCGGCCGGCGGCGGGATCGGGGTCGTGGCCAGGGACTGCGGCGAGGCGGGGTTGGCCAGCACCGACGGCGGGGCGACCGAGGCGGACGGGTCGGCGGCCGCCTCCTCCTCGCCGGCCGCCTGGAGGCCGCCGATGATCCGGATGCCGGCGGCGTCGAAGGCCTCCTTGATCCGCCAGCGCAGCTCGCGCTCCACGGCGAACTGCTGCCCCGGCATCGTCTTCGCCGACACCTTCACGGTCATCGAGGCCAGCAGCACCTCGTCCAGCCCCAGCACCTCCACCGGGCCCCACAGGCGCTCGTCCCACGGGGACTCCTTGGCGAAGGCGTCGGCCACCTCCTGAAGGGTCTCGCGCAGCCGCGCGAGGTCCTCGGTCGGCTTGACCTGCACGGCCACGCCCGCGGTCGCCCAGCCCTGGCTGAGGTTGCCGATCCGCTTGATCTCGCCGTTGCGGACGTACCAGATCTCGCCGTTGTCGCCGCGCAGCTTGGTCACGCGCAGACCGACCTCGATCACCTCACCGGAGGCCACACCCGCGTCGATCTTGTCGCCGACGCCGTACTGGTCCTCCATGATCATGAACACGCCGGACAGGAAGTCCGTCACCAGGTTGCGGGCACCGAAACCGATCGCCACACCGGCCACACCGGCACTCGCCAGCAGCGGCGCCAGATCGATCTTCAGTGCCGCCAGCACCATCAGCGCGGCCGTACCGAGGATCAGGAACGAGGCCACCGAGCGCAGCACCGAACCGATCGCCTCGGAACGCTGGCGCCGCCGCTCGGCATTGACCAGCAGCCCGCCGAGCGCGGTGCCCTCGACGGCCTCCGCGCTGGTGTTCATCCGGCTTATCAGCTTGGTCAGCGCCTTGCGCACGACCGAACGGAGCGCGGCCGCGATCACGATGATCAGCAGGATCCGCAGGCCGACGCTCAGCCAGGTGGCCCAGTTCTCCTCGATGAAGCTCGCGGCGTTGGTCACGCTCTCGGCGGCGTCGTCGGTGGCGGTCGCTGCCAGCGGGAGCAGGGTGGCGGGCGAGGGCACGGGGGAACCTCCAGGCATAGCGGCCTGCCCGTGGAAACGGAACGCGGTGTACGGGCAGGTCTTCCACACTAACGGGGCTCGGGCCCGACCTCGTTGCCGTGTTCGAGGGAGAGACCGCCCTCACCTGGGGATGAAGGGAGTGTGGTTGAAAACACCTCGGGCCCGTTACCGGCGCGTGGTGGCGTTTCGACCAGCCGTAAGGGGAGACTGGAAAACAGATCGTCCCGGCGCGAGCCACGCGCCGCCGGCGTACAAGGAGGCAGTCCGTGCCGCACGTCCTGGTCCTCAACGCGTCGTACGAGCCCCTCGGCGTCGTACCGCTCCGCCGCGCGCTCGTCCTCGTCCTGGAGAACAAGGCCATCTCCCTCGAGGAATCCGGCGCCTTCCTGCACAGCGCGACACAGGCCGTCCCCGCTCCCAGCGTGGTCCGGCTCAAGCGCTTCGTGCGGGTCCCCTACCGGGGGCCCGTTCCACTCACCCGCCGCGCGCTGTTCGCCCGCGACGGCGGCCGCTGCATGTACTGCGGGGCCGTCGCGACGAGCGTGGACCACGTGATCCCGCGCAGCCGGGGTGGCCAGCACGCCTGGGACAACGTGGTTGCCGCCTGCCGGCGCTGCAACCACGTCAAGGCGGACCGCCACCTGCTGGAACTGGGGTGGAGGCTGAGGCACCAGCCGGCCCCGCCGTCGGGGCTGGCGTGGCGGATCATCGGGACGGGGCACCGGGACCCGCGGTGGATGCCGTACCTCCAGCCGTACGGCGCGGAAGACGCGCTGGAGCGCATCGGGGTGGGGGTCGCCGCCGCTTCCTGACGGGGTGCCGCCGCGCGCGGCGGCACCCCGCGGCCCTCGCTACGGCACCACCGCGAAGGCCGTCGCCGACCAGAGGCTGCATCCGTACGGGGTCGCGCGCCGGTCGCAGGTGACGCGGAGGAAGCGGGTGTCCGCGGCGGGGTCCAGGCGCAGGGTGTCCGTGCCTCCCCGGGAGGAGACGGTGGCGGCCGGCCGCCAGGTGACCCCGTCCGACGAGGTCTCGACCCGGTACGCCGACGCGTACGCCTCCTGCCAGTGCAGGGTCAGCACTCCGATCCGGGCCGGTGCGGCCAGCTCCGCCCGCCACCACGCCCCGTCCACCGGCTTCGAGGACCACCGGGTCAGCTCCGAGCCGTCCACCGCCGCCGACGCGGGGAAGCGCGCCGACTCGTCCCCCGAGGACGTGACCCGGGCCGTGCGCAGCAGGTCCGGGCCGCCCGTGCGCGGGACCGCCCGGACCGTCAGCGTGCGCACCTGGCCGTCGAAGGCGAGGGGGATCGCGTACGTGCCCAGCGGAGTGGACGCCGGGAGGCGGACCTCCACCGGCAGTGAGAGCCGGCCCCCGCGCGGGAGCGTGACCTCGCCCGGGAGGCGGACCTCGATGCCCGCCGGTGCCGGCCCCGACAGGGTGAGCGCGCCACGGACCTCGCCGGGCCGGACCGCCGACAGTTCGGCCGTCACCGTGCGCGCGGCCCCGCCGGCCTCCACGTCCACCCCGCCCCCACCGGCCAGTTCGAACCCGGCCTGCGGGTCGTCCGCGAACCACGGGACCACCTGGTGGACCACCGGGGCCTCGCCCGGCCACGACAGCCGTACCGCGTCCGCCCGTACCCCGCCCGCGTCGGCCTGGGTCCACCCGGACCCCGACGCCTCACCGATCCGCCGCCAGCCCTCGCCCGGGACCCGCACCTCCACCGCCGCGCCCCGCGACCCGGGCGCCAGCGGGTCCGTCATCACCGTGACGGCCGCGAGCGGCCGCGGCTCCTCCAGCGTCACGGTCCACGAGCCGGGCTCGCGCCGCACCGTACCGGCGGGCCGGGACGCGCCGGTCCAGGCGTCCGACTCCGCCGCCGCCTTCGCCAGGAACGGGTCGAGCACCGAGGCGTCCACCTGTACCCCGTCCTGCTCCGCCAGCGCGCTGCGCGCCGCCGCCAGGTCCCGCGAGGCCTGCCAGGCCGCCGCCCCGTCACCCCGGGACTGCGCGCGCAGCAGGTCCACCGCCAGCTCGCCCGCCGCCCCGTACCGCGAGAGCCGCTCCAGCCAGGGCCCCGCCTCCCCGGAGAGGCCGGGCAGCCGCGCCGGGGCCTCCCGCAGCACCGTGAACGCCGCCCGGAGCCGTTCGCCCGCGGCCTTGTCCCCGGCCGCGCGGGCCCGCCAGAACTCCTCCACCAGCGGCTTCAGGTACGCCGACTCCTCCAGCTTCAGCCCCGAGGAGGCCGTGTTCCCGGCCAGTGCGGCCAGCGCCGCCCGGGTCCGCTGGTCCGGGCCCGACAGGTCGCGCACCGCCGCCGCCCAGGACTCCCCGGGCCGGTACCCGGTCGGGTTCCAGGCGTAGTCGGCCGCCGTGAACAGCGGGATCCGCGACAAGGTGCCCTGCGGCATCGCGTTGGCCAGCACCGCCGCCGAACCGCTCGCCACCGCCGGATCGCGGCCGGCGTACGGGCCGAGGAAGATGCGCTCCGGGTCCCAGTCGTTGACCGGGTAGTTGTCCATCGTCACCAGCGGGTGCCCGAGCGCGGACCGCGCCCCGGCCAGCTCCTTGCCCGTGATGGTGCGCGGCACCACGCCCACGCCCGTCCAGGCCACCTCCACCCGCGGATCCAGGGCCTGGGCCAGGGTCGTCCGGTAGGCGGTGGCGCCGTCCTGGAAGTACTCGGTCGGCAGCAGCGACAGCGGAACCGCCCCCGGATGCCGCTCGGCCAGGTGCGCCGCGAGGTCGCCCGCGACCTCCGCGTGCGCCTTCGCCGCCGCCACCGGGCCCGTCCCGTACCGCACCCGGTCGGCCCGGCAGCCCCACTCGGCGTAGCTGACGTCCTGGAACTGCAGCTGGAAGGCCCGGAACCCCAGGTCCCACATGGCGTCGACCTTGCGCAGCAGCGCCGCCCGGTTCTCCGCCGAGGCCAGGCACATGGACTGCCCCGGGGACACCGCCCAGCCCAGCGTCACGTGGTTGGCGCGGGCCCGCTCGGCCAGCGCCCGGAACTCCTCCTGAGCCGCCGCCGGGTACTCCTCGCGCCAGGCCGTCGTGCGGTACGGGTCGTCACCGGGCGCCAGCAGCAGCCGGTTCTGCTTGGTGCGGCCCAGGAAGTCCAGCTGTGCGAGCCTCTGCTGCCGGCTCCACGGCTGCCCGTAGAACCCCTCGGTGACCCCGCGCACCCGCGCCGTGGGCCAGTCCCGCACCAGCATGCCGGGCACCTTCCCGCCCCCGGCCGCCAGCAGCTGACGCAGCGTCTGCGCGGCGTGGAACAGCCCGTCCCCGCCCACCCCGGCCAGCGCGACCGTGTCCCGGCCGCCGGTCCTGCCCACCGCCAGCCGGTAGCCGCCCTCGGGCAGGTCCCCGGCCGGCGCCGCGCCGAGCGCCAGCAGCGCGGCCTCCGCGTCCGCCCCCTGGAGCCGTACGACGAGGGCCCCTTCGGGCAGCACCGCCCCCGGCGGCCGGTCGTGCAGCGTCCGTACGCCGGCCGCGCGCAGGGCGGTGCGCACGACGTCCACGGCGTACGGGTCCACGCCCTCCGGCGCCACCAGCACGGCCTCCGCCGCGACCGGCACCTCCCGGGCCGGGTCGGCGTGCGCCGACTGCGGCCGCGGCCACACAGCGGGGCCCTCGGCGGGGGCTCGGGGAACGTCGTAGGCCGGGTCGAGGAGCGGTCCCGGGCCACCGGAGGCCACGGCGGCGGCCCCGCCGTCGGGGCGCGGCACCGCCGGGGACTTGGGCGTGGCGGCCAGCATGCCCTCGGGGACCGAGGCCGCCGCCCCGCCCAGCAGCGAGCCTATGACGGCCACCGCCGCGGCGGTGGTCCGCTTCCTGCCCCTGAGCTGCACGGAGCCTCCCCGTCCCGAGCCGTCCCCCGTCCGTACGAATGAGCCCGAGCCCACCACCCGTGCGGCTGAAGTGTCAATGCGGGTGGGGCGATCTGACCAAGATCGGCCAGGAATGCGGTGCCCCGGACTGGGTATGGCTGCGGTGTCCGGCGCAGGTGTTGCATGGGCGGATCCGCCGGACCAGCCGGGTCCGGAGCACCGGCCCGAAGCACGTACGAGGGAGCCCCCATGAAACCCCGCACCGCGCCGCCCGCCGCCCGCAGCCGTGCCCCGCTCGCCCACCTGCCCGTGCAGTCGGGCCCCGCGGACGTGCCCCCGGGAGCCGCGTCCCCGTTGTCCGGGTGTGCGGACGCCCCGCTGACCAGTGAAACGCCGCTGCCCGGCTCGGCGTACGCCCCGCTGACCAGCGAGACCCCGCTCGTGCACGAGGCCCCGCTGACGAGCGAGGCGGTTTCCTAGCCCCCTCCCACCCCCAAGGATGCAGATGGACGACCTCGCCCGGCTCGCGGCCCACCACGGCGTCGCCACCACCTACCAGCCCGCCGAGGACGTCACCGTCCAGGTGCCGCCGGCCACGGTCCGCGCCGTACTCGGCCTGATCGGCGTCCCCGCCGGCACCCCCGAGGACGCCCGGCGGCTGGCGGACTCCGCCGAACGGGAGGCGGCCGGGCGGCTGCTGCCGCCGACCCTGGTCCAGTGGCGGGGAGAGCCCGCCCCCGCGGCCCTGACCGGGCTGCCGCCCGGGACCCGGCTGCGGGTGACCCTGGAGGACGGTGCCGGGGAGGCGGCGTGGGACCCGCGCCTGCCCCTCGGGGTGCACCGGCTGACCGCCGAGACCCCCGACGGCCGTACCGCCGGGGCCACCCTCATCGTGGCCCCGGACCGGGCACCGGCGGCGCCCGAGCGGGCCCACGGGCTGCTCGTCCAGCTGTACTCCCTGCTCTCGGAGCGCTCCTGGGGCATGGGCGACCTCGGCGACCTCGCGGAACTGGCCCGCTGGGCCGCCGACACCCACGGCGCCGGGTTCATCCAGGTCAACCCGCTGCACTCGGCCGTCCCCGGCAGCCCGACCGACCCCTCTCCCTACCGGCCGGCCTCCCGCCGCTTCCCCGACCCGGTGTACCTGCGCGTCGAGGACCTGCCCGAATGGGAGGCCTGCCCGGACCGCGATGCCCTCGCCGAACTGGCCGGGCGGGGCGGGGAGCTGCGCCGCGAGGTGCTGGAGAAGGGCGCCCTGATCGACCGGGACGCCGTGTGGGCCCTGAAGCGGGCCGCCCTGGAACTGCTGTACGCCGTCCCGCGCACCCCCGCCCGTGAGGCCGCCTACCGGGCGTACCGCGCCGCCCAGGGCCAGGGGCTCGACCTGCACGCCGCCTGGTGCGCGGCCGTCGCCGGGGAGGACCCCGAGGAGCGGGCCGACTTCCACGCCTGGCTGGTCTGGCTGACGGACACCCAGCTGACCGCCGCCCAGCGGGCCGCCCGGGAGGCCGGGATGGAGGTCGGCATCGTCCACGACCTGGCCGTCGGCGTGCACCCCGAGGGCTCCGACGCCCGCCACGGCTCCCTCCACGCCCGGTCCGTCTCCGTCGGCGCCCCGCCGGACGCCTTCAACGCCCGCGGCCAGGACTGGGGGCTGCCGCCCTGGCGGCCCGACGTCCTGGAGGGGACGGCGTACGCCCCCTTCCGGGCCCTGCTGCGCGGGGTGTTCCGGTATGCGGGCGCGCTGCGCGTGGACCACGTGATGGGCCTGTTCCGGCTCTGGTGGATCCCGGAGGGCGCCCCGCCCGCCGACGGCACGTACGTCTCCTACGACGGCGAGGCCATGCTCGCCGTGCTGGTCCTGGAAGCCCACCGGGCGGGGGCGCCCGTGGTGGGCGAGGACCTGGGGACGGTCGAACCCCGCGTCCGGCAAGCCCTGGCCCGGCGCGGGATCCTCGGCACCTCCGTGCTCTGGTTCGAGCGGGACTGGTCCGGGGACGGGCTGCCGCTGGCCCCGGAGGCCTGGCGCGCCGACTGCCTGGCCACCGCGACCACCCACGACCTGCCGCCCACCGCCGCCAAACTGGCCGGCGCCCACGTCGAACTCCGCGACCGGCTGGGCCTGCTGACCCGCCCGGCGCAGGAGGAGCGGGCCGAGGACGCCGCCGACACCGCGCAGTGGCTGCGGGTGCTGGACGGGCTGGGGCTGGAGGCCAAGGACGAGGAGGGCGCCGTACGGGCCCTGTACGCCTTCCTGCTGCGCACGCCCGCCCGGCTGGTCGGCGTCTGGCTGCCGGACGCGGTGGGGGACCGGCGGCCGCAGAACCTGCCGGGCACCTGGGACCAGTACCCCAACTGGCGGCTGCCGGTGGCCGACGCGGTGGGCCGGCCGCTGACCCTGGAGGCCCTGACGGCCTCGCCCCGGGCGAACGCCCTGCTGAGCGCGGTGCGGGAGGGCGCACGGACCCGTACGGCACCCCCGGGCGCGCGCCCGCTTTAGGTGTTCGCTACGTTTGCACCGTGGACAAGAAGAACGCTCTGCGCGCCGGCGCCGTCTCGGCCGGAACGACGCTGATGATGCTGCTGATGACGTCTCCCGCCCTCGCGCTCAGCCGCGACGACGGCGACGACCCGGGCAAGGGGCTGAGCATCGGCGAGACGCTCGGCCTCTACGTGGGCCTGCCGATCGTGATCTTCCTGATCATCGCGGGTCTCGTGATGGTCGGCGACCAGTCGCGCAAGCAGCAGAAGCAGGGCTGACCCGCCCCCGGGCGGTTCCAGCACTCCAGCACTTCCGGGCGCCGGAGGTCCGTGGCGCCGGCCTGAGCCGGCCCCGTGGCGACCTCCGGCGCCTCGGCGTACCCGGGCACGGGACGCCGCGCCCCGAGGCGCCCGGGCCCGCCGCCCTCAGGGCATGTCCGCGAGGAGCTTGCGCAGGAGCCCGCCGAGCGCCTCGACCTCCTCGGGGCTGAAGTCGGCGAGACCGGACCGGTTCACCTCGATGCCGTCGGCGACCGCCTCGTCCACGAGGGCGAGGCCCCGCTCCGTGAGGGTCACCTGGAGCCCGCGCCGGTCGTGCGGATCGGGGCTGCGGGTCAGCAGCCCGGCCTTCTCCAGCTTGTCCAGGCGCCCGGTCATCCCGCCCGTCGTGAGCATCAGCGTGGCCGACAGCTGCCGCGGCGAGAGCGTGAACGGGGTTCCGGATCGCCTCAGCGTGGCGAGCACGTCGAACTCCCCGCGGGACACTCCATGGCGGTTGTACGCCCGCTCCACCGCGTCTCCCATGGCCTTCGAGATCCGGTAGATCCGGCCGAAGACGGCCATGGGCGTGGTGTCCAGGTCGGGACGCACCGCGTACCACTGGTCGGTGATCGCATCGACGGCGTCCTTGGCGATGTCCTTCTTCAGTGCGGTCATACCCGCAAGTATCGGCTTCCGCTTAGTCACCCACAAGAAAGTAGCTTGCCAAAAAGTAGCTTAGTGCTAAGCTACTTACCAGCGACCTACTCGGGGAGGCCGGGACGGGCCCCCGAGTAGGTCGCAGCCAAAAAGCCCCGCCCGCCGTACCCATCACCTGCCCGAGGAGTGAGTGACCGTGAACCGAGTCACCACCATCGTCCTGACCGCACTCGCCCCCATCTCCTGGGGCTCGACCTACTTCGTCGCCAGTGAGCTGCTGCCGCCGGACCGGCCGCTCTTCACCGGTGCGATGCGGGCCCTGCCCGCCGGTCTCCTGCTGGTCGTCCTCTCCCGGGCCCTCCCCAAGGGCGCCTGGTGGTGGAAGTCGGCGGTCCTCGGCACCCTCAACATCGGCGCCTTCTTCCCGCTCCTCTTCCTCGCGGCCTACCGCCTCCCCGGCGGCGTCGCCGCGGTCCTCGGCTCCGCCGGCCCGCTGTTCGTCGTCGGACTGGCCGCCCTGCTGCTGGGCGAGCGGGCCAGGCTGCGCAACGTGCTCGCCGCGATAGTCGCCGCGCTCGGCGTGAGCATGGTGGTCCTCACCTCCCAGGCCCAGCTCGACCTCGTCGGCGTCATCGCCGGCATCGTCTCCTCGGCCTCCATGGGCGCCGGCACCGTGATGACCAAGCGCTGGGGGCGCCCCGAGGGCGTCGGCCCGCTGGCCGTGACCGGCTGGCAGCTCACCGCGGGCGGACTGGTCATCATCCCGATCGCCGCCCTGGTCGAGGGCGCCCCGCCGGCCCTCGACGGCAAGGCCTTCCTCGGCTACGGCTACATGATGCTGATCAACACGGGCGCCGCGTACTTCCTCTGGTTCCGCGGCATCGGCAAGCTCTCCGCCACCTCGGTCACCCTCCTCGGCCCGCTCTCCCCGCTCACCGCCGCCGTCATCGGCTGGGCCGCCCTCGGCCAGGCCCTGAGCCCGGTCCAGGTCCTGGGCATGGTGATCGCCTTCGGCGCCACGGTCTTCGGACAGCTCCCGGGCCGCGCGCCGAAGGTGAAGGCCGCCGAGCCGGCAGAGGCCCCGCGCATCGAGACCCCGAAGGTCAAGATCGCCTGAAACCCCAGTTCCTGCTCCCTCCCCCGGGTCCCCGGGAGGTCGTCCCCCGGCCTCCCGGGGACCATTCATTTTCCCTAAACCAACCCATCGAATTCTTTCGATGGACCTGGACGGTCAAGCAGTGCGACGGTATCCCCACCACCACACCACCACCGGAAGGGGACACCAGAAGTGGCCGTCACGGACCGCGCCCGGACCACAGCCCGAGAGGACCGGCAACACACCACCGGCAGCACGGCGAAGAAGGGGGCGCTGGGCCTCGGCGTACTCCTCGCCCTGCTGGCCACGGTCGTCTGGTCCGGCAGCTTCGTCGCCACCCGCGGCATGTCCGGGACCGTCCCCCCGGTCCAGGCCGTCTTCTGGCGCTGGACCATCGCCGCCGTCGCGGTCACCCCTTTCGCCGCCCGCCAGGCCTGGCAGCAGCGGGCCCTGATCCGCAAGCACCTCGGCTACGTCAGCCTCGCCACCCTCTTCGGCGTCACCCTCTACAACACCCTGGTCCACCAGGCCGGACTGACCACCTCCGCCTCCAACATGGGCACGATCATGGCCGCTTCGCCGGTCATCATGGCCCTCTACGCCCGCCTCGGCGGCGAACGGCTCGGCGCCCGCCGCGTCTTCGGCCTGCTGCTGGCGGCCCTCGGCGTCCTCCTCCTGGTCGGCCACGGCTCCCTGAGCCTCCACTTCGGCGCGGGCGACCTGTGGATGTTCGCCGCCGCCTTCTCCTTCGCCACCTACAGCGCGCTCCTCAAGCGCAAGCCCGCCGAGATCGGCGGCCTCACCTTCCTCCTCACCACCTTCGTCCTCGGCGCCCTGATGCTGGCCCCCGCCTACGCGATCTCGCTCCACGTCCAGGGCGGCTTCGAGGCCACGCCCGCCACCCTCGGCCCGCTCCTCTACGTGGGCGTCTTCTCCTCGGCCGTCGCCTTCTTCGCCTGGAACAAGGCCGTCTCCCTGATCGGCGCGGCCCGCGCGGGCATCGTCTACTACCTCCAGCCGGTGTGCGTCGCCGCCCTCGGCCTGCTCCTCCTGGGCGAGCGCACGGGCCCCGCCCAACTCCTCTGCATGGCCCTGATCCTGGGCGGGGTCGCCCTGGGCAGCGCGGCCCGCAGGTAGTTTCACCCCGTGACGGACTGGGACATCAAAAAACTGCGGATCCTGCGGACCCTGGCCGACCGGGGCACCGTGACCGCGTCGGCGCCTTCTCCACGGCCATCCCGGCCCTGGTCGTCCCGGCCGTGGCTGCCCTGAAGCGCGACCACCCGGGCGTGGAGGTCCGCGTCCGGGAGGCCGAGGCGGCGCAGTCCTACGAGCTGCTGGCCGCCGGAGCGGTGGACCTCGCGGTGTCGCTGGCCGCGCACGCCCCCACGGCCCGCGACTCGCGCTTCACCCGGGTCCCGCTGCTGGCCGACCCGCTGGACGTGGCCCTCCCGCCGGGCCACCCGCTGGCCGACGCCCCCGCCCTGCGGCTGGCGGACCTCTCCCGCGAACCGTGGATCTACGGGGGCTCCGGCCCCTGGTCGGAGATCACCCAGGCCGCGTGCGAGGCGGCCGGCTTCGTCCCCGAGCAGGCCCACTCGGCCGCGGGCTGGACCGCCATCCTGGCCCTCGTCGAAGCGGGCATGGGCGTCGCGCTGATCCCCCGCATGGCGGTGGCCCGCGCCGCCGGAGTCACCGTCCGCCCGCTCCCGCACGACCGCCCGACCCGCCATGTCATCGCCGCCACCCGCCGCGGCGCCGACGCGGCCCCCGCCGTCGCCCGCGTCCTCGAAGCCCTCCGCCAGGCCGCCGCACCGGGCCCGTGTTGACCCTCGACCTGGTGCAGGGACCACAGTGACGGGCGTGGAGAACGTGATGCGCAGTATCGGCGAGACGGCCCGCGACAGCGGCCTCGGGGTGAGCGCCCTGCGGTTCTACGACCGGGCCGGCGTACTCGTCCCGGCCCACGTGGACCCCGTCACCGGCTACCGCTGGTACGGCCCCGAACAGGTGGACGAGGCCCGCCTGCTGGCCCGGCTCCGCCGGGCGGGCCTGCCGCTGGCGGACATCCGCCTGGCCCTGGCCGGCTGGCCCGGCCGGGACAGCGGGCTCGTACGGCAGCTGTTCGAGGCCCACCTGCGCCGCCTCGAACGCGGCCTCGCCGAGGCGCGCAGC